>NZ_SNUB01000004.1 GCF_004378355.1 Psychromonas algicola
ATTGATGTGCGAGCGAGTGCTTCTGAAAGTTCCATAAAAAAATCCCATGACCTTTTGAGTCATAGGATTTTGATCTTCTTACGTTAAAAATCAACTAATTTTTCTTAACTGATCGGCATTAAGTCAATCGACTGGCTTTTTTACAAGGTAACAAGTTTATAGAGGCGTTATGATGTATAACAGATCACCGCTTGAAACCTGCTGCCCATTTGCATTAATAATACGTTCAACTCTAAATTTAGTTTTTGCATCGTATAACACAGCATCTTTACGGTTAAAGCTTGCTAATGTAACAGGAGAGAACATTTTCATTGCCTCCATTAAACCTAAGGTTTGCTCTACATTAACGATATCACCTTCCAATACAAAGTCTGGCTCTGCTGGAGATGAAGCTCGGTAGAAGATACCAGCACTTTGTGCAATCACTTTAAGCTCGTTACTACCATCAACCTGAATTGACTCTGCAGCACCTTCTAGCCCAGAAGCAGCAGAGGCTTCCATCTCTTCGATCATTACTTGTTGATCAAGTTGAGCCATGAACTTAGGTAAGTAAGTTGTATCGTAGTTACCGTTTAAGAAAGTCTCATCTTTTAAGATACGTTGTAATAACGGAATATTAGTTGCAATTCCTTTAATACTTACTTTATCTAAGAATTTAAGTAGTTTCTTAACTGTGTCATTTCTATCTTTACCATGACAAATAAACTGTGCTACCAAGCTGTCGTAATAAGGAGAAACTTCTTTTCCTGTTGCAATCATAGACATCACTTCTACATCGTCTTGCTCAGGAATAATACATTCAACAACTTTACCTGGATGTGGTAATAACTGCATAACGCCATCAGAATCTAGTCCCGCTTTCTCAGCGGTTACGCGTACTTCAATTGCGTAGCCTTTTTTCTGTGGTTTCAATGAAGAAATGTCAGCACCAGAAGCGATATCGTATTGTGCTTTCACAATATCAATACAAGATGTTGCTTCTGTTACAGGATGCTCAACTTGTAGACGAGTATTCATTTCCATGAAGTAGATATCATCAGCATCTAAGTCATAAATGAACTCAACTGTACCAGCGCCCATGTAATCAACCGCATTGGCTAAAGCAGCAGTATGTTTTAATGCTTCTTTTTCTAATCTTTCAGGCAACATAGTTGATGCAGATTCTTCAACTACTTTTTGGTTGTTACGTTGAACTGAACAATCACGAATACCTAGTACTTTAGTATTACCAAAGGTATCACGTAATAATTGCACTTCAATATGACGTAGAGAGGTAATGTATTTCTCTAGGTATAAATCACCGTTACCAAATGCACCACGAGCTTCTGCAGATACTTGGTTAAACCCAGCAAACATATCTTCAGCTTTTTCAATAACTAAAATACCTTTACCACCACCACCATTTACGGCTTTAAGTAATACTGGGTATCCCATGCTATTAGCAATATCTAACGCTTGCTCTGCACCAGTCAATATACCATGAGAACCTGGAACTACTGGCACTCCGTTATCTTGTGCGGTTTTAATTGCATTTGATTTATTACCCATGGTTAACATGCTGTTCATGCTTGGGCCAACAAAGTTAATTCCGTGGCTTACACATAAATCTGCAAAATGTGGGCTTTCAGATAAGAAACCAATACCAGGATGTAATGCATCAACCTGCTCATATTCAGCAACTTTTAATACTGAACTTGCATTCAAGTAACTTTCATCTGAAGTATTACCGCCTAAACAAACTAGTTTATCGCCCTCACCTAGCATATCAGCAGGTACAGCAGTCATATCAGGGTCAGAAGCAACTAACACAACGTTAATATTGTTTTCTTTAGCAATACGAATCAATTTAACCGCAGTACAACCACGAGCATGTACCAACACTTTCTTAACTGGTTTCATTAACTCACGAGGATCAGACTGAGAGAAAGTATCATCTTCGATATTACAAACAGGAACAAAACCAGATAATGCACGTTGAATAGTTTCTTCAACTGTCACAACAGGCATTGGCATGTTTTCATCAATATCACGTAACTTATCGTTTAAGTCATCTGAGAACGGGTTAATAACCAAGCCGTCCATTGCACCAGGCACACGAGATAAGTAGTTAGATAATGTAGATGTTGATGGTAAATATGCAGGAACAACCATTTGTCCAGCAAACGGCATATTAGTACCAGAAAGGTAGTAAGTTTGTGCTAGAGGATGCGTTACGAAACTCGCTTGCGCACCACCAGTACAGTCGCCGTAACCAAACATAACAACAGGTAAATCGTTATCACGAATAAAACGTGTAATACGATCATTAACAACCGACATAGAGAAGAGAGCAGCAGCTCCTTCTTTAGTTTGCATACCGCCAGAACTAATGAAAGCAACAACAGGAATATGTTTTTGAGCACATTTAACTAATAGCGCACAGAATTTCTCTGCACTCGCCATATCAAAAGCACCTGCTTGGAAAGATAGGTTAGAAACAGCAACACCTACAGTCTGAACATCACCGTTTTCTAGTTTAAATTCACCAGTACCAGTAATTAAACCACATGGTTTGATATTCTTATCTAAAGCATCTTCAACGGATAAACGGAAACCAGGGAACTCTAATAAGTTAGCAGTCATTAAATCAGCACGAGACTCTTTAAAGTTACCAAAGAATTTTTCAATGATAGCTTCGTGAGAGTTATTCTTTTTACCTTTTTCTGAACGCAAAACAGCTTGAATCAATAGATCTTGATAACCCATAGTCAAACGATTCCAGAAGTCTTTACGACGACCAATTCTTACAGGGTTAATTGCACCATTGTAAGCACTTTCATCATCACGACTGCTGTAATATTCAGGTAATAATTTCTCGAACAAGTAAGTCAAAATAACAAATAGACTTGAGTTCATTTGTGGAGCACCAATACTCTTCCATTCTTCAACCTTAGCTAAGATTTCTCCACGCTCAGATTGTTCAGCAAAGTATTGTAACCAAGCATTAAAGGTTGTTTTTAGTTGCTCATAATCATCATCACTTACTTTACTTAATGCAGCTTTAAGCGAACTACGTACTAATGAAGACACAGATTCACGAGAAAGCTCTTTAGTCGCCATGGCTTCTTTAGCAATAGACGCTAAGTTGCCCATTGTATTATCATATAAAGCATTAAATACAAGCATATGACGACAATGTACGATAAAGCATGCACGCGTTTCAGCATGTGCCACTACATCAATGATGTTTAATTCAGCCAGTTCAGGCCATGAATCCGTAAGCGGTAAGCTTTTTTCATCTTCTAAATGTTTAATGAGAGAATGGAAATTGTTTTCAGCGCTTGTTTTCCAACGATTATATAAAGACCAAGTTAAGTTAATCATTAACGCACTTAATGCATTATTATAATTTTCTTTTGGCTCACCTAAGATCAGTTTAGTGAAGGCATTACGTTCAACCTCTTTATCATCACGTTTCTGTAGGAAAGTTTTCCAACTTTTATTTAATGTATCGTCGTAGATTAATTTGTCTGGATTTTCTAACCAATTCAAAAATACTTGTTGACGATCTGCTTCTATACGCGCTTTTAGATCACCTTCTGGAATGGTTAATTTAGATAAACGGCCGTATTCATTCTTTTGGATCGCTTTAATACGAGAACGCAAAGTCAAGTAACGCATATAACGGTAAGTAGTACCAAATGCATTATTATGAACCGTTGGGTTTTTCGCTAACAGATGTGCATCCGTTGCATTTTCAATAGCAGTTAATTTACTTGATGGATCAAGGTAACGCGCAATACTACGATTGTAGTGCTCTAAAATATCTGGGTATTTACGAACAAAGTTAACCGATTTAGATTCAATCGATAAAATACCAGAGATAATTGCTTTTTGAAGATTATGCTGACGCTCATCTTGGTCAACAGGAGAGTAATCAACAATACCGTCAATACAACCCATTGTTAATAATTCTTCAGGTGAGACACCTACAGATTGAGCACATTCCTGCCAAGATAGGTTGTATTTACGCGCAATACTTTGTAAACCTTTTGGCTGGATAGTATTAAAAATACCATCACGAACAGATAATAAAATATTTGCAGTCGCTAGTGGAATAGCACCACCAGAGTAACCAACACCAACAACAACACCAATAGTTGGGACATCGACGTTAGCACTTTCAGTGATCATTTGAGAAATACTGTGAGCTTGATTTTGACTATTTGCTTCTTCGCCAGCATCTGCCCCAGGAGTATCAATTAAATAAACAATTGGAAGCGATAAATCGGCAAATTTACGGATAGCTTTACTTGCAGCTAAATGATGCTCAGGCATCCATGCACCGTTGTTTGAACTACGCTCTTGCGCAATCAAACCAATACGACGAGTGTAACCACCAAAATCTAATTCCATTTCAGCGGAATAGAAAGCACCGTTTAATTGTTGTGAAACAATTTTACCATTAAAACCTTCAATGATGCTTTTAGCACCAGGACGCTTATTGCTTTCAGCAGGAGTTACCGTGCGTGCAATATAAGCATCGACGTCTAATTTTTTGATCGTCGCTAAGTTCGCTTGGATACGTTTACTATCGATTAGACCTTCTAAACCATCGGTATTTGATGGTAATGAATTATCTGGAAACAAAGAGAAGTCTTTTGCGATATGCTCAGCATGAATAAATAGCGGATCTGCGATGTTATTTACTTCAAACTGAGAAGATGAAGGTTTTCCTGTCATACGATTACCCTTGCAAGAAAGTGGTTAAAATTTTTAATGGGACAATTTACAACTTATTAGCATTTGATTCCAGTATTGTTCTTCAATCAATACGAATCGCGCACTAATAACTTAAAGAATGTGAAGTAAAAGCCAAATGGCACCTCAAATATAGGCGCTATTCTCGTCTATTGAGATAAAAAAAACAACAATAGTGCAATTTTTAACGCGAAATACAGAGAAATAGAACGTTTATTGAGCGTTTTATTACAATTTATCTATCTAAAAACAACGAGAACTTCTTTTTATTTGAGATAAGAATAAATTATATTAGAAATATAACAGACTGATATAAAAGAGCTTATACTCTAATTTCGTTTGTTTTAAACTTTATTTAAAGAACACTCTAAAAAAATATAATGTCTAATAAGTTCTGTTATCGAGCTATCATCTTCTTTTACATAAGCATTACATTTATCTAACAAACAACCTTTAACCATACCTACATTTAATGTTCAGATTTAATACCGATTTAGTTAAATATGTTATCTAAATTTTATGAAGAAAAAACAGTTCAATTCAAGGCGTAAATTGACACCTTTCGAGAGGTTAACTTCGTTAACCTTCTATCAGTAGTATTAAGTAAAACACTTCAAATTTTAGATACAAAAAAAGCACCCAAAGGTGCTTTTTGAAAACGCTATACTTAATCTTATTTAGAAGATAAAGCACCGAAACGTTTTTTGAACTTGTCAATACGACCACCAGTATCAACAACACGTTGAGTACCAGTATAGAATGGGTGACAAGCTGAACAGATATCTAAAGTTAACTCTTCTTTACCAAGAGTAGAACCAACTTTAATAACGTTACCACATGAACAAGTAGCAGTAACTAATTTGTATTCTGGATGAATTTCATTTTTCATAAGTAAAACCTCTAGTAGCCGTGTCGCTGCTCAGCTTGGATGAATTATTTCAACCAACAAAGTACCACACGTATTTTTTAAGATGCGAATTGTATAGTAACAAATTAAAAAAGTACAACTTAAAATAATTAATATTTCTCTTCTCACTTTTTACAAAATAAACACATATGAATTACCTTAAAAAGGTCGTTTTATAATAAATAATATTTCTCCAATTAGGTTCTCTATGTTGACTAATTAAACTATTACTATCATTCGATTTCGCATAAACTAATAAAATTATCACTCTTAAACAGAAGCCACTAACTAAACAGGTTACAATACTTCTTTTATACGACTCCTTTATCGATGATCAAATACCTATGAATGAACCAATAATATGTCGAGTTGCTTTAGCGATTCCTTTACATAAACAATTTGATTATTTGTTACCAGCACATATGGTTAAAGACAACTCAATGACTTTAATAGGCTGTCGAGTATTAGTACCATTTGGTGGCGGCCCTCGTAAGCAAGTCGGTGTGATCACTGCAACGCCTAAAGAATCAGACTTTGCAATTGAGAAACTCAAGTCGGTCACACAATTGTTAGATAAAGCGCCTTTATTAAGTACACCTTTATATGACTTATTGCATTGGGCAGCAGTTTATTACCAACATCCCTTTGGTGATGTGTTTCAACAAGCAATTCCAACTTTATTACGTAAAGGCAAAGCAGCCGCCTTTAAAACACAAGAGTACTGGAAACTTGAGCAAGATGGATTTGACTTTAATCAGCTAGCTAGAGCGAAAAAACAATTGCATGCTGCCACTTTATTGCAAGATTTTCCCTTGTCCTATGAAGCACTTAAGGGAGAAGGAGTTAGCAGATCCACCTTAAATAGCTTACAAGAAAAAAAGGTCGTTGCAGCCTATGAGCAAATGCCTTCTTCAAACTCAACGTGGATCAATAATGTCCAAGAATTACAGCAGAAACCTAATTTAAGTGCAGAACAAGCCATTGCAATAACCAGTGTGACGCAACAGTTAAATAAGTTTCGTTGCTATTTATTAGAAGGGATCACCGGTAGTGGTAAAACCGAGGTTTATTTAAATATTCTAAAAGCGGTTTTAGAGCAAGGTCAGCAAGCATTGATCATTGTTCCTGAAATCGGTTTGACACCGCAAACCATTAAACGCTTTCAAGCGCGTTTTAATGTCCCTATTTACTTAAAGCATTCAGCATTAAACGAGCAGCAGCAATTAGATACATGGTTACACGCTAAACAAGGGAGTGCAGCGATTGTAATTGGCACACGCAGTGCTATTTTTAGTGACTTTACCAACTTAGGTTTAATTATTTTAGATGAAGAGCACGATGCCTCTTTTAAACAACAAGATAGTTTCCGCTACCATGCTCGCGATTTTGCAATAAAGCGCGCCTCACAGGAAAGCATTCCAATATTATTAGGCTCTGCGACGCCCGCATTTGAATCATTAAATAATGCATTATCAGGTCGTTATCATCATTTATTTTTAACGCATCGTCCTGGTAACGCTAAACCACCTAAAAATGATTTAATTAATTTAACAGGCTTACCACTCAAATCAGGGCTATCACCGCAGCTCATTGAATTGATGCAACAACATTTGGCTAAAAATAACCAAGTTATCCTATTTTTAAATCGCCGAGGTTATGCTCCAGTATTGATGTGTCATGAATGTGGTTGGTTAGCTAAGTGTCAACGTTGTGACGCTTTTTATACTTACCATAAAAGTGCCAATTACTTACATTGCCATCATTGTATGGCCACACACCCAGTGCCAGAGCAATGCCATGATTGTGGTTCAACACATTTACACTCTACGGGGGTTGGGACAGAGCAACTTGAAGAAACCTTAAATCAGCTTTTCCCAGATCATCCAACAGTGCGCATAGACAGAGATAATACGCGTAAAAAAGATAGCTTTAACGATTACCTTAACGATATCAATAGTGGTAAATACAAAATATTATTAGGCACACAAATGCTAGCTAAGGGGCATCACTTTCCAGATGTAACTTTGGTCGCTTTGGTAGACGTTGACGGCGCATTGTTTAGTAATGATTTCCGAGCAAGCGAACGTTTAGGCCAGTTATTTACACAGGTTGCAGGCCGAGCAGGACGCGCCGAAAAGAAAGGACAAGTGGTTTTACAAACTTTTCATCCTGAACACAATCTATTACAAGAGTTAATTAATAATGGTTATGGTGACTTTTCTCGTACTGCACTGCAAGAAAGAAAAATGGCACAATTACCGCCCTTCTCTTTCCAAGCTTTAATTAGAGCAGAAGCGTTAAATGCCACACAAGCAGAAAACTTCTTAACGCTTTGCAAACAAACTTTAAATCAGATTGCAGAAACGAATAAAATAGCGGACAGATTATTGATTTTAGGCCCAATTGCCGCTTCAATGGAAAGACGAGCAGGCAAATATCGTTTTCAACTATTAATACAAAGTGAGCAACGCGTATTAATTACAAAAACATTAAATATCGCATTAGCTTATTTTGAAAAGTTACCAGAAGGAAGGAAAGTGCGTTGGTCGATTGATGTTGACCCAATAGATTTTATCTAATAGAAAATGAACCTAACGTTCAATACAAAAATGCCCACTCTTTCCAAAGAAAAGAGTGGGCATTTATTAATGAGACATGCTTTTAATCTTAGTTAATAAACCATTTCATCCAATATCAGAGACGAATATCATAAACGATGTGCATCTGATACGTTCTTCAATTGCTTTAACTTATTAAGCAAGCCATTAATTTCTTTGTTGTTACTTACTTCAATTGAAAGATCGACGGTGGCCGTTAATGTTTTAGCATTAGTTTGGCTGTTTACACCAACTAAATGCACTTTCTCATTAGATAAGACAGTGGTTATATCTTTCAACAACCCGTTTCTATCATCGGCAATCAAACGTAGCGTTAATGTATAACCAGATGATTGTGAATCCCCCCAATTTGCATTAATGATGCGCTCTGGATGTACCTCTTCTAAATCAGCCAATTGTTCACAGTTCTTTCTATGGATAGAAATACCGCGCCCCTGTGTAATATAACCAACAATATTTTCACCAGGAACAGGCTGACAGCAACGAGCAATGTTATGCATCAAATTACCTACCCCGTCGATAATAATATCCTTACCTGTGTTTTTAGGGGCAACTTGTGTTTTGCGGTTCTGTAGCTCTAATAACGCGGCTTCGTCTTGTTGTTCAAGGGTTTTTTGATGATGAAAACCATCTAAAAAATGAACAAGCTGATTAATACGTAAATCGCCATTACCAATTCCCGCATAAATATCATCGGCGGTACCGACATTAAATCGTGAAATAGCAGGTGTAATATCAGTCAGTTTTAAGTTTATTTTTGATAATTCAATTTCTAGTAATTCACGGCCAGCAATAACATTCTTATCACGGTCTTGTTTTCTAAACCAAGTCGCAACCTTATGGCGAGCACGTGGAGCCTTGATATAACCAAGCTGAGGATTTAACCAATCACGACTTGGGTTAGGCTCTTTCTGGGTTAAGATCTCAACTTGATCACCGGTTTTTAATTGGTAAGTAAACGGAACAATATGATCCGCAATTTTAGCACCAATACAACGATGCCCAATTTGGCTATGAATATAATAAGCAAAATCTAATGGAGTTGAACCTGCCGGTAAATCTATCACTTCACCTTTAGGTGTAAACACATAGACCCTATCGTCAAACACTTGGCTACGTACTTCATCTAGTAAATTATCACCATCGCTCATATCCTCTTGCCACGCTAAGAGTTTACGTAACCATGCTATTTTTTCTTCATAGTTATTGGCTGACTTCCCACCAGCAGATCCTTCTTTGTACTTCCAATGCGCAGCCACTCCTAACTCAGAATCGTCATGCATTTGCTGAGTACGAATTTGTACTTCTACAGGCTTGCCACTATCACCTAATACAACAGTATGAATCGATTGATAACCATTAGGTTTGGGGTTGGCAATATAATCATCAAATTCACGAGGAATATGACGCCATTTGGTATGAATAGCCCCTAAAGCAGCATAACAATCTTGCAACTTTTCAACGACCACACGAACGGCTCTCACATCATAAAGCTCATCAAAGGCGAGATCTTTTTTCTGCATTTTCCGATAAATACTATAAATATGTTTAGGGCGACCATACGCTGTCCCTTCAATATTCATCTCAACGAGTGAGGCTTTAACAGTATTCACAAAGTCTTGAATATAATTTTCTCGGTCAATTCTTTTTTCATCAAGCTGCTTAGCAATTTTTTTATAGGTTTCAGCCTGCATATAACGGAAAGAAAGGTCTTCAAGCTCCCACTTTAACTGACCAATACCGAGTCTGTTTGCTAAAGGAGCATAAATAGTTGAAATTTCACGGGCAACTTGCTTTTTAGTTTCTTCGTCTGCAATTTTAACTTGTCTTAAATAACAAATACGCTCAGCTAATTTGATCACAACTGCACGCACATCTTCCACCATCGCCAAGAGCATATGTCTTAAGTTATCAACTTGAGAAGCCGCACTTTTTTCACCACCACGATCCTGAAGGGCACGAATGCCTTCCATTTCCATTGCGCCTTTAGATAACTTAGCAATGCGTTTAGGCCATAACTCATCGACTTTTTCAGGACTTAATACGTCTTGTGCTAGCAAGGGAAAAATCAACGCGGCATTGAGCGTATCCATGTCCATATTTAAGGTCACTAGGATTTCAACCATTTCACAACCAAGTTGTAATGCAGCGCGTTGCTGGTCTGAATCACAAAGTTCACTTACTTTCTTATGGTTATCGAGTAGATTAGCTTGATCTTCTTTACTTAAACCGAATGCAGTCACCCACTTTTTAGGATCTTTTAACGCGCTTTGATAAAAATGTGTATCACGAACAGAAACCATCTCAATGCCCTCAAAAATAATATTTAACTTGTTATTATAAAAAACAAATACAAGTTAATTTCAAACAATCATACTTAAAACTGTTAACTTATAAAGTCGTTACCACTCAAAGATTATTTTTTAATAAATAAAGCCATAGATTCCATATGAGCCGTTTGTGGAAACATATCAATTAACCCTACTTTATCTAACAAATATCCTTGTGCTAATAATAATTCACTGTCTCTCGCTAAAGTAACCGGATCACAGGAAACATAAACGATATGCGTTGGTTTTTTGCTTGCTAAAAATGACATACATTCCGCAGCACCAGCTCGTGCAGGATCAAGCAAGACTTTGTTATAATCCAACTTAGCCCAATCAGCTTTTAGTTCGTTTAAATCACTTAGATCCGCTTGGAAAAACTGAGTATTGGTTAGCCCTGAAAGTAATGCATTTTCAGTGCCTCTATCAACCATTTTTTGAATTCCTTCAACGCCTACCACTTGTTTTACTCTTTTAGCGATAGGTAGAGTGAAGTTGCCTAACCCACAAAACAGATCTAACACTTGATCCGTTGTTTCTAATTCAAGCCAGTTAATAGCCTGTGCTACCATTTGCTGGTTTACTTTCGCGTTAACTTGTAAAAAGTCATCAATATGAAACTCGAATTCACAATCCTGCTCTGGCAATGAATAAGTTAACTTGTGTTCAGCGGTTAAACATTGAATATCCGTCGGGCTACTTTGAGCATAAAAATACAATTGATGTTTATTTGAAAATTCAAAAATTAGTTGAATATCTTGCTCCGACAATGGTTTTAAATGGCGTAAAAGTACTGCAACAGAGTCTTGTGCTTCAACTAACTCTATATGCCCTAAAGATGTTTTACCTTGTAATTCATTTAATAGTGCTTTCAAGGGAACAATCAATTTTTCAAGCGCAGGTACTAACACCGGGCAAACTTGCTGATTAATTAATTCCTTACTCGCAGCACGTCGAAACCCCATGTCCACTTTCTTCGTTTTCTTATTAAACATCACCCCCAAACGAGCACAACGTCTATAATGCCAAGCATCTGCCACTAAAGCTGGTTGTAACTCCTCTGGCTTATATTTAGCAAAGCGTTCAAAAAGCGTCACTAAACCTTCTTGTTTAATAGAAACCTGCGTTGTTTGCTCAACATGCTGTAAATGACAGCCCCCACATTCATGGTAATGTGGACAATCAGGTTCAATACGCAGTTCACTTTGTTTATGTGTTTTTAAAATGCGCCCTTTTTTATAGCGTTTTTTATCTTCAACAATAGTAATATCAACCACTTCATCAACTAAACCACCTTCTACGAACAAAGGTTTGTTTTGATGAAATAACATCCCCCGCCCTTGATGATCTAATTTTTCAATCAGACAGTTTTTAATTACATTATTATTTTGTTTATTTGTGCGCGTTGCTTTAAAGAACTGAGCCATAAGTATTTCACAGGTGAATAAGCTATGCCATGATAGCCATTACGTTTATCGGTATGCTATTGTCACATAAAACATAGCAGCATTCATTACTCGATTAAAATTAGACTTATCCTATGACTAAATATGGCTTACGCGCACAAGTTATTGCTTTTACTATTTTACCTACCGTTATTATTGGAGGTATTTTAGCCGGTTATTTTTCTTTCCATCGCTATCAACAGGCCAATGAGTTTTTAATTGATCGCGCCATTAATATTGCAGAGCCTTTAGCTATTATTAGTGAATATGGTATGCAAGATGAAACAAGGACAATTCTTCGACGACTTGTCAGCGCAACGCACCGACAAAATAGTCCAATGATAAAAAGTGTTGCTATTTTTACCGCAGAGAATGAACTATTTGTCATTAGTAATTACCACAGAGATTCGCAACAACTTCGTTTAGATGAAAACCAACCTATCCCTGATATACCAGAAATTAAAAACTTAGACAAAACCATTGTTGTTTACACGCCGATTGTTGATGAAAGTAATTTCTTAGAGTATCAATTAAGTTTTGACCAACCACGAAAGATCATTGGTTATGTTGCATTAGAAATTAACAAGGATGAAGTTGAGTTACTTCTATATCGAGATGGTGCTTTATCAATATTAGTCGTGCTATTGGGAATATTGGGGAGTTTCTATTTAGCATTCAGACAAGCTGAACGGATCACAGCCCCAATTTCAGGTATGGCCTCAGTGGTTGAAAAAATCAGTCTTGGGCGTTTAAATTCTCGTGTTAAAGGCGAATACAAAGGAGAAATCGGTTTATTACAACATGGTATTAATGAAATGGCTGCAGCGATGTCTAAGCATCATGAAGAAATGCAGGACAGTATTGATTTAGCCACCAGCGAATTAAGAGAAACATTAGACCAAATGGAAGTTCAAAATATTGAACTTGATATCACGCGTAAAAAAGCACAGCAGGCAGCCTCTGTAAAATCAGAGTTTTTAGCCAATATGAGTCATGAATTACGCACCCCTCTCAATGGCGTTATTGGATTTGCTCGTCAGTTATTAAAAACCAAAATGACCAATAATCAAATTGATTATCTGCAAACTATCGAACGCTCTGCGGGTAATCTATTAAATATCATTAATGACATTCTTGATTTCTCTAAATTAGAAGCAGGCAAATTAACACTCGAACATATTCCCTTTGATCTACGTGACTGTCTTGATGAAACAATGCATTTATTAGCACAAAGCGCACATGAAAAAAATATTGAATTAAGTATGCTTGTTGGTGAAGACGTCCCTAAAGAACTTGTTGGTGACTCAATGCGTCTACAACAAATTTTAACTAACCTCATTGGCAACGCAGTCAAATTTACCGAAAAAGGAAATATCGAATTACAGATACAACGTTTTGATGAAAAAGAGGAAACCGATAATACTATTAAGCTTAAGTTTATTATTTCGGACACTGGTATTGGTATTTCAGAACAACAACAAAAGCAATTATTCAAAGCCTTTGGTCAAGCAGATAGTAGTATTACGCGTCAATATGGAGGAACAGGTTTAGGACTTGTGATCACACAAAAACTTGTTCGACAAATGAAAGGTAGCATTGATCTAAAATCAACCCCTAATACAGGTTCAGTGTTCTGGTTCACCATTGAAATAGAAAAGAACCCACGCGCACTACTTACGTCACTGCCTCTAAAAAGGCTTTCAGAGCGTAAAATCCTTGCCTATGAAGCAAATGAATATGCAGTAAAAGCTTGTTCACAACTATTAAAACAATGGCAAATGCATTACATCATGGCAGAAACAGAGTTACAGTGGAAAAAGGCATTAACTGAACATTATGACTGTATCGTACTTGGCCATAACAATAATATGCGTGTTTTATTAAACCAAATAGAACAAGCCAAAAAACATACAGATAATATAATTGTACTACTTAACTCAAGTGATCCGAGTATTTATGAGCAATTAATGAATACAGGTATTACACACTGTTTAAGTAAGCCAATTAACCATAAAAACTTTGCTAACGCTCTTGTTTCAAATGAAACGACTCGCTCTAATTTACATGTTGAAGAGAAAATTCAACGTAAAAATATTAACGTGATGGCCGTGGATGACAATCCAGCGAATTTGAAATTGATATCAGCCATGTTAGCCGATCGCGTCAAGAATGTAACGACCTGTAAAAATGGGCAAGAAGCAGTGGACAATGCTAAGCAATTGCCTTTTGATCTCATTTTCATGGATATACAAATGCCCGTTCTCGATGGGGTGACAGCTTGTGCACAAATCAAAAAAGATTCTTTAAATCAAAAAAGTCCAATCATCGCAGTAACCGCTCATGTATTGCCAGGAGAAAAAGAGCAGTTTTTACAAAAAGGAATGGATGATTGCTTAGCCAAACCAATTGATGAAATTGCTCTACAAAGCATGATTGATAAATGGGTTCCCAATGCAAAACTAATTGAAACGGTTTCCCACAACGCATTAATAGAAACCAATATTAATGACGATATAAGACTCACCAATAAACAATCTTTTGACTGGTCTCTAGCGTTAAAACAATCTGCAGGCAAAACAGACTTAGCCAAAGAAATGCTAATTATGCTACTTAATGAATTTTCAGATATACGTAATATGACTGAGCGTGCAATTCAGGGAGAAGTGGACAATGATCGATTTACTCAATCAATCCATAAATTCCATGGAGGTTGTAGTTATAGCGGAGTACCAAAACTAAAGAATATTGCAGGTTTAATAGAAAAAGAATTGAAACTAGGTGTCGCACCTAACTTATTAGAGCCAGAGCTTTTAGAGTTATTAGATGAATTGGATAATGTCGAAAAAGAAGCGCAGCCTTATTTAACTTAAAAAGGCCTAATGAATAGGCCTTATATCAAGTGTATCGGTAAATTAACTATAGCTATTGAATACTGTCTGATTGATTTAATAATGCACTGTGTTCTTCTTTATCTAAGTGCAATTGACGAGTCGGGAAGGCAAACTCAGCATTATTTTTAGCCACAATTTGTGCAACTTTTAATAAAACATCCTGCTTAATTTCATGGAACAACACCCAATTAGTCGTTTTAGTAAAGGTGTAGATAAAGAAATCTAAAGTTGAATTATTAAACAAATCAAAGTTTACAATTAAGGTTTGTGCTTGATCGATATCTGGATGATTCTCTAGCATCGACCTTACTTCTTTTATGATCACTTCCACTTGGCCAATATCTTTATAACGCAATCCAAATGTTTCTTTAATACGTCGATTACTCATGCGCGATGGGTTTTCAACCACGATATGAGTAAACAAACTATTAGGCACATAAATAGGACGTTTATCAAAGGTACGAATGCGTGTTACACGCCAGCCAATTTCTTCCACAGTGCCTTCGATTGATTTATCTGGACTACGGATCCAGTCCCCTACTTTAAAAGGCTTATCCATATAAACCATTGCTGCACCAAAGAGATTTGAAAGTAGATCTTTTGCTGCCATACCTACAATTAGCCCCCCCATGCCACCAAAAGCAAGCACACCTGAAATACTAACACCTAAGGTTTGTATAACGGATAACGTAATAATGGTTATCACAGACAATTTAGCTAACTTTGCTAATGCTGTCACGGTTGTGGTATCTTTTTCATCATCAGCGACAAAGGTATGTTCCATTTTGTAAATTAATCGCCAAAACACCCAGCCAATTAATAATAAGATAGCTACTTTTTGAAACAGAGGGAGGTATTCAGAAATAGCTAGATCTTCACTTTTTGCAATAACTCTTAATGACATCGAACCACCCATTAAAACGATGATCCAATTAATCGGTCTATTTATACTAAAAAAGACAATATCATCCCAAGTATTCGAGGTTTTAGCCGTTATTTTTTCTGTTCTTTTAGCAAAGGAGCGCCAAAGAAGTTGCAGCAATAAGGTAATACCTAAGACGATTGCAAAATTAACCGACCAATTACCAATATTTAAGGAAATTAACCAGTTACTTAAATATGATTCAGACTGTTCAAACATGTAGATTCCTAATAAATTAAAGGCATTAAAAAAAATAATGATACTGATAAAACAAACGCAAAACTAGTGAGAAATATTAAGCTGGTTAAGCAAAGATCCTTTACTCCTTCTGCCATCTATTAAAAATTTAACTTTTAATGGGGTATTAAAGCTATAGCAGAGTTATACCGCATAATGACAATCTTATAAGTTAACAAATAATATCGCTATATTTATCTTTTTGCTACAATTCATAAAACCCCTATTCCACGATACAGAAAATATATTTTAAATTTTTATTTTTAATGATATTTCTATTTGAATTAAGAGACTTATGCCAACAATAAATGATGTATCCAAGTTAGCAGGAGTATCAAAAGCAACTGTATCCCGCGTTATTAATAATAAAGGGCAAATCAAAGATTCCACTAGAAAACTTGTGTTTCAGGCAATGGAAACCTTAAATTACAAACCCAATACTCTGGCTCAAGCTTTAGCAACCAAAACATCGAATAGTATAGGTTTAATCACTTCGATCTTTGATGGTAACTACTTTGGTGTGCTATTGAAAGAATCCGCTAAACTAGCCGATCAAGCGGGAAAACAACTTATTGTTACCGATGGACACAATGATCCTCAGCGAGAGATGGAAGCCATTGATTCATTAGTGGCACGTCGTTGTGATGTCATTCTATTGTATAGTCGAAAATTAACTCAACAAGATTTTAAAGATATTAAAGCACGTACTAGTGTACCGATTGTTGTTATGAACCGAAAAATTAATGACGCTACTTATTATTCGGTTTGGTTTGATCATTTTCATGCCTCCGCATTAGCTGTTAATCATTTACTTGAGTTAGGCCATACGACTATTGCTTGTATCACTGCATCAGTTTCTTCAAGAACAGTAAAGTTACGTTATAAAGCTTTCCAAGAATGTTTAAAACAACAGCAATTAATACTTAATAAAGATCTTGTTGTTGCAGGTGATTATACGATTGAAGGGGGTTACAACGCCTGTAAGCAAATTATCGCGCAGAAACAGCCCTTTACTGCTTTGTATGCTTTTAACGATGATATGGCGATAGGAGCGATTCGAGCATTACATGAAGTAGGCATAAAAGTACCAGAGCAAGTCTCCGTGGTAGGGATAGATAATGAACCTTTTGGCTCCTATGTAACTCCCTCACTAACCACAGTAGAGTTACCAATAAGAGATATTACTAATGCAGCAATGAAAATTGCACTGGATCTTGCAAATGGTGTTGAAATATCAGTCACAGAAACCACCTTTCGTGGAAAAGTCATCACTAGAGAGTCAACAACAGCGAATTCTCGCTCTATCTAATAACAATCAAATTATCCATAAAAAAGGCCTAACAAAAACTTGTTAGGCCAAGGGCACTCTATGAAATATGACCTGTAAACAGGCTTCAAATATTTAAAAATTAAATTGTATGGCAATTTAAACAACAAGCGTTAAAATAACCATGAAACTACTGGCTCTGTCGCCAAACTGAATCCAGTAGTTTCGCTCTAGCCTATTTATAATAAACTTATAAGTAGGCTTTTTTTTTACCACCAAGATTCGAACATTGCACCAAGAGTAAATGTATCTTGTGCAGTTGTAGTATCTTCAACTTCTACTTCAGCATCACCAACTGTGGCATAAAAACGCAACATAGGACGAGCATTAGCAAAAGCATCAATAGCAATATTTTGTGACAATGTAACTTTCCAAGCCGTATTAGTTGCATCTTGGTTATCAAAATCAACAATCGAATAACCTGCTTCTAACCAAGTTGAATGCACAGAGTTCCAAGTATACAAACCACGTGAAATAACACTGTAGTTAGTCGTATCTAAGCTATCATCCTGGCCTTTTGCATAATTATGGTAAGCCCCTAAATATTCCAATGCCATGGTTTCATTAAATTTAACATTACCTTCCATTGAGAAATACAGTGTGGTTAAATCGTCTTCGCGCGTGAACACGGAATTGTCAGCACCATCAGCATAACGAACAATAAATTTATTCCCTCCCATAGACCAGCTTTGATCAAATACAGCAGCCAGTTGATATGAGTTATCTGATTCCGCATAAGTTGCATCAGAAGCTTCTACCGCATCAGTAAAAATATATCCACCACTACCATCATCTGTAACCGTTGCATCTGAGGCAGCAACAGCATCAACCGCAGCAGCTGGATCATCAGAGCTAAAACCAACATTAAATAAGAAACTTAGCGCTAAAGAATCAGAAAGATTTAAACCATGCAATTTAGAAGTAAAAGCATAATCACCGTTATCTCCAGTACCTGAAGCAGCCTGACCAACAACAGCAAAGTCTAATTTAGTCGAGTCGCCTAATTCAATATTTTTAACACCTGCCCCTTGCCCATCATGAGACATATAAAAATAATCGTTTAAACCTTGCTGTGGACGCTGGTGGAAGTCACGGCCAGCCCATACATAAGCATTAGGTTGAGATTCAAAAATATTACTACCGCCTGCATAGAACTTTTTAAGACCAACATTATCGCCCCAATGCTCTAGCATCACAGCAACATCCCACTTGGCACCTTCAGCATTAACAAACTTTTTAGTAAACTGGAATTCACCACCATTCCCTTCATTACCTAAACGACCTGCAGCATTACCCGCTTTTTGATCATCAGCAGCAACAGTTGTTGAATCTCCATCAGCATAAGCCATGCCATAACGGGCATACCCACTGAATATAAAAGTATCCGACTCTTCAGCCATTGAAGTAACTGGAAAAGCTGATAAAGCAGCTGCGATTGAGAGCGGCAATAATTTTAAGTTCATTTTCATCTTAACTTCCTTATTAAAATAATTAACTTTGGGTAATGCTGTTAACATCAAATAGTTAATGAATAACAGCCGTATAACAAAGTAGTTATGTATTAAAACCAACATACATAACCACAGTGAACTATTTAGCTTGTAGCAGCCGATGAATATTAATCAATTCTTCAATCATCTCCTTCGCTAACATGGCTGTCATAATATGATCTTGTGCGTGTACCATAATGAGGTTAACAGGTACTTTTCCTTCGCCTTCATCCATGCCAATTAAAGCAGTTTGTACTTTATGTGCTTTTTTTGAGGCAGCAAGAGACTGTGTCAATAAACCATCAACTTCATCCCATTTTCCGGCTTTGGCAGCATTTAATGCTTCCATAGCACAAGATTTTGATTCGCCTGCATTGATAATTAATTCCATTACCGTTGCTTCTAATTCGTCACCTGAAATCATGTTTTTCTCCGAATTCTAATTTGTTAACGATTGGCTTTATTACTTTACATAAAAGACTTTATGGTTCTTTCAGCAAAAAATTGAGTAATAAAACTTAATCTTTTAAACTTTCACCGCGAGTCTCAATCACTTCTTTAAACCAATGGAAAGAAGCTTTTTTCTTACGTGCTAAATCATTAGCGTGGTCGACATAAATAAAGCCATATTGTTTTTTATAACCATTCAACCAACTTAATAAATCAATGGCAGACCAAGCGTAATAACCTTTAACATGAACTCCCTGTTTAATAGCTTCACGAACAGCGCATAAATGGTCATTAATAAAATCGATACGAGGTGTATCAAGAATGTCACCATTAATAATTACGTCTTCGTCACCCAAACCATTTTCAGTGATATAAAATTTGATTTGTCCGTAATGTTCTTTAAGCATCACGAGGCCAGAAACAAAACCTTCTGGAGATATTTCCCAATCCCATTTTGTGTACTTTTTGTCAGCCATTTTGACACTTTTATAAACATGGTCGAAACTTGGGTTACCTGGAGATCCGGTTGAGTTTTCGCGTGTAATCTCAACTTTTTCAACTTCACCATTAATTTTCTCAACTCGCATAGGCTGATAGTAGTTCAGTCCCATAAAATCATTTAATGGCGCAGCTTGTTTGATTGTTTTTAGCTCTGCGTCAGTCCAATTAGGCAATAAACCACTGGCTTCAAGCTGCTTTACAACGTATTCGGGATATTCACCTTTTAAAATAGGATCGTAAAACCAATTCATATTGTATTGATTGGCATGCATAGCGGCGAAGATGTTTTCTTCTGAATCATCAACTCCATAAGCAGGACAGAAAACATGACTTAAACCAATTTCACCGTACTGTTTAAGCTTTTTATATTCAATGATGGTACGTGCGTGGGCATAAAAGACATTATGTGTAACATCAAAGTATTTTTTAGGATCATTTTGAATACCAGGGGGATGCGCACCAGACATATAGCCGAGTGATGCAAAGACAACCGTTTCATTAAATGTAATGAAATGTTTCACGCGGTCTCCAAAAGCATTAAAACAAATCTTCGCATATTCTACATAAGCATCACCTGTTTCTTTATTTAACCAAGCCCCTGCTTTTTCCAGTGGTAAAGGCAAATCCCAATGATATAAAGTAACGAATGGAACAATCCCGTATTTCAAGCATTCATCAATTAAATTATTATAAAAATCAATGCCTTTTTGATTTATTTCACCTGTACCTGTTGGAAGAATACGCGCCCATGAAATTGAAAAACGGTAAGACTCTAACCCCATTTCAGCCATTAGCTTGATATCTTCTTTATAACGATTGTAATGATCAATCGCGATATCACCATTTGTGCCTTCGAAGGTTTTACCTGGTATCTTAACGAATTCATCCCAATTGGTAGGGCCTTTACCGTCTTGATCCCAAGCTCCCTCTACTTGATACGAAGCTGTCGCCGCACCAAATAAAAAGTCATTTGCAAATTTCATATTATTACCTTTTAAAATCAGTTTTAAATACAGCTAATAACAACTTGTTATTAGCTGTAATAATATTATTTAAGCTAAAAGCGCTAAGGCACTGGTTAATATTTTTTCACCGTTTACCATTCCATAATCAACCATATCGATAACCTCAACTTTTTTACCGTAAGGTGTTGCGAGCTTTTGCAATTCATCCTTTTTAAAACGGATCTGTGGACCTAATAAAAATAAGTCATACTCTTCAACATGGTCTTGGAAGGATTCAAAGCCTTGTGCTTCAATAAGCACATCCACTTTTTTCTCTTCAGCGGAAGCGCGCATCTTTTTAACAACCATAGATGTTGACATTCCAGCGGAGCATAATAGTAAAATCTTTTTCATATAAACCTCTCTATCTATTCATCATTACGACTAATGATGTTTTTAAGCGTTAACTTTTTGTTGTTCTTTTAACTGTTCAGAAGCTGATTTTAAATCTTCATTTTCTTGTTCTGCAGCTAACTTATCTTGGTATTTAAAGAACGGGAAGTAGACAAACAGAGTCATCACAAAGACACAAATTTGTAATACTGCAGCCGTCCAACCACCAATAATAAATCCACTTAAGATCATTGGTGTTGTCCAAGGCACTTGTACTGCTGTAAATGGGCCAACTAAACCAACGTTAATTGAAAAATAAACCATACAAACAGATAACACAGGCGCTAAAATAAATGGAACAAGCATAATAGGGTTAAATACAATTGGCGTAGCAAAGATGATAGGCTCATTGATATTGAAGATACCCGGAATCAGTGACAAACGACCTAATTGCTTCATTTGCACAGAACGTGAAAATAAAACCATGCAACATACAAGACCAAAAGTAAGACCAGAACCACCTACAGTGATAAATTGATCTACGAATTGGTTAGTTACGATCTTCGCATTTTCACCTGCAATTAAGGCTTCACCAGCATTTACTAAAGACTGATTATGCAACGCATTCGCTGTTACGATAGGTCCCATAATTCCCATTACAATAACTGGACCATGCACACCACACCACCATAGTAGAGAAATCATAATTGCTATAGTTAGCGCACCCCAGAAAGAATCTGACATATTTTGTAATGGCGTTTGTAATATATAATAAATAGTTTCAATCAAAGTGGATTCAAATACACGATCAAAAATGATGTAAGTAAGGAAGGCTAATAAAATAATAACAAAGCCAGGAATCAATGATTTGAAGGCATTTGAAACCCCTTCTGGCACAGCATCAGGTAATTTAATAATCCAATCATTTTTTAATGCTGTTGAATATATTTTACCAACAACCAAACCGATAATAATGGCAGCAATCATCCCTTTACCGCCTAAAAATGCCTTAGGAATAACTCCTCCTATTTCAGTAACACCATCAGGAGCCACGACGAAAGCAGGTAAAAGAATAAGCATAGAAACAATACTTAAGACACCAGCATTAGCACCTGGATAACCTTCATATTTAACATAGGTATAAGCAATACCAAATGCGCCGACTAAAGCAAGGATATCAAATGTTGCACCTACGACTTGGAATAATGGCGTTCTCCATTCTGCGCCAAAAATACCCGCCATAAACTCGTCGTAACCATTAATCGGGATAAAGGCAAACAATAGAAAGACCGAACCGACAATAGTCAGCGGCATTGTCAGCATAAAACCTTCCTTGATAGCGACAAGAGGTTTAGAGTTTACAACCTGCAACACTTTTCCTAATAACCAATTTAATCGATCGTTCATATTATTCTCCCTCAGATTTTCATCATTAATATTTAAACAACGTATGTAGCTGAATTAAATGTAACCGATTACTGTAACCGGTTACATTACAGTAAATCATAAATTCGACCTTACTCACAATTAACCCCAACAATTAATCAAAAACAAGTGAACACGCACACAATATCAATTAATCATTTTAAATCAATAGGTTAAATAACTTAAAAGTTACTTTTAAGTTAAGCAGTAATATTTAATGGAGGAAATTAAGAATAAAGTAACTACGAAAAATTAGCTTAGATCTAGCTATAGCAGCCCTTTAGAGTAATAACAGGCCTTCGCTAGAAGTAAATTTAAGATAATAAAAAACCCATACAAAATACTTTGTATGGGTTTTTACAAATAGAGCTGAAGTTTAAGAATTAATCTCTAACGTAAATAACTTCCATCATTTCGTCTTCATCATCCCAATCTTCGTCATCAATATGCACAGCACCTTCAACCGCATCGATTGCTGATTTATGATAATCATCCCATTGGAATTCAACCTGTTGACGCTCTTCTTCTTGACTGAACTCAGCTGGTAACTCTTCAATATAAGCAACAAGCTCTTTACAAACTTCATGTGTACCAGTCTTAGAAATAGCTGCAACTTTATAAACAGGACCATCCCATTCAAGTGCATCTTTAACGCGTTGCATCACTTCTTCAGCTTCGTCTTCCAATAATAAATCAATTTTATTAAAGATTAACCAGCGTGGTTTTTCAGCTAACTTAGGGCTATGTTTCTTAAGTTCTTCTAAAATAACTAACGCATTTTCAGCAGGATCACTACCATCAGCAGGCAACAAATCAATCATATGCAGTAAAACACGACAACGTTCTAAATGACGTAAAAAGCGAGTTCCTAACCCTGCACCATCAGAAGCGCCTTCTATTAACCCAGGAATATCTGCGATAACAAAGCTATTACCATGCCCCATACTTACCACCCCTAGATTAGGGATCAAGGTAGTAAACGGGTAATCTGCAACTTTAGGTTTAGCGGCAGAGACACTACGGATAAAAGTAGATTTACCAGCATTAGGCAGACCTAGCATGCCCACATCGGCAAGCAATAACAGTTCTAATAATAAATTACGAACTTCGCCAGGTGTCCCTTCCGTCTTTTGACGAGGCGCACGGTTAGTTGAAGTTTTAAAACGTGCATTACCTAAACCGTGGAAGCCACCTTTTGCCACCATTAATTTTTGGCCGTGCTTGGTTAAATCACCTACGATTTCACCGGTATCATCATCTCGACAACGTGTTCCAACAGGTACTTTGATGATCTTATCTTTACCACGCGATCCAGTACAGTCAGAAACTTGTCCATTTTCACCACGTTCAGCGCTATAAAAACGAACAAAACGGAAGTCGATTAGTGTGTTTAAGTTTTCATCAGCTTCTAGGTAAACATCACCACCATCACCACCGTCGCCACCATTTGGACCACCACGTGGAATATATTTTTCAGTACGGAAGCCAACAACACCGTTTCCACCGTCACCAGCGTCCACTTTAATTCTTGCTTCATCAACAAATTTCATTTCAATCTCCAAAAAACACACTCACACTTTACGTGCAATGATTATACTTATTTCTATTGATCATAGTTTATACCAATCACGATAAATAGCTTATCTATTTTACTGGCTAAAAGAGCTCACTTCTTTGTTATAAATTTCGTAAAGGGAACTGCCATTAAAGTATTAAAGTGTTTTACTTAATACTACCGATAGAGGGTTAACGAAGTTAACCTCTCGAAAGGTGTCAATTTATGCCTCGAATTGAACTATTTTTTCTGCACAAAATTTAGATAACATATTCAACGTAATTGGTATGACATCTTTATTTCAATAGAAATAAATAAGCAAATATATAGGTAAAAAAAAACCTCGCATTTGCGAGGCTTTTAAAGTTTTGCTTCGAAAGAACTACTCTGCAACAATGCTCACGAATGAACGTACAGGTTTACCTTTCTTTTCGAACTTAACAGTACCAGTCGCTTTAGCGAATAGTGTGTGGTCTTTACCTAAGCCAACATTTAGACCAGCGTGGAATTTAGTACCACGTTGACGAACTAAAATGTTACCAGCTAATACAGATTCGCCACCAAAACGTTTAACACCTAAGCGTTTACTTTCTGAATCGCGACCATTATTAGTACTACCACCAGCTTTTTTATGTGCCATTTTTAATAACTCCTAATTAAGCGTTAATCGCAGTAATTTTAATTTCAGTAAACCACTGGCGGTGACCAGCTTGCTTACGAGAATGTTTACGACGGCGGAACTTAACGATTTTAACTTTCTTGCCACGACCGTGAGCTACTACTTCTGCAGTAACTTTACTTCCTTCAACGTATGGAACACCAACTTTAACGTCTTCAGCACTTGCTACTAATAGAACTTTATCAAATTCTACAGTTGCGCCAGCTTCAACATCAAGTTTTTCCAAACGAAGAGTTTGTTCAACAGCAACACGGTGTTGCTTGCCACCACTCTGGATAACAGCGTACATGTTTCTTACTCCGTTCAGGCATCTCGTGCGGTTTTATTTCAACCTCAACATCGAGAGCACACTAATTAATTACAATGGTCGCGGATTCTACAGAGACATAGCCAGTTTGGCAATCAGTTTTGGATAAAATATTGTAATTAGTTTCTCTGTTTATCATTTAGCATTTAAAGCGAATGAAAAACACTTATTTTTCAATAAGATAAAACTATCAAAAGTACAATATAAAAATCACAAAAGATGAACGGCAGAATCGCGACAAAACTAAGTTAATGGTTTTACCACCCTTTTTTATTAAGGCTCATTTTACAAGCAAATAACTTCACAATAAATAGAAAATTGAATGAATAAATAAAGAAATAAAAAATAAGATTTATTACCAACTTATTGCCAAACTCCACGCCTTAAGTATAATGATTCTCATTTAGAAGTTGGTATTTCACTGACAATCACGTTTTATTTAATGGCCACAACAATATGAACTATTCAAAAATATGCATAATTAGCTTATTTAGCTACCTATCGCTATTACCAGTGAAAGCTGAAACTGAACTCAACAGCGTTATATCTGCAAAGCAAGAAACGCAACGTCAGGCCCAAAAGACGCAGCAACAAATTATTGAATTAGATGAAAAAACCAGTGAAGTGGTGAATGAATATCGCGCTTTACTTCGTGAAAATGCGATTTTAGACACATACAACCAGCAATTAGATAAACAACAATTACAACAGCAAAAAAAATTACAAAGCCTAGCAATGAACATGGCAAACGTACGTGAAGTACGTATGGAGTTAATGCCATTAATGCAAGAAATGGTAAAAGTACTGACATTATTCGTCAATAATGATGTTCCATTTCTATGGCAAGAACGCCAATTGCGTTTAACCGAATTAAACAACCTATTAGATAACCCTAATGTTAATGTAGCCGATAAATATCGCCGTATTGTAGAAGCTTATCAAATTGAAACTGAGTACGGTGACACGCTAGAAACATGGCAAGCACAATTACCGCTAAGTACTGAAAATAAAGCGGTGCAGCTAATTAAAGTTGGCCGTATAGCCTTATACTATCTCACTCCAGATCAACAAATGGCAGGTTACTGGGATAACAATGCTCGCACATGGAAAACATTGCCTGAAAGTTGGTTAACCAAGGTCAAGCAAGCCTATCAAATTGCTAACAACAAAACCGTACCTAGTTTATTGGCCCTCCCCTATTTACCAGCACAGCGACAACAGGAGGCACAATAATGTTAATGACTCACTGCAAAAAGATAACAGCCATTAGTTTGAGTTTATTGTTCTTGTCAGCGAACGCGACTCCGCTAGATGACTTATTAGAGCAAGTAAAGAAAAGCAACAATATAGAAACGAACATTGATACAAAAGCATTAACAGAGTTTAAAAATGACTTAAAAACTCAACAAGCAAATCTAAAAAAACAACGTGATCGTAATAAAGCATTACAGCAAAAAATGACAAGATCACAGGATAATATTGCGATTAATAATAAAAAGATCGCAACGCAACAACAAGTCGCGAATACTGAAAAAGCAGATTTAGACAAAGTCTTTGATGAATTTAAAAGAGCCAGTCAAGATTTAAGCGGGCAATTAAAGAAAAGTCCAATTAGCGCATCTTTAACAGGCCGTTCAGCTCGATTATCCCCTTACAGTGAAGCAGATTTCGAACCAGACTTAACAGCTATAAAGACACTTTGGTTGCTATTCACCGAGCAGATGGTTGCAACAAGCAAAATAACAACCGTAGAGCAAACGGTCACCATGGCTGATGGTAATAAAGCAGTATTAACGGTCACTAATATTGCAGGCTTTTCCGCCTTTAGCCCTGAAGGGGCCTTATTGTATAAACCAGCAAGTGAAACTTACCAACTATTAACGCCTAAATCAGCAGATATTGATGCTCGGATTGAAGCCTTTGAACAAGTTGATAACGGATTTATCAGTCTACTCATTGATCCAACTTCAGGCGCTTTATTAGAACGTTCAACGCATACACCTGCTTGGTGGAAAGTCTTTTCAGATGCAGGCATTGTAGGTGGAATTATCGTAGTTGTTGGTGTGCTAGGTATTGTTATTGCCCTACTACGCTTTTTGCTGTTAACCAAAGAATCAAAACTAATTCATATCCAAAAACAGCAGTTAACTAAGATTGGCGACAATTCACTAGGTCGTATTATCAGTGTTGCAGATCAACATGCTAACAGTAATGCAGAAGAATTAATGCGCTTTCTCGATGAAGCCGTACTCGGAGAGATACCCGAATTCCGTAAAGGTTTAGGTACCTTAGCGGTACTTGCCACCGTCGCTCCCTTGCTCGGTTTATTAGGAACGGTTGCAGGTATGATTGAAACATTCCACGCAATCACCGCTTATGGGAATAGTGATCCACAAGTACTTTCAAGCGGTATTTCCCAAGCATTATTAACCACTAAATTTGGATTAATAGCCGCCGTTCCGTTATTGCTATGCCATAGTTTTTTAAGTAGTAAAAGTGACAGTATTTTAAATGTGATTGAACACCAAACCGCTGGGTTATTAGCACAGCGTCAACAATCACTTACTAACCGTAGCGAGCTATAAGTATGCAAGCGTTTACTGACTTTCTGAGCGATACATCAGCTATATTTTGGATCATTATGATGCTATCCGTTGTGATGTGGTGGACGATCGCTCGTTGCTATTTACAGTGTTATTTTGAGTACCCTAAGCTTTTAGCGCATTACCGAAGATCTTGGGCAAAGTGGCAAGATCAACCTCACTTATTAGCGATAGCAATTCGCGATGGTTTTACAGCAGAGCTAAATAACTTACTCACTCGGAATCTAATCTTCATCAAAACATTAACCGCTGTTTTGCCTTTATTAGGTTTACTCGGCACAGTGGATGGAATGATTGATAACTTTTCAGTGTTATCTAATAGCTTAGGCGTATCTGAATTATTTAGTAGCGGTATTGCTCAAGCATTACTGACTACATTGGCAGGATTAGTCACAGGTTTATCAGGCTTATTTTTTTGCCATAGCTTAACTAAAAAAACCAATTTACTCACGCTAGATCTTTCACAGCAACTAGTGATAGCAAAAGGAATATAAATGAGAAGTCGATTCACACGTAATCAAGATGCAGTTAATGTCGATTTGACTCCAATGATCGATATGGTTTTTATCTTATTGATTTTTTTCTTAGTCACCGCGTCATTTAACAAAATGAATGCCATTGATATCCAACGTCCAGATGGCAGCACAAATGATTCACAAGATGCCGTTGCACTCGTTATTTCAATTGATCCTCAAAATGGTGTCTGGCTCGAAGGAGAGCCAATTGATATTCGAAAATTACGCAGCCGTGTTAAATCACTAAGCGGTGGAGAACACACCTCGGTCATGTTAAATGCAGATCGCTCAGTAAATACAGGACGATTAATCGAAGTATTAGACCAAGTTAGATTAGCAGGAGTAAATAATGTTGCAGTTGCTACAGCCGGGCAGTAAACACTTCTCATTTGCTGCATTCACACTCGCAATCGTAGTGAACGTTAGTTTAGCGGGGCTTATTTATGGATTAACCATTGGGAACAGTAAACAACCAATTAAAGATCCACTCACAATAAATTTCCGCCAATTTACTGACTCTACGGTAGAGGAGCAGAATAATGAACCTGAGTTAGAGCCGATCGAAGAGCCGCAACCAATAACAGCAGCATTACCTCCTGCAGTGCAAGCAACATTTGATGCTCCAGACATCAGCTTTAACAACAGTATTAGTTTACCGGCGGTTTCTGTACCTACTTTTAATGTTTCTCCACAGCTTGTGGATGTAACCAGTGCAATTCAACCGGAAGCGGTATTAGCAGAGCCACAAATAGGATTAGCGAAAATACGTCATAAAAGTAACCCAGAATATCCCTATAAGGCACGACGTTTGAAAATAGAAGGCTATGTATTACTACACGTATTGATTGACGATGCAGGACGCCCAAAAGAAATTAAAGTCATTGAAGAGCAACCTCGTGGTTATTTTGCTAAAGCATCTCGTAAAGCAGTTGGCCGCTGGGAGTTTGAAAAAACACCAGCAGGTACAACAGAATGGAAAAAAGTAAAACTAGGCTTTGAACTCAACTAACATGAAATCACATTACTCATCATTTTTTACCTCAGTGTTGTCATTATTGTGCATCAGCTTATTGTTTATTCCTCAAGTAAGCGAAGCTCAAGTGCCCCCTTCTATTTATAATCGTTATCAAACATTGGCAACCTCGTTTACTCAAATAATCGAAGAAAAAGAAAAACAACCAACCGAGGAGTCGAAGCAAAAGTTAATCGAAAATATTAAGCTTTTTTATCAACAGCAAAGCACCCATTCATTAGAGCGTCAGCTACTTGCAAGTAACTTATATTTACAAGTTTTGCTAATGCAACAAAATTACTCACAAAGCTATCAAGTGGTTGAATCATTATTAAGCCAATCTCTAAGCCAACAGCAACAACTCACTTTTCACCAGTTGGCTGGCCAGTTAGCAGCACAATTTAAAGATGCGAGCGACGCAAGCTCAATGCAATGGTCATTGGTTGAAAAACATTTTACGGCTTGGTTTTCTATTCTTAAAAAATTAGATAAAAAACAACGAAGTAACTATAAAATAAGCGAGAAACAAGAAGCAAGTAATGCGGCTTTATTAGCTCAAGCTTTTTATCTTCAACATAAATTAAACGAAGCACTTTTTCCTGCTAAACAAGCTTACAATTTATTTCCTAAAGAAGAGCCTTATTTAAAGTTATTACTTGCGCTTTTACAAGGGTTAGAAAAATACAAAGAGCTTAACCAATATTTACAAATAGCTGTGATCGATTTTCCTCAATCGGAGGATTATTGGCACCGTCTTGCTTATAGTTATTTAAGCCTAGATAACAATGAGTTGGCATTATCTACACTTGCCATCACACGAAACCAAGGTTTGTTGAATACACAAGGCTATAAAATATTAGCTTCACTGTATTTGCAATTACAACAACCCAGACTGGCTGCTGATGTTTATCTTGAAGGAGCAAAGAACAAGCGACTTGAAAAAGATGAAAGCTATTATGAAATATTAACTAATGCTTGGTTAATGGCCAGAGATAGAAAACAGGCATTAAATCTACTTGCATCAGCAAAGAAAGCAGGATTTCAATCTAACAAACAGGAACAACAGCAAGCACAATTGCTTTATTTAGAAGGACGCTGGGAAGAAGCTGAAGTTGCTTATAAGTCATTATTAAGAAACCACATAGAAGATAAAACTCAATCAACGACGAAACAACAAGATAAAAACAAACTCACCATAGACAAATGGCACTTTTTACTGGCAATGAGCCAAATTGAACAAAATAAAAAAACACAAGCCAAAGCAAGCTTATTAAGCCTACAAACTAAGCAATATCAAGGTTATGCAAAAGAATGGATAGCACAATTAGAAGAAAAATAACGAAGTAATGAGAGTGCATTTTGAAAAACAAAAAAGACTAAAGTTCAATCGCTTATGCTTGTTATTTAGGTATTAATAGCGTGAATTAAGCAAAACATAAAAAGGTTAAATTAATGATAAATTATTTAAACAAAATGATTTAACAGAAGAATAAGTTACCAAATAGATAAAAGCCACACATTAAACGAATAAAGACAATAAATATCAACAAGTTAACTTACAGAAAGAGTAAACAATTAATCAACAACAATAGTGAAGCCTTAAGTACTACACTTATTCCTCAATTAATAAACCTTATTAACCAACTATCCCCTGTTGAGATATTACTCATAAACGGCAATAATAGTGCTCTCGCTTTATATTGCGTCCAATGGAAATTTTTACCTATGAATATTAAACAAATTCAGCAGCTTTCTTCTGTAGATATGACTCAAGTAAATCAATTGATTACTGAGCAATTAAGCTCCGATGTTGCGTTAATAAATCAGCTTGGTTTTTATATCATTAATAGTGGAGGCAAACGTATACGTCCTCTTATTACCGTGCTGGCGGCACAGGCAATTAATGTTTATAACCCACAAATGACCAAGCTTGCTGCGATTATAGAATTCATTCATACGGCAACGTTATTACATGATGACGTGGTCGATGAATCTGATTTACGTCGAGGTGAAAAAACAGCAAATGCATTATTTGGTAATGCAGCTAGTGTGTTAGTGGGCGACTTCCTATATAGCCGTTCATTTGAAATGATGACAGAGCTTGAAAACTTGAAAGTCATGAAAGTATTAGCTAGCGCAACTAATGTGATTGCTGAAGGTGAAGTATTACAATTAATGAATTGTAATAACCCCGATACAACAGAACAGACCTATATGGATGTTATCTACTTTAAAACAGCTAAATTGTTTGAAGCAGCGACACAATTAGTGGCGGTTTTAGGTGAGCAACCTAAGGCAATAGAAGACGCACTACTCGACTACGGTAAATATCTAGGCACAGCCTTCCAATTAACCGATGACGTTATGGACTACGCTTCAGATGCTGATGAAATGGGTAAAAACACGGGCGATGATCTAGCCGAAGGAAAACCAACTCTTCCGTTACTCTATGCAATGCAACAAGGCACCCCAAAGCAAGTAGCCTTAATTAGAGAAGCCATTGAAAAAGCCAATGGGATGGATTATTTTGACGAGATAATGCAAGCGTTAAAAGAAACCAATGCATTAGAATATACCAAACAACGAGCAATTGAAGAGTCAGAGAAAGCCATTTCAGCAATCAGCATACTACCAGAGAGCGAATACAAGCAGGCATTAATAAGTTTAGCGAATATTGCAGCAAATAGAATAAGTTAGCTAATGAGAAACTTTTCTTTTGTATAACAATTTATAAAAACAAAAAAGCCGTAAATTAATTTACGGCTTTTTACATTGTAGCGAATTAAACAATCAGATTAGTTAAATGGATTAACCTGAATCATTGTTTCGTTACGATCTGGACCAGTAGAGATAATATCAATTGGTACGCCAGTAATTTCTTCTAAGCGTTTGATATAAGCTTTAGCGTTCGTAGGTAACGCATCATAGCTTGTTACACCAAATGATACTTCAGACCAACCAGGCATAGTTTCATAAACAGGAACTGCTTGTTCATAACCATCAGCTGCCATCGGTGGTACATCGACTACTTTGCCATCAGGCATAGTGTAACCAGTACAGATTTTAATTTCTTCTAAGCCGTCTAAAACATCAAGCTTAGTTAAACAAAAACCAGTAATACTGTTTAATTGTACTGCGCGTTTGATAGCAACCGCATCAAACCAACCCGTACGACGTAAACGACCAGTCGTAGCACCAAACTCATGACCAACTGTACCCATGTGATGACCAGCAGGATCTAACTTATCAATGCCATCATAAAGTTCTGTAGGGAAAGGACCTGAACCCACACGTGTTGTGTAAGCTTTTACGATACCTAACACATAGTCAAGATGCGTTGGACCAAAACCACTACCAGTAGCAACACCACCAGCTGTAGTATTTGAAGAAGTTACGTAAGGGTAAGTACCATGGTCGATGTCAAGTAATGTACCTTGAGCGCCTTCAAATAAAATATTTTCACCACGACGACGAGCTTTATCAAGTTCATCGGTAACATCAATAACCATACTAATTAATAGTGGCGCCATTTCTGTCATTTGAGCAAGTACATCTTCGTAGCTTACTGGATCAACTTTGTAGTAATTAACTAATTGGAAGTTATGGTATTCAACAACTTCTTTTAGTTTCACTGCAAATTTTTCCATATCGAATAAGTCATCAACACGTAAACCGCGACGAGCAACTTTATCTTCGTAAGCAGGACCGATACCGCGACCGGTAGTACCAATTGCTTTATTGCCACGCGCTTTTTCACGAGCAACATCTAATGCAACATGGTAAGGAAGAATTAAAGGACAACCTTCACTGATTGAAAGGCGTTCTTTAGCAGGAATACCTCGTTCGATAAGCATGTTCATTTCTTTAAACAATGCATCAGGCGCTAATACCACACCATTACCGATAACACATTTTACATTTTCACGTAAAATACCAGATGGGATCAAATGAAGAACAGTCTTCTCTCCATCAAGTACTAGTGTATGACCAGCATTGTGTCCACCTTGATAGCGAACAACCCATTGTGCTTTGTCTGTTAGTAGGTCAACGACCTTCCCTTTACCTTCATCACCCCATTGAGTGCCAAGAATTACTACATTTTTTCCCATCAGAATCACATATCTCTAGCGAATTAAGCGGGGATTTTAGCAAAAAGAGAACAGTTGAATCAATATCTTTGTGAGTTAATCCGAATATATATAATTGCAGATACAAAAAAGGCCGATAAATCGGCCTTATTACAATGAGTTAGTACACTTTTATAAAAAGTGATTCAGCAAAAATTTATTTTTGACTGCCCATATATTTAAAGAAATCAGAGTCAGGACTTAATACCATTACGTCTTGTTTGTCTGCAAAGCTTTTTTGGTAAGCTTGCATACTACGCATAAAGGCATAAAACTCAGGATCTTTAGAGAAAGCCGCAGAGTAAATCTTCGATGATGCAGCATCACCTCGACCACGAATTTCAGCTGACTCTTTATTTGCTTGCGCTAACATAATTGACACTTTACGGTCGATATTCGCGCGGATCACTTCAGACTTCTCTTGACCCTGTGAACGATGCTCTTTTGCAACCGCTTGACGTTCAGCACGCATACGCTTGTAAATACTATTGCTCACACCATCAGGTAAGTTAATGCGTTTGATGCGAACATCAATCACTCGAATGCCTAATTCAGAAGAACGCGCCATACGCTTTAACGCCGTTTCCATGACTTCTCCACGCTTACCAGAAACAATATCAGTAATAGTATGAGAGCCAATTTCATTACGTAAACCGTTATTAATTTTACGTTTTAATAACGCTTCAGCTTGCATTTTATTACCGCCAGTCGCTAAGTAATAAACGGCTAAATCTTCTATTTGCCATTTCACGTAAGAATCGATAATTAAATCTTTCTTTTCTGAAGTAACAAAACGATCAGGTTGATCATCTAACGTTTGTATACGTGTATCCATGGTACGAACAGAATCGATAAATGGCACTTTAAAATGTAAGCCAGGTGCAAAAACAACAGGCTGACCTTCACTATCACGCTTTACTTTACTGAATTGCATCACGATACCATGCTGCCCTTCAGACACAACAAACGCGCTGGTCATAAAGACAAACAATAGAATGGCTGGCAGGATTAATAATTTCTTCATTAGTATGTTCTCCCAGTGCTACGAGTACTTGATGAAAGTCTATCGCTGCTTGTTGCACGTTCGTTTTGATCCGCTTCTTCATCGGTACGAGAACGCGTTTCAATTTCAGTTTCAACAGGTAAAAGCGAAGCAGAGTTGTTACTGTTACTCATTAATTTATCAAGTGGTAGGAAAGTTAAATTTCCACCCGATTTATTATCAATTAACACTTTTGAACTCTTACTTAACACTTGCTCCATTGATTCAATATATAAACGCTGACGCGTCACTTCAGGGTTAGCCTGATATTCAGGTAACAACTGATTAAATTTAGCAACGGCACCTTGTGCTTGTAAAATAATACCTTCTTCATAAGAACGTGCTTGTTGTTCAATTCGTTTCACTTGACCACGAGCAATCGGTTCTTTCTCACGCTCATAAGCTTCAGCTTCACGTACAAAACGCTCTTCATCTTCTTGTGCTGCGATTGCATCATCAAAGGCATCTTTAACTTGTTCTGGTGGACGTGTTTCTTGTAAATTCACATCAACAATATCAATACCCAAATCATAAGGTGCAATGATTTTATCTAACATTTCCCATGTTTCTTGACGAACTACTTCACGGCCAGTCGTTAGTGTATCGTCCATTGTTGAGTGACCAACAACAAAACGTAAAGAACTATCTAATGCTTGCAATAAACTATTATCAGCATTGGTTACGCTGAATAGATATTTTTCAGGCGCAACGATACGGTATTGAACCTCCATCGCTACTCGAACAATGTTTTCATCTTCAGTTAACATGAAGCCACTAGTAGGCATAGTACGGAAAGCTTCAACATTAATTGGAATGATTTGGTCAATAAACTTTGGATTCCAATGTAAGCCAGGCTCTACTTGAGAGTGGTAAGCACCTAAGCGTAATACAACACCACGGTCAGATTCTTTTACTGTGTACCAGCCACTCGCAAACCAAACAACGGCTAAAACAGCAACAACAGCAATTGCAACAAACTTGCCTCCGCCATTACCACTTGTCGGTCCTTTTGCTGGTTTTTTACCAAACAAACCACCTATAGTGTCAGAGATCTTTTGAAAGATAACATCAAGATCTGGTGGACCTTGTTCGTTCTTTTTGTCGTTTTTGTTCCACGGGTCCTGATCTTTTTTATCATCCTTTCCCGGTTCATTCCAAGCCATGTTAGCTCCCGATTTACTCATAATTTGAATTAAGAAATTCTGTTTAATAATGAATCATTTAACAGAATTTACCCTACACTAAAATTCTTACTGCAATGTAACAATGTTCACTCTAATAATAAAGCCTTTATGACATATTAGGTCCAATCTTCTTTTTCTAACTCTTCTACAGTTTGATAATTAGGATCAACTATAAACTTCTCTATGTAGTCTCCTTCTTGTTTTATCAACCTTTGCCAATCAGTGTTATTTAAACGAATGTCGATAACACAATCACCATTCTCTGCATATTGTTCATTCTCAATACACTCTAATTCATAAAATAATGCACGTAATTTACCTTCAGCAGGCGGAATAGATAACTGTAATGAACGTATTTGCCCAGATAACAAATGAGTTAACGCTTCAAACAGTAAATCAACACCTATATCTTTTTGAGCTGACAACCAAACTCTAACAGGCTTACCTAAGTCATCATAATCAATACGTGGCTCAGGTGTTTCTAGCGCATCAATTTTATTCATAACCATAAGATGAGGCACTTCACCTGCATCAATTTCATCTAATACATGATTAACCGCATCAACGTTTGCAAGATAGTTTTCATCTGAACAATCAACAACATGCAATAGTAAAGTCGCTTCACGTGTTTCTTGTAAGGTTGCTTTAAAAGCAGCGACTAAATCATGTGGTAAATGACGAATGAAACCTACTGTATCAGCCAAGATACAAGTCCCCACATCATCCACCGATATTTTACGTAACGTTGGGTCAAGCGTTGCAAACAATTGGTCTGCCGCATAAACTTTTGCTTCAGTAATCTGATTAAATAAAGTCGATTTACCCGCATTGGTATAACCAACCAAAGAAACCGTTGGGACTTCATTACGTAGACGAGAGCGACGCCCTTGTTCACGTTGTTTAGATACTTTCTCTAATCGTGACTTAATTGTAGTAATACGCGCGCCGAGCAATCGACGATCAGATTCAAGTTGTGTTTCACCTGGACCACGCATCCCAACCCCACCTTTTTGTTTATCAAGGTGAGACCAACCACGCACTAGGCGACTCGACATATAATGTAATTGGGCTAATTCTACTTGTAACTTACCTTCGTAAGTACGTGCTCGTTGTGCAAAGATATCCAAGATGAGTGCGGTTCTGTCTAATACTAAGCACTCACAAAGTTCTTCCATATTACGCAGTTGCGCTGGTGTTAATGCATGATTAAATATAACAATATCAGCTTGCATGGTATGAACAGTATCAGCAATTTCTTGTGCTTTACCTGTTCCAACAAAAAATCGAGCATGAGGAGATTTTCTAGGACCAGTAACGGTTGCCACTGGATTAACCCCTGCTGAACTGACTAACAGCTTTAATTCATCGAGGTCTTCTTTATTATTTTCATCGGTAAAAGAGATGTGAACTAAAACAGCCTGTTCACCGGCTTCGTAACGATCAAACAATTAACTCTCCAATATACTCAGTTTTATACCAATTACATTAAATAAGTGTTCTAAATTTTGCGTAGAAAAAATGGCTTAGTTCAAGGCGTAAGTTGAGATAAAGGGTTGTTTCCTTTATCTCAACTTATAACGAAGAAATAAGTTATTTTAACAAGTAAAATAGATCAGTTAATTAGTATAATTGGCATTATTAACAAATGAGCCTTAATCGTACCACAGCTAAACAATCATTAGATAGAACACTAACTTGTATATTGGTAAGTTAATTCATAAAAACAGTAGAAACTTATTCTTCGTGAGGAATACTTGGTATATCACGAGTTGGCACAACGGTAGAAATCGCGTGCTTATAAACCATTTGGCTTACCGTATTTTTTAATAAGATAACAAATTGGTCAAAAGATTCAATTTGCCCTTGTAACTTAATGCCGTTTACCAAGTAAATTGCAACGGGAATGCGCTCCTTGCGTAGTGTATTCAAGAAAGGGTCTTGAAGTGATTGTCCTTTTGCCATGAGATATCCTTATTATTATTATGACTAACGAATATGAGTATAGAGAAAGGTTAGAAAAAAACTGACGAAAATTGTGAAACATTGATCAGTAACACTTTATAACGCCTGTATTTATAATAACCACGATTTATATCATGCTTTTTTATTGCTGTTTATTTTATTTTGTTTATTGATAGATTAAAGTGTAGACCTAATTTTATCAAAATTATTTATATCAGCACTTTCTAACCAAGTAATTTCTTGTTTCCAACCGCGTAACCAAGTCATTTGCCTTTTAGCAAGTTGTCTTGTTGCAACCACGCCTCTAAAGCGCATTTCTTCTCGGTCTAATTTACCTTCAATAAATTCCCACATTTGTCGATATCCTACGCAGCGCATAGAAGGTAAATCTAAATGTAAATCACCGCGATCATATAGACCCTGAACTTCTTGCTCAAATCCAGCAGCTAACATTAAATCAAAACGTTTTTCTATACGCTCATGTAATACAGATTTCTCTGCTGGAGCGATAGCAAACTGTTGAATATCAAAGGGAATTGGTTCACTTTTTACAGCAGTTAATTCAGTCATGCTTTTACCACTAATACGGTACACTTCAATTGCTCGTGCTAATCGTTGTGGATCATTCACATGAATACGCCGTGCTGAAACGGGGTCAATTTCTCTTAATTCATCGTGCAAAGCTTGCCAACTTGATGCTTCGACTTGTTTTTCAATACTGGCTCTTATTGCAGGATCTGCACTTGGTAAAGGAGATAAGCCTTCAACTAATGCTTTGTAATAAAGCATGGTACCGCCCACTAATAATGGCGTATTTCCACGAGCCACAATATCATGCATCAATGCCAGGGCATCATCACGAAAATCCCCAGCGGAATAACTTTGTATAGGGTCAATGATATCAACTAATAAATGTGGCGCAAGTGCTTGTTCTTCTGTACTTGGTTTTGCCGTACCAATATCCATGCCTTTATAGATTAAAGCCGAATCAACACTAATAATTTCGCAGCGACATTCTTGCGCGAGTTTGATCGCTAAATCAGTTTTTCCAGAGGCCGTCGGCCCCATTAAAAAAATAGCTTTAGGAAGTGAACTTGTTTTAACGTCACTCATATCAGTGAACACCTTGTATTAACAATGATAGATCCGGTTGCTTAAAGCAGCATTTTAACTCAGCCTCAGAAAAGCGAGCTAATGATTTCAATAACGACTCAACTTCCACGACCGATGGTGATTTTTTTGTTTCATGTTCAAATAATAATTCAGCAAGTTGGTCACATAATCTTTTGACACTTTCCTCTGCATCATCAGTAATGACCTGAGTTGAAGCAAATAATTTAGCTAAAATAGCAGCAACAGGAGCATGACGAAAAGCGCTAGGCACCTGATTAACAATAATAAATTTAGATTGGAATTTATAACTAAACCCCAAACGATTTAATAATTGATTAGACTGCTCTGCAATTGTTGCCATATTTTGGTCTGCTTCAAAACGAACAGGTAATAACAAAGGTTGAGAAATAACTTCTCCATCTTGCCAAGCAGTAAACAAGCGTTGTGAAACGAGATGTATATTCGCTTTAGATAATGACATTAATAACAGGCCATTATTAGTTAGCTTACTGAAGGGCAAATGATTTACTTTTAATAATGCATATTCAGAATTAATAAAGGCAACCACTTGATGACTTAAGTTAACTTCTTCTGTTGCAACAAAGGTTTCACTGTTGTTATTAGGTGCAATAGGTTGTTGGTAAGCTTCAGCAACAAAATCGCAATAGGCATCCACTTGTTGATCACTTAAACCTACATTTGCAGCTTGATGAGCCCCACCAGAATACCCTTGAACTCTAGAAGGAGATTGTTGCGTACCATATTCCACCTGTTCATGAAAATGGCTAGGCGGTTGATATGAATGCTCTACCAATCGCCCTTGTTCATTTGCCGTTGCTACATCATTTTGATGACTCAGTAACGAGCTATCGTTAAGCGTAATATTTAATGTACTGCTAATAAAATCATGCACCCAACGTGCTTGATGAAATCTGACTTCATGCTTCGATGGATGCACATTAACATCGACTTCCTTAGCATCACATTCAATATAAATAATGTAACCGGGAAACATGCCCTGCGGCAAAAAGTGAGCATAAACTTGCTTAATAGCATGATTAACTAATTTATCGCGGATCATACGACCATTGATATAACAGTATTGCACATCTGCGAGTGGACGAGGAGATAGTCGGTCTGATACCCAACCAGATATTGTTAATGCTTGATCTGAATGTTCAAAATGCAAAGCATGTTTCATAAACTGTTCACTACAAATCGCAGCAATACGTTTTTCTTGTTGTTTTTGCTCTGGCGCAGCACGGTATTGCCTAACCACTTTATTGTTATGTTTAAGCGTAATGGCAATATCAAAACGACTCAATGCAATACGTTTAATGAGCTCGTCAATATGTTGGAATTCGGTTTTCTCAGTTTTTAAAAAACGGCGTCGAGCAGGCGTATTAAAAAACAAATCTAAGACTTCAACCGTTGTACCTTGAGGATGAGCGGCGGGTTGAACATTTACTTCCATGTCGCGACCTTCTGCAATCGCCTGCCAAGCTTGTTCTTGCTCGGCAGGTTTAGAAGTAAATGTTAAACGAGAAACAGAACTCACACTGGCAAGCGCTTCTCCCCTGAACCCCAAACTAACAATCGCTTCTAAATCATCAAGATGGCTGATTTTACTTGTTGCATGTCGGCTTAATGCTAAGGTAAGTTCTTCTTTACTTACCCCTTTGCCATTATCTTTAATGCGAATGCATTTAGCGCCACCCTGCTCGATTTCAATATCAATACGAGTTGCGCCTGCATCTAAACTGTTTTCTACAAGCTCTTTAACCACAGAAGCTGGACGTTCAACAACTTCTCCGGCTGCTATTTGGTTGGCTAACCTAGCAGGCAGTATTTTAATAGACATAATAATAAACCCGTAGACTAGCTGATAGGAATAGTAAGCACTTGCCCTATTGCAAGCGATTTAGAACGTAATTTATTCACAGAAACAATCACACTTGTTGTTGTGCCATAACGTTTTGCAATAATTGATAATGACTCACCACTGCGTACTTTATGTTGAGTTTTAGTAATTTTTTTCGTAGGTATTTTTAGTTTTTGACCAATTGCTAAGGAATTAGATCGTAAATTATTATGCACTTTCAATTGTAGTGCTGTAGTGCCATACCTTTTAGCAATGGTTGATAAGGACTGCCCACTTCTTACGGTATGCACACTTGGTTTAATCACTGCGATATAATTGGCACTTGGAATTTTTAATTGCTGCCCAATCGCTAATTGTGAAGAACGCAATTTATTATAAGCTTTAAATTGTTCAGATGTACGACCGTAACGTTGCGCAATAACCGATAAAGACTCACCACGTTTTACTTTATGAATCGTTGGAGTACTGGCTTTAAAAGATTGCCCAGAATAAACAGGCACTTTAATAAATTGCCCAATTTCTAATGTTGTTGATCTTAACTTATTATATTGTTTCAACGTGGCAAGGTTAACCTTGTATCGTTGTGCAATGGCGGACAAAGTCTCACCACGCTGTACTTTGTGCATCAACTCTTTCTGAGCGATAGTCACGCCAGATGCAGGAATTTTTATTTGTTGCCCAATTGACAGCGTTGTAGAGCGCAACCCATTATAAGATTTTAACTGCGCAGTGGTTTTATTATATTTCGCAGCAATTAAAGATAACGACTCACCACGCTTAACCTTATGATTGATTTCCTTTTGAGCCACAAAATTAGGTACCGAAGACGGTATTTTAATTTTTTGCCCAATGGTTAACGTTGTTGAATGTAAATTATTGTAAGCCTTAAGCTGTGCAGTTGTTTTATTATATTTAGCGGCAATTAAAGAAAGAAACTCGCCACGCTTAACTTGATGCACGACTTCAGTCTCAACGCTTGCATTGGATGAGAATGAATCAAAGCCACCACCTGGTATTTTAATTTTTTGACCAATCGCTAAAGAAGTTGAACGCAAATTGTTGTACGACTTCAGCTCTGTAGTGGTTTTGTTGTATTTCACTGCGATCAGAGAAAGCGATTCACCACTTTTTACAACGTGTGTAACAAAAGGTTTAATATCTAATGTTGATACATTTGAGTTAGTTGATTCTGCTTTAGCTACCGCATGGTAATTAGTAGGAATGCTTAATACTTGCCCAATCTGCAAAATATCTGATTTTAATTGATTGTGTTGTTTTAACTGAGAACGACTAATACTGTAACGCTTAGCAACGGCAGACAAAGACTCACCACGAGCAACAGTATGTTTTAAAGTTCGTTTATTTTGAGCAAATAAAGTACCTTGAGGTGGCGTGTCGCTGAAGTGTTTATAAATCCCTTTATACACAGCATTGGCTATTTTATTTTGGAACCCAGCTTGGTTTAACAAGCGTTCTTCAGTGCGATTAGTTATAAAACCAGCTTCCACTAAAATAGAAGGAATATCAGGAGATTTCAGTACCGCTAAGCTTGCGTGTACAGGTTTTTTCTTGTGCATATGAGTTACTTTAGATAATTCAGTATTCACCAAATCACCAATGGCATAACCCACTCCCATGGCGTTTCCCATGGACATATCAAGTAGCATTTTATTCAAAAATGGGACACTATCGGAATCTTGAATAATATCACCAGCCCCACCTAGTAGCTCAGAATGGGCTTCATGCTTTTCCATCCATTGACCTAATTCAGAAGTCGCTCGACGATTAGAAAGTACCCAAACAGAAGCTCCGCGAGGACGACTAGAAGTGAATCCATCGGCATGAATTGAAACAAGAAAATCCGCTTTCCCTTTACGTGCAATTTCAGAGCGTTTGTTTAAATTAACAAAGTAATCCCCCTTTCTTATTAAGAAAGCCTGCATCCCTTTTTGAGCATTAATTTTTGCAGCTAAACGCTTCGCAATTTGAAGCGTCACTTTTTTCTCATAAGTATATTTACCTAGAGCACCGGGATCATCTCCCCCATGCCCTGCATCAACGGCAACAATAATGTCTCGGCCATCTTTAGCAACAGCAATGGATTTCGGAACCACCACGACTTCTTGCTTATTTGGTAAATCAATTACTAAACGATGACCGTAAGGTTTAGCCGGAGGTAAACTAAAAACAGTGGCTTTGCTGCTTTCTTTTAAATCTAAAACAAGACGAAATGCGCCAGCTTTATCCGTTGAACTTGCTCTTACATCTTTAACAACCGGACCATCACCAACAATTTCATCTAAATTGGCTTTATTGATGGTTGAGTTTAAATCGATCACTAAACGATCAGGTTTAGTCAGATAATGAATTTCATAACTTGGTTTTTGACCAAGATCGAGAACAACCCTTGTATTATCAGGGGACGGCCAAACACGTACATTTTCGAGCTCATTTTTTTCAGCAGCAATAACACTAAAACTCGGCAAAACAACCGCTAAGCACAAAAATCGAGCAAATGTACTTAACACTGAATTAACCGATAAAAATGCATTCTCAACTATCATAATTGTTCTAATACTCTTAACCCAACATCTGTATTTGCTTGCAAAGTAATTTCTCGCTGTTCGCCAACATAGGCAATCGTTAAATCAATATCCGGCTCAGGTAAAAAGCCAACACCCTTTTCAGGCCATTCCACTAAACAATGACTTGTATCGCCAAAATAATCACGTATCCCCATAAACTCTAATTCTTCAGGATCAGATAAACGGTAAAGATCAAAGTGATACACTTGCCACTTTGATAATTCATAGGGCTCAACCAATGTATAAGTTGGACTTTTCACATTGCCAACATGCCCTAAACCTTGAATAAACCCACGCGTTAAGGTTGTTTTTCCTGCACCTAAGGTCCCATGCAAATAAATACATGTGGCGACATCACAAACTTGACTTAAGCGCTTCCCAAATAAAACGGTTTGCTCAGAATCTAATAATTTTTCTTTTAACAAAGTAGGCATTTGGTTTCACTAACATCCAATATAAATAAAGAGTACTCAAGGTTAATTGATTATATAAGAATATGCATATTAATAAATATTCTAATATTGAAATTTTTAATAACCAGATAATAGCAGAAATCACCTGTTTCATGCCACCTCTCGCCACGTTAGAATGCAACACAAACGACAGCTCAGTGCTAATGAAGACATTAATTTCTGTTTATTGTTCAATACAATCTATGAGTTATACGAAAAAACAAAGTTTTAGAGTGTGTTAAACTCAGCCAGCAAGGTTAAAATGACAGTTTCAACTTACATTTCTTACTGCTAACAATTAAAAAGTTAATCATGACAAATACGCAATCCCCTACAGCGCCTCAATCAGAAACTGCATCCAATAAATATGCAAGTCTATCGACTGATGATTTAGCAAAACTCGCTCAAGATATAAAAGATTGGGGAAAAGATCTTGGCTTTCAAAAAGTTGGGATCACTGATATTAACTTAGCAGATCAAGAAGCCAACTTACAAAAATGGTTGGATAACGACTACCACGGCGAAATGGATTATATGGCAAAACACGGAATGAAACGTGCTCGCCCCGATGAATTATTACCCGGCACCGTTAGAGTTATTTCAGCAAGAATGGATTATTTACCTGAAGAAGCTCAATTTGCTTCAAACCTAGAAAGCAAAGATCTCGCTTATATAAGTCGTTATGCATTGGGGAGAGATTATCATAAAGTACTGCGAAAAAAGCTAAAACAACTTGGTGATAAAATTCATAGTGAAATTAGTGAGTTAGGCTTTCGCCCTTTTGTAGACAGTGCGCCAGTATTAGAGCGTCCATTAGCAGAAAAAGCAGGCCTAGGCTGGGTTGGTAAACACTCACTATTGTTAGACAAAGACTCTGGCTCTTGGTTTTTTATTGGCGAATTATTAATTGATTTGCCCTTGCCTATAGACGCAGCATTGGAAAATCAATGTGGAAGTTGTGTTGCTTGTTTAAAAATCTGCCCAACTCAAGCAATTGTTGCCCCTTATGTTGTAGACGGGAGACGTTGTATTTCATATCTCACCATTGAATTACAAGGTGCAATTCCCGAAGAATTTCGTAAAGCCATGGGGAATCGTATATATGGTTGTGATGACTGCCAGTTAATTTGTCCTTGGAATCGCTTTGCGGAAACAACTCAAGAGCCAGATTATCAAGCAAAAGACTTCTTACAAAAACAACCTTTAATAACTTTGTTCAATTGGTCTGAAGCAGAATTCTTAAAAAATACCGAAGGGTCGCCGATCCGTCGAATTGGCTATCAACGTTGGTTAAGAAATATAGCTATTGCTCTAGGCAATGCACCTAGCAGTATTGAAACCATTACGACATTACAAAATAAGTTATCAGCAAGTGAAGATGAATTGGTTAACGAACATATAGAATGGGCTTTACAAGAGCAGCAACAAAAACTCCCTATTAAAGCGGATAGATTGAATTTACGTTTGATTAATAGCGTCAAAAAAGGATTACCAAGAGACGCTTAAATTAGTTAGCAATCATTAAACCCGTATAAACGTGTTTAATGATCGCAACAAACCTTATGCCGGTTCATTAACACTTGAAAGATCTTGCAAAGGCCAGCGAGGTTTTGCTTTAATCTCAAGATCTTGGAAATGCCCAGCTTTCAAACGTTGCATGCCAGCATAAGCAATCATTGCACCATTATCCGTACAAAATTCACTACGTGGGTAAAACACTTCACCACCCAATTTTTTCATTGTTTCTGCAAGTTGCTCACGTAAAGCACTATTTGCACTTACACCACCTGCAACAATTAAACGTTTTAAACCTGTTTGTTTTAAAGCACGTTTACATTTAATCGCAATCGTATCAATCACCGCTTCTTGGAAAGCGTAAGCGATATCAGCCTGTGTTTGTGCATCGTCACCTTCCTTTGCAATAGTCACTGCAGCAGAGGTTTTTAAGCCACTAAAACTAAAGTCTAAACCCGGACGATCTGTCATAGGACGAGGAAATTTAAAGCGCCCTGCAACACCTTGTTCTGCCATTTTAGCTAAACGCGGTCCACCAGGATAATCTAATCCTAATAATTTCGCGGTTTTATCAAAAGCTTCACCCGCCGCATCATCAATACTTTCACCTAATAAAGTGTATTCACCGATAGCATCAACTTGCACTAGTAAGGTATGTCCGCCAGAGACTAACAAAGCAACAAAAGGAAAATCAGGTTTGTTCTCTTCTAACATAGGCGCTAATAAGTGACCTTCCATATGATGCACAGCAATCGCTGGTTTATCCCATGCAAATGCCAAGCTACGCCCAATACATGAACCAACTAATAATGCTCCTACTAAACCCGGACCTGCTGTATAAGCAATGGCATCGATATCGTCTTTAGTGCAATTAGCGAGTTTAAGTGCATCTTTAATTAATGGTATGGTTTTACGAACATGATCACGCGAAGCAAGCTCTGGCACAACGCCACCATAATCGGCATGTAACTTAACTTGACTATATAATTGGTGCGACAACAACCCTTCTTGGTCATCATAAACGGCAATCCCCGTTTCATCGCATGATGTTTCAATGCCTAAAATTCGCATAATAAACAGCCCTATATAATGTTATCGCTGATTATCAAAATGACCTCAGCTTACTTAAAATAAAAAATTAAACGCATTCTATCGGAAAAGTACAATAAACACTGATTTTTTTCTTTATACTGACAATAAAGAAGCCGATCTAAAGATCATTAGGATCTTTACGCATTTTTCATCAAAATTAATACGGAATTTCTTTACATTTGCCCCTGAATAGGATTAAAATCTCGCACCAATTTAAATGCACTGGTCAATTTACGACCGTAACCATAAAGGTAATAGGCATATGCCAGTAATTAAACTTCGTGAAAACGAACCATTTGACGTAGCACTACGTCGTTTTAAACGTTCTTGTGAAAAAGCAGGTATCTTAGCAGAAACACGTAAGCGTGAATTCTTCGAAAAACCTACTACAGTTCGCAAACGTGCTAAAGCAGCAGCTGTTAAACGTCACTTGAAAAAACTTTCTCGTGATAACGCTCGTCGCGTACGTCTATACTAGAATAGTTAGAGGTTCTTAATGGCTTTAAAAGCAAGATTAAAAGAAGAACTAAAGCTAGCAATGCGCGCTAAGGATAAGTTTCGTTTAAAAACTATCCGCTCATTACTTGCTGCAGTGAATCAAATTGAAATCGACGATAAAGTTGAACTGAATAATGATGCTGTTACGGCAGTCGTTGTTAAATCAGTGAAACAACGTAAAGATTCAATTAGCCAGTTTGAAAAAGCTGAGCGCAACGATCTTGCTGATATTGAAAAAACAGAACTTGCTATTTTAGAAGAGTTTTTACCCCAAGCACTTACTTCGGAAGAAGTAGAAGCACATATCAAACAAGCTATCGCATCAGTAGATGCAAAAGGCATGCAAGATATGGGTAAAGTGATGGGTGTACTCCAAAAAGACATTCAAGGGCAAGCAGATATGGCAGAAGTAAGTAAACTTGTAAGAGCTAACTTACTTTAAGCTGTTTGTTCGTTGTTGATTAAAAAAGCCTCAGCTTAATTAATAAGTCTGAGGCTTTTTTGTTTAATCACAATCATACATCGTTATGTTAAGCCTTGAAAAAAAAGTTATAGATTAGATAGAATAAGTTGTAAAATGCTCCACTTAATTTAATTAACTTTCATTGAACCAATTAGACCTTCAGCTTTCTACTTATAATAAATATACCTAACATTATTCAATTTACATTTATAGGATCCAACAATGGCTGGCCGTATTCCTAAAAATTTCATCGATGACCTTATCTCACGAAGTGATATCGTAGATGTAATTGATAGCCGCGTTAAATTGAGAAAAAAAGGTAAAGATTATCGTGCTTGTTGCCCTTTTCATAACGGCAGTAATAACTCTTCATTTTCAGTAAGTTCAGATAAACAGTTTTACCATTGCTTTAACTGCGGCGTGAGTGGCAATGTAGTGACATTCTTAATGGAATACGATGGCATTGAATTTGTAGATGCTGTTGAAGTACTTGCAGAGCAGCTTTCCATTGAAGTACCACGCGAAGAAACCGGCCACAAACAAAATGCAACAAGTTATGTAGATAGAAAAGATCTGTATCAATTAATGGCAGATATTACCCGCTATTATCAACAACAACTACGTACTCACAAAAACAGTGAAAAAGTCATTAGCTATCTAAAAAATAGAGGGCTATCGGGTAAAACCGCCAAATACTTCCAAATTGGTTATGCCCCTGACGGTTGGGATGAAGTGCGTAAAACCTTTGCCATTAATAAACAAACAGAACAGCAATTGATTGATGCCGGCATGTTGATCAGTAAAGATAACGGCGGTAGCTATGATCGCTTCCGTGACCGTTTAATGTTCCCGATTCTTGATCGCCGAGGCAGAGTGATTGGTTTTGGTGGGCGTGTATTTGACGATACAACACCTAAGTATCTGAATTCGCCAGAAACACCTATCTTTCATAAAGGCAAAGAACTTTATGGATTATATCAAGTCAAACAAGCTGAAAAGGATGTAAAACGCATTCTAGTGGTTGAAGGTTATATGGACGTAGTTGCCTTAGGTCAATTTGATATTAACTACGCCGTTGCATCACTAGGAACAGCCACCACACCGGATCATATTCAACTATTATTCAGACAAACAAGTGAAGTCATTTGTTGTTTTGATGGTGATAATGCAGGAAGAACAGCCGCATGGCGAGCACTTGAAAATGCCCTTCCCGCTATTCAAGACGGTCGAACGTTACGCTTTATGTTTTTACCCGATGGTGAAGATCCTGATAGTTTGGTTCAAAAAGAAGGTAAAGACTTCTTTGAAAAGCTAATTGATCAAGCGATGCCGCTTTCAGACTTTTTATTTCAACAATTGTTAACCCAAGTTGATATGCGCAGTGCCGATAGCAAATCAAAATTAGCACAACTGGCTATTCCGCTATTAACTAAATTACCAGACTCTGTATTCAGACAAATGATGGAAACCCGTTTAATCAGTTTATTGGGGATTGAAAAAGAAGGTTTGCAGAAACTATTACCTGCGCCTCAAGCTGTTGAAAAAAAAGCAACATCACAAAAAATAACACCAATGCGTTTAGCTATTTCGTTGCTATTACAAGATCCACAAATGGCTTATCAATTGGCAGAAATACCAGAATTTAAAGAAATGCAGATACCGGGCTTAACTCTTTTGAACTCACTACTTGAAATATGTAGAGTGACCCCCCATCTATCTACTGGTCTATTATTAGAACATTGGCGTAACGAACCTGAAGAAAAACTATTAATTACACTAGCAACTTGGAAACACCAAGTACAAGAAGATAAATATGAAGAAGTATTTTTTGATATATTAGATAAATTTTTATCAATGCACCTTACGCAACGTATTGAATTTTTGAAACAAAAATCAAGGCAAGGTGAAACTTTAACAAAAGAAGAAACGTTACAATTAACTCAACTTATAAAAGAACAAAAACAGCATTAATGGGATTAGCATTAAATTTAATTTAGGCGTATAATCGAGCGCTTATATTTTTTCCCATTTACACCACATTTTACGACTAATTTTGGATGGTACCTATGGCGCAAACACCTCAATCACTACTTAAAGAGTTGATCATTAAAGGTAAAGAGAACGGTTTCTTAACGTTCGCAGAAGTAAATGATCATCTTCCGCAAGATATCGTGGATTCTGAGCAAATTGAAGATATCATTCAAATGATTAATGACATGGGGATTCGTGTTGTTGAAACAGCACCGGATGCAGATGATCTTATATTATCTGGAACGGATAACGATGAACCTGATGAAGATGCAGTAGAAGCAGCGGCACAAGTTTTAGCAACGGTTGAATCAGAAATCGGCCGTACAACCGATCCAGTACGTATGTACATGCGTGAAATGGGTACTGTTGAGCTATTGACGCGTGAAGGCGAGATCGTTATTGCTAAGCGTATCGAAGAAGGCATCAAAGAAGTACAAAATTCAGTTTCTGAATACCCTGCCACTATCCGTAACTTATTAGATAACTACGATAGCTACGAAGCAGAAGAAATGAAATTAACTGATTTAATCAGTGGCTTCATTGATCCAAATGACGATATGACACAAGCCGTTAGTGCAACTAATATCGGTTCAGAATTATCAAATAAAGAATTAGATGATGACGAAGAAGTAGAAGATGCTGAAGAAGAAGAGGAAGGTCCAAAAGGTCCTTGCCCTGAAGAAGCATTAGAGAAATTTACAGAATTACGTCGTTTAAATAACATCGTAGAAAAATCAATTGCGAAAAATGGTCGTAAACATGCTGACACACTAGCAGCGATACAAGAGCAAGCAGAATACTTCCAGCAGTTTAAACTGATCCCTAAACAATTTGACCGCATGGTGAAATTGATCCGCGGCAATATGAATGCGGCTCGAATACAAGAACGTTTAATATTAAAAATCTGTGTTGAGCAATGCAAAATGCCTAAAGCCGATTTCATTAAAATGTTCAAAGGCAACGAAACAAATAGCGCTTGGTTAGAAAAACTATTATCAGGTAACGAACCTTATGTAGCAGGCATTAAAGAATCTGAAGAAGATTTAGAGCGTTGTATTCGTAAAATGCTAGCCATTGAAGATGAAAGCGCATTAACCATTACTAACTTGAAAGAAATTTCTCGCTCAATGAGCATTGGTGAAACCAAAGCTCGTCGTGCAAAAAAAGAAATGGTTGAAGCTAACTTACGTCTTGTTATCTCGATTGCTAAGAAATACACAAACCGTGGTTTACAGTTCTTAGATTTAATCCAAGAAGGTAATATCGGCCTAATGAAAGCCGTTGATAAATTTGAATACCGTCGTGGTTACAAATTCTCAACTTACGCGACATGGTGGATCCGTCAAGCAATTACTCGTTCAATTGCTGACCAAGCACGTACCATCCGTATTCCTGTACATATGATTGAAACGATTAATAAATTAAACCGTATCTCTCGTCAAATGTTACAAGAAATGGGTCGAGAGCCACAACCAGAAGAATTAGCAGAACGCATGATGATGCCTGAAGATAAAATTCGTAAGGTATTAAAAATTGCTAAAGAGCCAATTTCAATGGAAACGCCAATCGGTGATGATGAAGATTCACACTTAGGTGACTTCATTGAAGATACAACGATTGCATTACCAGTAGATAGCGCAACAAGCGAAAGTCTTAAGAATGCAACAAACGATGTATTAGAAGGCTTAACAGCTCGTGAAGCGAAAGTATTACGTATGCGTTTTGGTATCGATATGAACACTGACCACACATTAGAAGAAGTGGGCAAACAGTTCGACGTAACCCGTGAGCGTATTCGTCAAATCGAAGCAAAAGCATTACGTAAACTACGTCATCCAAGCCGTAGTGAACAACTTCGCAGCTTCTTAGACGAATAAAAAGGTAGTTAAATAGGCAAATAACGCAAAAGAAAGGCAACATTATTTAATTTATTTTAAAAATGTTATCTTTTACGCTGATTAAATAAGCAATCAATCGCGATAAGCTAGACAGGTAAAACAGTAGCTTATATAATCAGCCCACAATTTTAGGCCCTTTAGCTCAGTTGGTTAGAGCATACGACTCATAATCGTCAGGTCCCCCGTTCGAGTCGGGGAAGGGCCACCATATATAGCAAGGCGTAGCAGGTTAATACCTACTACGCCTTTTTTATATCTGCAATAAGGGGTGTAGTTGTGGGTGTAGTTAGGGACTTACTAACATGACGATTAGTCATTTTTATCCAAAAAAAGAGCTCATTAGAGCTCTCTTTAATCATTTAAAATGTCATCTACTTCTTAGCGTTAAGCTTGTTTGATAATATCAATAACCCGAGCTAAATCTTCTTCTGTATCAACGCCGTGTGCCGGTGCAGAAGCAATAATACCGCATTGAATGGTAATACCATGTTGTAGCGGCCTTAACTGCTCAAGGGACTCTAACTGTTCAAGTGGAGAAGCAGATAGTGTTGGAATACGCTTAAGCGTATCAACACGGTACGCATACATACCTATATGACGATAAACATCAGTTTCAGGTAATATCTCACTGCCTGCGGCAAATTCATCGCGTGGCCACGGAATAGGCGCTCGGCTAAAGTATAAAGCCTCATTACTATGACTCAATACCGCTTTAACAACATTTGGGTTGGTAAAATCTGCAAAGGTTTTGATGGGAGTAACCAGCGTAGCCAAACCAGCACCAGATGAATTTTTCAATAAATCAGCAACATCACTAATTAGTTGAGAATCTATTAATGGTTCATCACCTTGCAAATTAACAACAATATCATCATCTGCCCAGCCTGACTTTTCAGCCACTTCAGCCAATCGTTCCGTGCCAGAAGAATGGTTAACGGAGGTCATCGCCACATCACCGCCAAAACCTTTTACCACTTCTGCAATACGCTCATCATCAGTTGCAACCACAATACTACTAAAGCCAGCTTCTAAAGCACGTTGATAAACATGCCAAATCATCGGATGCCCAACAATATCGCGTAAAGGCTTACCCGGTAAACGGCTAGAGCCAAAGCGGGCAGGGATGACTATGTGAATTTGATTCGTTAAAAGAATGTAATTCATTATAAATAACCTTAATAAATAACTTTAAAATATATTCAACATTAACTTTATCAGTAATTTGTTTATACATTCGATGTATCTAAAATTATGATTACTGCCTCACATGACCATTAAAAAGTATAAATTGTATCAGAATAAATACTACGGTGATTCCGTATCTGTTTATCAAAAAATAACGTACTTCATAAGTAATTAAGGAACTTTGAGTTTTATTATTAATGGGAGAATAAATATTGTCATAGTCATAACTAACCTACATATAAATAAAAGAATAATATCAACTACATCAGCAATAAAGGAATTATTAAAGCATATATGATTTATTGATGAATATTCTTTTATAATATGTATTTGACAAAGTTAAGCTAAGCGGCTAACAAAAAAACTCTTCCATAATGTTTTTTGATAATAACTATTAATTATCCAAATATTTTATTAAATTTATTCTAAATTAATACATCAATCATTATCTAACTTTTCAAATTTATAACCAAACGCATTAATATCATCTAAATAAATATCTCTAACCTCTCTACGAGTATGCCCGTTATAATAATGACTATAGTGTTTATGTTTTGATTTGTTTATTACAGGGAGAGCAGGTAACGATATACCATATTCAGATTCTACAAATGCCTGAACAACTTTAAAATCTTCAGGTAAAGATTCAAATCTACATATAAACTTGCTTAGCATACCTGAACGGCTTTTTAAAATACTCATTTGAGAGCGAATATGAACGTCAGAAATTTCTTTATGATGTACTTTTAATTTATCTACAAAATCACTAAAACTCATATTTTTTTGCATATCATAAGAAGATAAGCGTTCATGCCAACCATCTTTTCTATTTATTTTATCGCTATAAGTTGAGATCAGTCGATCCCATGGGTTCCTAACTACAGTAAAAGAAAAACAACTAGGGAATAATTCTTCAGCTTCAGCTTTAGTAATTTGAAATTCAGCAAATATTTTATGTACTTTTTTAGAATCGACCTCTTTTGGTAAATCTAATAATGGTAATAATGATGACTTTACTGATGAATTTGCACACTTGGGCATACCCAAGAATATAATATTATGTTTTGGTAATTTATAATAGACTGGTTGCATGTTAACCTCATAATTGAAAATACTTTCATAGTACTAAAGTTTCGTCATCCAATAATAGGATGATATCCATTCGGTGATAATAAGACTTAAACTTATACAACAATATAAATTGTAAAGTTGATAATATAATTTATTTAAGTCAGGTAAATAGTTTAAATATTATAATTCTTTTCACAATCCTTTATATATTAAAAAACTTGCAAATAGGTTTCAAAAATTTTGAATCTCGTAAAAATGCTCGAGGATTAGTTTTAAATTTTCGTATTTTCCTTTTATATATAGATAAGGTTTGTTCCTTAAAAGGAAGTATTTCAGAATTTGAATTAGATTCGACGTTACTTACAAAATTAGAATTAACTAAAACTTTGGCTCCCTCTTTCCACCAACTATCTTTCAAAAAATCAGAATAATTAGCATTTGTAATTTTCGAATATAAGACACTAGGTATAAGATAGCGTGAATTGTTTCCTCCAAATTGGTCCACAAAAGAAATATCATCAAACATTTTTGCATCCTTAAGTAAAGGGGATTGAATAAATTTAATATAAGATTTAAGTGAACGAGTTGGTGAAACTTCATATATTAGAACATTTCCACCTACAGATTTTTTTATTATCGAAACATAATCTTTAACTCCTTCATGTACCTCTTCTACAACTTTGAACCTACGGTTTTCATCCCCAGAAACATAAACCTCTTTTAGTTCCCCTTCTTTACGAATGAATTTTTTAAAAGAAGGTATTGCTGGAAGAAACAAAAATTCAAACATCCCAATATTTTTACAATATGGATGTTGGCTAAATTTATTCTCTTCAAAATTAGCCAAGTAACCTTTAATATCGAAGCCTTTATCATAAACAGATTTTGCACCATAAAATGTCATAAAGTAATAACCTCCAATATCAGTGCGCCCCCCCAATAATTTACCTAAATAATTTTGTAATGATGCATTATGACCAATATCAACGATTGAGGATTTTCGTTTAGAATTGATACCGGTAGAATCCAGATACTGAAGCAAACAATCGCGTTCTTCTTTGGCCTTAGTTAGAATTAAATCTTTATTAAGAAGTAAAAAAAGTTTAAACTTTTTAAGTTGACTACTGCGTTTTATATCAACTACCTGCTCAATATTATCAAACCCAGCATCCTTTACTTTTTTTATATCTATTTCACTTTTTTGAATGTCAAATCGAGCTTCCATTATTTGATGTAGTGCGACTTTTGAAAACGCAAGAGAAGTAGAGTCTAAAATATCTTGCTCTGTTTCCAAACTAGCAGAACTATAACAACGTCGAGAAGCAAGAAGATAATGAGACTTAGGGGCATTAGGTATATTTGAACTAATTTCATCATAAATAGTTTTGACTAAATAACCATCTCGAGCCAAAAAGTATAAATCTTCAACTCCATCTCTGATCGCTTGTTCAAGAATCCATTTTGTGAAGCCTAGTAAAACTGGACCACAAGCTTCAAAACCCAATCTATACGGCTTCCCTTCAAACCAATCCGTTTTTGTTTGTTTGTTATCATAAAACTTCCGAGAAATAGCACCGTGCATTAAAGATGAGCCTAAACTATCACTAATCTCTGATGGGTGATATATATCAGAGTATAAACGAGATGAAACATAAGTATCTTGGATTAAAGGTATATGTATAGCTGAAATCCCTGCCTCTTTAGCTTTTAAAAAGTCAGATAAATAGTTATCACCAATATGTAGAATTGAACCTCCTACTTGCTCTGATTTTACAAATTCAAACAACGTCCCAGATTTCTTAAGAAGGTTATATTCACTTGAAACATAACATTTATCATAATTACTATAACCGAGCTTTCGTACAATAAATTCAATATCAGAAGCAGGCAAATACATATCTGAAACTAGTATTACTTTTTTACCCAATGCTATTGCATGATTATAGAGTTCCTCCCCTAATTTTCGAACCATCATAACTTCATTTTCAATACGAATTTCTAACTTGCGCAGTTTTACAATACTTTTTTTCGATAAGTTCGTTAATAATCTAATTTTGTTATAGACATCTAGAAAACTAATCTCTTCTTTGTTATCACTTCTGATTTTTTTAATTACATTATTGGCTGCTCGTTCTCTTAAACGCCTAAATCCACCATATTGTATTAATGATTTATTTTCACTAGAAAAAATTGCAGTAGCTTCTGTATCCATTAGATCAAAAACATGATTCGGATGCATCAATCGACGTGTAATTAAGGTGTCAAAAATATCAAATGAGATTACATCATGCTTTTCGATTTCTCTTTTAACGTCAAAAACATTTACAGGCTGATTCGAAAACATGTTTACTGATTGAGTTGAAGACATATGAGAAGCAAATCTATTTAAATCGTCCATAACCTGTTTAGTTTGAATACCAGCAGTAAGCTGATCAAAAATAAGTTGTTCATTTTCAGGTTCTTTAAAATAATCGAATTCAATACTTCCATTACGGTGTTTTTTTATCGCCTCATCCAAGAAAGCATATAGCCAATCACCATTCTGTACCTTAGAATTCATTAATGGGTAATAACGAGTCAATAGATGGTATAAAGCGCCATCAAAATTAACTTTTGCATCTAGGTTGCTGTCTAGAACCACAGCAGCTTCTTCTAATTCCCCTGCATTGAAGGTAGCCAAATGCGAGTTGCCAATCGAAAATAGTGGCTTCCTCCAAAATACAGCTTGAAGTCCAACAGATGACGAAACTGTTGCAACTGCGTCCACATAAGGTAAAATCCACTGTGAACACCAACGAATTTTTTGAATTTTTGAATTATATAAAAGATTAGAGTATTCTAATTGTAATTTCTCAAATTCAGTTTGAATTATAAAGTTTTTATCTGCAGCATGAAAAGTGACGTAGATACCAATAGATGGATCAACTCTTTTTAAAATATACCTTACTAAATCTAATTGGCATTTTATATCTGAATTTTCAGGTAGATTATCATCGAAAGCAAAATATTTCGAAACTTGCAAAGGGACTAATATAACTTTTTTGTAATTCCCTCGTATATCATCAGATTTAATTGGATTATATCTATCAATAAAATCTGCGTAGGTACTTCTAAGTGCAGTAAGACGTTCCAATTGCTTTTCTGTAACTTTCAAATTAATTAATTCATTTTTAAATTTACGAATATAACTATCTTTATAAATACCACAAGGATCAAAGCAACCAAGCTCAGGAAATGGCGCTCGAGATAAAGCCCCAAGCATACTATTTAAGAATGCAGCATTAGGAAATAAACTTTTAAGATAAGGTGCATTACTTTCATAACAAATAATAACATCTGGAATAAATGTTCCTAAAGATTTTTTGCAAAGCTCTTCCATTGCTTTTTTATCTTTATCTGAATACTCTCCTGTATACCATTTACTAGCAATAACGTTACTTTCAGGAAACAAGTCTGATATATTTTTTTGAATAATAGAATGAATTTTTACATCTTCTAATAATTTTTCTTCATTCGCAGCTTTTACAACTTCCTGACTAGATAAAAGATGAACTTCACAATTTGAATTCTTTTTTAAAGCAAGCATCTCTTTTGAAATGTGATTTCTTATTGTTCCTAATCTAAAAAGGGTGTTACCTAACTCTTTACGAGGCTCTATAAAATATAGTACTTTCATGAAAATCCTTAAAAAATATTAAAAATTAGATTTTACGATCCACTAACTAGTTCTTATACAAAGTAGAAACGTTACTTTCTATTGAAACAATTACTCTATGGCTAGCTACAAAAAAATCACCATAACAATTACCAAAATTTAAATATTGCTTACATAATAAACTTGGCTAATTAGAATAAATTCAATCAAACCTAGCCAATACAAAACTCACAATATAAAAATTTAAATTTTATATATATCAATTAATCCAACAACTAAATGTAAATCATTAAGAACAATAAGAGATGATACTTTTCCATCTTGCATTTTCTCTTCAGCGTCATTTAACATGTCATGCTCAAAACACACTATAGGTGCAGCACTCATCACATCTTGAGCTCTAAATTCGCTAAGCAGCTTATCCCCTCCTAACGAACGACGTAAATCACCATCTGTAATGACACCAACGAGGTTCTTATTGTTTGTTACGATTGCGAGCCCTTTACGCCCTTTATTCATCGTGATAATGACATCATTCATCTTATCTAAAATATCGACAATTGGCAGATTTTCATTTGTCATAACATCTTTAACTTGTGTTAACAAACGTTTCCCTAATGACCCTCCAGGATGAAAGCGTGCAAAATCATTCGGTGCAAAACCACGTTTATGCATCAGTGCAATAGCAAGCGCATCCCCTAAGGCCGTCGTTAATGTGGTCGAGGTGGTTGGTGCTAAATTGTTGGGGCAGGTTTCTTTTTCCATTTTCAGCTCTAACACGGCATTTGAGTTTTTAGCCATGGTTGATTCAGCATTGTTACAAATAGAAATAATCGGGTTAGCAAACCCTTTCAACGATGGGATCAATTGTAACACTTCATCGGTTTCGCCACTATTTGAAATGAGGATCACCACATCTTCTTTAGTGATCATCCCTAAATCGCCATGAAAGGCTTCACCAGGGTGAACAAAAAAACTTGGCGTGCCTGTAGAGGCTAACGTAGCACAAATTTTACGCCCAATAAGACCTGATTTCCCCATACCAGAAATAATAATATGCCCTTTACATTGATACATGTAACTTAACGCTTTATGAAACTCTAACTGATTAAAGTTATTGCCTAATGAAAGTAGCGCTTCACCCTGCTCTGTTAATGTTTTTTGAATGCTTTCCAGCGCTGAACCTTCAAATGGTGTTTGCTCATATGCTTTATCAACATTTAATTGCATGCTACTACTGTTCATTTTTACCTTCTTATTTCTATACGTTTATTCGGTTTAATTATTAGTTGTTAATTAGCCTTCGCCAAATAAAGTACATCAACTAATATCAATGATTCATTAACTGGTGCTTAAACTGCACTATATGCTCAAGGCAACATTTGCTGCGACGGCTATTTGATATAAAATTTGAGTGATATCTTTCACTGTTTGCAGGGTTTTTGCTTCCACCTTTGGCATCACGATAATTTGATCACCACGTTGAATTTGTGTATCGGTATCGAAGATTACCGTGCCGTTTGCTCTCACAATAGAGATTCTTTGATCTTCCGCTCGTTCGGTAAATCCCCCCGCCCAAGCAATATAGTCATCGACTTTTGCTTCGCTATTAAAAACGATGGCTTGTGGTACTGTTACCTCGCCAGCCACCTGAACCAGGTCAGTATAATGAGGTATAACAATTTTATCACCTTTTTCTAACAAAATATTCGCAGAATGGCCATTATCAGACACAATCACCTTACCCAGCGGCTGAACTTTGCGTGCTTTTTCAGTGAATTGCATGACCATTTCAGCTTCTTTAGCACGAAGTGATGCATCACCATCGGAAGAAACAGGTGTTGTAAATACGCTACGTTCAAGTCTATCAAGCGAATCATTAAGTAGTTGTTTTTGGCGTTGAGCGACACTTTCACGCAAAATATAAATTGATTTTTGATCGGTGAGTGCTGGGTTGATAGGTATATGGCTGAGTAAATCATGTAATCGAGTAGTGTTTTTAACCGTAAAATATGATGGCCCCATGTAACTGCCCGATATTTGAACATCAATAATTTGTGTATGTTGATCAGCATTAAACACAACGCTATCGCCATCTTGCAATGAAAAACTTTCAAAGTCTGCAGCTTCTAAATACACAGAGAAAGGCCCTGTTTCACGATGTCCATAAACGCCAATATGACTTATTTTCGCTAATGGTTTCGCATAGCTGGCTAATTCTTTACCTGTAGATATTTTATTAATAAGTTCAAATCGAAACGGATTACGTACCGCACCAGATACATTAATCGCTGATTTTTGTGGTTTCACTAATATAATGTCTTTATCTTTAAAGTTTATATTAGGAAGCTGTCCCGTTTGTACGAATTTGTATAAATCAATGGCCATGACCACTTGATTGTTTCTTAGCACTTGAATATCACGATAGCTGCCACGCTCAGAGTCGATCCCTCCCGCGCGCTTCAGAAAATACAACAAACTATCCGACGCCATTCCCGCATATTGACCTGGGCGAATGACAGGTCCAGAAATATAAACACTGACAGGCGTAGCAGATAGTAAATTGACATAGACATTGACATTATTGGTATAGGTCGCTTTAATTTTATTGGTTACGAAGGTATTGATATTACTTGCTTTTACCCCTTGTACTTTTATCGGGCCAATTTTGGGAATAAAAATATTGCCCTGATTATCTACTGTAACGAGATCAGAGTAATTAACCCCACCCCACATCCAAATATTAATTTTATCGCCGGCTGCAATCAGGTAGTTGTTACTCAAACCATCACTTCTTTCAGATTCGTAACCTCCAGCAAATAAATTAGCACCGTAAGGCGGCGGTAGCACTTCCCTAGATGAAGGTAATAGTCGGTTGATATCAACTTCACCCGGTAACAGTAAATCGCTTCTTCCTTTTTGTTGATATGTTTCACTACTCAATGTATTCGTTGCAAGAGAAGGAGCCATACCAATTTCAGGAATACCGAAGCCAGAGTTATTATCTTGTGTACTATCAATTGAACTTGGTTCAAAGGCAGCAAAAACAGGCTGCGCGATAAAGATAAGACATAGCATGTTAAATTTCAGAATATTCATCATTACATCTCCACCGAATAGTGAGTGTCAATTATCTCATTTTCGAGAAACCAACCTTTGTCCATTTTGTCATTGCTATCAATAAAATAATTTTCACAGGCAATCCGTTTACTTACTTCTTTATTGTTATCTTCAAATATTAATTCTCGACACGTTACCCCTAAAGCAGAAACGTAAAATGGACTTAACATAATTTTATAGCGTTGATGTGAGAGCATGGACTGATTTTCATCTTCTAAAAGCGGCCAATACTGTAACGGCAACATGATTTTGTCGGGTTTTTCCATCGAAGGTGTCACTAACGCTAATGAAGCACTGACGGTGCGAGGCCCACTAGAGCAAGCGCTAAGAACTAATAATGAACCCATTATTAGTGTTTTTCTAAGAATAATGCGTGTAAATACTTTTTTCATAATAGACAAACTCAAATAGGTTTAGGGTTAATGGGGATTAAAAAGGTAACAACTAATTAGTCATGATGTTCTTTAATTACCGATAGGATTAATCGCCCAACCAAATAAATAAGCAAAATGACAACAAACCAAGTAAAAATGCTATACAAGCGTTCAGGGTATCGCTGATCTTCCGCCAACCTTGGGTGCACAATCACTAACAAATATTTAAGGTTTTCAAAGGCTTCAGCACGAGTAACTTCTAAACTTGTCAAAGCCGATTTATACAGGTCAGCCGCAAATACAGCATTAAGCTCTAGCTCCTTGAAATCAAAATTTATTTTATTCAGTGATTTTTTATCTTGATTGGTCAACCGAGATTTCTCTTCTTGTAATTGTGACGTTAAAGCCGTTATTTCATAACCTAAGGCTTTTATCTCAGGGGCATCAGCCCTTAAATAAGCTTGAAGTGATTTCAATTGAGTTTTCTTTTCTATCAAGGATGACTCTATTTCATTGATCACAGAAAACAATGCGGCACTTTGCATTTCAGGATTAAACAATGAATTTTTATCTTGAAAATTAATGAGTTTAATTTGTTGTTTTTTCAAATCATTATAAGCTCTTTGTACTTCACCTTTTGCATAGTCCATGTGTTGTTGTGCCATATCATCACCAAGACCATTAATTAGCTTTTTACTAATATCCAATAAGCTTTGTGCTAATAGCAATGCATATTCAGGATCAAAGCTTTCAGCCTCTACTAATAATATTTCTGACAATTCATCATAACGTACAGTGACGTGATCTTGATAGTAAGTAACATATTCTTCTTTTGAACTGTTCTCTCTTAACCGGCTTAGTGCATCCCAACTTTTTTGTTGGTAATGTGCCCTTAAACCAATCTCATTATCTAATGCAAAGGCCATCTCTTGCGATAGAATATACTCTTGTAAAATTAATGCATCTCGTGTTGACGTGGAAGAGCCGCCCAAAGCCATTAACCCCCCCAATTGTACTGATTGACTTGATGCTTGTTTAACCACAAACTGTACTTGACTCACATACCGGGGAGAAGCAATTAACGTAAAATAAACGATCACTAATAATGAAGCTAACAACACTAAGGCGAAAGAGCCTATTTTAGCTCTTGCCATATAAATCGTTTTTCGCGCCTTTATGTAAGCTTTTGAATCTACAAAAAATGATTTAGGATTACGTTTCAACTTTTTAATTTTCCGGTGAGAAGTTGATAATAATTCAGGTTTATTTATTTTATTAGAATTATTACTACTTAGTTGATTTGTATTTTCATTACTTAACATAGATATCCCGATATTTTTTTATTGCCTCACCCAAACTATCAAAAAATATTAAATTTTGTTCATGAATAAGTACTCCCGCATCACAATACTTTTTAAGGCCGCGTATAGAATGATTAACCATAATTAATTTAGTTTTTTCATATTTATCTAGCAATAATTTTTCACTTTTTTTTCTAAAATTAGCATCACCAACCGCGCCTAACTCATCAATTAATAACACATCAAAGTCAAAGTCAAAGCCCATGGTTAAGCCAAAGGTAATACGAGCTCTCATACCACTAGAATAATTTTTTACGGGTTCATCAAAAAACCGTCCTATTTCAGCAAACTCTTCAACTTGTTGTTCAATCGCTTTAGTATTGTTATAACCATGGATACGCGCTACAAATCGTACATTTTCACGCGCGCTCATAGAGCCTTGCAGGCCCCCTTGTAACCCTAAGGGCCAAGATATATTTTTTTGGGAATGAATACGTCCGCGACTTGGCATATCGGCGCCCCCCATAAGTCTAATCAAGGTTGATTTCCCCACACCATTGGGGCCTAAAATGGCAATATTACGATCCGTAGGCAGACTAATATTCACGTCTTTAAAAACGTAATGACGTCCTTTTTTTGTTTTATAGTATTTATCTAAATGCTCAAAATGGATCATGTTGTAATAAACCTCAACCTATTCACATAAAAGGTTGTCAAACCTAAGCTAAAACTCACTAACGCACATATTCCTAGATATAACCAACTGCCAACAGGTGTCACATAAGTACTAAAGTAAGCATCTCGACTAAGTTCCATAACATGAAAAATCGGGTTCCAATCAAATAAATACCAATATGTAGTAGGGATCATAGTCGCACTGTACATTATTCCAGAGATAAAAAGCAGTGGACGAGTGATAATACCTACCATTTTTTTAGCATCTCCCCAATAGGACATTGCACTACATAGCATCAGGCCAAAGCCTATCGCCATTAAAGCTAACAAAGCACTTGCTGCAAGGACTTTTAAAAAGTCATCGGGCACAACATCAAAACCCAGCCAAGCCAAAAAGCTAAAAATAATACAATAGACAATAAGGTAAATAGATAATTCAATGATAACTCTAGTCACAATAGGGTCAATGGCAGACACTTGACGGTAAGCCATTAACGCCTTATTAGCTTCTACCGCTGAAGACAGGTGATTTAATAAATTAGTGAAAAGTTTGAATGGCAGCAAAGCAACAAATAAAAATACGGCAACCGGTATATTGGCCAGACTATGCCGCCCTACTAAGGTAAAGATAAGCCCCAAAACCGCAACAGTAGCAATCGGTTCCATAAGCGCCCAGAAATAACCTAAGCGGTTGGCGCCAAACCGAGTTTTTATTTCACGCATCATTAATGCATGGACCGTATCTCGCATAATAATTAGTGAGGATCTATTTTTATTCACGTGAACTCATTTCAATTTTTGCAATTAATGGGTATTGGTTATTTTCTTTTTCTATTTTTCAATTCACTGTAGGAAAACAAACCAACAACATATAATTATTTTATAAGAGTGTGATAATAGGGGAATCGCTATCTCTTATCAACCAAAACTAAGGTCAACTAAAATGAAGAGCGAACCTAAAATCAGATGCAGTTGGGAGTTTTCATATTCCCCATCTGCATTCTCTTTTTTTACATGGGGTCATTTCATTATTTTTTTGAACGACAAGCTGAATTAATTTTTAAATATAAGTTTTCTGCTAGTTTTTCAGAACGCTTATAAAAGTCACCAGAAATCTGACTCTGTTGGCAAAGATAAGTTCTAAATTTAGCAAATAATAGAGAGTCAACTTTGAAACTATCTTGCCAAAATTCATCCAAATTTTTGCCATAAGTAAGCCCTTCAATATTGTAAATCGCTTTGCCTAAGGCAATAGTGGGTAAACTATGTATTAAAGCAGAAAGTCCAACTGTACTATTAACGGTGACCACTCCTTTTGCATGCTTATAAATATCTGGCAAGTTAAAATCATGCCCATACAAGACTCGGTCGCCTAAATCCAACTCATTAGTTAATTGTTTAATAAACTCGCCATAATGTGCAAAACCACGATTCTGCGGATGATGCTTTATTAATAATGCTTGCTCAGGGCCTGCATTTACGGCAAAAGAATGCATTATTTCTGAAATGGCTTCTGTAACAAATTCAAAACGAGAATGTTCTCTTAATTGAAAATCCACTTCAACTTGTAAAGGCAAAAGAAAAAATTGTTTATCATATTGCTTAATAAATCGTTTATAACGTTTCGAATCACCTAATTTAGAAAACCACTTTTGTTTAAAGCTTTTTAGCCAAAAAATCGTTTCTTGTGGCATCGTCCATGGACGGTGATGAGAATAATGACGGTACACTTTTTTTGTAAAGTGTATATAAAGATAATAGATAGTCGCAAACCAAGCTCGCTGAGCAAAAGTAGGACCTACCATCAATGAGCTTTTTATTGCTTGAGGTTGTATCGCTTGAAATTTTTCAGGATGATTGAATAAAGAAGAGTTTGCATTACACCCATCTTTTTCCAATGTCACAAACCCCATTCGAAGGTAGCCTTCTTCCAATGCCCAAAAATCGATCCCACATTCAGTTGCTACCTGTTTGGCGATTTTATGGTAGAAGCGACAGTCACCATAAACAATCACTGTCGCAATGCTATGCTCTTTAATAAAATCGCTTAAATATGCATGCCATTTTTCACTTTCATCCACATATTCAAAAACATGATCCGCTCCTGAATAATGTCTATCACCTCCGTTAAAGTTAATTTTATAGGTTTGGTGACCCTGTGCTGAGACATAGTGTGCGAATTTTTTAAAAAATGGACCAAGTGGCCCTTGTAAAAACAGTATATTTTTCATTTTCATTTCAAGTACATCGCTTCGTAGAGGTAACGGATTTTGCGGATGAATCGAGAGAGCTTGGTACTTTTCAAAGATCTACTTTGCAAAGTGTTATTGCTGCGCATTGCAGTTAACAAATCAATCACTCTTTCTGGCGATGTTAATAATCCTGTCGTCCAATCAACGTATTTTGGGTACATAATTAAAGTGGCAAAAACTAATTGATTTAAGGTTAATTTATTGTGACGTTCCACAAAATCGAGTAGATCAGTGGTTAAACCCCAACCTGCATAAAATGGTGAACCATAGGTATTAACTTTTTTTCCTCTGAGCAACGCTTCAAATCCAGTCAAAGAGGTTAATGTACACACTCTATCGCACAATTCCAACACGGAAGTGATATCCACGTCCGCAAGATAAACATCAGCAAACGCTAAGGCAGCTTCTTCACCAAGCGCTCCAGGCCTAACACCAGAATAGAGATCGGGGTGTTCTTTATAGATAACGAGGCTATCGGGGTAATCTTGACGTACTTGCTTTAACAAAGCTAAATTCGTTTTTATTGTTCCACGACTATTAGCGATTGACTGATCTTGCTCAAATTGCCCAGGTACTAAAATTATTTCTTGCTGGCTTGCTGATAACTTATGCAAGGTTTGCATTGTAGCCAATGCGGCATCGGATAAATGCTTTTCCCCAACATTGTATTTGCTTACAGCACGTTCAACGACTGACTGAGCGAGTCGATGCGCTCGTAAATTTTGCTCTTCTGTTAGCTCGATTGTATTAAGAATATCAACGATATCAGATGGCTTATCGGGGACATAATACATACTCTGTTTATCAATCACTAAGGATGAAGGTCGACGTAAATCCGCACCGAGTCCAATTGAACGAATAAAACCATCCTCAATAAACCATACTGGACAGGATTTTTTCAGCTCTGCTACCCACTCGCTGTGATTCGCTCCCCACAATAAAACCGCTACATTGGATGTTGATGAGACTATTTTTTTTAACTTATTTTGGTTGTTAATAAAAACAACTTTTTTTGCCATACGTCCGACAAACTGTTTTATAAAAGCACGCTTCCAAAGAGAAAAAGAGAACGCATAACAAACGTCTACTGTTTCACCTTGAATATTCAATTGCAGTGTCAACCAATCTATAATTGTCTCTACTTCACACAATTCGCTTGTTTCAGGATTTAAATAATCTGGATACTTTATTAACGCGGCACTAATAAGCTCAGTCAATGTTAATTTCTGAGTACGTCGTTCGCAAATTTGCTTATCTATCGTTAATCCCCAGCCGGCATAAAAAGGCATGCCATAACAATGAACAGGTACCCCATATAACAACCCTTCAAAACCTAATTGTGAAGTAACGGTATAAACTCGTTCAACCTTGTTGAACAGTGCTTTAATTTCGCAGTCATCAGCTAATAACCGCACTCTAGAATCCGAACAAGTAGTAGTATCAAGATAACCTTGTTTTTTACCTTTAATAACATCGGGATGGGTTTTAACGATGACCAAGTGCTCTGGATAATCAGCCAATGCATCGGAAATCATTTGCGTGAATGCTTGAGTAGAGCCTAAGCCATATTCAACAGACATATCACCAGCTGTTTGATCGACGACTAAAATAACACTATGTTCAGCTTGATCCGCTAACCATTGTGGAAGAGAGTTTCGTTTATGATTATATTTGGAGATTCCAATTTCAGTAAGCTGTTGACATAACCTTTGCCCCCGTTTTTCTAGCTCAGGAGTAAACCATTGTTTTAACGACAAGCATAACAATTCAAGCTCATTAGATCGTGTCGCGTCGTAGTAGATGCCTGTTTTATCTTGAATCAATGATAAGCGCTTTGACTTATCCGTTGGGTGACCTAAATAACCAATAAAACCATCTTCTAAGGACAAGTAATCTAAATTATTTTGAATGGCGAATTGTTTGGCTTTAATTGTATTTTTTTATTACCCCAACCAACCACTCGATCTTTTTCCAAAATTAAAGGACGATTCCGAATAAATCCCCTTTGTATTTTTTTTACTTTGTCGCCCAAAAACAAGCTTAGATCAGAATTAGCGGCAATACCTTTTGATGCGGTCCAGATAGTCGGTTCTATTTTTGTAGGCATGTATTCCTCTAAACTAAATGGAAATTTTATCTAATTAATCACGAATTAAACCGCTATTAAACTCTAAACTGCATTGTTCTTATTTGTGATTAATAATTATACCAATCACGATAAATAGCTTACTTTTAGCACATTAATTTTCTAAAAATAATAGCACAAAAATTTGCGAGCAACAGTACACCTTTAATCATGTTTGAGTATAAATTTGACTCTTTCAACAATTCTTTATATCACAACTTATATCATTATTTACAATTGTTTATATTACTATTTACTTTATTTATATCGATAGTTCTTTTTACTATTCCTCATCGTAACTGGAGTGACATACACTCAAAAAACCATCACTGGGTTAGAAATGTTATGAAAGGTCGACGAAAGTGGTTAAGCTGCAAACAAATCAATTAGCTTATAAAGGTGACATGATCTTTGGACTTAAACGCTCATAGGTGAGCTAGTTATCATCTAATTACAAATTGAATATTAATTATCTAATTTTTTATAATGTATGAACGCTACAGAAAAAAATTAAATTTACCAGTTATAGAGAGACGGAATATAGTGGATATACGGTATATATCACGCTTTTATTATTTTATTTCTTCCTGTCACTTTAGCTCGGTACAAGGCTCTATCGGCTCTCTGCAGCCAATCTTCAAAGTATTCATCAATTAACATCGTTGCCATTCCCGCACTGAAAGTAACCTTGTTAGCGGGTGAAAAATCCATTCCTTCAATTGTTTTACGAATTGTTTCCATATGATCAAAAACCACATCGGAAGTTGTTTCTGGAATGAGAATAACAAATTCTTCTCCCCCCCAACGGCAAACAATGTTTTCTTTACGCACGTTAGAAAGTAAAACCGTTGCAACACGACGTAAAACATCATCTCCAACATTATGACCACACTTGTCGTTAATCGCTTTAAAGTCATCGATATCCAACAAAACCAAGGTCATGCTGTGGCCATGTCTGCTGGCGCGAGAAATTTCTTTTTCAACTAAGACATTAAAAGCGCGGCGATTATAAAGTTGAGTTAAAGAGTCTTTCGAAGCAAGCTCTTCAAGCTTATCATTCTGCTCACTAAGCAGTTGATTTTTGTTAGAGATCTCTTGAGTTCTATAAACAATCATTTGTTCTAGATTGGTTGTATGATGATATATTTTTTGTGCACTATCGTAAAAAGCTTTCGAGAGCTCTCCGATTTCATCTTTAGCATTTACTAGGATTAAATCATTTCCATTTTTCGCTTCTTTTACACTTTTGGTTAGCTCTACGATAGGCTTGGTTATTCTATTAGACAAACGACTGATTAATAATAAAAAAATCGCCGTTAACAAAATAGAAATCATCAATATATTGCGCATAATATTGTTAATTTCTCGAAAAACCTCAGACTCGTTGGTTGTAATAAAAAAGTTCCAGCCAGGCAAATAATCGATTTTTGAGAAAGTCACTATTTTGGATTCATTATTTATCATGTCTAGATATTGTCCGTATCCATCGTACTGTTTTCTGGTTTGTTTTGTTATTTTATAAAATCCAGGAAAAGTTTCGCTTTCTTCCTCTTGTAAAGTCACTTTCATTACAAAGTCTTGTATTGGATGAGAAACAACAAGATCGTTAGAATCAGTTAACCACGCAAAGCTGCCTTTTGATAATTTAATGCTCGATAGTTTATTAGAAATAACCCCGAGTGGAACAGCGACAGCCAAGGTGGCAAGCCATTTATTATTAATATCTAAACGAGGAACGGCAACAATAACAACAGGATCTGGGGTAAAGCGGCTATAAAGAGGAACCGTAATATTATATGTTTTGTTTTCCCATTGCTCGTTACGTAAAAACAAGGGATGGTCCACTTTATGGTGGCCGCCAGAAGCATCAGTTAAATTTAATTCATTATCAACATAAATCGCATTAATAAAATCTCCATTACCAATATTTATTAACCTCTGCAATTTGTGAATGATTGCAGCTTGATCATTGGACTTTATTTGAGGATCGTCGCTAAGCATGCGCAACATAGCCACATATTTAGCGAACTCTTTGCTTAATAATGCGGCATGCATTTTAGATATTTCAGAAGAGTTTTCTAATTCTAATTTAAGAATATTATCTCTTTCATTCACAAAAACGGCTAATAAAAGCAAAGAAATAAAGGCGATCATAAGCAGAGAATAAGTAGTAACCACTTTGGCTTTTATACTATGAAACATAACACCTCTTAAAAACCTATTGTTTATGCTTACTATGAATACAAGTTGATGATATGGCGTTAAGAATAAATAATATGGGCTAATTCACAATTAAGAAGAAGAGTTATTATTATTATACCAATCACGATAAATAGCTTATCTATTTTACTGGCTAAAACAGCCCACTTCTCCGTTATACTTTTATTTTGTAGATGTCGTAAAGGGACTGCCATTAAATTATTAAAGTGTTTTATTTAAAACTACCGATAGAAGGTTAACGAAGTTAACCTCTCGAAAGGTGTCAATTTATGCCTTGAATTCAACTGTTTTTCCTTCGTAAAATTTAAATAACATATTTAACGCAATCGGTATTATTTAAATTCAGGCTATTAAAGGTAACTGAATAGACTGAAAAATCAACGAAAAAGTACAAGAAATCAACTTACTAAGTACTTTTATAGACACTTTTTTATTTTAATAATACTTTTAAAATACAATTAAACAGCCCACTATTACTATTGAGATAGCTAAATGCTCGTTATTCATTACAACTTTATTCACAATGCTAGTAAAATTAATTATTTACTTTAAGCTAAAACAATACTTAATTAAGAGTGGATATATCATGAACGCTTTACCCCCTGAACGTATTAAAGAAATTCTAAAATTAGACCAACAACAACGCTTTCAATACCTTTGTAAAGAAGTGAATAAACAACAACAAGTTTGGTTGTTAATTGATGAGCACGGTTGTGTGATGCTTAATACTGAAGATGAAGACTGTGTACCAGTTTGGCCAAATAAAGAGTTTGCGGAAGATTGGGCGACTGAAGAATGGTCTCACTGTAAAGCAGAAGCAATTAGCTTAGAAAAATGGCGTCAACGTTGGACACAAGGTTTAGAAGAAGATGAACTATCTATTGTTGTATTCCCTGATAAAGACCTCAATGGTTTAATTTTCTTCCCAGACGAATTTGAACATGAGTTATTATTACAAAATAAAAAAAGATAATAGTTAAACGCTGGCTCTCAATGTCTTTATTAATAGAGCATTGAGTGCTGAGTTCTTTTATCGCAATTCTTTACATTGTCATATTTTAAGAGATTCATATGCTAGCTTACCTTTTTTCTTTAACTCGCATTTTATTTAAAAAATTACTTTTGATTTGTTGCTTATTTGTACCAATATTCGCTTCTGCTCATCCACACTCTTGGGTTGATACAAACACTTATATCAACAGCAACGATACGCATATCACTTCTTTGTATATGACTTGGACTTTTGATCAAGAGACCTCTGAGTATATGTTACAAGGTGAAGATACAAGTGCGGAGCATATCGAAAAGACATTACAGAGGCTTGCTGAAGGTGTGGTTAACAATATGTATAACGAGCATTACTTTACCTACTTTTATGCGAATGAATCACCTGTTCGCTTTAAAGCTGCTCGTTACCCTCAATTAATACGAAAACAAGATAAATTGATATTGAGCTTTGAGATCCCTTTATCTAAGCCTGTCGTTTTTTCACAAAACAACTTTAAATTGTTTATTTATGATCCGACTTATTATGTAGATATGTCTTGGTTAAATGAGCAAGAAATGCAAGTTTCAGAGCAAATCGCAAAACGATGTAAGGGGAATATATTAGCGGCAGGAGCGTCACAGGGAGAGCGTGATTATGTGCTTGCATTAGCAGCAGATGTAGCACCTGATGATGGTCTTGGAGAACGCTTTTCTCAACAATATGAATTACTTTGCAATTAAGATTCAAAGCCGTTAAAAGCATAAAACCCTGAAGGATTTTATGCTTTTAAGTTGCTCTTAGTTATTAATTTTTATTAATTCCACTTCAAAAATCAATAATGAGCCAGCAGGTATTTTACCTACACCTCGATTTCCATAAGCAAGTTTACTTGGGATGTAAAAACGGAATTTATCACCTTCAACCATCAACTGAAGACCTTCTGTCCATCCTGGAATGACCTGCTTTAATCCAAAAGAAATTGTTTTATTGCGATCCACAGAGCTATCAAAGACAGTGCCGTCCATTAAAGTTCCATGATAATGAACTTCAACATTACTTTCAGCCGTAGGGTGAACTGTGCCTTCACCTTTTTCTAATACGATATATTGCATACCAGAATCAGTGCTGATAACACCTTCTTGGGTTGCATTTGCAGTTAAATACACCTCTCCTAACTGAATGTTTTCAGAAGCATTTTTACCTGAGTTCATGCGTTGAAAAATAAAAAATGCAAGTATTAGAATTAATACTATTAAAATGAATTTGAGCATATTGTTACCTGTTTATGATATGAATAAAATTAACTTTTCCGCTGTAATTTAACATTAAATAGTGATTCTCACTAAATGAATTAATCTAATTTCAGGAAAATAATAAAACTCATGTATAAAAAAAGCGAAGTCTTTCAACTTCGCTTTTTACAGATAAAGATTACATTTACTTACTTAAACGTAATTCTTCATTTAATAATTTTTCTACATGGCCCGGTGAATGTGTATTACCTGAAATTAAGCGATACATTGCAGGGATAACAAATAAAGTGACCACTGTCGCAAAGGCCATCCCGAAGAAGATAACCGTCCCTACTGCAATACGACTTTCCGATCCCGCGCCCGTTGAAGTAATTAATGGAATGGCTCCCGCTAAGGTTGTAAATGCAGTCATTAAAATAGGACGTAAACGACGCACAGAAGCATCAAGGATCGCCGTTTCTAATTCAAGCCCACGATCTCGCAGTTGGTTCGCAAATTCAACAATCAAGATACCATTTTTAGTTACCATACCTATCAACATGATCATGCCGATTTGACTGTAAATATTTAAACCTTGAGTCATTATAACCATACCAATGAATCCACCTAGCACCCCCATTGGAACAGTAAACATAACCACTAGTGGGTTAATAAAACTTTCAAATTGAGCTGCTAAAACTAAATAAGCCACCAGCAACGCTAAACCAAATACAATTAACACGCTACTGCGGTTTTCTTTATATTGCTTAGATTCACCGCTATAGGAAATATTAATATCCACTGGTAATAACTCTATTGCTTTAGCATCTAAGTAATCTAATACTTCACCTATCGACTTACCTTCTGCAGCTTCGCCTCCAAGAGTAATAGACTTCTGTTTGTTATAACGAGAGAGTCGATTGGCTGAAGCAATTTCTTCAATATCAGCAATGGTATCTAATGTGATTAGTTCGCCGTCATCGGTACGCATATAAATCTGGCTTAAATCACTAACATTATTGAAACTATCTTCATCACCACGTAGATAAACATCATATTCTTCACCACGCTCGACATAGGTAGTCTCGCTAGTTCCGCCAAGCATGATCTCTAATGTTTCAGACACTTCTTTAAGGCTCACACCTAACTCTGCAGCGCGTTGTTTATCTAAGTTAACCACTAACTCTGGTGTCTTTTCTGAATAATCCAAATCGCCATTTACTAACATGCCGTCGGCTTCAGCGTGTTGTTTTAATAAATTTGCATATTCTTCTAGTTCCGAATAATCCGAACCACCTAATACGAATCCAATTTGGTCACCAGACCCACCTCTAAATCCTGGTAATAAAGGTCTAACTCGTACATCAGGTAAACCTTGTAATGCTTTTCGCACTATACCCAGCGCTTCACTCGCGGGAACGGTTCTATCATTCCAATCCTCTAACACCATGATAACAAAACCAGTTTGGTCACCAGCATTACCACCAAAGGCAGGAGCTTCAGTACTAAAAGATTTAATCACACCTTTACCAAGTAATGGCATAAGGCGCTCTTGAACTAAATCCATATTAGTTGTCATGCGGTTATAACTTGTTGCTTCAGCGCCTCTTACAAAAGCAAAAATAACACCACGATCCTCTTTAGGTGCTAATTGCGAAGGTACTTGTTGCATTAAGAAATAACTGCCACCAATACAAGAAAGGATAATCAATGGCGCTGCTAAACGTGCTTTTAAAGCATGAACTAAACCAGCACGATAAACATTTTCTATGCGATGGAATTGTTTATCAATCCAAAGATTAAAACGATTTTTTTGCTGTTTTTCAGAAAGCATTTTGCTTGCAAGCACAGGTGTCAGCGTTAATGCGATGAAGGATGAGAAAATAACCGACATAGATAAGAGCACTGAGAATTCAGTAAATAATAATCCAACCATGCCATCCATAAAGGAAATAGGTAAGAAAACCATGACCAATACTAACGTGGTTGCAATAACAGCAAACCCAACTTCGCGAGTCCCCTTATAAGCTGCCATTAATGGCTTTTCACCTTTTTCAAGATGGTGGAATATATTTTCAACCACAACAATCGCATCATCAACAACCAGTCCGATAGACAGAATAAGGGCCATTAAGGTGATCAGGTTGATGGAGAAACCAAAGTAAGATGCCGCAATAAAAGAAGAGATTAGTGAAACAGGTACTGTTATCGCTGGAATAATCGTTGCTCGAGCTTGCCCAATGAAGATATAAAGCACAAGCACAACTAATCCCCCCGTTAATAACAAGGTACTGTAAACTTCTTCAATAGAACGTTCGATGAAAATAGTTGAGTCGTAATTCACCTGCAATTGCGTATTTTCAGGCAGAAACTGTTGAATATTATCAACTTCTTTACGCACCGCAGCAGCAACCTCTAATGGGTTCGCATCAGACTGAGCCACAATACCTAAACTTAAGTTAACAATTCCGTTATTTTTAAAGGATGAACTTTCATTTTCTGCACCAATATAAACCTGTGCAACATCTTTTAAATAAATAGGATCGCCATTATTCGCGGTACGTACTACTAAATAATCAAAATCTTCTGGCTCTGCATATAAACGAGCGGTTCTCACTGACATCACTGTGGTGTCGTTACGTACTTCACCGCCGGGGCTTTCAACATTTTCAGTTTGTAAGGCGCTAACAATATCGCTAGTCGTCACTGAACGCCCTGCCATCAATTCAGGGAATAACTTAACGTACATGACTTTATATAAACCACCCGATAAATTAACCGAGCTCACTCCACTTATTAAACTGAAACGATCAACTAATGAACGCTGTGCATAATCAGTTAGCTGTGTTCTGTCCATGGTGGTGGAATTAAGATTAATATATATGGAAGGTTCACCCGAACCATTGTTTTTAGAAACTATAGGTTCATTAGCTTCATCAGGTAAGGCACGTTCGGCTCTTGCTACGGCGTCACGAATATCACTCACACCTTCAGTTAAATCCCAGCCGAGATCGAAAGTAACTGTGATACGAGAACGACCATTTCGCGTTACTGATTTAACTTCATCAATGCCACTGATTCCTGTCACTTGCTGCTCAATAACAGCAGTCACTTGGCTTTCCATGATAGTTGCGCTTGCACCAGTATAAGTTGTGGTAATAGAGACAACAGGATTTTCAACGTCTGGCATTTCTCGTACAGATAACTGAGTAAATGAAACAATACCAAAAACACATAACAACAGGCTTAACACTATGGCCATGACTGGCCTTTTTACCGAAGTATCAGATAACCACATTATTTAGCATCCTTCTCAGTAGAAGCCGTTGCTTGAGTTAAGTCTGTCACATTTAAACCATCACGCATATTGACTAACCCTTGCACAACAATTCGCTCACCTAACTCTAAACCCGATTCAATTAACACTTGGTCACCAATACGTGCGCCTAATACAACTTGTCTGCGCTCGACTGTGTATGCTTTAGTATTCGCTCCGCCCTTCTGACCTGCGCGGCCTTTTTGAGCAGGCTTAGCTGTTTCTGCTGAATCTGCTTTTTTCTCTTTCGGCGCTTTAGCGGCTTCTTTAAGTACATACACAAAGCGTTTAGTCCCTGAGTATTCTAGCGCTTGAACTGGAATAATAGGTGCGTCTATCGCATCAAAAACCAAAGTCGATGACAACATCATGCCCGGTTTTAATTGCTCATTGTTATTATTAAATAATAATCGTACACGTAGGTTTAAGGTATCTGAGTTAACACGAGAATCCACTGCTTTAACATATCCAGTAAAAGTTGTGTTTTTCCATGCTCGACTTACAGCAGACACATCCATTCCTACATTTAACATAGAGAGGTAACGCTCAGGAACAGGTAAGTCCAATGTCATTTCAGCAAGGTTATCTAATGTTAATAAAGTTTCACCTACAGAAACCAACTTACCTTCACTAAAATCGATTAAACCAATCGTACCCGAAAAAGGAGCCATGATACTGTGATTATCCACCAGCACTTGAGCTGCTAACAAACGTGCATTGGCAATTTCTACCGTAGCCAATTGCGCATTATATTCAGTTTGTGTAATGGCCTGCTTTTTGATTAGTAACTGATATTCTTTTAGCTTTCTTTTTTCATCGATTAAATAAGCATTGGCTTCAGCTAAGAGAGCATTTGCTTTTGACGCATCTAATTCAATTAATAATTGCCCCTTTTTAACTTTCTGATTAGCTTCCACATTAATTTTGATCACCTTTGCAGAAACTTCTGAAGCAATACTCACGAACTGTTTAGATTGTAGCTTCCCAATAAGAGACAAAGACTGAGAGACTTGGTGAATGGCAACCTCTTCAGTATGCACAGGAGTAGGCGGAGCGGTACGGGCTAACGTATTAGAACTAAACCAAACCAACATTAAACTAATAATAACAGCATTCAATTTATTCATTATTTTTATTCTCATAGAAAAGCCTGTTTCACAGTAAAACAGATAGTTATATCAAGGTATAATTGTCATCATAAAGCAAAAATAACTAAACAATGTGAAGAAAATATGGAGATTTCGTTTTTCACTTGAAATTGAAGATTATTGTGACGCAGGTATCTTTAAGTAGAATTGTAAAAGTAGGCTCAAAAAAACAAGCCTACAAAAAGACTTTTAAATGACTAAATAACCATTAATACTTTGTCCATTGCTAAACGAGATTTAGGTAATTTTGCATTATAATCTTCAGATTGATCATGGTAACCAATGGCTAAAGCCACTTCACATTCATACCCACCTAATTCTTTAGCAAATATTTCACTTACGAGTTCACTATCAACACCTTCCATAGGAGTAGAGTCAATTTTTAAGCGCGCTAAAGTATGCATTGCATTACCTAATGCGATATAAACCTGCGGCTTGGTCCAATTCGCGTTGTTGCCATTTGAATCTGTATTCATATCTGCAAAAGCATAAGAGCCAAAAGCTGTTTCCTTTTTTTCTGCCGGTAAGCGTTTATCAACAATATGTTGGTCGACTACCTTTTCATAATCTGCACGTGTATAAGCAGGATTATGTGCAAATAAAATAATATGAGAACAAGCGAAAATATGTGGTTGATTAAATTGATGCTTATTCGCGAAAGAATCAAACATTCTTTGTTTTGCAGCATCACTTTCAATAACGATGAACTTCCAAGGTTGCGAATTAATAGAAGAAGGAGAAAGACGCAAAGCTTGATACAAAACAGCTAAGTCTTGTTCTGACACTTTTTTACTTGGATCATATTTCTTAGAAGTATAACGCGTTGTTAAATCACTAATAATTGCTTCATGCACTTTACTTTTTTGTTCATCGTTCATCATCGTACCTACCATTAATAAAGTCATTCATTGCTTAATGTCATATTTAAATGACACCGACAAAGAAGTTGTTTTCATTTTATTTTTATTCTCTTCCTCTTTTGGCGAATAAGGACATAAAAACATTTTTGCTGTAAAGTCTTCATCATATTCCTAAAAGGAGCAAGATTAAATGCCAGAAGGTATTAATAATATACAAGAATCACTAGAGCAAATAACACAATCACTTAATGCAATGCATCTTTCACAATTAACAGCTTACGCATATGGTTTGCCTCCTCTATTTTTTTGCAGCCAATATTATGAATTAGATGATGAATCGATCATCGAACAATGTAAGCAGCGATTAGTTAAATTAATAAGCAGTGACGAAACCACAGTATTACAGATAAGTAAATTATTAGCAGATAAAGAGTACTTTGATGCAGAAGAAGCTCGATTGAGAGTTGCTCCGACCCCAAGCGAATAAATTAGCTATTATCCGGGTTGTATTTAAAGTAAATACAATCCCTCTTTTATTAAAATCCCCCTTCAAATAAATAACCAAATACTTACATAAACACCATCCTAAAAAACAAAAAAGCAAATAATAATCAATAAAAGCAAAATAATACCTCTTAATTTCAATCTGGTGCTTACATTTTGTTACATTCATGTATAGGGTTTAGCCAGTTTTTATTATATGAGGAATAAAATATGAACCTGTCAGCTAAAGAGCGACATTGGTTACCAGTATTTGGTGCAACAGGAAAGATTGCACAAAGAAGAGCTTGTTGGTTAAACCGAGGACGTAAAAAGGTATTAGAGCAAACCTTTAATAGTACCGCTGAAACACGGGTACATATTTTAAAATCTTGGGTAAATACCCAATGGAATTTTCTTAATGATGCTTCATTATATCTTGCCACTAAATCACAAGATGAATGGAAAACCTATCTTCAAAGTTTATTGGCACGAGGCAATGACTTCTCCGAATTATTTATATTAACCACCGATGGCACACTTGCCGCATCTAGTTTACATTCTTCATCTCCACGTACTATCAACACAGAGATTCTTAATAAAGGCTTACAGTCTCCCTTTTTACATGGCCCTTATATTGATCCATTAACTGAAAGTATCGGACCATCAAGTTCAAAATTTCATGATGCGGTTACATTAATGTTCTATCAGCCACTAGTTGTCGATGATCAAGTCATTGGCTGCCTATGCGCTCGTGTACCTAACGATGTAATGGGCGATCTTATTCAACGTGAAGCAGGCCACATTTATGGCGAGTCCGGTGATAATTACATTTTCATGGTGAAATCAAACCAAGATCCTTCCATTATCGCAGGTACCGCTTTATCACGTTCTCGCTTTGAAGATAACGCATTTTCCCATGGAGAAAACCTAAAATCAGGTGTACATACTGATTGGGGAACCGTGAAAATTAAAGCACATACAGAATTTGAAATTCGCTTTACCGATCCAGCCACCAACGAATTGCATCCAGGTGTTAGAGAAACCATTAAAAACGGCGACAACTTATATGTTGATTACCCGGGTTATTCCGATTATCGACATATTCCAGTAATAGGAAAAGGAATAACCTTCCAATTACAAGGGTCTCCCGATGTATGGGGAATGATGTGTGAAGCAGATTTAGAAGAAGTATATCGACACCGCTCATTGACCTATACCTTAGGTAAAAAGCTATCTTTAGCTGTTTTACTTACTTTTACAGTAGCTTCATTATTAACTCATTACTTAGCACTTTCTTATTTACAAAGCACTGTCACCTTAGGTATTTCTTTGTTTATTGCCATGATGTGTTTTTGTATTTGTGCAGTCAGACCCGTTACTGAACGCTTAAGAGAAATGAATGCGGTTGTACAAATGCTAGCGGAAGGAGATGCTAATCTAAATCAACGTTTTGATACCTCTAAGTTCAGCGCCGATGAATGTGGTGATATGGGACGTTGGATCAACAGCTTTATCGATCGTTTGGATAACATGTTAGGGGAAATGATCCACGCCTCTAGCGAGGTAAGAGAAGTAAGCGAATCAATGCATCGTCGCTGTATTAGCGTTGATAATTCTACTCAAATCACAACCAAATCTATTGAGACTATGTTGACTCTATCTGGCAGTCAGCAAGATGAAATTGGGCATGCGACGCATTCAGCACAATTGATGAATGAATTGATGATTGATGTGTTCGCTAAAACACAGGAAGAATATAAACAAGCCCTTGAAAATACAAATAAAATTAAAGAGATTGTTTTAGCTTCTTCTAAAAGCGTTCATGATGTGAATGATCAAATGAAAGAAATTGGCGCAATAGTAGGTTTGATCACCGACATTACAGACCAAACTAACCTACTTGCATTAAATGCAGCGATTGAAGCAGCAAGAGCCGGTGAACATGGCCGAGGTTTTTCTGTGGTAGCAGATGAAGTGCGTAACCTTGCCACTAAAACCTCTGAAGCAGCCAACCATATTGGCAATATCATGTCTAAACTCAGTAAAGAATCTGAGATGGCAGTGAAATATATGGAGCAAGGGGTTACTAACGTAGACCAAAGCAATTTAGCAATGGATTCAGGCGATAGAAACTTAAGCTTAAAAACAGCTGTTGAAGATATGTTTAATACCATGAACCAAATCGCAAGTAACAGTGAGTTACATGGTGAAACAGCAAAAGAAGCACAACACACGACAGTAGAAATGGAGGTTTCGTCGCAGCAATTAATACGTCAAACTACCTTAATGAAAAACTCTATTGCACGTCTAAATCAATTAGCAGAACGTTTTGAAGTAACCAAACGCTCAGCCTAAATGGTTTAATCAAAACGGGTAGTTACCATTACTACCCGTTTATTTCTTGAGCTTTTAAATGACAAATAATAACCTCGCTTAACGTCATATCTGATGCACCAATTCCCTTATAAAATAAACACAATAAATAATAATCCTCATTTGTTAAACAGATGTCACATTATTAGTTTAATTGGCCATGAATTCTGCTAAAATCTGGCGCTGAATTCGTTGGAGAATAATTTATGAAAGACAATAGCCAAACTAAAGTGATCGTCGGTATTTCCGGCGGCGTTGATTCCTCTGTATCTGCTTATTTATTGCAGCAGCAAGGTTATCAAGTAGAAGGCTTATTCATGAAAAACTGGGAAGAAGACGATACTGATGAGTATTGCTCTGCCGCTCAGGATCTTCAAGATGCACAAGCAGTTTGTGACAAGTTAGGTATCAAGCTACATACCATCAACTTCGCAGCAGAATATTGGGATAACGTATTCGAACACTTTTTAGAAGAATACAAAGCAGGCCGCACGCCAAACCCAGATATTATGTGTAATAAAGAAATTAAATTTAAAGCCTTCCTAGAATTTGCGGCTGAAGACTTAGGCGCAGATTTTATTGCAACAGGCCATTACTGTCGTCGTCGAGATGTCGATGGTAAAGCACAACTTCTACGCGGACTCGATACCAATAAAGATCAAAGCTACTTCCTTTACGCAGTAGGTGGAGAGCAAATTGCACAAACACTCTTCCCTGTTGGCGAATTAGAAAAACCTGAAGTACGCCGTATTGCTGAAGAGCAAGATCTCGTCACTCATAACAAAAAAGACAGTACTGGTATCTGTTTTATTGGTGAACGCAAATTTACTGATTTTCTACAAACCTATCTACCTGCTCAGCCAGGTGATATTGTCACACCCGATAATGAAGTGATTGGTCAACATCAAGGTTTGATGTACCACACATTAGGTCAACGTAAAGGTTTAGGGATTGGTGGTTTACAAAACTCCAATGAAAATCCTTGGTACGTTGTGGGTAAAGACATGGAAAATAACAGATTATTGGTGGCACAAGGTGCTGACCACCCTGCTCTATTTTCTTATGGTTTAATCGCAAAACAATGTGATTGGGTAGATAGAACGCCTAAAACAGAAAACTTCAAATGTACTGTTAAAACACGTTATCGCCAAACTGATATTCCATGTACAGTCAATCCGATTGATGACGATACCTTGGAGGTTATTTTTGACCAACCACAGGCAGCCGTTACACCGGGGCAGTCAGCCGTATTCTATCTAGACGAAGTTTGTTTAGGTGGTGCGATCATTGAACAGCATTTACAAAAATGATTAATTAAAACAACTAAAAATAACAACAAGAGTTAGTTCGTAGATAAACATCAATATTGATCAACATTTATTAAATAAGAAGTGGTTTCATTATGTCATACCATAATCTAGAATCTCGCAGCATCGCTTTTGCTGCTATGTGCCAAGCAGCTTACTTAGTTGATAAGATTGCAAGCAAAGGTATTTGTCCAGATGCAGTCGCATTTAACGCTTCATTACATTCAATCATGCGTACAGATGCTTCATCACCATTAGAAATATTTGGTGGGCACGAATCATTAAAACTAGGCTACCAAACCGTGATTACGCAGTTAGACAATGAAAATGGTAGTCGTAATCTTCAGGTGACTAAATACGTAGCAGGGCTACTGGCATTAGAGCGCAAATTATCAGCGAACTCAGGCACATTAAACTTACTAGGTGAGCGCATCAATCAAGTCAATCGTCAATTAGCCACTTTTGAAATTGATGACAATAGCGTACTAAGTAATCTAGATTCAATTTATCGCGATCTAATCAGTAACCTAGGTCCAAAAATTCAAGTAAATGGTAACCCAACCTATTTACAGCAAGAGCATACACAACATAAGATCCGCGCACTATTATTAGCAGGCGTGCGTGCTGCCGTATTATGGCGACAAGTGGGTGGTAAACGCCGTCAACTATTCTTATCGCGTAAAGCGATTGTGCATCAAATAAAATTAAACTTACATCGAACTTAATCCGTTTTTTCAGATGGGAAAACAACTCACTATTTACATTTAGGAGCAACAAATGGAACTTTCAGGACTAACAGCTGTATCACCAGTTGATGGCCGTTACGGTAGCAAAACTGCAATTTTACGCGATATATTCAGTGAATTTGGTTTAATCAAATTCCGCGTACAAGTTGAAGTGCGTTGGTTACAAAAACTAGCACAAACAGATGGTATCGCAGAAGTTCCAGCTTTCTCTGCTGAAGCAAATGCTCACTTAGATGCAATTGTTGCAAACTTCAATGAAGCAGACGCACAACGCGTTAAAGACATCGAAGCAACAACCAATCACGATGTAAAAGCAGTTGAATACTTTTTAAAAGAAAAAGTCGCAGATGTAGCAGAATTAGACGCAGTTTCTGAATTTATTCACTTTGCTTGTACTTCAGAAGACATCAATAACTTATCTCACGCGTTAATGTTAGCGACCGCTAAAAACCAAGTTATCTTGCCTTACTGCAACCGTATCGTTGATGCAATTAAAGAAAAAGCAATTGAATACAAAGCAATGCCAATGATGTCTCGTACACATGGTCAACCAGCTTCTCCAACAACATTAGGTAAAGAGTTTGCAAACGTGGTTGCTCGTCTACAGCGCCAAGTTAAGCAAATTGAAGCGACAGAGCAACTAGGTAAAACTAACGGTGCTGTTGGTAACTACAATGCTCACCTTAGCGCTTACCCAGAAGTTAACTGGCAAGGTTTTGCTGAAGAGTTCGTGACTAGCTTAGGCGTAACCTTCAACCCGTTCACAACACAAATCGAACCACATGATTACATTGCAGAATTATTTGATGCGATCGCACGTTTCAATACCATCTTGTTAGATTTTGACCGTGACGTGTGGGGTTACATCTGCCTTGGTCACTTCAAACAGAAAACAATTGCGGGCGAAATTGGCTCTTCAACCATGCCACACAAAGTAAACCCAATTGATTTTGAAAACTCTGAAGGTAACTTAGGTCTAGCAAATGCTATCTTCGATCACCTAGCAGCGAAACTACCAGTTTCTCGCTGGCAGCGTGACTTAACAGACTCAACGGTATTACGTAACTTAGGTGTTGCTATCGGTTATTCTGTTATCGCTTATGAAGCAAGCTTAAAAGGTATTAGCAAGCTTGAAGCAAACGAAGCTAACATGTTGAAAGATTTAGATGCAAACTGGGAAGTGCTAGCAGAGCCAATCCAAACGGTAATGCGTCGTTACGCTATCGAAAAACCATACGAGAAACTAAAAGAGTTAACACGTGGTAAACGTGTAGATGGCCCAGGAATGGCTGAATTCATCGATACACTAGAATTACCAGAAGCAGTGAAAACAGAGCTTAAAGCAATGACACCTGCTTCATACATTGGTCAAGCGGTTGAATTAGTAGAAAAAATGGCTTAAAGCCGATTAATTAGCTTCAAAAAATAAAAAGGCCAATCAATTAACATTGATTGGCCTTAAACAAAGATTGCAATATGGATATGCTTTATTAAATAAGTATTTTACTAATAAACATAAACCGCGCCAGAGGTATAAGCTGTATCATCGCCTCCCTCTTCAGTTTGTTTATTTTCAGTTCCATCTGTAATAATGCCGGTTTGACTACTGTCTTCCAATCTGGCACCAACGGCTAACGTAGTTCCATCATTACTTAACGCTAACCCATCCCCAAAGTCATCACCTGCTCCGGTATTAGACGCCTTTATATAAGCACTTTGAACCCAAACACCATTATTATTAGTAAATAGATATACGGCTCCAGAATCAGTGGCAGTATCAATGTCACCGCCAGTGGCTGTGCTTTCAGAACCATCAATAATAATACCCGTTGCACTATTATCTTCTCGGTAAGCACCAACCACTAATGTATTCCCATCTCCACTTAAAGCAATACTACGACCAAAATAGTCTAAACTTTCTGTATTAGATGCCTTTATATAAGCACTTTGAGTCCAACCAACACTACTATTAGTAAATAAGTATACGGCACCTGAATCATTCTCTTTGCTTATATCCCCAGTACTTTCTGAATTATCTGTAAAAATACCGGTTGCACTGTTATCTTCTTTGGAAGCACTAACAGCTAACGTATTTCCATCATGACTTAAGCTAAGATTACTACCAAAAGAATCATTATTGCTCTTATTTGACGCTTCAAGGTAAGTAGTTTGCGACCAAATATCACTGCTAGCATTAAATATGTAGACTTGTTCGTCTGCAGTGCCTACCGCTAGAGTATCACCATTAAAGCTCAAAGCTGCAGCAAAGCCAAAGCCTGCCACAGTGGTTTCAGGCGCTTTAATGTAAGCCGTCTGTACCCAAGAGCCATCTGCATTTTTACTATATGAATACACTGCACCAGATGCACTTGCAGTACCAATCTCTTGTGTTGTCTCTGAGCCATCGGTTATAACGCCAGTCAACCCATTATTGTCACCTGACGCTGTTACAACAAGCGTATTCCCATCACCACTTAAAGCAACTTTACCACCAAAGTACTCACTTTCACCTGGAATAGATGCTTTAATATAAGCACTTTGTGTCCAAGCACCATCATTGTAATTAAATACATACGCGGCACCGGACTCATTAAGCGTAGAGGTATTCGTAATCTCAGAAGAGTCCATAAACACTCCTGCGGCATCATTGCTCTCACCATAAGCGCCAACAACAAGTGTCGTACCATCATCACTTAAGGCAAGATCAGAACCAAAACCACTATAAGAGCTTGGGTTGGATGCTTTAACATAAGCCGTCTGTACCCACTTACCACTGTCATTACTGAATATATATACGGCACCAGACTCATCAATCGTACCAGCATCAGACACTTCAGATCCGTCAGTTATCACTCCCGAGGCAGAGTTGCTTTCACCATATGCACCGACAGCCAATGTATGACCATCACCACTAAGCGCAACACCATTTTCACCAAAATAGTCACCTTCACCTGCATTAGAGGCTTTGAAATAACCAATCATTTTAGTAATTTCGTCTGTACTTACATTTGCTTCAGAGGAAGCTTCAAACTCGCTGCCCGACGACGCTAAAATAAAATAATCCGTTGACATGGCATTCACTAAACTAGGTATCGCGACTGTTGCTGTTAATTCATCTGTCACAGAGCCTAGTGAATTACAATTATTAACTTGTGATACGTCTTTTTCACATATTGTATAAGTGGTGGTTTGATTATTATTTGTGGTTGCAGTTTCCCATGAGAAACTCATTGTTTTAATATCAGTAGCAGAAGATTCAATACTATTTAGATTGAATGTGGTTAAAATAACCGGACTACTCTCTGAGGCGTTATCAGAATTACTACTTTTTTTACTATCACTACAAGCAGATAAGAGAATAGTCAAAATGACGACAGTAAACATACGTAAATGACAACGAAGTAAGTTTAATATAAAGAGGGTCATACGAAAATTCCTTGAATTAATAGGTAACCACAGGAGTGAGAGTACTGTGTTATAAATAGCAAATGAGATTTAGTACTATGTTGTTTAGGATGTGCCGCTCAAAAAACAAGACAGAATTGTCCTTTTAAAATTTAATGTTGTCAATAGTACAATATCAATTTTAAGGGATTTAGGAATATAAGAAAATCACACTAGTAAACATCAATTATTTAAGAAACTGCATTTACTATGTGAATTTAGGAATCGTTTTAAGTGACTAAGATTAAATTAATTTTTATATTTTAGTTTCCTTTCTCAACCAAAGTAAAAAAGGCTGTAAACCGCTATAACAGGCAATGCCAACAGAACAAATGATAATAGAAACCGCCATTTGTAAGCTCATGTGCTGGTCTAAAAACAGCATCGCTAAAATCACCGAAACAATAGGTACCAACGCCATAATAGTAGAAGCAGAGACCGCTCCTAACTTGTTGATTGAATAACTCATGCAAAACAAGGCTAAGATACTTACTACTACACCTTGATAAACACCTTGCAGTAAAATTTCATCGAATGGTGCAACGTTAAAATGGCTAGGTAAGAAAAACCAAATAGGCGTAAAGAAAATCGCGTTAATCAAAGGCACAGCAATTAAAATAGTTTTAATATTAATTTGCCATATCTTCATAGACACAGAGTAAAAAGCAATAAAAAAAGCAGCCAATAATAACCACAGTAATGCACTTAATGACGCTCCACCAGAGCTTGTAAATAATAAAGCATTAGCCACTAAAATTAATAACACACCAAAGTATTGTGAGTTGTTTAAACGTCCACGCTTCCAAACAAACAAAATGGCAGCGCACATGATAGGCAAGGTTCCATTAATAATAACACCTGTATTAGCAGCATCAGAAATCAGCAATCCAATTAAACTTGCACACACATAAAAAGTGCCACAGCAAAGACTACAAAGAATGATCGGCCATGTAAAAATAGCTTTAAGCGAAGTTTTACTTAACAAAGCATAGACAAAAACTAAGGTACCAGCCGTTGCAAAACGAATTCCAGTGACATCCCAAACCGTTAATGCATGAGAGACGCCCCACTTTGAAATAATGATCCAACCAGACCAAATCATCACCACAGCAAGTCCAGCAAATAGGCCGGTGATATTATTAAACTTCAATGATCTTTCCAATTCAATTTCCTTACAATACAAGGCGTTGCTTTTACAAAGCGGTCGATCACAATACTAATGATTGAATTACAAAGCAATGATTTAAATTTCATCACTCTTATTAAAGCTTGTTATAGATAACAAACTAAAGTGGATCACTACCGTAAAAATCAATCAACTGCTACACTCCTGCTCATTCCAATACTCAAAGGCGTTACCCCATGTTTGAACTTAATTTTGAAATTAACCAGTTTTTAGATACATACTGGCAAAAGAAACCAGCACTCATTAAACAGGGGTTTGTAGACTTCCAAGATCCTATTGCTGTAGATGAATTAGCAGGATTAGCCATGGAAGAAGATTTAGAAAGTCGCTTGGTTTATCAACAAGATGGAACATGGCAAGCAGAGTTAGGGCCTTTTAAAACCTTCGATAAATTAGAAAATGATGGTGCCACTTTATTAGTGCAAGCCGTTGACCATTGGCATCCAGATGCACAGCAACTGGTACGCCCTTTCCGCTTTTTACCAAACTGGCGTATCGATGATTTAATGATCAGCTATTCAACACCAAAAGGTGGAGTCGGCCCACATATTGATAACTACGACGTATTTATCATTCAAGGCCAAGGCAAACGTCATTGGCGTGTGGGTGAACGTCAGGAACTTCCTGAGTTTGCAGCACATGGTGCGTTAAAACATTGTGCTGAATTTGAAGCGGCTATTGATGTTGAAATGGAACCTGGCGATATTCTTTATATTCCAAGTGGTTGTCCACATGAAGGATACGCAGTAGAGCCCTCAATCAATTACAGTGTCGGTTTTCGAGCGCCAGATCAAAATGACTTACTAAGCAGCTTTACCGATTATAATATTGATAACAATGAAGACGCATTGCGTTACACCGATATCCCAATGCAAGTACGTGAAAAACCGGGACAAATTGAACAAGTTGAATTAGAAAAAATTCACCAAGTGATGTTAGAAAGCTGTAAAACGCCAGAACATTTAATGCCATGGTTTGGACGCATGATCAGCGAAGCAAAACATGATTTAGACATTGCGATTCCGGATCAAGCAATTGAATGCGAAGACATTATTGCTTTTCTAGAAGATGGCGCTCAATTTACACGTTTAGGTGGTTTACGCGCAGTTTATTTTCAACAATCGCCAGAGCAAGTCTTCATTAACGGTGATGCTTACGATTTTACTGGCTTTACCGACCTTGCCCCCTGTCTTTGCGATCAAGATGAAACAGCAAGTGAATTAGTAGAAATATTTAAAGATGCACCAGAAGCCTTAGCGTTATTCACTCACCTTGTGAATCGAGGTTATTGGTATGCAGAATAAAGTACGCTGAATAATCTGGTTAAAAACCTAGCTGCATTTCCTATACAGAATAGGAAATGCAGCGCTCGTTATGCTATTAAGCTGAACGCTCCAAGGTACAATGATATACATCCCACCAAACTCATAAAGACACCCGGTAAATAATACAAAATAGCTTGGCTTTTTTGATAGCTAAATAACTGTTTAGCAAGTACCGCATAAGCCAACATAATCGACATATCAATAATCACCCAAATACTCACAAAGATAATAGATTGCTGTACAAACGACTCACCAACAACAATGAATGAAGGTAAAAAAGCTAAAAAGAATAAAATATCTTTAGGGTTAGAGAGTCCCACTTTCATAGTGCGCCAAAAGCAATCTTTATGATGTGATTGTGCTTTTTCAATATGTACCTTACTACGTAAAATAGAAACACCTAAATAAGCAAGATATAACCCACCAATCACCCTGCCCCAATCTAAAATTGTTTCATCAATTTCAAGCGCGAAATGAATCACAATCAAAGAAACCACCAACAGTAAAAAGGCAGAAATCGCACCGCCGATAATCGTCCCCGTTGGCCAGCCGTGTTTTGAATCAGATATCACTAAGGAAATAACTGGCCCTGGCGAAGAGATGAGCAAAGTAATCGACAGAGCAAAAGTAAGATATAAAGAAACCATGGTGATCAATCCGAAAATTATAAATAGTTGAAAACATCATATTCTGTTTGCTTCTAATTTCCAATAAAAACAAGGTCTTAATCACCCCTTGATTTTATTACTGTTATTTAACTGTCACCTATTTAGTGATCACCATAAATATGTCAGGATAGAGAAAGCTATTACACCAACCATCACAGGTAATACCAATTACATTAAATAAGTGTTCTGAATTTTGCGCAGGTAAAATGGCTTAGTTCAAGGCATAAGTTGAGGTAAAGGGTTGTTTCCTTTATGAAACTTATAACGAAGAAATAAGTTATTTTAACAAGTAAAATAGATCAGTTAATTAGTGTGATTGGTATAACTACCAAGGAAAAAATTATGCTATTGGATTTTTCAGAGCTTGAAACTAGCGAACGTTATCATTTAATGACACAAACCATTATTCCGCGTCCTATTGCTTGGGTATTGACGGACTCAGGAGATGAAAACTACAACCTTGCTCCTTTTTCTTATTTTACTGCGCTATCAACAGAGCCAGCATTATTAATGATTTCAGTGACTAAAAAACCTAATGGTGACGTAAAAGATACTTTAACCAATGTATTAAAAAACAAAAAGATGGTGATTCATATTGCCTCTGACGAACAAGCAGAATTGGTTACCCAAACAGCCGCAACCTTAGATCATGGTGAATCAGAATTAACAGAAACCAATTTAACAACCACCATTTTTGAAGGTTTTTCACTGCCGCGTTTAACAGAATGCAACATTGCCTACGGTTGTGAATTATATGAAATAAAAGAGATTGGTGATGCACCACAAACACTGATATTTGTTGAAGTGAAACAGCTTTATATTAACGATAAAGTGCTCAATACAGATAACCCACAGCGTATTAAAATCGCAGCAGATAAAGTCAAACCATTAGCACGATTAGGTGGAGGAGAATACGCTTCATTAACCAAACCTTTCAGCTTAAACCGACCTAGTTAGTTTCTGTTTATTACGGATATAAAAAAGGGGCTCTCGCCCCTAAAGTATATTGCTTGTTAATAATTAAGTATTAACCAAGGATCGCTGCAAGTTCTGCGCTGATCACATCAACTGCTTTAGTGCCATCAAACTTATGATGTGCTCCGTTACCTTGAGCTGCTTCATTTTTATAATAAGCAATCAAAGGTGCAGTTTGTGTATGGTAAATATCTAGACGCTTACGAACTGTTGCTTCTTCATCATCAGGACGAATCACAAGATCTTCACCTGTAACATCATCTTTACCTTCCGTTTTTGGCGGATTGTAAACGATATGGTAAGTACGACCAGAGCCAGAGTGAACACGACGGCCAGCCATACGCTTAACGATTTCTTCGTCAGGCACATCAAATTCAAGTACGAAATCAATAACCACACCCGCCGCTTTCATTGCGTCTGCTTGTGGAATAGTACGAGGGAAGCCATCTAGTAAGAACCCTTTTGCACAATCTTCTTGTGCAATACGTTCTTTTACTAATCCAATGATTAAGTCATCAGAAACCAATTGACCTGCGTCCATTAATTCTTTTGCTTTTAAACCAAGTTCAGTACCGGCTTTTGCAGCTGCACGTAACATGTCACCCGTAGAAATTTGTGGGATACCATATTTGTCCATCATAAATTGAGCCTGAGTACCTTTACCTGCACCTGGAGCACCTAGTAAAATAATGCGCATGTTAGCTTCCTATATTATTAAAAATCATTAAAAAATAATTAAAAAAAATCAAACTGAAATCTACACGTTTTTGCGTGATTTCTCAAGATGAAGAACCTAAAAGGCCAGCATTAAGCTGGCCTTTGATTCATTTATGAGCGACTTAGCCTAATAACAGCTTATTAATACGAGCCACAAATTCAGACGGATCATCTAAACTACCCTTTTCAGAAAGTACTGCTTGTTGTAATAACAGCTCAGTCCATTCAGCAAATAACTCTTCATCAGCCATATCAGCTAATTTAGTGATCATCACATGCTCTGGGTTAATTTCGAAAACAGGCTTACTTTCAGGAACTGGTTGTCCCATTTGCGCCATCAATTTCGCCATTTGTGTGCTCATATCGTCACTATCAGCAACAATACAAGTTGGTGTAGACGTTAGACGTTGCGTTAAACGTACATCTTTAACTTTATCGCCTAGCACTTTCTTAACACGTTCGATGAAGCTAGCAAATTCAGTTTCTTGTTTTTCTTGCTCTTTCTTCTCTTCTTCAGAATCTAGTTTACCTAGATCTAAATCGCCTTGCGTTACGCTTACAAACGTTTTACCGTCATACTCAGGTAAATGGCCTAATAACCACTCATCAACACGATCAGATAGTAATAAGACTTCGATACCTTTCTTACGTAGCACTTCTAAGTGCGGGCTATTTTTAGCGGCATTGAAGCTATCAGCAGTAATGTAGTAGATCTTATCTTGCTCTTCGTTCATACGTGAAATGTATGCATCTAAAGACACAGTTTGATCGGCAACATCTGCTTCAGTTGAAGCAAAACGGAATAACTGAGCAATTTGCTCTTTGTTACTTGGATCTTCAGCAGGCCCTTCTTTTAATACTTGGCCAAACTCTTTCCAAAACGCGTTGTATTCAGTTTCATTTTTCTTAGCAAACTTAGTGAGCATAGAAAGTGCACGTTTAGTACAAGCACTACGTAGCTTAGTCGTTACGCGAGTATCTTGTAGGATTTCACGCGATACGTTTAGTGGTAAATCGTTTGAATCTAACACACCTTTTACGAAGCGTAAGTAAGTCGGCATAAACTGCTCAGCGTCATCCATAATGAAGACACGTTGAACGTAAAGTTTTAAACCATGTGCTTTTTCACGATTCCATAAATCGTATGGTGCGCGTTTTGGGATGTAAAGTAAGCTTGTGTATTCTTGCTCACCTTCAACTTTATTGTGAGACCATGTTAGTGGATCTTCAAAGTCATTCGCAATGTGCTTGTAGAATTCTTTGTATTGCTCATCTTTTAATTCAGATTTAGCGCAGCTCCATAAAGCCGTTGCTTTATTCACACTTTCCCAAGCCGCTTCAACAGCAGGAATTTTTTCACCATCTGGACCGTCAGATTCAGGCACTGCTTCTTTATACATTTCAACTGGGATGCTGATATGGTCAGAATATTTAGATACAACAGTACGTAATTTGTAGTCGTTTAAGAATTCAGTTTCGTCATCACGTAGATGTAGAACAATTTCAGTACCACGATCCGCTTTCTCGATATCAGTAACAGTGTAGTCAGCTTCACCTGTTGATTCCCAAGAAGTCCCCGTTGAAGCTGCTTCGCCAGCTTTACGAGTATTCACAGTTACTTTATCAGCAACGATAAATGCAGAGTAGAAACCTACACCAAATTGACCAATTAACTGTGAATCTTTAACTTGATCACCAGATAGTTGCTCAAAGAAATCACTTGTGCCTGATTTAGCAATGGTACCTAAATGCTCGATCACTTCATCACGCGTCATACCAATACCATTATCGCTAATAGTGATTGTTTTTGCTTCTTCGTCAAAGCTTAAACGTACGCGTAAATCTGCATCGTTTTCAAAAAGGCTACCGTCAGATAGTGCTTTAAAGCGTAGTTTATCAGCAGCATCTGCCGCATTAGAAACAAGTTCACGTAGGAAGATTTCTTTATTTGAATATAAAGAGTGGATCATTAATTTAAGCAGTTTACCGGTGTCGGCACTGAAAGTATGATTTTGTTGTTCCATTGTTTTATTTCTCTCTTAACTAGATGGTTATTAAGTTTGTTAGTTGATAGAGAGATGGAGACAGTTAGATCGATTTCAAGAGGTAAAATGATTTTTTTTAGTCTTGTTGATGAGGTAGGTGGAAGTTGAATCAAACTTTGAGTGATTTTCTAGTCAGGTTATTGACTCGCCTAAGCTCATCGGTTGATATAGATATTACTCGTTATAAGTTGTAGCTGCGACAATTAAGTAACTTGGAGCGTAATATTCATCCTACCTTTTTAATTAATATCCAAAGGTGGCTTAAAAGCCACGTCCCAAATTTATCTTAAATTAATTAGCATTACCACTGTCGCACCACAGTTAAGTACGTTGTTAAAATTTAGTTTCTAGTGACAATGACTTTAATTGACTTTCCGTAATTAAACTTCTCTGATAATTGAAACGTATAGTCCTTCCATATTGTTGGAGGAAAACGTTCTACTTCAGACAATCCGTCTTCAAATTCAGATTTACCTTCTCTTCCGTTCACACAAAGGTAGATCTCTTCGGATTTTTCATTTTTAGAAAGATCTAATGTTACTATTGCTTTTGTAGGACCACCAACATATGGTCGCTTATGAGTAAAGTATGTGACTTCAGCCGAGAGGAACTCATCTATAGCAATAGTTTCATTGATACTTAATTCAACGATATCGCCATATTTATAGTTTATTTTATTCATATTTTTCATCAATCCTACCTATTTCGCCTAGATGTTTTGTTCCGGAAAATTAGAAAAGTCTTTAATGTCAGCAATGAAATTCTACAGTTCGCCCTCTATTATTATTTGATGCACAGTGGCGTAGTTAAAATTAGACCGTGGGTTAAAGACCTTACCTGGATTCTCTAGATTTAAGACTACTTTGCCTTGTTTATTAATAAATTATTGGATTTTGATTAAGTAGAAAATCTTCCATATTCTTAAAGTTACGGCTGCCTGCCGAAGCACTATAGAAATCTTCTCTCATTAAACTTTTCAATTTACAATGCTGATCATCAATATCGTAAGACACATCTTCAATACCTGCTTTCTGCCACTTACTAAGTACATTTGTATGAATAAGATAAATACTATTACTTGCAGTGAGGTGTACTTTTATAATGGGGCGCAATTCAGACGCAACATGCTCTAATCGAGTTTCAACTCGTTCATGAAATAAGTCTTTATGAAATGATAATGCAGTAAAACCTTGTCGTTTTTCTCCGGCTGCATCGATAATTTCAGCCTTTGTTCTGGTTATACCAAGTGTCTCAGAAAAAGTAAGGTTCTCAGCTAATTCATTAGTAACCATTAGGCTCTGATTTCCCCAACACATTGATACTTTTGGCAGGCGAAGCTGCTTATCTCCAATTTTATTTTTCAATGAGCTGCGTTTATTTTTACCGTCAGTAATGAAGGTCAGAGATTCATCACCTAAATAGAGTTGCGGAGTATATTCACTGTCCACTTTAGGCTTCCAAATGAAGTCATATTCATTTAACCACGCATTTGAATCACCATCTTCATCGGCGTATACATCACCGAAGTCGATCAACTGTAAAGGTAAATAATCTTTTAAAATTCCAGTCATATCTCTCATGTTTTATCTCCTTTATATTTTGGCTAATTCAGCGGTCAGTTGTTGATGATAATCTTGCCAAGTTTTAGCCCAAGATGGAGAAAGTTCTTCTAGCTCGATTTCTTTACGAGTCTCTAAATCTACATTGCCTTCTTGAAGTTGATGGTCAAAAAATAGCTCTGCAATTAACTCTTCCTGCACTCTTTTTCTTCGACGAGGATCTGTGCTTAATAGCTTAACCCAACGAAGTTGTTTGGCTTTATTTGGCTCCGCTAGTATTTGTGGCAATATTTTAGGAGCATGTTCGCTGTATAGGTCATTATCTAAGTAAAATTCTTTTGTGTTAAGAAAGGCTGACGTTGCCATAATATATTCAGTAAATGATATTTCACCTTCAATATATTGCTTTATTGCCTGTTTGTTGATTAATGTTCGCTGTTCAATAGTTGGCATCTTATGAAGCGTTTCAATCACTTCTGTTGCCTCAACATTTTCAAGAATAGTAAGGCTATTAACGGCAGGCCATTCTCCCTCGTTTTCAACACAATGCGAGGCAGAATCAATTAACAATTCATGGTGTTTTCCGGTACATAATAATACCGCAAAATTCATTTCAGCTTTGTTTGGCTGCCTCTGAGTATGAAATGTCACAGGAAGCTCTAACTTTCTAGGTAAATCTTCTGAGTGATCAGCAAACATCACTTTATTTTTATCGAAATGGTTAGCAAAGGCCTTGTTATCATCATGACTCGCTAGTTTTACTAGCTCAGCTAATACAGTATCGTTTTTTTCAGCTAACGGATTGGAAAGCTCTGGATTAATTCGATAAACATCTAGATAAAAATAATCTCTGTCATAAGCGTTAAATTTATCGATAGCATTATCCCAATGCGCTTTTTCTTGATCGTTTAGTTGAACATATTCATTTAATAGTGGCTCGTATTGCTCAAAACAATAATTAAAAGCGATTCGTAATTTAAAAGCGACTTGCGCATATTTATCAATATTTATCGCAGTTAAGCATTGAAAGAATGTTTCTTCTAATTCAATACTAGAAAAACCATCCAATGAAGATCGATATAAACGGGAAAAGCAAGACAGTGTTGCTTGTGGAGCAAGTCCCATCATTAGCTTAATGAGTCGATCAGCCGTTTCATTATGGCTTGCATTTAAACGCCAATAACACGATGCCAGTATTACTAAGAAATCACTGATATCACTGAAGAGTTCAAACACTGGCTGAGGAGAATTTACATCAGACTGCCAATCTACTGTAAGACTTGTACGTAATGCTTGAATTAAGGAGTCAACATCAATTGAATCATCACCTTGCAACCAAGGAGATAAGCTTTCTGGTACAAAACTGCTATTTTCTGCAATTACCATCATGATATTTTCTAACAACTGATCATCAAAAAATTGAGTTAAAGCTTCTGTGTAATGGTCTTTAATTTGTTCTTTTTTATCTAAATTTAATAATATTGCAGCTAATAATAAGCTACTTGATTCATCATTTTCCCAAAGAGTGTAGTCATAAGCATTACGCGCGCCTGAAAAGCAGTGAGTTATTACACTTAAATTCTCATTTCCTATGACGTAATAATTATCAATAGCTGCCAATATTTCTATAATTTCTCGCTCTTGTTCAGGTGAAATCCCTTCAGCCGTTTCTTCGCACACCACAGAGAAGCGGCCTGCATAAGATGTTTCTCTCATACTTTCCGTTAACAATTCAAATATATTGGGCTCAAAGTCTTGTTGGTCAAACAAGTAGAAGAAGATATCTAAAATACGTAAAAAACACGCTTTCTGCTCAGAGGTTGTATTTCCAGTTTTCAATAGCTCTTTACTAAGAGGCTCTAATATCTTAAATAAAAAACCATGAATCTCGTTCTGCGACGGTACACTGTCATAAAAAGAACAACTTAGAATGTGTTTGAAGAAATCAGGAGCAACCTTTTTAGCGTGACTTAATAACACTACTTTATCTAAATCTATAAAAGCATTGGAGTCTTTGAGTTGTTGTTCATATTCTCCATTCAAAACATACTGCCAAAATAATTCCCCTTGAGGCAGGTTGATCATGAAAGGATGGAGCATTTTTAAACTAGGAGTTAGATTATCCGCTTCAGAGTTGTTATTCATTGATCTTGTTTCGGTGTCTACCTTACTAACCAATTTCTTTAAATTAGTTAGTTTTTGTTTAAAGAAACCTTGTTTATTTTCGACGTTGTTTTTTACTTCAACAGTATCAACCAAGCCTGTATTTTTATCTGTGTATTGTGCAATACCAGGCCAGTTTTTAGTATCAGTAAAGTCATTAATCATAAATGATGCTGAGTTTTTATCCGCAGCTAAAGACTCAAGTTGCTTTATTCCCCAATAAAATGTGTCTTTTGCCACGCCAATCGGGTTGTGACGGAATACAGAAACGTTAACCATAATGTCTTGTTGTTTAAATGTATTCACAATATTTTCAGCAATGTTTTCCATGTCGATATAATCGCAAAACAAAGATGCAAAACAAATATCGTCATTAAGTTTAAATAAAGAAAAATCATCCTCCAACTCTGTTTCAAATAAGGATTCTAAAACGTTGAACCTTCTAACAGGATCACCCTTTGAATAAACAAAAACAAAGCAAGGATCATCATAAGAATCAAGATCTAGAACATATCTTTGAATCACAGAAGGAATAGAAAATGAGGAATTATTACTTTTTGCATCAGTCATAGTGGTGGTCTTTGTATTGTGTTGCCATTAAATATGAATAGCTGTCATTTATAAGAATTTATTTCACTAAGACTCTTTTTAAATGAAGTCAGATTACGATACATGAAGCATAATCTACGTGATTAAAAAAAGATACAAGTTGGTACTCTGCACAGTATAAAAATAAGTCAGTTAATATTTAAAATAAACGATATTAATTAAAATAAAACTAAGATGTTGTAACTCTTTTATCTTCAGCTTTAAAATAATTTATTAACGTAATGTTATTATTTCCAAGAGATGAATGATTCTAGGTAACTATAGTCTCTCTACCTGAGCAACATAAAATTTAGACTTAATAATGTTTTATTTTTTATGTTTATATCTTTATTATATATAAAAATATTGGTTCTAAACCAAACACATTTGTTACTCAATTAAGGGCTATCTCATGTCAAATTACAATGAATCTGCAGATCAAATTACTAAAGCAACCAGCGACTATGTGATGCAGCAAACTATGCTGCGTATTAAAGATCCTAAGGACTCGCTTGCATTTTACCAAAATGTATTAGGCATGAAGTTATTGGGTAAATATGACTTTCCTAGCATGCAATTTACCTTGTACTTTTTAGGCTATGAACAAGAAATACCAGAAGGCGACGATAAAGAAAAAACACAATGGGTATTTGGCCGTTCTGGGTTAGTTGAATTGACTCATAACTGGGGAACGGAAACTGACGAAAATTTCGCAGGTTATCATAGCGGTAACGAAGAACCAAAAGGCTTCGGGCATATTGGGATCACTGTGCCTGATGTTTACGCTGCCAGTGAAAGGTTTGAAAAATATGGCGTTGAATTTGTGAAGAAGCCAGACGATGGTTCAATGAAAGGGCTGGCATTTATTAAAGACCCTGACGGTTATTGGATTGAAATACTATCAGCCAAAGGCATTACGGATATTATTCATTCACAAAAATAGTACTCTCATAAATCTAAGTGACGAGATTAAAGCAAATAAAGCTTTATCTCTCACTTAAAAAAAATGGCAAAATGCGCGTTTAATCATTCCTAAATTTAATATCTGTTGACTATCATTTAAATAACCTCTAAATATTACCTATACTTAGTATCCCATAAAGATTTTACTTTAAGGAATGTATTTGGATCATTACAACAATGCCCCACTATTATTGCGAAAGAGAATTGAAGTATTACTTGCGAAACTTGAAGTGACTATCACTCAAGAGAGCAAGGTCGCTTTCGCAAAGATCATTTCAAAGAATCCAAACTTACACATTTATTCTATTGGCCTCTTTTACAGTTCAGAAGGTTGGGATGCAATCACTCCTATTCTTTTCTCTGAAGAGGGTTTGCAGTATGTAGCAGAGAGTTATGCATTTAATTGTGCAGATAAGCTTGCAGCCAAAAAAACGGCATTACGCTGGAGCCCTTGCGATAGTCCACATTATGATGATGATTCTTTTTTTAATATCATGCCGATAACAAAAATACTGTTAAAGGAAATGTCTAAGACACTAGATATTGCCGATCCTATGTTTAAGCAATACCAATGGCCTGAAGGTTATTTAGGAAACTACAATTTGTTCTATGAGTTTTTAACCCATGTTTATCAAAAAATACAAAATGTAGTAATCTCTGGATTAAGGGAAGTATGGAAAACACCTGCATTACGTGATTTTTTCATTGCTAATCGTTGTGCGTTAACCTTAAGTTCAGATCCAATATCCAATGAGCAACTGCTAGATTACGCAGCAAAACTCAATACCGAAGTAACTTATAACAAGCTAAAACAGGAGCTTGAAAAAAGTTCACAAGTACAAAAAATTCGGTAAATAAATTATTTTAAGAAACAACAAACAGAACGTTTATTACAAATAATCCTCTTGGCGATTAAACCAAGAGAATAATAAAAATATTATTGTTGGAAAAATTAACTAGAAGTTTTTACGAACACCAAAAACAAATTCTGTTTCTGCATCATCTTCATCGTTATCATTACCGAATGGTGTGCTATCACTTATGTAATCAACACCAGCATAAATATCAATACCATATAATTCAGGAAAATCACGACCTAATTCGACACGTCCTGTTAATGCAGAATCGTCTGAATTATCAGGTAACCAAAAACCCACAGCAGCATCTAAATATATTCTATATTTTATAGTTTTTTCATAAGTAACTTCAGGGTACCAAGTGTTCTTTTTAATGCCTCGATACAGGGAAATATCTAAACCTTTAAGTGGAGAAGTACCTATTTTGAATTCAGTTTCATCTATTTCAGAATCCAATAAAAAGTTATAAGTGATAACTTCTAAATCAATATTAAAGCTATCAAATTTATTATTGTAACCAAAATTCACATCCAATTCCGCTGGAATTCCCTCTGCGCCATCAACAGATTCGATGTTGATAATACTAGCTCCACCGTAAGCATTCCCTACATTACCAGTAGCTTTTAAGTAAACTGCAAAGTCATTATCAGTTCGAGTTATGCCGCGAAATAAGTAATCACTCATAAATCCAATTTGTTTAACGGTTTCAGCTTGAACACTTGCTGTTCCAAGTACCATTAAGAATGTTGCAATAATTTTTTTCATTATGTTTCCTATGTATTGATAAAGTATTCAATATTGTTAGTTAATACAAAAAAGATTAAACGGCTTTTATTTTTAGACGATAGTTTCATGAAGGCAAGAGTTTATCAGCAATTCAATAGGAGTTATATGATCATATTAAGTCACTATATTCTGGCTGTAACAACACTACTGAGCTTTATGACGGCAAGATGTAGATTCGGTTTTGGCATATCCGTGGTGATAAGTTGTACTTAAACCTAAGCAAAACAGTACAAAAGAAATGGTTAACCGATGTATCTGGATATCTTGAAACAGCACAGGAAAACTGGGATGGAATTAAAGGGTTAACTGAAGAGCAAATTGCACAAATCAATAACTAATTTTTTGATTTTAAAGTCGTTAACTTAATTGGTTAGTATATAGAAGTCATGCTATAGGTACTCTAATTAAATAGGAGTACCTAATTTAATTAGCCTAATTTGTATAAGTTTTTTTAACTCGGCCAGTGAGCTTAATAACTAATTCATAGGCTAGCGTACCAATGTGGAGAGCGACTTCTTCGACGGGCAAATTCTCCCCCCAAAAAATAACTTCATCACCCACTTTATCTTGTGCATTTAGGCCAAGATCCAGTGTGATCATATCCATGGATATATTGCCAACAATCGTTGCTTTTCGTCCATTAACCAATACAGGCGTTCCATTTGGCGCTGTTCTTGGATAACCATCTCCGTAACCCATAGCCACAACACCAATACACGTGTCTTGAGAAGCAACCCAATTGTGACCATAACCTACAGCTTCACCTTTTTTATGTTCGCGCACTGCAATCAATTTTGATTTTAATGTCATCACAGAGCGTAAACCTTCTTCTGCACCAGTAGACTCAACGCGCGGTACAATACCATATAAAGCAATTCCTGGACGTAGCCAGTCATAGTGGGCATCAGGCCAATATAAAACACCTGCAGAGTTACTTAAACTTCTTGGGCCTGAGTAACCTTTTGTGGCTTCTTCAAAGCATTTTATTTGCTGTGTAGTGGCATCAGAGTCTAATTCATCGGCGTTATAAAAATGGCTAGCAAAACCAATTTCATCATAACTGTTAGGTGAAGCTTTAATACGTTCATAATATGCAGCCACTAATTCAGGAGAAATCCCCAACCTGTGCATACCAGTATCAATTTTCAACCAAACCTGTATTGGCTTATCTGCTTTAATACTTTCAAATTCTTTTAACTGCTGCTCATTATGAATCATAGTATGAAAACCGAGTGCAGAAGCCGACTTTAATTCATCGACGCAAAAACAACCTTCCAATAATAAGATCGGTTGTTTAATTCCCGCATTACGTAATTCAATTGCTTCTGGTATTCGAGAAACAGCAAAAGCATCGGCTTCAGGTAATGCTTTCGCAAATTGAACTGCACCATGACCATACGCATTTGCTTTAATAACGACTGCAACTTTAGCTCTGGGGCATTTACCGTGAAGCAACTTAAAATTATGTTGCAAAGCTGCAATATCGATAATAGCTTCAGCAGTTAACATGGACATTCCTTTAATTAATAGAGATTAAAATATTAGGTAAGACTTTATTTTTAATTAAAAAGCATTAATTGATTACTTTTAAAAATGAAAACCTTGCACAACAGCAAACAGGTGAATTGATTATAAAACATCAATTTCACAGAATAATATAATAAAAAAGAATTAAACAAACAACACTAAATTAATACCCGCTATTTTACTGTTGATTTATTCTGACCTTTACAAGCTTCTAAAACAACTCCGATTAGTAAAAGTGCACCAACAAGGAACAAAAAAAACACCAAAAACGTGCAACCAACCCTTTTAATTAGGGATTTCTGTAAAATAAAAATAGTTTTATGAAAGGATTTATCGCTTTTATTAAAGTACATTTAACTATGCCTCAGAAACACAAAACAAGTCGTACAAAACAAAAAATTGTTCACTAGATAAAAAACAACTCCAAACAGAACAATAAACTGCAAAACAACATTAATTAAGAATAATAAACTAAAACGAAACTGCTAAAGTATCTGCGAATAAAATAGCTGTAAACAAGATAGATAAAGTTGTAGGTAAGTTGGTTCAAGTTTCATTTTTTGGCATGTAACCTGCTCTATCAAACTAGCTAGGCTTAATTAAATTTTAATGCAACTCATGCCTAACAGTGCTACTTAGCCATTAAGCAAGAATAAAAATAACTTCTACTACCAATAGGAATATTAAACATGGAAATTCAAAAACCTTACCTATTATTTTTAGGCGATGCACAAGATCCTCTAGCAGCTAAAGTTGCACAAGGCATCAAACAGTGGCATCCAGAATACTGTGCTGGTCAATTCCGTATGGAAGATTGTAAAGCAGACTGTGGTTTAACAGACATGGATATTGCACAAGCAAAAGCGGCTGGTGTTAAAACATTAGTCATTGGTGTGGCTAATCGCGGTGGCATTATTTCTGAAAAATGGTTAGCAGTTTTAAAACAAGCACTTGAAGCAGGTATGGATTTAGCTTCTGGTCTACACAATAAATTAACTGACATTAAAGAATTAAAAGAGCTAGCAGATAGCCTAGGTCGCAATTTATTTGATGTACGTTTCCCTACACAAACATTCCCAGTGGCAAGTGGACTAAAACGCTCGGGCAAACGTGTATTACAAGTTGGTACCGATTGTTCAGTGGGTAAAATGTACACTGCATTAGCACTTGAAAAAGAAATGCTAGCACAAGGTATGAAAACAAGTTTCCGCGCAACGGGTCAAACTGGTATTTTGATTAGTGGCTCTGGCGTAAGTATTGATGCAGTTGTTGCTGACTTCATCGCTGGTGCAGTTGAAACGATTGCACCTGCAAATGATGCAGATCATTGGGATGTTATTGAAGGCCAAGGTTCATTGTTCCACGCTTCATTTTCTGGTGTAACGGCAGGTCTTATCCACGGTTCTCAAGCTGATGCATTAGTGTTATGTCACGAACCAACACGTGCTCATATGCGTGGTTTACCGACTTACCCTCTTCCAGACTTAAAAACGTGTATGGAACTTAACTTAACAATGGCGCGCATTACTAACCCAGCCGCTAAATTTGTTGGTATTTCAGTTAACACTTCACAACTATCAGAAGCAGAAGCAGCTAAATACTTAGCGGAAGTTGAAGCAGAGTTTAACCTACCAGCTGTAGACCCATTCCGTGAAGGTGTTAGCCGTATTGTTGAAGCATTAGCAAAAATTTAAGGGCTGAATGATGAAGGTTAACCTATTACACGAAAGCTGGCTTATTGAAGGATCTTTTACTATCTCTCGGGGTAGTAGAACCCACGCGAATGTTGTTGTGGTTGAATTACAACAAGGTGGACATACTGGCCGTGGGGAATGTGTTCCCTATGCGCGCTATGATGAATCAATCGAGTCAGTCATTGCTGAACTGGCTGCTTTAAAAGACAAGATAGCAGCTGGGTTAACCCGACAAGAAATGCAGACTTTATTACCAGCAGGTGCAGCACGTAATGCGTTAGATTGTGCCTACTGGGATTTAGCTTGTAAGCAATCAGGCCAACGAATTTGGCAACAACTTGAAATAGCAGAGCCTAAACCTTTAATCACCGCTTTTACATTATCGCTAGATACACCTGAGCGTATGAAAGAAGCGGCAATTAAAAATGCACATAGACCTTTACTAAAACTAAAACTTGCGGGCGAAGGCGATGTTGAACGTGTTACCGCTGTTCGTGAAGGGTCACCTAATGCAAGAATTATTGTAGACGCCAATGAAGGTTGGAATGAGCAACAATATTTAACCATGGTACCTGAGCTAGTAAAACTGGGTGTGGAAATGATTGAGCAGCCTTTACCTGCTAGTGATGACGCTGCACTTGAGCACTTGCCTCGCCCAATTACACTATGTGCCGATGAGTCATGCCATGATCGTAGCAGCTTAAAACATATTATTGGTCGTTACGATATGATCAATATTAAGCTGGACAAAACAGGCGGACTCACTGAAGCCATTGCGTTAAAAGAAGAAGCTGAAGAAGCAGGCTTAACGATAATGGTCGGTTGCATGTTAGCAACCTCTCTTGCTATGGCTCCTGCTCTTATCGTCGCACAAAATGTTCAAATTGTTGATCTTGATGGCCCATTATTACTGGCTGAAGATCGTCAACCTGGTATTGAGTTTGATGATAGTTTAATGAATGTTTACCCTGCTGAGCTTTGGGGCTAATTATCTATTTTATACATAGCGATAATCAGACTATCGCTATATAACGAGGATTAAATTATGGGACGTATTGTCTACCTAGATGGTCAATATCTTAAAGAAGATGAAGCTAAAGTTTCTATTTTCGATCGTGGTTTTCTTTTTGGCGATGCCGTTTATGAAGTAACGGCTGTGATTAATGGTAAATTAGTCGACAACGAAGGCCATATGATTCGTCTACAACGTTCATGTAACGAATTACAAATTGAACTATCTGTTGCATTAACAGAAATCACTAATATCCAGAAAGAGCTGATTAAAAAGAATGCCCTAAATGAAGGTGGTATTTATTTACAGATCAGCCGCGGCTCTGCTGGCGATCGTGATTTTGGCTACCCAGCCAATGTAAAACCGACATTAGTGTTATTCACTCAAGCGCGTGAACTACTTAATAGTCCAAAAGCGACTAAAGGTATGAAAGTGATCACCACTGAAGATATTCGCTGGAAACGCCGCGATATCAAAACAGTTGGTCTACTTGCGCCATGTATGGCTAAACAAGGTGCTATCGAAAAACAAGTTGATGATGCATGGTTAGTAGAAGATGGTTACATCACTGAAGGTAGCTCAAACAATGCTTATATTGTGACGCAAGAAGGCGTATTAGTAACACGTCCATTAAGCAATGATATTTTGCACGGTATTACGCGTAAAGCATTACTTGAACTTGCTGAGAAAGAAGCAATCAAGATTGAAGAACGCTTATTTACCGCAGAAGAAGCTTACCGAGCAGCTGAAGCATTTGTTAGCTCAGCAACAACATTTGTATGGCCTGTAGTTGAAATCGATGGTCACACAATCGGTGATGGTAAACCAGGTACTGTAGCGAAAAAATTACGTGAGATTTACATTGAGCTAGCAACAAAAACAGCTGAGTAATATCACTTAAACTTCGATTTTCAAGGCAAATAGAATAACTATTTGCCTTTATTCTCTCCGACTTTACTCTCCTATAAATCCACCTGATTGGCGCTTCCAAAAACTCGCATATTGACCATCTAATTTAAGCAATTCATCATGTGAGCCTATTTCAGTAATTTCCCCTTTATCTAACACTAAGATTCGGTCCATTTCTGAAATCGTTGATAATCTATGCGCGATAGCAATCACAGTTTTACCTACCATCATTTCATTTAGTGTCGCTTGAATTTGCGCTTCTACTTCACTATCTAGTGCGCTGGTGGCTTCATCTAAAATCAAGATAGGCGCATCTTTGAGGATCACTCGAGCGAGTGCGATACGCTGACGTTGACCACCTGATAATTTCACGCCACGTTCGCCAACTTGAGAATCATAGCCTTTATTACCAGCGCTATCTTCAAGATCAAGAATAAACTCATGGGCCTGCGCTTTTTCGGCAGCAGCAATTAAGTCTTCTTCGCTTGCATCGGGACGGCCATAGAGAATATTGTCTCGAATACTACGATGTAACAGCATACTTTCTTGTTGCACCATACCAATATTAGCGCGAAGACTTTCTTGAGTTACCGTTGAAATGTCACATCCATCAATTGAAATACTGCCTTTTTCTGCATCAAATAAACGCAATAAGGCTTTCACTAAGGTTGATTTACCTGCACCAGATCGTCCGACAACGGCCACTTTTTCACCGGATTTAATAGTAAATGACAAATCCTTTAAACCGCCCGCTTCCTTTCCATAATGGTGTGAAAGATGGCGAACAACGATTTGCCCTGCATCGAGATTTAAATCTCCAGCAGCGTCAACATCTTGCATATGAATAGGTTGTGCAACAGTTTCCATACCTTCTGAAATAACACCTAAGGATCTAAAAAAAGAAGATAAAGCCGCTAAGATCCAACCTGTCATCGAGTTAATGCGTAAAGCTAATGCGCCAGCAGAAGCAACGACACCCACAGTCGTAATTTCATTGGTCCACATATACAAAGCACTGCCCACAATACTGACAATCAATACACCATTGAGCAAAACAAGCCCGGCATCCATTGCAGTTACAATACGGTTTTCAGCCATATAAGTTTGGCGATGGCTTTCGAAAATACCCGTTGCGGTATCGGTTTCTCGTTGAGTATGTGAAAATAACTTAACCGAGTTGATATTAGAATAACTATCCACGATAAAGCCTAAGGTACGACTACGCGCTGATGAACTTGCTCGTGCTGCTGGACGTACACGTTTTAATGACCAACGTAATAAAGCGACATAAAGTATTAACCAAAGGCTTAAAGGAATAAGTAATAATGGATGCGCATTCGCTAATAAAATGCCAGCTCCAACCATATAAGCAACAGTGAAAGTCATCGCATTCATCACTTGAAAAACCAAATCACCTAAAGCAGCTGGCATTTGTACAACGCGATTTGCAATTCGTCCTGCAAAGTCAGATTCAAACCAACCAACAGGCTGCTTTAAAACATGCTGATGTGAACGCCAGCGACCCAAGGCAGCAACATTGGGTTGAATTGCATTTTTAATTAATGCGGTATCAATGGTTTGGATTAACGGTCTAAGAATAAGAATAAAGACAACAACAATAATTAGCTCAACCGCATAATTTGACCAGAACTCTGATGGGGAACTTTTAGAAATTAAATCGACCAATCGCCCAAGGTAAAAAATTAAAAACACCTCCGCACCTGCGGTTGCAAAAGAAGTCGCTACATTTAAAGCCATAATTTTTCGAAATGGCTTAAAAAACGAATTCATAAATGGCCATATTCTATTCGGTGGTACGTCGCTGTCAGAATAGTTAATATACGGATTTACCCAATTTTCTAAAAAATCCAAAACCCGCATTATTTTCTCCTATTATGATTGTTAATGTTTTTTATAAATGCTGTTTCAATCTGTTATAGACTGGTAATAAATATCAAATTCGCTTTCATGAGTTTTTATGAACCCATTAGCTATATAAAAGTCATTTGATTTACTACCTCGTAAAGCACCCAAACGCACAGGTAATCCTTTGTTATGAGATGAAGAAACTATTTCACTAATGACCCTCTTGCCAATATTCTTATTTTGATACTGTGGTTTTATATAAAAGTGATCTAAATAAAAGTGGTCTTCAGCAGCTCGTAAAACATAAAAACCGAGCAAGTCACCATTTGTAAGCAATTTAATTGTTTCGTCAGGGTTAAACGTTTTAAGAAACCGATTTCTTACTATGCTTTCATCAAAACGCCCTAGAGCATCCAAGCTAGGTTTCATTGCAGCAGCTCTAATCTCTGCCAGTGTATTTCCATCATGTTTAGTTGCTTTAATATATTTCATATATCTCCCTAAGAAAATAAAACGTTTAATAATAAAAAAGCTAAAAAATAGTTTGATTGAATTGAGACTATATAAAACCAACCTTTAATTACAAATAGTTAACATAACAGTTTAATAAATAAATTAACTGTATTTGCCTCCAAAAAAGAAGGATGATCACAATAATATTTGATAAAAAGAATAAAATATTAAATTAATCTAAGAATTAAAAAAATCGACATACTTAACACCACAATGAGGAAAGTATTCTTTAACTTCAAGCTTAAAAAGACACAAACCAAACCAGCAATTAAAAATGGATTAGTAAAGAAGGACTGTTCAATATTACTCTCGCTTAAGAAAACAATAGGAACCCACATTGCAGTTAATACAGAAGGGGCTGTATAACTTAAAATGCTTTTCGCTTTAGTGCCTAGCTCAAAAGGTAGCTGCTTTGATAAAAACAAGTAGCGGCAGCTGAATGTAATACAGCTCATACCCAATAAAATGATCCAATAGTTGTCATTATTCATTAACGAACTCCTCTACTGTTTTTACACAAAGCATTTCAACCAAAAAACCACTCAACATTCCTATTAACGTTGCAAGAATCAAAGCGTACTCACAGCCTAAAATAGAAAAGATAAGAACACTTACGCCACTTACCACAACGGATAAGAGTGTTGATTTATTTTTAATTGAAGGAATCACGATGGCAATGAAAGTGGCTGCTATCGCAAACTCTAACCCCATGTTTTCAATATTAGGAATAAACTGTCCGATATGAATACCTGCAAATGTAGAAAAATTCCAAACTAAATAAAATACAACACCCGCTGTGAGCGCATAACAATGGCTAAACAGTTTATTTTTTTCTAGATAAGCACAAGTTACTGCGAACATTTCATCTGTCAGAAAAAAGGCAATGCAACAGCGCATCAAAAAAGAACTTTTCTTTACGTGCTCTCTAAACACTGCGGAATAAAGTAAGTGTCTTGAACTAATAACAAAAGTAGAAGTGAAAATTGACGTTAATGCGCCCCCCATCAAAGTTAAACTAGCAAGCTGCGCCGCGCCAGCAAAAACAAGTAAAGACATCAACTGAGCCTGTAGAGGTGATAAACCAACTTTTATAGCCAATGAGCCACACAAAATCCCCCAAGGAATAACAGCAATTGCTAAGGGTAAAACATCCATCGTTGCTTGATAGATAATTTGCATTTTTTCTTGTTGGATTCCACGATTAACAGTGATTGAACGGTTAGACATATTGACTCCTGTACGCATTAAGTAACAGGAAGTCTAAAGCGCTATTAACTAAGTGTATTGTATATTCTTGCTTGTTTTTGAAAACGACTCGGCGTGGTGCCTAATGCTTTTTTGAAATGGTGCGTAAAATGGCTTTGATCATAAAAACCACAATCAGTTGATACTTGGCTTGGTTTAACACCTAATTTCAACAATGCTTTGGCTTTTTTTAATCTAACTTGTATTTGGTAAGCATGTGGGGAAAGGTTAAAGTGTTTTTTAAACTGACGAATAAAATGAAACTGACTTAAATCAGCCACTTCAGCAAGTTTGATTAATGAAATATCTTCTTCTGGATAACTATCTAAAAACTCTTTCGCTAATAATAACTTACTACGACTACCACTGGTTTCTTTTGGTAAATCAAGGAAGGAAGAGTGCCTCAAGGTTAAACTCATTAAAGCGGAATAAAATAAAGTTTCCATAAGTAATTGAGAGCCATTTTCTTCCAGTTGTGCAAAGATCAACCTTAACTGATCAGCGAGATAGGGGTCATTAATAACGGAAGATTGAAAGTAAGGCGCGAGATTTTTACCGTGATATAAATCGGTACTAATCTGCGAAAAATGCTCAGGTGTGGGGTACATCGCTTTATAACCCCAACCATTTTCTGCAGCCGATTGTCCCGTATGAACATCATCGGCATTCACTAAGATAATACTGCTTTGTCCGGCAACATGAGATGCCCCACTTCGGAAAAATCGTTGCGCACCATACTCTATAACACCAATGGTATAACCTTCATGGACATGTTTAGAAAAGTTTTGTTTGGTGTAATTGGCATTTACTACTTCAATTCCATTAAAAGCATTCGCAATGGTAAAGTCAGCACTTTCTTTCAATGACATAGTACGACGCCTTTTAGGATAAATAGATACAAAGCATTAGTGATACGTTAAATAAATGCAAGTATACAAGTTTTCAATGCTTAAAAATTGTATAAAATTGCGCATTTATTTAAGAAATCTATTATCGGCAACTTTAACAATTATTTAATGATTTTCTCTTACTGTCTTAAATAATACACATCATGGTAATATTCACACAATTATAAAGCTTTTAAAATTTAACCAGTGAAATAAAGTAAGGGATCAAAGTGGAGCATTACAAAAACGCACCGCAAAAGTTGCGAGACGAATTATCTCCTTTATTTGCAATACTGGAAGAGACGATAGCGCAAGAAGTTGAAAGTGCTTTTACAGCTATTATTGCGAACAATCCAAATTTAACACTTTATTCACTTGGTCTTTATTATCATGGATGGGGGTATATCATTCCTACTTTTTCTTCAGAGGAAGGATTAGAGCAGGTAGCTAAACATTATATAGAAGCAGTAGAACAGATTGATAAACGTTATGGAAAAGGTTCTGATCAGGAGTTTGACCTAGAAAAGAAAACATTAAGGTGGAGCCCTTGTGATAGCCCGCATCATGGCGAAGAAGAGCTTGAATCTATGATGCCCAAAACAGAAGCATTGTTAAGCAAGTTATCATCGATAATGGATTTCGCCGATCCAACGTTTGAAAAATATCAGTGGCCACAAGCTTACCAAGACGATAGTGAGCTTTATGACGATTTCTTTTCTGAGCTTTATTATCAATTTGAAGAGTTTGTGATTTCGGCAATGAACAAAATTTGGGAAAATAAACATCTTCACGATTTTTTTGTGACAAACGATTGTGCGTTAACTTTAAATGCTGGCGATATTTCAGATGAAAATTTTCTCGAGTATACTGAAAAACTAAACAGTAAAAGAATCACTCAAAAGTTAACACAAGAAATCCAAGATTGGCACGAAGCAAGTAAAGAGCTCAGTAAAATTCGCCGTGATAAACGACAACAAGAATTAACAAACTAACCCGAGAATTAAAGCAAGGAATTAAAGTGGAACACTATAAAAATGCACCACAAAAACTACAAGACGAACTATCACCTTTATTTGCAGCGCTTGAGAATACTATTGCACAAGAAGTTGAAAGTGCTTTTACAACCATTATTGCGAACAATCCAACTGTACAACTTTATTCGTTAGGACTTTATTATCATAGTTGGAATTACATATTACCTACATTTTCCTCAGAAGAAGGCTTAGAGCAGGTTGCTAAGCATTATGCAGAAAGTTCCGAAGCAGACATCGAATTAGAAAAGAAATCATTAAGATGGAGCCCTTGTGATAGCCCACATCATGGTGAAGATGAACTTGAATACATGATGCCTAAAACAGAAGCTTTGTTAGAAGAATGGTCATCAATAATGGAATTAGCAGACCCAATATATCAACAATATCAGTGGTCGAAAGCTTACCAAGACGATAGTGAGCTTTATGACGATTTTATTGATGAACTATATAATAAGTTTGAAGAACTTGTCATTTCGGGAATGAATAAAGTCTGGGAGAACAAACAGCTTAACGAATTTTTTGTAAAAAATGATTGTGCATTAACGTTGAATGCAGGTGATAGTTCATACGAAGACTTTCTGATACACGCCAAAAAGCTAAACAGCGAAAAAATAACTCAAAAGTTAACACAAGAAATCCAAGACTGGCACGAAGCAAGTAAAGAGATCAGTAAAGTTCGTCGAGATAAACAACAACAAGAATTAACAAACCCACCCACTACAACATTAACCTTAGCCGACTTTCAAGATGTGATTGATAACTTCAATCCAAGTTTCAAAGAAGTCGATGGCGGTATTTTCTTAGATATTGAACATGACTATCCATTGTTCGGATCTTCGGAAAGAGAAGCGGCAGCAAACAGAATTCCATTAATGGAAGTACTCGAAGCATCTCCACACTATAAAGAGCTTCGTAAACTTTACGGTCACTATATGGGGCCTGCGTTCAAAAAAGATGATTTATTACCTTGTCTATGTCGAGCACTTGTTAATAAATTAGGTCACGCATTAACTGAAAAATATTCAAATAGCGCCTTTAGTGTTTACATGTGTGTTGATCGAAACACCTTATATTATATAACCTTCATCAGTTATAGAAATGATGGCTACCAATTTTTTGATGCCTCTGACGAGTATGCTCAGCAAGATATATTAGCGCGCCAAGTTAGTGAAATTCATGCATTTTACTCCCCTAAAGTCGCCTTTGAAGAAACGCCAAGTATAATCAGTTCATTGCAAAAAATACAAAGTGACGAAAACAATCTATTCTCCAACCGAGTGAATGCTTTATTTATTCAACTAGAAACAGCGATGAATAAAGAAATTGAAGCTTCTCTTCTTCGACTCATTGAAGATACTTCTCAAGATGAAGTTTACTCTTTAGGGCTTTGCTACAATCCGACAAGCTGGGAGTACTTAATCCCATTCTCAATGACCAATACTAAGTTAGTGGCTGATGCCGAACTTGAATTTTCTCGATATCATGAGTCAGCAAGTGTTAGCTTAAAGTCTCAAGCGTTGAAGTGGGATAAACATTACCTTCATACAAGTATTGAAGATGCTCATAAAACTATGATGCCAGAAACTAATGCAGTGTTAACGCAGATGCATTCAATCTTAATTTTCTCAGATTCAGAGCTTGAGGCATATGCACCAACAGAAGATACAGAAGCCTCATTTGAAGAACTACAACAAGGTATTTTTTCTATCATCTACGAACTTGTTATCAATGCGCTTAATCGAGTAAGAAGAAATCAAAAAATTAATGCTTATTTAACAGAGAAACAATCAGTATTAGCGCTTATTTCAGAACAAGCTTCCTACGATGATTTCTTTATGCAAATCATAAAATTAAATGGAGTGATTATTCACAAGCGAGTGAAAGAAGAAGCTTCACAAGGCTTTATCATTGATCAGGAATTGCGTGAGATTAAAGAAGATATAGAAGCAGAAACATTAGCAAAATCTGTGTTTGAAAAGCTCTCAATGCAAGATTTTCAAGATGTTATAGATAACTTTAATCCAAGTTTTGTTGAGCAAGGTGAAGCTATTTTGTTATACGAGATTGGAGAGCAGCCCCCGATAGTTCCAGCTGAAATTGAAGAGATGATCAATAGCATCCAACTAATGGATTTATTACAAGATTCCCCTCATTTTGAAGCAATTCAACAACTCTATAGCAATGGCATTGGGCCAGCATTAAAACCAGGAGATATTTTACACCAGTTATGCGAAGCGATTGTAGATAAGCTCGGTAATGCATTATTAACAAGTTTTAGAGACAAAGCTTTCTTGATACAAATGCACAGCGATCGTTATACGCCTTACAGAATTACTTTTATCACAGATAGAGGTGATGGGTATAAGTTCTTTGAAACACCAGAGGATGTAAAAATTCGTGGCTTTACACCTGAAGCTTGTAAAATAGAACGCTTCAGTCATTAGCGTTTATTGAGCATGATTTTGATGTTTAATAAATTTCAGCTCTAAGATATTTTCTATAACCCTGCTTTAGTTTCTACTAGGCAGGGTTAAAATAACGCTTCAAATTAGAATAGCTTGAAACTTTATTGTGGAACAAAATAAGTTGCACAGATCTTATGTCCCGATGGGTCACGTAAATAAGCTAGATACAAACTTCTAGTCGCTCCGACTCGAACACCCGGCGCATCTTCACAAGCAGTACCGCCATTTGCTACACCAGCAGCATGCCACGCATCACCTTGCTCAGGCCCTGTCACGTTAAAACCAACGGTCATGCCATTACTCACAGTTGTAGGTTCACCATTAATTGGATTAGTTAATCCAAACACGCCATTGGGTGTAAAATAAAAACAACGTCCTCTTTCATCAATCACACCTTCTGAGTAACCTAATACTTCCATAAGCGCATCATAGAATTTTTTGGATTTTTGAATATCATCGGTACCAAACATCACGTGACTAAACATTTTATTTTTCCTTGTTTTTAATTCTTAGATTTATATTCGATTACACAAAATTAATATCGGCGACCTTTACAACATCACCCGAGATCCACACATTAGAAACCACATCATTTTCAGCTTCTACATAAGCTTCTATTTGACTTGGACGACCAACAAAGCGACCTTGTGAAATAGTGATTGGTTTATTGAAACTTGCTAAAGCATATTTAGTTAAATAAGCGGCTGTCGGGCCAGCAGCACTTCCAGTAGCGACATCTTCTACAGCACCAGCATTATCCCAAGTTCGGCCTTCAAAATTGATAATATCAAAGACATAAACAAACTTAGCACTAAAAGTCGCTAATAAAGCTTCAAAATTAGCAGTCGTTATTTTTGTGTTTTCAATACCGTTAACGATTGGAACAATCAAGTAAGGCAAACCTGTAGAAATAACTTCTAAGAGATAATCTGAAGATACGTTTTTTGACGTTAAATTCAAAGCCTGGAGCACTTGTGCTGTTTCATCGTCAAGCAAAGTGCGAATGAAGCTGGGTACGCCTTGGCCCATAGAAGCATGAAAATAACTTTTTGTTTTCTTGGTTTTAACAATAATAGATGTTTTATTTAATTCTATTTCCCATTCTTTTACTGCATCGCTTCCAGACTCATCATGTAAATGTGCAGCTAAACCGATAATGGGATGACCAGCAAAATCCAACTCTTCTTCAACGGTAAAGATCCTCGCTCGAATAGATGACTCATTAACTGAAACAAAGATAGATTCGAATTGACGCATTTCCTGTGTCAGTGAAAGCATTTTCTGATCATCCATTATATTGTGATCATAGAAGACAGTTAAACCGTTACCTGATAATGGCCTGTTAGCAAACACATCAACTAATTTACATTTCATAACTAAATACTTTCCTATTCGACTTTTTTATTCACGCCTTCCTATTCCACGAATAGTCGGACACATTTAAAACATATGCCCTATTAAAGCTGTTTAACTTGATTCAAGTACTGTCTTTACGGGTAACCTAAATTGCACCATAGTACTAGCAACAACTAACGTCGCTGCACCAATCATTTGAATTTGAGTGATTTCTACATTTAAGAAAAGCCAATTAATAAAAATAGCGGCTACAGGGAAAAGCATCTCAGCTAATGTTGCCCAGTGCGCAGGAATTCGCTTCAGACCTTGATAATAAAAGTACATGCCAACTAAACCTGACATCACGGCTAGGATAAGAATTTTCTGCAAGATACTAATCTCAATAGTCGTGATTAAGCTGGGTGTCATAAAAACAAAAGGTAACATACCCAATAAACCAAAACTAAAACGCCCCGCCATAAGATCAACACTATCAATGCCTTTGCTACTTAGTTTTTTACCAAACACAGTAGCGCTTCCCCAACTGACAACGGCAAATAGTGCTAGTCCATAGCCCCATAATGCAACGTTATTAGCTTCAACATCCCCTTCCTTAAAACTAATTAATAGCTTTTGTAAGTCAGGCCAAATAAGTAACAAACTGCCTAATAAAGCAAAGCCTAACCATAAGAAAAAACGTGGACTTATTCTTTCCTTTAATAGGAAATAAGCCAAAGTCACCGCCACTAAAGGCTGTAATTTTTGCAGTAATATTACTACGGTGGGATTTGATAAGTAGAACGCTTCAGTAAAGGCTAAGGTACCTAAGGCAGAGCCAAAAACACCAATGACAATAAAGGGAATTAAAGTTTCTCGACGCATGAAGTTGAAGCGACGACGCTTAACAATAAAAACGCCAATAATAATAGTAACTAGAATTAGATGTTCAAATAAAACAATCTGTTGTGCACTCGATCCACCAAAAAGCAATGGATAACGAATAAGTGTATCTGCGGCCCAAAGTAAGCACGCAAAAAAGATAAAGATAATACCTGTCATAACATTTCCTAAACAAAAAAGGAGAGAAAGACAGAGCGCGGAAAGAATCATCCAATAGCAAAAATCCAATCATTAAGATTCAATGCCAATGAATAAACAAACAATGTTAAGTGCCACAGCATAACGAGCCACCTTATCGAGCAAGGAAGTTATTCGTCACGCCATTAATTTAATGGTAATTAATACACCAAATCAATTAATTTTTTAGTTCACTTTAGGCTCATATAAAATACTGATAATTCAATTAAAGTTAACGATATTTTCAAGAAGCTTAAATGGCTTATTAATAATTGGGTTTGGCATCACCACTTTCATACTGTTTGTATCGATCTTCTTCCATCCGGACTTTAACCGTCGGCTTTGGCGTCTCACCAAATCTGCTTGACCCTAATACATAAGTAAAAAATGAGTTAGGCGCTCGTGGGCTCTTTTATCAAAGACTCATTGAATGAAGAATCGTTAATAAAAATACCACCGGTGGGGAATTTCACCCCGCCCTGAAGTCGAGTGAGTTTACGATAATTAAGTTAAAATTTGAGTTATTAACTTAAATTCATAAGCTCATTGACATCATAATAAGGTTTTAATAAAAAACAAGAAAAATGATCAATGTCTCATTTGTTTTTGCTTGTATTTACTTAGATGCTGCATTAGTTAACGCACTCAATACACCAGCGACTTTAGTTAATACTTTGTCACACCCTTTTATATTATGACGTTCTTTGATGTACTCAGGGTTGTTGTAAGAAAGCCAAGTTTTATTATCAGCGTCAGTCCAAACCAATATTTTTTGAGGAAAATCGATAGCCGATTGTTGTGAACATTGCATAATTGGCGTACCTACTTTTGGATTACCAAAAATAATAACTTCTGTTTCTCTTAGTTTAAGATCAGCTCCTGCGGCATTCTTTTGATGATCAATTCTTGCAAAAAGTGTTAATCCTTTTTTCTCTACAATGGATACAAATTTATCTGCCGTTTGTTTTGCTGAATGATGGCTTGCAACTGAAATCAAACTTTCGGTCGCATTCGCATAACCTGAAGCAAAAAATGATAAAGCTAATAGTGAAATAATTTTTTTCATGTGCATTTCCCTTTATGTGTCAGTGAGTTTTCTTGAACACTTAATCAAGTGAAAGATAAATTAGCACGGAAGATAAAGCATTCCCAAACACATATTCAACCAATGTGAGCTAGATTCGCACTCAATCGTTGCAACTGAGATGGATCTGCAATACCAAATCGTAGCGCATCTTGCTCATCGGTTAATCGAACATAAACAGCATTTTTACAAAGCAGCTGGTAAATCAATGCAGCATTTTCATTAAAAACAGTCACAAACAAGGCATTCGCTTTAATGTTAGAGGAAGGTAGTTGTTTCTTTAACAATTCAATCATTTTATGGCTTTGAATTTGTAGACGCTTGGTTTGTTGTTTTTGCCAACTTTTATCTTTTAACGCAAGCTCTGCCACATATAAGGCAGGACCATTAATAGACCAAGGCCCAATATTATCTTGGATTGTTTCACACCATGCTTTACTGCTACAAACAAAACCAATACGTAAACCAGCAAGGCCAAAAAACTTACCAAATGAACGTAACACAATCACATTGGCAGTATTATTTAAATGCGTGACAAAGCTAAATTCAGCTTCAAATATATCTGCAAAGGCTTCATCAACAACTAATAGAGCATGCTGTTCTTCACAGTATTTCTGTAGCTCAATAAGCTGTGTAATTGAAAAAGTATCGGTTAATGGGTTATTAGGATTAATCACCACCACCACACTGTTTTTCTCAATAAAGGTGGGCAGTTCCTCTTGATAAAAATGAAGTTGATAATCGCCTTTAAACCAGGCTTGCTGATGCTCTTTATAACCTACCTTTGGTAAATATACATGCTTTTGGGACCTTGAGTGTTCACTGTTCACTTTTTCATTCCAAAGCGCAGGTAACTTTTCAATTAATTGCTGGCTGCCAGCGACAGGCCAACAATATTCAGCTTGATAATAAGCTTTAGCAGCAGCAATTAAGCTGCTAGAAATAGTAGGAAGATCTTGCCAAATTTTATTGGGTATTTCAGGAATAGGATAACTAAAAGGTGCGATGCCCGTAGAAAGATCTAACCAGTCTTGTTCAGGTATTTGATATTGTTTTGCAACACGAGCTAATTGCCCACCATGTATAATTGCCACGCGTTTAATAACCTTTTATAAATTAAATATAGTAAGAGAAAAGCTGGAAGATGAAAACAACCATTAACCAAAGTAATACCGCTTGCTTGACTAAGGTTAAACTCGCTTTGATATGCTTGCTTTGTACAGCCTCCCCTTCTCCTAATTGTGGAGAATCGACGTTTTTCCCGAAGTAAATTGCACGGCCGCCTAAGCAAACATTTAACACAGTAGCACCAGAGGCCATTACCCAGCCACCATTATGGCTTTTGTAGTTTTTACTTTGTTGGTAAGCGTTAACTAAAGCTTGTTTGCCTGTTCTTTTAAAGAGACCAATCACCACAAATAGCAAGGCAGTTATTTTTCCGCTAACAAAACCTAACAAGTCATCCATTCGAGCACTGAATTTACCAAAGTAATTAAACTGCTCATTTCGATAACCCCACATTGCATCTAGCGTATTACTTAATCTATGTATGATAACTAATGGAGCGCCACCAAGCACAAAGTAAATAAGCGTTGCTGTCACACCATCGTGTCCATTTTCTAGCATAGACTCTGTAGTGGCTCTACTAATCGCCTGTTGATCTAATTCACTCGTATCGCGACTTACAATATAAGAACAATAATGACGCGCCTGATCTAAGTTATTTTCAGCTAAAGGTTGGTAAATTTGCATACCGTGTAAATTTAAACTGTTTAAAGCAACCGCCCAATAAACAATATAAATATTAAGCACTAACAATACAAAACTAGGCAAAATAAGCATTAACCACATATAAAGTAATGGTAGCGGCATTATTAAGACACACCAAGCCAATATTCCACTTAAAAAGCGACGGATTTTTGAACCTTGGTTTAATTTTTGTTCAATAAATTGAGCAATATTCCCAAACAAAATTAAAGGATGAAAACGCCTTGGTTCGCCAATAAAATGGTCAATAATTAACGCAAAAACTAAAGTGAGTAATATCATCATAAAACCATCATCATAAAACTATTACCTTTAAATAAGGAACTGCTGTAAAACATGGTCATAAACAATAGCGATAATCTCACCATTTTGATAATCATACCCAGTTGCAGTCTGTTTTTGTTGTTTTAAGTCAGCCATAAAACAACGTAAAATTTCACCATGAGCAATGATTAAATAAGTTTCATCTCCAACGTTTTTTTCAAGCAGATCCTTTAAAGCAACCTGGAAACGGGTAAGAGATTGGATCGCGCTTTCACCTTGATCTGGTTTGCACTCTGTTATTTGAGAAGTCATTTCCGCATATTTGCTATCTGTATTTACCTCAGAAATTAACTTTCCTTGCCAACAACCAAAATGACGCTCTTCAAAACCAGTTACTTTTTTAACGTTCAATTGTAGCTTTTCAGCACATAACTCGGCGGTTTGTAAGGCTCGACCTAGTGGTGAACTTAATACTTGTGTTATTTTTAATTGTCTACATTGCTCACCTAATAACACAGCTTGCTGCTTACCAAGATCTGTTAATGGGCTGTCCAGTTGGCCTTGAATACGACGCTCAATATTCCACTCTGTTTGGCCGTGGCGAGCAAGATAAAAGGTACTTTTTTTATTCAATGTAAACTCTTTTTTGAATGACAAAATAAAACCTAGGTCGATCATTTATCCAACCTAGGTTTTTAGCTAAATGAAAGATTTAACTAAGGTTTCTTATTTACGATGCGCTAATGCTTCGCCTTGCACACCATTCTCAATACGGTCACTTTCTTCATCTAATAACCATTGTGGGAATTGACTCATAAAGCAATTACAAATACCTTCACCAATCATGGTTCTTGGCCCTAGAGGATGTGCAATATGTTTATACACACCATGACTATGTGGCTCTACATTTTCCTGAGAATGATCGTGTGAATGGTCATGCGAGTGAGAATGTCCGTGTGCATGATCATGTGAATGGCTATGTTCATGGGAATGCTCGTGATCATGAGAGTGGCTATGATCATGTACATCTGGTGCTTGGAATTCAGCATGATGATGATGAATTTCAACTTCACCGGCAGCTAAACGGCGCTTAAAAGTAGACATTAAATCTTCATCTACTATTTTGTTATCCATAATATCGCGAACACGTACTTCAAAAGCATCAATCACTTTATCGTGGTCACGTAAATAAGGCGTATTGATAAACTCAACGTCAGGATTTTCCTTTGCCACTTTATCAATGTAACCAGAAATACGTTTAATTAAACGTCCAGTAAAAAGGAAATAAGGCGCAACCACAATGCGTTTATAATCGAGTTTTAATAGTTTTTCTAAGCCCACACCCACTGAAGGATAAGTGACACCAGAATAAACCGTATCAGCCCAACCAAATCCCATATTTTCACTCACTATACGCGTTAACTTCGCTGCTTCTGCATTCGCTTCGGTATCCGATGTACCACGACCAACCACAACCAACATGGTATCGTATAATTCCGCTGGTGGATTATCAGCATCTAATCCTAGTGATTCATAAATACGCGCTTCAAAAGCTTTGATCATTGGATCTTGTAAGCCTAATTCTTTACCGTAAGTGACCTGTAGACCTTCGTTCTTTTCTTCAAAAGTCGTTAATACAGAAGGGATATCATTTTTAGCATGCGTTGCTGCAAACAACATACCGGGTACCGCATAAATATGATTAACGCCTTGGTCGATTAAGCTATTTAATCCCATATGAATATTCGGTGCAGAATACTCTAAAAAGCCGTATTCGACAGGTAATTCAGGAAAACGTTTTCTTAGTCCTTCTGCAACTAAGGCAAACTCCACTTCTGCGTCTTTATCTCGGCTACCATGACCACAAATCATGATCCCTTTTTTAGTTTCTGTATTCATCTTTCTCTCTTTATTAGTAATGTTTAAAATTTTTCGCACAAAAAATTTAATGTAATCAATTTATTTATAAAGTTGTTTCAACTTCCTGCCATGTATTTTCAAACAGGAAACTTTCAACTTCAGCGGCTTTCGCCCAATTTTGCTCAATCAGCATAGGTTTCTCATAAAACTGCTCAACATGCCCAATGCATAAAAGTGCAATAGGTCTGCTGTCTTCTGGCATATTTAATAGGTTTGCTAATTCGATAGGGTCAAATAATGAAACCCAACCTAATCCAATACCTTCAGCTCTTGCGGCGAGCCACATATTTTGAATCGCACAGGCAACCGAAGCGAGATCCATATCTGGCATGGTTCGACGACCAAACAAATGTTTTTCTCGGCCTTCTGGTAACGCTACCACTATCAATTCGGCGCACTCGGAAATACCTTCTACTTTTAGTTTTAAAAAATCATTTTTACGTTGATTCAATAAATCAGCGGTAATGTTACGTTCCGTTTCCACTAGCGTTTTAATTGCTGCCCTTAATGTATTATCCGTAATGCGAATAAATCGCCATGGCTGCATTAATCCAACACTTGGCGCTTGGTTGGCAACGGTTAACAAACGCATTAACAAACCATCTTCAAGGGCTTCATTAGTGAAGTGGCGCATGTCGCGACGCTCTTTAATAACGCGATAAACGGCTTGTTTTTCTGATTCACTATAACTATGCTGACTTTTCATGTTTGCTTCTTATTTTGCTTCTTGCATTTCATCACACTGCAATAACAGATCTTGCAACTTTTCTTTATATTCTTCAGGGGCTTGCCACAAACCACGTTGTGCAGCTTCCATTAAACGCTCAGCCATTTCTTCCATGATTTGTGGATTATTATCTTTTAAAAATTGCTGATTAACTTGATCAAACAATAGCGTGTCAGTCACTTGTTCGTATTGATAATCCGCAATCAAATCCGTGGTCGCATCATAAGCAAAAAGATAATCAACGGTTGCGCCCATTTCAAAAGCGCCTTTATACCCATGTTCACGCATTCCTTCAATCCATTTTGGATTTAAAACACGAGAACGGATCACGCGATTTAATTCTTCTTTTAAAGTACGTATCACCGGCTTACTTGGATTACTATGATCGCTATGATAAATCGTTGGTGCTTTACCTGAATACACTTGCGCCGCGTTACTCATTCCACCTTGAAATTGATAATAATCGTCTGAATCTAATAAATCATGTTCACGGTTATCTTGGTTTTGCACCACGACTTCGATATTACTCAGTTGATGTAAAAAGGCGTCTTTGGCTTGCACACCATCTTTATCACTGTTGCCGTAAGCGTAACCGCCCCAATTTAGATAAGCTTCTGCTAAATCACTTTTCTCTTCCCAACAACGTTCATCAATCAAACCTTGTAAACCTGCGCCATAAGCGCCGGGTTTGGAGCCAAACACACGATAACTGGCTTCACGTTTAGCATCACCAATTGCCATGCCATCGGCAATCAATTGTGCTTCTCGTTGTTTAATATTTTGTTGAATTAAATTGCCATTGCCCGGTTCATTGAGTTCACTAATCGCAACCACTGCCGCATCAAAAAGTGCCATCACATTAGCAAAAGCATCTCGGAAAAAACCAGAAATTCTTAAGGTCACATCCACTCTTGGACGATTCAGTAATTGGAATGGGATAATTTCAAAATCCACCACGCGATTACTGCCTTGCGCCCAAATCGGTTTAACGCCCATCAATGCAAAAGCTTGCGCGATATCATCTCCGCCAGTACGCATGGTTGCCGTTCCCCAAACCGATAAACCGAGTTGTTTCGGATAGTCACCATGCTCTTGTAAATGACGATGAATCAATGCTTCAGCCGATTGCTGACCTAACACCCAAGCCGCTTTCGAAGGAATGGCACGATTATCAACAGAGTAAAAGTTTCGCCCCGTTGGTAAGGTATCTAATCGACCTCGTGTTGGCGCGCCACTTGGTCCCGCTTCAATAAACTTGCCATCTAAACCATCAATAATGGCGCTTAATTCGTTTTTAACACTTTGATTTAACGCGGCTTGAATGGTTGATTTTGCATAGGTTAACAATGCTTGTGTTGCTGGGTAAGCACTGAGTTCAATAAGATCGTTATCGTTAAGTAAAAAGTGTTCAACCCATTCTAATGCTAACAACTCTAAACGCTCACGCGTATCCGCATGCGTTCGCCATAGGGTTTCACTTACCTTTATTAATAACTCAGGCTTTTCACCACACCATTGTTCGCGAGTCGCTTCTAAAGGGTCAAAAGGTTGATCATTTACCCTTAGTGAAAAATCTCTTATTAATGCGTGTAAAACACCTTGATTTATAACGCCTTCGCCACGCGGTAAACGTAATAAAGCAATCAGCGTATTCGCCACTTTATGAGGTTCAGGTAATTGCCCAAGAATATGTAAACCATGACGAATTTGTGCTTCTTTAATATCACAAAGATAAGTATCTAACTCTTCCAACACTTGGTTATCGTCTTCACGCGCAGCTTCATTTAATTCATCAAGAATATGGGTATCTTGTACTTTCTCTAATATTTGGTCGCGTAACCATACTTCTCGACGTACATCTAAACCTTGTGCTTGGTAATATTCATCGACTAATCCTTCAAGTTCAGCTAATTCACCGTAAGTTTCAGCACGGGTCATCGGTGGCATTAAGTGGTCAATGATCACCGCTTGCGTGCGTCTTTTTGCTTGCGCGCCTTCGCCGGGATCATTAACTATAAAAGGATAAAAATGTGGCATTGGCCCCAAGACTGCATCTGGCCAACATTCGTTAGAAAGCGCTAGACCTTTCCCCGGTAGCCATTCTAAATTGCCGTGTTTCCCCACATGAATAACGGCGTTGACTTGATAAGTAAAACGTAGCCAAAAATAGAAGGCTAAATAATTGTGCGGCGGCACTAAATCGGGGTCATGATAATTAGCTAATAAATCGATATTAAAACCACGAGCAGGTTGAATCCCAACAAAGGTTTCACCTAAACGGATCCCCGAGATCATTAAACGTCCATCTCGACATTTAATATCATCTTCAGGTTTGCCCCAACGCTTAGTAATAGCTTGTTGACTCACTAACGGTAAATCAGCAAAAGCTTTTTTATAATCACTTAATGACAAACTCTGCCAACAGGCTAAATAGTGTAAAGTATTAGGATTATTAGTCACTGATTCTAATAAGGTTTCAATCAGTTGATTGCCGTTTTCAGGCACCACATCAATGGGATAACCCGCGTCCTTTAAGGCATTTAAAATATTCACAGTGGAATTAGGCGTATCTAATCCAACACCATTGCCGATGCGCCCATCTTTGGTTGGATAATTAGCTAAAATTAACGCGATACGTTTGTTTTTATTATCAGTAATTGAAAGCTGAATATATTTTTTAGCCAACTCAATCACAAACAAAGCGCGCTCGTGATGTAATTGATATTGTACTAATGAAATTTGTGTTTTTTCATCAAAAAAGGCTTCGGTTTTGAAGCTAATAGCGCGGGTTAATACTTTGCCATCCATCTCAGGTAACACCACCTGCATAGCAATATCACGGCTTCGTAAACCTTGTTTGTAATCCGTCCAATCCTCTAACGTACTACTAGAAAGTACTAGCTGTAAAATAGGAATATCAACGGTAAATAAACGCTTAAAACTATTCGGTTGAGAACTTAACCCAGGACTACTGACTGTATTTGCAGCAAAGCCTGTGCTGTTTAAAATCAAACGGCAATCATGCTCACTTAAAAGTTGGTTCACCACACTCATGGCTTGTTCATCTTTTAAGGAACTAATCACTATCGGTAATGGGTTTAAACCGTTCGCTGACATTAATTCGATAAACTGGTCGAACATTTCACAGTTGGCCGATTGTAAATGGCTACGATAAAAGATCAGTGCAACAACACTTTGCTCTTTTCTCCATTTTGCACTGGTTGATTGTTGGTTATAAAACTGCGCAACAGGCAAAAACTGTGGATCATTAGCTTCAAATTCTGCTTCAAAGTAAAGTTGATTCAAATAAGTAAAAAGTTGTGCGCTGTTATCAAGTCCACCAGCACGTAAATAGCGCCAGACTTGATGTTGGATTTGTTCGGATACAGTTGATAATTCAATTAACTCAGGGTCAACATTATCATCACCGGGGACTAAAATAAGGGTTCGATTCGGTTTTGCTTTTGACCAACGAACTAGGCCTTCTACGCCATATTGCCAGTAGGATTTTCCGCCTAATAACGACACAACAACCACTTCCGCTTGCTCTAAGACTTTATCTTCATAAAGATCAAAAGCCGCAGGTTTTAATAAGTTGGTCCAATTAACTAAGCGCGTTTCAACAAATCCATTACGTTCATTTATTTGTTGAAAACCAGCTGAAAGCGCCGTTAATTGGCTATCAGCAGCACTGAATACAACTAAAGGAGCTGGCGATTGTGCTAAATCGACAATGCCCTCTTCTTCAATAAATCCACCCGGTTGTGCCGCTAATAGATGCATCTTTTATTAAACCTCAGCGCTTTTTAAAATAGCGGTCACAGCAGCTTCGTCTAAGCCTTTACCAATTAATACTAATTCTGTTTTTGGTGTTTCAGTTGATTCCCATAAGCGATCAAAATGTACTTCTAAACGTTTACCAACGGCTTGTAATACTTGACGCATTGGTTTATTTGCAACGGCAGCAAACCCTTTGATACGGAATAAGTTAAATTCGTTTAATAGTTTTTCAACGCTTACCTTTAACTTGTCTGCATCAACAGTACCCAAACTAATCACCATTGAATCGAAATGGTCATGAGCATGGTCGTGATGTGCACCGTGAGCATGATGATGATCGTGATGGTTATGGACTTTATCAATAGTTTTTTCAGTGCCTGCATTAATACCGATTAATACTTCAAGTGGCACATCACCATTATTGATATAAGCGGTTTTCACCGAACTTGGTAAGCGTTTTTGCACAACTGCTTTAACGCGAGCTTGTTCTTCTTCGTTCAGTAAATCACTTTTACTTACTACCACTAAATCAGCTGAGTTAAGTTGGTCATCTAATAACTCTTGTAAGCTTGGATCGTGATCTAAGCTTTCATCTGCAGCACGTTGCTTTAAAACTTTATCTTCATCCGCAGCAAAGCGACCTGCAGCAATAGCAGGGCCATCAACCACAGTAATTACAGCATCGACAGTGCAATATTCTTTAATACCCGGCCAGTTAAAGGCTTGTACTAACGGTTTTGGTAATGCCAAACCTGATGTTTCAATTAAGATATGGTCAATTTGATCACGACGTTCAACCAGTTTTTCCATCACAGGTAAAAACTCTTCTTCAACGGTGCAACAAATACAGCCATTCGCTAACTCATAAATACCGTCTTCACCGCCGACTAATTCTGCGGCTTCGTCTTCACATTCAAGGGGACAAGTACGTAACAATTCTGAATCAATATCTAACTCACCAAATTCATTCATGATCACGGCAATACGTTTGCCTTTGGCTTTTTTAAGCAAGTTAGCTAATAAGGTTGTTTTACCGCTACCAAGAAAACCAGTAACAACCGTCGTTGGAATTTTATTTAATGAAACGTTCTTATTTGATGCTGTCATTTTTGACCTCTAATTCTTCAATGGAAAGTGTATTTTTACGACGACGGAAAATATTGGGTTTATCTTTTTTGTACAGATACGAATCTTCGAAATTGGTGGTATCTAAAACATGACCAACCAAAATAAGCGCCGTTAACTTAAAGCCTTTTGCTTCTACTTTTTCAGCAATATCAGCGAGTGTGCCAGTGACTTTATCTTGGTCAGGCCATGAACTGCGGTAACAAACAGCAACTGGACAATCTTCACCGTAATGTGGAATTAACTCAGCTACAATTTTACGGATCTTAGTGATCCCTAAATGAATAGCTAAAGTCGCGCCACTTTGTGCAAGTTGCGGTAGACGTTCACGCTCAGGGAAAGGTGTTTTACCTTCATAACGCGTCATGATCACCGTTTGCGAAACACCAGACAGTGTTAGCTCTTTACCTAAATATGCAGCAGACGCCGCCGTTGCACTTACTCCAGGAATCACTTCATAGTCGATACCATGTTTCTCTAAACGGCGAATTTGCTCAGCAATCGCGCCATATAATGCAGGATCACCACACTGTAAACGCGCTACATCTTTGCCCGCTTTTGATGCCTCAACAAAATAGGCTTCCATTTCATCAAGATTGATTTTTGCAGTATCAACGATCAACTCTGCACTATCTTCAACATCTTGCAATGTTTGACGTGGAATCAATGAACCTGCATATAGCACAACTGGACATTGCTTTAATAAACGCGCCCCTTTAATGGTCATCAATTCAGGATCACCCGGCCCTGCGCCAATAAAATAAACTTTCATAATAATTCCTTTACAATTATTTCAATTCACTAAGCCAAAAATAAATTATGGCTAAGCAATTCACGCGAGTTCAAGGCGAAAGCACGGAGCTAGGTTTACCTAGTGAGTACTTTCAACGCAGAAATCGCTTGAAGGGCGACGCTATAATTTCTTTTTATAGCCGCGAGGTGTATACACCCAATGCTTTTGGCCGTTAACAATATGTTTTGATTCGCTATTACCTACGCTCACTAAGGTAAACATATCCACGTCTTTTGCATCCAACTCATCTAAACGGATAATACGGATCGTTTCATCCTCACGAGTCAATTGACGCCCTAATAAAACTGGCGTTGATGCTGGGCGATACTTTAGTAATACATCGCGCGCATGGTTTAACTGCCAATCACGCTTTTTAGACACAGGATTATAGAAAGAGATAACAAAGTCCCCTTCGCCGGCGCTATGAATACGCTTATCAATAGTTTCCCAAGGCGTTAATAGATCCGATAAACTCACGGTACAAAAATCATGACCTAACATTGCACCAATACGGCTTGCACCTGCTTGCATCGCAGAAATTCCCGGTACGACATCGATCTCAACATCTAACCATTCAGGATGATCTTCAAGCCCTTGAAGTTGTCTATCAAGCAATTCAAACACCAGTGTTGCCATGGCATAAATACCGATATCACCACTTGAAATAAGTGATGTCGTTTTACCGCTTGCAGCTAGATCTAAGGCTAAACGAGCACGACCAATCTCTTCACCTAATGGCAAATCGTGATGTACTTTGTTATTGCACGGCTCACCTAATAGATCTAAATAGAGACCATAAGCCACTAAATCAGTACTTTCTTGCACTGCTTTTAATGCTTTTGGCGCGACTAAATCAGCATTACCTGGTCCCATACCCACAACAAAAAGTTGTTTTTTATTACTCATTTTATTCCCTATTTATTCTTTAATTTTATTGCGCATAGGAACGTGCGATTGCACACGTCGCCTGCTTATTCTTATGTTTATTCAGCAATAGTTCACTGCTGTTATTGGTTATCTGTTGTGCTTGATATAAAGCCGCTGATTCAGCAACCCCATATACACCAACAGTTTTAAAAATATAATCAGACTTAGTTGATAAACGTGCTTCCATCTCACCTAAGGCGTTTGCGTCGAAGGTTAAAAAGGGTTTATGCAACGATTTAGCGAGTGCCATTAACCCCACTTCATCAGCTTTAATATCAATACTGCAAATCGCACTAATATCATCGAATGTTAAACCAGCTTTTAATAAACACTCATCTAACAATGTTTGTAAAACTGCTTCAGGACAATTGCGTTCGCACCCCATACCCACTACATAAACAGGTTTTAAATAGCTATTCGCTGTCGTGATCACTAATTGATTTTCAAGTAACTCTGATACTTGTCGAGCAAACTCATTGGCACCGCCTTCATGACCCGACAACAGAGGAATAACAAACTTACCCATTTCATCTAAGACTAATACAGCTGGATCCTTGAGTTTATCTTGGATCACAGGCGCTAAGGTTCGCATTACAATGCCTGTGGCACAGATGAAAATAAGTCGATCGCCTTGTTGGAAAAAGCTTTGTACTGTTTCGCTAAATGAGTTTGGTTTAAAACAAACGTCAACGGATTTAGCTTTATTCGCTATTAACGCATTTTGCAAACGCCTTGCTAACTGCAAACCAACGTCTGTTAAACAAATGATTCTAATCACGCGCTTAACTCTTCACGCGTGATCAGAAACAATGAAAAATAAGGCCCTGCTTTATCTTCTAATTGATTTAAATCGGTGATCACTTTTTGATTATCACGGCTTATATACTCAAGATAGTTAGCATCATCAAAGCGGTTAGTTTCTTTTAATAACGCTAATAAGCGTGGTCTTTCAATGCCAGCTTTCATGATCACAACGGCATCGTGCTCTAATAAAGCAGCTTTAATTTTTTCATCGCTATGACGGCCAGTTATTACTGCAAAAGATTGTTTTAATACGGTTAAGGGAAGCTGTAGTTCTGCTGTTGCAGCGACAAAAGCAGGAATGCCCGGAATCACTTGTGAAGTATATTGGCTTTCTAAACGCTCTAATAGATAAGTAAAAGATCCAAAGAATAATGGGTCACCTTCACATAAAAAGGCAACAGTATTACGTAATTCAAGCTGCTCTTGAATTTGCGTAATCACTTTATCGTAAGCTAAGTTTGCAGCCACACGCTCACGCGACATAGCAAAACGAACACCTAAATGTTGCTGTTTTTTAATGGGGCTTTTTAATGCTTCAACGGCAATATCTAACGCCTGTGATTCACCTGATTCATTTTCCAAATAGCAAATGACATCGGCATTTTGAATCGCACGAAAGGCTTTTAACGTTAATAGTTCAGGATCACCGGGACCAACGCCAACACCAATAAAAGTACCTTTTTCTGTAACCCCATCTAACACGACTTTACTCACCCGATTTTCCTTTATTTAATTGTTGTTCGGTATTTTTAATAAAACTAAATAAACTTACTGGTAACGCAGGTTGGTAAGCAAGTTGCCCCGCTAAACTTCTGCTTTTATTGACTGCAATCTGCAATGTCTCTAATTCGCTATCATTAACGGCTAAGCGTTTATTATAAAAATCTAATAGCTGCGATTTGGTTTTCTCCATTACTGCTGAGACGACGATTTGTCCATTATCAGCTAGCTTTTCCCATAATGAATCTAATAGTTGAGGTAATTCACCATCGCTTCCACCAATGAATATTTTATTCGCTATAGGTAAATCTGATAACGCTTCTGGTGCACGACCAAAGGTTGTTTTTAAATTACTGACAACACCAAACTTGTGTTGGTTTTGTAGTAAACAATTAAATCGCGCTTGGTTATGTTCTATGGCATAAATACTTGCTTGAGATTGCCAATAAGCTAGCTCCACAGCAACACCACCACAACCGGCACCAATATCCCAAATAACGTCATCTCGGCTTGGTTGTAACAACGATAAAATTGCTAAACGCACTTCGCGTTTGCTGATCATGCCTTTGCTACCGAGTTCACCTGTTTCAAAATCCGCATCTTTGATCCCAGGGAATTGCGGTAAGAAACCTTTATTTTCACCACATAAAACAAACGAAACATGTAATGCATCAAACTCAAGTTCACTTTCTACTAATTCCGAAATCGTAAAACGCGATATTTTTTGTTCCTGATAACCTAAACGTTCGCACACAATAATTTCAGCATCCGTAAAGCCTGTTTGTAGGCAGACTGTAGCAATATCTTGCGGTTGGCTGTTTTTATCTGTTAGCAATAATAATGTTTGTTGTGCTTTTAATTCGACTTTTAATTTTGCTAAAGGTCGGCCGTGCAAACTCAGCACATTCACATTTTGTTGTGCAATACCTAAGCAATGACAGGCTTGTGTAATGCTTGATACTGCTGGATAGAAGTGAATTAAAGTGTCTTTAAATTGTTTGCTGAGCCAAGTTCCAATCCCGTAATAAAGGGGATCACCAGAGCCTAACACCACTACTTTTTGCTTACTTTCAATGAGCGTTTTCAACTTTGCTAATTTAGGTAGCATTGCCGTTTTTACATTGTTTAGGTGAGTTTTTACAGTTAATAATTGACGATCAGATCCAATCACTAAATCAGCTGATTGTAGTGCTTGGATTGCAGCTTCACTGAGCATGGCATCTTCAGTCACACCTAAACCAATCACGCTTATTTGTTGAGTTTTTAACATCGCCATTAGTACAATTCACCTTGAATACAGCGTAATAGTGCATTACAGGTTGCGCTAGAAACGGCACTACCACCTTCACGACCTAGTAAAGTAATACATTCAATACCTAACGCTTGATGAACATCCCACAATGCTTGTTTAGATTCAGCCGCGCCAACAAAGCCAACGGGCATGCCGATAATCAATGCGGGTTTTGGTGCACCTTTGTCAATCATTTCCAATAAACGAAATAACGCCGTTGGTGCATTGCCAATGACCACAACACTCCCTTCTAAATGCGGTAACCAAGCCGTTAAGGCCGCCATGGTACGTGTTTCGCCCGTTGCTTTTGCTTGCTCTGGCACTCCTTGTGCGTTCAAAAAGCACAAAGGTTCAGTTTTGATCATTCGTTTAGTAATGCCTTGCTTCACCATCTCCACATCACACAGGATCGCAGCTCCTTTTTTTAATGCTTCAATACCCGCATTACAGGCGTTGTCACTCAATTTGACTTGCGCTGCAACTGATGGAATACCTACACTATGTACAACACGCATCACCACTTGTTGTGCTTCTATCGATAAATGATCAAGTTCCGTTAAGGTTCTGATTTGACGAAAGCTTTCTTTTTCGATTAATGTTGGATCGTGAATATAATCAAACTTCATTAAATAAACTCATTGTTAATTCTTATGCTTAAATGTGTGTAAAAGGCTTACACAGTCGCTTTGTTGATCACACTGATAAGCTAAAGGCCTAAGTTCAGGGCGTTTGAATTGATAAACTGGAATACCTACTTCAGCCGCCGCTTGAATTTTTGCGTAAGTGGCTTCTCCACCACTATTTTTACTGATAATGACGTCGACTTTATATTGCACTAACAACGTTTTTTCATCTTCAAATGTAAAAGGTCCTATCGCTTTTAACCAAGTGACATTATCAGGCAACTCGACTTTTGCTGGCATCGCAGTACGTAACAACACATGTTTGGCTTGCGCTGCTAATGCATCAATAACGTCTTGACCAATTTGCCCTGCCGTCATAAAGACTGATTGCTTATCTGGTATTTGCTCAAGTACTTCACTCCAACTTGAGACTTCAATCCAATGATCTTGTTGGGTTTTAATCCATTGTTGACGATGAAATCGTATCGCAGTGATTGATAACTCTTCACTGACTTCTGCAATGGTATTACTCATGGTCTGCGCAAAGGGATGTGTTGCATCCACGATATGCGTTATTTTTTGTTCCGTAACGTATCGTGACAAACCACCAAATTGCGTAAAACCACCGCTAATTACAGTACAAGGCACAGTGGCTTTACGTACAATGCCTGCGATACTGTATATAACATCAAAGCCTGACTCGAATAACTCTGTCGCTAACTTGCGTCCATCAGCCGTGCCGCCAACCACTAAAATCTTCATTGATTAGACTCAATAGGAAATGTTTCACCCAAACTATTAGCGACAAATAATCCTTTTCTATCAACAGCCCAGACTTCTATTTCTATTGATTCATGCACAATTGCTTGCGCGACTTTTAATGCGTCTTTACAAATAACAGTGGCGATATCGAGGCCGGCAGCTTTAGTTTTATTAAATACTTCAATGGTGGTATTCGCTTCAAGAATTTCTTGTTGTAAAGCGTCCGTTGCGCCTAATGATTTTGCTATGTTGGCAAGCTGTTGAAAATCAATACTGGATTGACGGCTATTAAGATCTAAATGGCCATTAGCAAGCTTGGTTAATTTACCAAAACCTGCACTAATACTGAGTTTGGTCACGCCACTTGCATTCTTTTCTCGACGCAAATATTTCAGCATAGCACCGACAAAATCGCCCATTTCAATCAAACTCACTTCATTCATTTGATAATGTTCTTTAATCGCGCGTTCACTTGCAATCCCAGTTGAAGCCGCTAGATGAGTAAACCCATTCGCATTGGCAACATCAATGCCTTGGTGGATAGAGGCAATATAAGCTGCACAAGAATAAGGACGAACAATTCCAGTTGTGCCTAAAATCGATAAGCCGCCTAAAATACCTAAACGACTATTCATGGTATTCAGTGCAATCTGTTCACCATTTTCAACACCTACCGAGACTTCAAAACCACCTTGGTATTGATAAACCACAGCATAATGCTCTAGATGACTCGTTATCATTTTACGAGGAACTGGGTTGATAGCAGGCTCACCAATCTCGAGCACGAGTCCTTCTCGAGTAACCGTTCCAACCCCTTCAGCCGCTTTAAAAACAATGCCTTGTTCAGATGTTAATCGCAGCTCAACAAACAAAGTGGCACCATGAGTTGCATCGGGATCATCGCCAGCATCTTTAATGGTGGCTGTACGTATTCCGTTTTCAATATTTTGATAGTCGATGATATCAAGGTCGACTTTTTCACCGCGAGGTAGCGTAATTTCTACACTTGTAGGTTGTTTATTTGCCAATAACGCGCGAACAGCAGCTACGCAGCAAGCTGTAGCACAACTTCCTGTAGTTAAACCATTTCGTAATGGTTGCTCTGTTTCACTCGATTCTGGCCACATATTAGTTATCCACCTAGCGATTGAGTTTGCGTTGCTTCGGTTTGCACAGATGCAGATTGATAATTTTCCCAAGCAAGTAATTTTTCTTTATCTTCAACTTGTAATTGTCCTGTAAATAGATCTGCAATCAAACGTGGATTAGATGGGAAAAACAGATGTAAATAACTCGCGGTTAATTTTTTATCGCGATAAATGGCTTCACCGGGTGCTGGATGACGTTGGCGCTGTCCGTATCCCATTGCATCTATTTCCATAATAGCGCGTGATCTATGGTGTGCATGACCATGAATTTCACCTTCCGGTAAGAGTGCTTTTTGCATTCCCTGACAACCACGTTTACCCGACATACTGCCTTGACCGTTTAGCAATCCAAGCATTTTATGATGTTGATTATCTAAATCCACCAGTTCGTTTAAACAATAAAGGAAACCTCCACACTCTGCTAAAACTGGTTTTCCTGCTTGATAAAATGCAGCTATTTGTGTTTGTAACTGTGTATTTTCGGCAAGTTGTGCCGCATATAATTCAGGATAGCCACCCGGCAACCACAGCGCATCCGCTTCTGGTAGTTGAGTATCTTTTAATGGCGAGAAATAAGTTAACGTCGCGCCCATTGCTTCTAATAGACGCGTGTTTGCTTGATAAATAAAACTAAAGGCAACATCCTTGGCAACGGCAATGGTTTTACCTACTAACAAAGGTTCGACTTCTTCAATTTCGCTCGGGTAAAAATCAACACTTGCTGGTAATGTTAACAAAGGGCTTGCAGAGTCAGCGCGAGTGACTCCATCTTGTAACCATTCACAACCTAACGTGAACTTTTCTTCTAATTCATCATAGACTTCACTCGCTTGTACTAAACCTAGGTGACGCTCAGGTAACGCGACTTCAGGATCTTTTTTGAGGCAGGCTAATAATGGTAATTTATCACCTAATGCTTCTCTAATTAATTGAGCATGGCGTTCGCTACTACAGTTATTGGCAATCAAACCATAACAACTGTAATCATCACGGAAGTTTGCAAGGCCGATCGCCACGGCAGCAGCGGTTTGCGCCATGCCTTTAACATCCATCACTATCGCAACGGGAATATTAAATCGTGCGGCTAAGTCGGCACTTGATGGCTCTCCATCAAACAAACCCATGGCACCTTCAACTAAAATCAAGTCGGCTTCTAATGCAGCCTCATATAATTTTTGTTGGCAATAATTTTCACCAGCCATCCACATATCAAGCTGTTCAACATGACCATTCGATGCTTGCGCTAAAATTTGTGGATCTAAATAATCAGGGCCTGTTTTAAAAACACGTACCACTTTACCTTGCGACGTAAAATAACGCGCAATCGCTGAAGTGATTGTTGTTTTTCCCTGCCCCGATGCAGGCGCTGCTAGAAATAATGCGGGGCAACTCGCTTTGTTTTTCATTTTATTCATCAGCTTATCTTTTGTCCTTTAGCTTGCATTAATATGCTCATACTAGATTTGCCACTTCAACATATTCTGCATCTAATTGCTCTGCCAATAACTTGCCACGACCACGTTTGATTTGTGCTTTTTCAATATCAATTAGCAAGGTCGGTACATTCAATTTTAAATCATCAATATCAACGCGGCTTCGGCCATCGGTGATCAAATAGCAAAACAAGGATAACCCAGGATATTTTTGGCTTAATTGTTTAATACTTTGTGCAGCTTTTTCTAATATCAATCGTAATGGCGTTCCCCCCATGGCGTTAATATTATCCAATAAATTAACTACTTTTTTAGGCGCTCGGCCAGCTTTGATAATCGTCTCAACATTGTCATTGCCAAACCCCAATAAACTTATTTTATCACGTTGTAAATAAGCCCCATCAGTAATATTCATCACCACTGCTTTGGCAATTGAAGATAAACTATCAGTCAAGGTCGAAGCAGAAGTATCCAGTAAAATAAGATGCAACTTTTGCTCTCCAGTAGACACTTTTTTAAAAGCCAATTGTACTGGCGGCCATTGCCCTAAACTATTAGCTAAAGTATTAAACCAGTCAGGTTTAGTACTCGTTAAAGCAGACTTTCTATTACCTTTACTTGTCACACCTTGTTTATTCTTATTGTACTCTTCACTAATTTTTTTAGGCTTAAAGGCTTTACTTAGTGCATCACTTTTTAATGTTGATACTAATTGCGGTAAGTTTGCTTTGCTTTGTAAATCTGTTTTTTGCGCTTCACCTGATTGCGCAGGCATCGCGCCCCACTCTCCGGATTCTGTTTCTTGTTGGTTATGATCAGTTTGCTGTTGCGAGGATTGCTGTTGTGGCGAAGAGGCATTATTTTGAGGAGCTTGCGGTCTTGAGAATCCATGCTTTGCAGATTGATCCTTTGCAGACTGCTGATCAGAAGATGAGTCGTTATTTGAACCAGAAGAAGGCGGTGTTCCACCCGATTGCATACGATGTAACAAAACTAATGGTGCAACTTGCTCTATGTCCTCAAGTGTTACAGTCCTTCGTCCACACCAAGCAGCATGAGTGACACTCGCTCGATGCATCATGATATCAGCACGTAGGCCATCTACATTCGCTTGCTGACAACGTGTCGCGATGTCAATAAAACATGAGTCGTCACAAGTGACTTTAGGTAATAGTGTTTGCGCGTCATTTATTTGTTGTTGTAATAATATTTGTTCCGCTTGATAGTTATCGCAGAAAGCGATTTTATCTTGATCGAAACTTTGTCGTGCTTTAATAATATTGATGCGCTCTTCTAAGCTATAAATATTATCCAGTTCCACCATCAGACCAAAACGATCTTGTAGCTGTGGACGTAATTCCCCTTCATCGGGATTCATAGTACCAATCAAGGTAAAACGAGCATCATGGCTATGGCTAATACCATCTCGCTCTACAATATTAACGCCACTGCTTGCCACATCCAATAATTGATCAACTAAATGATCCGGTAATAGATTCACTTCATCCACATACAACACACCTTGATGTGCTTTTTTTAATAGGCCTGCAGAGAATTTTAAAGATTTGTCTTTTAAAACATGGTCTAAATCTAAGGTACCAATCAACATCTCTTCACTGGCACCAAGGGGTAATGAAACAAACTGCGGAGTAACATTTTCTTTTATTGGTAATAAGTCTGCAACTGCACGCGCTAAGGTCGATTTAGCACAACCACGAGGGCCTGAAATTAATACGCCACCGATTAACGGATTAACTGTTGCTAACAATAATGCCAACTTAAATAGTGGCTGACCTTGTACTGCACTAAAAGGGAAAATAGATTTTTCTTGAGCTTGTTGATTCATTATACTTTCCTCACGCCTTATGCCACTGCAATACTAGGAATAGGTTGTTCGGTTAATAGCCCATCGCTTAATGTTAATTGACGCGTTGCTAATTGATTTGAAAATAGCTTATCGTGAGAAATGATGATCATTGCCTGTGGTAATGTTTGTAACACGTTCAGTAAACGCATTTTGGCTTTTTCGTCTAACGCGTTAGTTGGCTCATCTAGAATTAACACTTCAGGCTCCATCACCAACACACTGGCTAAGGTGATCATACGTTTTTCTCCACCAGAAAGCTGATGAGTAATACGAGATTCAAACCCTTGCATACCTAATGTATTTAATGTTTCCAATGACTTTTCTATTGCTTGTTGCTTTGTAAAACCAAGATTTAAAGGTCCAAACATCACATCTTCTAATACCGTTGGACAAAATAGCTGATCATCGGGATCTTGAAATAATAATCCCGCTTTAGCACGTAATTTATTGAACTGCTTTTCGGTTTTGCATAATTCACCAAAACCAGTGATATCACCTTTTTTCGCTTTTTTAAGCCCAACAATCAAATGTAATAATGTTGTTTTTCCAACGCCATTATCGCCGTTGATCACCACGCGTTCGCCATCATGCAAGGCAAAGTCGATATTATTCAATACGCTGCCACGCCTTGGATAAGCATAACTAAGGGCTTCTATTTTTATAAGCGGTTTACTTGAATAAGTCATTAATATTCAGCCCTATTAGCAATGATAAAAAACATAAAAAAACGACACTAAAGACTAGGTCTGATCGCCCCATTTTCATCTCATCATTAAGATAATAACGGCCACAAAAACCACGACATTTCATCGCATCAGAAATTCGTTCTGCACGCTCAACTGAACGTATTAATAGCATGCCAAATAAATAACCAATACTTTTCCAAGTATGCCTATTTGTACGCATTACAAAAGCACGAGCTTGCATTGCACGTCGCATTTTTTTGTATTCTTGGCTTATTACATCTAAATAACGCACCATAAATAACATTAAATGAACTAGCTTATCAGGCACTTTTAAATGTGCTAGTGCATGGCCTAGTGTTGAAGCCGACATAGTGGCAACTAATGAAAATAGAACCAATAAAACGGCATTGGCTTTGATTGTGATTAACAATGCATGCAACAAACCTTGCCAACTTGCCTGCAATCCAAACACGGTAAACATAGCATCACCGGGTGTGGTAAAAGGCAGAATACAAATCAGCGTTAGCATAAAAAAGTCCATTGCAATCACGCGGCGCAAAGTTCTTTTTATATTTAGCTTACTCGCTTTCACTAAAATAAATGCACATAACAAACCTAATAGTGCAGGTATAAAATGATGGCTTAACACCACGACTAATGCAAAGAGTCCAGAGCACACAACACGCACACGCGCATCAAGATCATCTATCCATGATGCTTGATGCTTTAATGCTTGCCCAGACCATGAGGTCAGGCTGTGCTCTAAGCCTTGTGACATTACTGTTTAGCCTTTAATTTTCGTTCTCTTAAAAAAGCAACCAATCCGAGTAATCCAAAAATATAACCAATACCACCTAGAATATCACGTAAGCCTGATTTTTCTTTCAAGCTTTGTATCTCTTTGCGTAGTGGTTTTATTTGTTTAGCAATCGCTTTCTCTAACATTAAGACTGATATTTGTTCGACATTAGCAGGCGTGTCATTATTAACCGATACCAACCGATTATTAGTGTATTGTTCGCTTGAAGGTCCTGCACTTAAACTTTCAGGTAACTCTTCAGCAGGCAATTGCATTGTTAGCTGATGGCCCGCTCCCATATCAATTTCGAATACATGGGTAATACGTTTTTTAGCTGTAAAGGTAAAAAATCCTTCATCATCGGTTTCAACTTCCCCTAAAGGTAATCCCGATTGGTCGAAAATTTTAACGATGGTGCCAGCGTTTGCCATTGAGCCATTTGAAAACCCCGCTTCACCTTCAATTTCAAAGCCCGTTGCATACACACCACCGACTACATTATGTGCAATGGCTGCCATACTAAATAGACTTGATAACAGTAAAATAACAGGAGAAATAATCCTTTTCATTAAACTGATTCCTTATTAATAAATTCAGGTTTAACCCTATGAATTAAATATACAGCAGCATAGGAAACAAAACCTTCTAGCACCATAATGGGAATATGTGCAGGTAATACGGCTTTTGCAGCTAATACAAATGATTCACCAGATAATGCCAGTGAAAAAGCAACCATCAATGAAGTGATCACAATCGCGCCTGCGCCACCAATTGCTCCCCAAATAGCCGCAACTTTAGGGTTTTCACTACGTATACCTTTATAACAAAGGTAATAAATAATCACCGCGGGTAATGCGATATTCAACGTATTAACGCCTAACACCAATAAACCGCCAAAGCCAAAGAAGATCACTTGTAATAACAAAGCCACCAGCAAGGCAGGAAAAGCAACCCAGCCCAATAAAATGCCTAATAAACCATTCATAATTAAATGAACGCTTGAAAATCCCAAAGGTAAATGAATATAAGAGGCAATAAAAAATACAGATGCTAATACGCCCACTAATGGCAAATTATCGTAATCCATCTTTTTCAAGCCAATAGCGATACCTACAACAGATAACACTGCGCCGCTAACTAATACGGGTACAGATAATGCGCCATCAACAATATGCATAATTCACCCTCTTAAATAATCTACAAGTTATTGGTTATGGAAGCTTAGTTGCTTCAACCCAAATCACCGCATCCTGTGATAACTCTTTACCTTGATAGGTTTTCTGCTCACCGACACCCAATGCAGCAAATCCCCAATGACCTGCTTTTAATAATGAGAAATGGAAGGTACCGTTGGCATCTGCATAAATTGTTTGCGTCACAAACACATCTGCAGGTGGAGTCATGATTGGCTCTTTAGCAAATTGATTTTTTTGCATATCAGGTACGTAATTCATAAACTCGACTTCAACAGCTGCGAAAGGAACAGGCTCACCTTTAGATTTAATCACCGCGCTAAAAATACCACCTTCATAAATCGCATAAGGTTTAGTTAATGGCACAATCTCAGCGGTTAATCCTAAGTCATGATTCCAATCTGTGGGTAAGTTACCCACGTTCACGATGGTTTTAGTAATTTGTTGAATATAAAGATCTTCTTCCGGTTCAAAATAAGGGGAAGGTTGTGCAATAAATACATAATCGCCTAATCCACGTAACTTAACATCAGCTTGGTAAGCAGTTCCTTTATCAACAGCACTTTCCCACTCAATTTCTGTAATACTATGAAGTAAATCTGTTTTTTTACTTTTTTTAACCATATAAAAAGCTTCTGGTTTTTCAACAACCATTACATGCCCACTAGCAGCAGGATGAGTAAAAGGCATTTTAAAGGTGATAGCACCGCTTTTTGCATGTAATAAATCAGGTGTGTAAAGCATTTGGAAATGAGCTTGGGCAGAAAACGAAAGCAAGCAGCTAACGATTAAGGTCAGTGGATTATAAAAATATTTTAATTTAGTAAGGTTTAACACAGAAAAATCTCCGTCTGAGTAATTAACAGGCGAAGTTGTGGAGGAGATGGCACACTTTATTCAAGGAATAACAATCCCTTTAAAAAGCAGACCAGCCGGTGAAGCCCTCCGCAACACCACGGTACTTGCTTCAACAGCAAGTATCATCCTAAGGTTTGGTATCCGGGCTTAACAAACATCAAATGAGCTTGCTCTACCGTTGCGGGGGCAGCCTGGTATTTCACCAAGTTCCCAAACATTTATGATTAAAACCGAATTAATTCTATTAATAGCAGTAATCGAAATGCATCGTTTTAACTGACGATATCCAAAGGAAACAGAACAATAACTTGTTACTAGTTACACAGTCAATATAAAGCACGTTTTTTGCGCTTTCTTTTATATATAACCGCGTTCATATTTCTCAACCTTGAGTATCTTAATGTTTTCAAGGCCATGTTTGCTTCTTTCTGGACTATTGTTTTCGATGTAGTCAATCATGTTAATAATGACTTTAAGAATATATCCTTTCAACTTGACGCCTACAGTTAAAGCACTTAAAGTTGAAATTAATATACGCGTATTTTTAAGCCACTTATGTTAACCATTCAAACATTAACAAAAAATAATATCAAAGACGTTCATTTTTGGGTTCCTCCGTGTCCAGCCAGCATACTACTAGTACTCACGCTTCAATCATTAGAGAAAATAGATATTAAAATTAGAGAGGATGAAGATGATTACGATGACTCCATTCCTTTAAATTTAATTCCAAGACGTATTTATATTAACGACCAACTGATTAACTCGGAATCAGAAGAAGCTAAAGTTGTTTGGCTATTATCGTATTTAATAGAGTATGATTTATTAGGGCATAAAGAAGGGATAGCGGTATTCGCTGCAAAAGAGAGTATCGAATATTTTACGCGATCTTGGAATGAGGATATATAAAGCATCGTCAACGTGCTTGTTCACCAGCAAACATTAAAGAGAATCACTAAGAATGAGTAATACAAAACGCTGGATGATATCCACAAAATTAAAAGCTCAGAATAATTACAAAAATAAAATAAAAGCCAATGAGCTTGTTTTTGTTACCACAGTTATTCAAGCAAATACTGAACAAGATGCACTCCAACAACTCAAGCTTACCTTGAAAGTGCTTGAATTTGAGATTGTCACAGTCATATCGACAATACTTTACAGTGATGAAGCTGTACTAAATTTAGCACCATGTGAAAGATACGGTGTCGAAGAGGCTATTAATTCGATTGAAGTAGGATTGAGCAAGGTTGCTTTTGGAACTTTTATAACGGAAGAACATATTAAGCAACAATCTAGAGTTTGGTTTGCCTATACACAATCACAGCCTAAGTTTGAAGGCCCTTTAGCAACAGACGGTTCTGAACTATTCATTGACTGTTTGCTTATACCAGCTTCCACAAAAGAATATGCACAAGCGCAAATAAACGAAACTCTTCTCTTACAAGGCCAAGAATCAATCAGCTTATTATTGTTAGAAGAAATCGAACAAGAAAATAACGCAGATATTGTAAACCTTGAAAAAATCCTCTCTCAAATTGATAATTCAAACTTGCATATCCTTATTGAGAACAATATTGATAACGCATTAATGGAAATAAGAAAAATAAAACAAGTAGCATCAGTATGCAGTGTCATAATTCAGCAATGATCTTATTGAATTAAACATAGAGACTTAGGGTTATTTAATATCCTTTTTAAGTAGAGCTAAATTTTCCCTCTATATAAATCTTCAACCGTAAAAATCATTCTATAATCATCCCAATTAAGATTACCGTCAATAAGCTTGTAGTTTAAAAACATATCTTCATTTTTATATTGCTCATAGTCAGGATGCCTATTTGAAAAAATAAAAGAAGAGAAATCAACTCTCTGAATGTGTCTATTATTAAACCTTAACTCCAAGAGATAAGACTCAATATGTTTAACAGAAACAATTGATAGTTCAGCTACATCGTCTACATTCATCATATTAATTATACCCTGCTGGCACAAAACGATAATGCCCGGTAATTTTATAATCAAACAACATATCTTGGATTTCGGGTCCTCTACCGATATTGTGAACGATTAAAGGGTTACCTGTTTGCGGTGATATACGATCAATTAACATACCGACATGAGGTAAGTTTCCAGGAAGCATCCAAGTGACGATATCTCCTGTTTTATAATCTTTAGCATTCTCTGATTTTTTTAATACTTGCCCATGCCGAGCTAAAAAGGCTTGCAAATTAGGCACTCTACGATGGTCGATATTTTTATCAGTTCTACTTAACCCCCAAATACGTTTAGAAGGATAGGCATTAAAATCCTTCACCATATCTTCATGGATTAATTTTTGTAGATCCACTCCTAAATGTCTATATGCGCGGATCACAACATCAGTACATACACCAATATCATTAGGCACATCTCCATTAGGATAAGAAATTGAAAGATAAGAACCATCATATCTAACATCATGAGTTGTTCTTTCTATTAACGCAGAAACAATATCTTCCTCAAAACTAGCTGTGTAAGCAGCGAAAGAAAAGCAATATCCCAATAAACACAACAAAGAAAATTTCATACGTCCTCTTTAACAAAAAAGGGAGCAAGCTAAGCCTGATCCCTTTTATAATATTTTAAAAATAGATTAAGAAAAAGAGATTACCAGCCTTTAACAACGCCACCTTTAAAGATTTCCATTGCAGCTTGGTATACTTCTTCAGATTGATACGCTTTCACAAAATTTCGGATATTTTCTGCTTGAACATTGTCTTCACGTGCAACGATTAAGTTTACGTATGGAGATTCTTTATCTTCAACAAATAAACCATCTTGCTCAGGTGAGAGATCAATAGAGCTTGCGTAAGTTGTATTAATAATTGCAAGGCTAACGTCATCTAATGAACGAGGTAGTTGCGCTGCTTCTAATTCAACAATTTTCAGTTCTTTATCGTTACCAACGATGTCTAATACCGTTGCTTTAAGACCAACGCCTTCTTTTAATGTTAATAAACCTTGTTGCTGTAATAAGATTAAAGAACGGCCTAAATTAGTTGGGTCACTTGGCACTGCAATTTGGTCACCAAACTCTAATTCGCTAAGAGCTTGAATTTTGTTTGAATAACCTGCAATTGGATAAACAAATGTATTTCCTGCTACTGCAAACTTGTAACCTCGGTCAGCAACTTGCTGATCTAAGTAAGGTTTGTGTTGAAATGCATTTGCATCAATTGAACCTTCATCAAGTGCAGCATTAGGTGTGATGTAATCAGAAAAAGTCACTAATTTAACATCAAGCCCGTATTTTTCTTTTGCAACTTTAGCTGCAATTTCAGCAACCTGCGCTTCAGCACCAGCAATCACACCAATCGTTACTTTGCTATTATCAACAACAGCTTCTTTTTCACCACAACCAAATAATGCAACAGTTGATGCTAAGCCTAAAGCAGCGAGTACTTTTTTAATATTAAAGTTCATAAGTTTTCCTTTTGAAAGTAACTTCATTTCCTAGACACTTTAATAAGTGCCCAAGAATACATTGTAAAAATAAAAAATTAACGATGATCAACACGCTTAACGAGATAATCACCCACCGATTGAATAAGTTGTACCAATAAGACCAAGATCACTATGGTAATAATCATCACTGTGGCATCAAAACGCTGATAACCATAACGAATACCAACATCACCAAGGCCACCACCACCAACGGTTCCAGCCATAGCAGAATAACCAACGAGGGTCACTAAAGTGATGGTTGCAGCATTAATAATGCCAGGTAATGCTTCAGGTAATAAAACTTTGTTAATAATTTGAATCGGTTTTGCTCCCATAGCTTGTGCAGCTTCAACAAGACCAGATGGCACTTCTAATAACGCTCCTTCGACTAAACGAGCAATAAATGGAATTGCACCTATGGTCAAAGGCACGATCGCCGCAGGAGTACCAATAGAAGAGCCAACAATAAAGCGAGTAATAGGAATTAACGCAACTAATAAAATAATAAAAGGAATAGAGCGCCCTATATTAACAACAACACCTAAGCTTTTATTTAATACAGTGTTTTCTAACAACCCATTTTTTTTACTTAAATGTAATAACACACCAAGTGGTATTCCCACAGCAAAGCCAATAAAACCAGATGTAAATACCATCACTATGGTTTGCCATAAAGAATCCACCAACAATTCAATAAGACGTGTATTTTCAGCCCACCATGTAACAACTGTATTAAGCGACATAACCTAGCACCTCTAGTTCTATTTTCTGTTCTTTTAAATATTGAATTGCTTTATCTGCACAGGCTTCTGAACCAATAAACTCAGCTAACATTAGACCAAATTTCACTCCACCGACATAATCCATATTGGAGCTTAAGATGCTGATATCGATATTAAATTCACGTGCTACATGGCTTATCACAGGTGCATCAACTGATGCGCCAGTAAATTCCAAACGGATTAAAGGATAGCTATTTTCAACTCTCGTCGCTTGTAAACGTTCTTTATAATCTGCTGGAATAGATAAATCTAAGGTTGAACGAATAAATTCACGGGCAAGATCCGTTTTCGGATGTGCAAAAATATCCCCCACTTTGCCATTTTCAACTAATTTACCATCACCTATAATAGCAACATCTTCACATATTCCTTTTACTACCGCCATTTCATGCGTGATCAATAGAATAGTTAAATTGAGTTCTTTATTAATTTTTCGTAATAATTCTAAAATAGAAATAGTCGTAGCAGGATCTAAGGCACTCGTTGCTTCATCACATAATAGAACTTTAGGATCCGAGGCTAATGCTCGCGCAATAGCAACACGTTGTTTTTGACCACCACTTAAATTAGCAGGGTAAACATCACGCTTATCTTCTAAACCAACTAGCTTTAATAAGCTTTCCACTTTTTGTTTGATTTTCTGTTTATCAACACCAGCAAGCTCTAATGGTAGCGCCACATTATTAAACACGGTACGTGATGACAGTAAATTAAAGTGTTGAAAAATCATGCCTATTTTACGACGAGTTTGCGTTAATTCTTGTTCAGATAACCTTGTTAAATCAACACCATCAACGACCACTTGGCCATTCGTTGGACGCTCTAATAAATTAACACAGCGTATTAGAGTACTTTTACCTGCACCCGATGAACCAATCACACCAAAGATACTGCCCTGCTCTATTTTTAAGTTGATCTCAGATAGCGCATGAATCTCTTTGTCGCCCTGATAAAACACTTTGTTTACATTTTTTATTTCTATCATCTGTATTCCTGACTGAATTCGCCTAATAGCGAGGACGGTATGTTACTTCACCCTACTCACAATTCAAATGAAACGTGATCTATCTCGTTATTATTTACATGACGCACAATAAGACGTCTAGACGTCCAAGTCAAACGTTATTTATAATAATCCAATTATAAAACATTAATCATTGATTCTGCAGAACTGAAGTTGTAACGATTTCTTATTTCAGACAATGAAATTAATCGCTTAATCGAACTGACTATAGGAGATAATTTACTAGGGAGTTATATAGATTAGTAACAATCTTTTTAAAGACCTTGAGATAATTACGCTAAAGGTCTTTGCTCATTATTGATTTTATTGTTTTAAACGCTTTAAAAAGGCAGCTGCCATTTCATTGGCTTTATCACCCCATAGACCTAAGACTATTTGTTGAATTTGTTCATCTTGGATAAAAGCGTTAACAACATTGCTTTTAATATGATTGTCAACATTAGTATCAGTGTATGGTCCAAACCCAGGGATTTGAAAATGGCTAGAAAAAAGACCAAGTTTTCTATCTTCAGATGTAATATTAACCACCTCAATATTCATTAGATACCCATTAAGATCTGGATCTTCTTTTAAACTAAGGAAAACAGAAGCTAAAACGACATTTGTTAAAAAGCATTCCAACTCATAACAATCTTCTTCATTAACAGGCCATTCATTACGTTCAAATTCAATGGCATATTCACAGCCATCTTCTTGGTCATATTCGGTATCAGGAATATTTTCTAATTGTTTATAAATGGCAGTTAATCTAACCTCTTCATACCATGCTGTATCAGCATCTAAATATTCATGCTCCTCGCCTTCAGAATTAACTCCTAGGCCCAATGCGAAATTAGCATCAAAACGATGAAGCTGGATAGATTTATAGGCTTGCACTGGATACTTAGCTAACATGTCTTGTTTAAATGCATGGAATAACCTTAACCTTAGGTTTTCAAACCACTTGCCTCTTAACACATCATTATCTTTTAACAATGTATAACCTTGCTTAATTTTTTCTTCTATTAATTTTTCTTCATTTTGAAATCGTTCTTCATCGGAATCAAACTCTTGTGTATCAGCCTGACCATTAGTTCCTACTTCACCAGAATAAATAGTATGTGTGTAATAATCATCGACAAAAAGACTGCAAAAACTTGCAGGTTTAGTAGTAGAGTTAATGAGATACTTTTGCATTTTAGAATGATTCCTTAATTTATCGAGTATAAATTTTAGTACAAACTTGTATACTAAACAAAAATATTTCGAGTGATTGACAGAGTTGGTAAAAATGAAACTTTATTTAAAAGGAAGGCTGTTACTGCTCACTGTATTTACTTTATTAATAGCCTGCTCAAATGAAAATAGAAATGCATATGAGGATAAAATAATGCCCAATTTATCTAAAAGCGCCATAATAGAAATATTACTAGCACAAAAAAAATCAATGACTTCCTTAACTGAAGAAGAACTCACTCAAATAATTCTAGAATTAGACAAGGATGAATTCGATAGAGGTGAATTGCCGACATCAAGCAAGCTATGGATTCTTGTTCCAAAAGAAATCAATAAATATAATCACTATCTGTTAAGTGGGCATATAACAACAGGATCACGTGCTTGGCAAGTGAACCCAAAAAGAAATACTTTTTTGCTTTTAAGAGATCAGAAAACTGGAGCTATTTCGGTAAAAAAAACTTCTCGCTTAAAAGGGCAACAACAAGCTATTAGGAAGCAACAAATTACACCTTTATCAGCTCAGGGAGAAGCCCCCAATGAATTGAATGCTTCAGCTTGGCGTCATTCTTTAGAAAAAATAGATATTTTATATAATTTCAGTGAAGCATTAACGGCTGGGAACTACACTATTACTCAAGTTTATTATGATCAAAAAACAAGTAGCGAGCATTTTATTTTTCACTCAGAATCTAACGAACAACTTATTTTCCCAAAGGTGTCTAATGCAAAAGTTAATACACATTCAGTGGAACTTAAATTTGTAAAAAACAAAAGCAATATAAGCAACTGGAAGTTAAACCTTATCGCCTTTAAATTAGATGAAGAGCCAATAATAATGCCTTTAAAAATTGACTTAACAAGCAATAAAGATAGTTTAACTTTCCCTTTCGATAAGGTTAATTTCGAAAATGGTATTTACCAAATATATATCGATACAGGCAATGAACTAGAAGGCCCATTTGAACTTATTTTATAGCGCAATTAAAAATTAATATCGTTTAATTTAATAGACTTTACTATTCCTTATCCAGATCAATATTATGAAGCACTAAGCCTGATTTTTTAAATCGCTATTCATCAGTTACAAAGCAAGCGATATAGCAATACTGATAAATATTAAACCAAATATGAAATTGACGTTTCGCATTGCCTTTTCTTTTGAAAAGAACGATTTAAATGAATTCGCACCAAAACAATAGAAAAACATAACAAAGGTATCCACCAAAACAACAGTACAGCCTAGTAACAGGTATTGAACACCTGCATCGGCATTCTCATTCACAAATTGCGGTAAAAAAGCAGTTAAAAAAATGATCGATTTAGGATTGGTTAAATTAACAGTAAATCCTTCTTTCATTAACACCCGCTTATTTTTTTTATCTCCAATAAGTACGAAGAAATTCTGATTTTTAAGACTCGTTCTTATCTTATCGATACCAAGGTAAAGCAAATAAATAATACCAAGGTATTTAATGCTGTTATATAACATAGGTGATTGTGACACTAACACGCCAATACCGAGATAGATGAAAGTTAAATGCATGGCTAACGCAGATTGTAAGCCTAACACTCCATAACTCGCGCCTTTCATTCCATTAGTAATGACATTATTGATTGATACTGCAGCACCAGATCCTGGTGAAATACTAAATAAAACACAAGCAATGATAAATGCGATAAAGTCCATTAACAGCCCCTTAAATTATGCACGTTTTCTAACTCAGAATTGGTTAATCCAAATCGTCTTTTAATTGCACTTTCAGAATTTAAATTAGTAAATGAAATATGTAATACATCCCTATTTGCATAATCTACATTGCTATTGATATCGCTAACAGCATGTAACATGCGCAAATCATCAATGAGCATCATATCCCCAGGAAAGGCTAAGGTTGTTTCTCCTACTAGCTCTAAATCACTGGTATAAATTGAACTTATCCCTCCTTCTATATTTTTTCTATCAACAAGCATTAGAAGAAAGTAGGAAGTGCCGTCACTGTGGATCCCTTCGGGTGTCGGCTTACCATTGGTAGATGCATTCGCTTCAATACGATATTGATCAACCTCTATAAACCATTCTGGGTTAGCGTTACCAGCAGTTATTTCACATTGATCAAACACACTGGCAGCTAAGGAAAGCGCTTTCTTAAAATATTGATTTTTATATAGAATAGGATCAGTTTTATCAAAGTAACGGAAAATATCTCCCGCAAAATGATTGTATTCTTTAGACTTATAAAGAGGCATATAAGGCTTTATCAAAACTTTCTCTGACTGCGAGGAGTAGTACATTGTGGAATAACTTCGTTTACGATATTTTCCTTTATCTTGCATATATTGATCAGTACTCAACGTATCCCAAGTTGCGCTAAAACTATGCCACGTTGAACTTAAATCCAAAAAATGAGGCCCCAACTCTTTAGAACCAATATAAAATCCGGTTGATAGTAAAGTTGAAGCAATATTTTGTATTTTTTCTGGGTTGAATGCGCCTAATGTTATTTCATCAACGGTTTCGTGAGGCTTAACTAACCACCCCATTTTCTCCGATGCTTCGCTAATGGATGATTCTTTCAAGAGCACTTTTCTTTCCTTACAACAAAATTAGTTTTTAATAGTTAACTAGTAATATCATTTTGTTGTATGGTTAGAGTATTCAGAATTTATAAATTCAAAGTAAAGGAAAGTTTAATGCTGTCTTCATTAGACCTACATTTTTTTTATATTGTGGCCACAAGTAAGAGCTTATCTGCGGCCGCTAAAAGGTTAAATGTAACGCCTCCAACAGTGACTCAAAGATTACAAGCATTAGAAGCAAAGTTATCATTGAAATTAGTGGAAAGAGATTTTAGGAATTCTAGATTAACAGAAAATGGAAAGAAGCTAGCAAGCCGCTGTCAATCGATACTAAATGAGATTGATTTATTAACTAATGAATTAAAAGAAGATCAATCATCACTTTCAGGAACATTGACTGTACTTGCCCCAATAGGCTTTGGCGAAAAACACATTGCCCCTATTATCGGAGACTTCTCTATTCAGTACCCTGAGTTGGATATTAGGTTATTGCTATCTGACCACCCTGATAAAGATGCTTCTCCTGAAGCTGATATTATTATTTATATAGGAGAATTAAAGAACTCTTCTATGCGTCGGATTTTATTATCAAAGAATCGACGCCTTGTATGCGCATCTCCCTCTTATTTAACGAGTATTGATAAAATCACAACACCCGAAGCGTTAATCAATCATCACTGTATTGCACTAATAGAAAACAATGAAGACACTATGTTATGGTCTTTTACCCATAACATAAGCAATGAAGTTTGTAATATTCGTATTAAACCTAAATTAGTATGCAATATTGCTGATGCGATAAAAATTTGGGCCTTAAAAGGATTAGGTATTATTCACCGCTCCGAATGGGATGTTGCTCAAGAACTTAAAGACGGCAAGTTACAAGAAATCTTAACCGAATATCGATTACCAGATGCTGATATTGTAGCTCTTTTAAGTGACTCAGAAAAAAATAGACCCGAGCGAACCAATGTTTTTCTCAAATATTTAAAATCATCGTTAAAGCATTTAAATGATAGAAATACTGGAACTTAAGGTCTTTATATTATTGGTAAGTTACTTCGAAACGTAGAATGAAGCTAGCTTTTAGGTAGGGAGAAATTGGCAAAAATCATCATCCCCACGCCAAAGAATAATGAAAGCATAGCCAACCCTACTCTTGCATTACTAACGTAACCAACTGTTAATAAAACAATACTTAAAGTAACCAACACCATGCCTAATAAAATAAAAAGTCGAGGATAACGGCTTAATAACGATGCTGCTTTTTTCTTCTCATAATGATTATGTTTTACCGCTTTGCGTTTATGCTTCTTAACCGACATATTAACTTCACCTTTAATGTTAATTAGAGAAGTTTCATATTACAAAATAGCCATTTATGAAATATTACGTTAGATCACAGCATGGTCATTAATTTGGTTTTTAAAGGAGCTCTGAGCGCACCTATAGAAATCAGTTCATTTGAATATATAGTTATTTGAAGGCGCTTATTACTAACAAACTATAATTAACTTAAAGCGGGGTACTTGTTTTTTTATCAAACTCTTTACTCCATAGCGTTACTTTATTACGCCCGAGCAATTTCGACTGATAAAGTGCAATGTCAGCTTGATTAATTAATTCTAAGTATGATTTGGCATTAAACTTAATCGACGACACACCAAAACAACAAGTGATTGAAATATCTCCAAATCGACTCTCTTCAACTTGACGACGCATGTTTTCAGCAATTTCAATCGCTTGCTCTTCCGTTTCTCTGTGCAAGTAAACACAAAACTCTTCACCACCGAAACGTGAAACAATATCATTATCGCTAATGTAAGTTTGTAGAATCTCCGCAACACCACAAATTACAGAGTCACCTGCATTATGCCCATAGGTATCGTTAACTTCTTTAAAGTGGTCGATATCAACCATGATAATACAATATTCATCGAGTGAATCTGACTTTTCCAAGTCTCGATACATATGTTCAAACAAAGCTCGACGGTTGTAACAATGCGTTAAAGGATCACGAGCAGCTAAATAATCGAGTTCTTTATTACGTTTTTTTGAAGCTATAAATAACCGATAAATAAAAACAACTAGCAATATTGATAACCCTAATAACAGCCCCAAAGTAATATTGGCATATTTATTTTTGGTAAGCTGTAGCTCGGTAATCATTCTTGTTTTTTCAGCGATTTCAATTTCATTATTTTTCTTAGCTAGCTCAAGCTGATCCAACTTGGTTTTTTCTCTCAAAGCATCTAGCTCTATCTCTCTAGTTTGTGAATATAATTTAGCTTTTATTAAAGTCAGTTCTTTTTCATCTTTTTCTTTTTGGATAATTTCAGAGAGTTTAATTTCTTCTTCTGCATAGCGTAAAGATTCACTAATATTGCCTAATACCTTTTCAGCTTGTCTTAACTTACGATAAGCGTATAAAGCTTGTACTTTATTATCTATTTTAAGTGATAATTCTACAGACTCTTTTAATTGCTCAATGGCTTCTTTTGTTTTGCTATTAATTAAAAGCCCAGCTAAAGCAGCTTGCGCTTTTACCTCATAAGTTTTATTGCCTGATTCTTTTGCAAAGAACAAGGACTCTTTATAATAAGGTATCGCTTGCTCATATTTTTTCTGATCTCGATAAATATTGGCAATAATACGTGCTGTGATTGACCTTTTTAATTTATCATTTTCTTTTATGTATATTTTGTGGGCTTGTTCCACCATTAATAACGCAGACTCATAGTCTTCATCATTCAGATAAATAACAGCCATTTCTCTTAATGAAGATGCCAGTGTTTTCCGTTTTATTTTATCTCCAGATACATCAATCGCGAGTTGGTAGAAATCTCTAGCCTCATCAAATTGCTTCAATCTTGTATAAATAAACCCTAATTGATTAGCCGTTTCAGCAATACCATTAATATTGTTAACTTTTTTATAATATAGGTGGGCTTCATAAACATGCTCTAGTGACTTTTCATAGCGTCCAATGTGGCGATAAATAATACCCGCCCCCATTGATGCTTTCGCATAGCCTTCTTGATCATTTATTTGCTTGTGTATTTCCAGACCACGGAGAGAATAATCGAGAGCGACGAGGAGATGATCCAAATAACGTTCAGCTTCGGCTAATGTATTTAAAGTACGCGCCATATTTTTTTTATCTTTCAAAGCGGTGAATACATCTAATGCTTTTTTATAATAGCTCGCCGTTTGCTCTCTATCTTTTAATCGTTTGTATGACTGCGCAAGTTTTTTATAAGTTTCACCTAATTTTTTCTGCGTTGTTTTGTCTTTAGCGACAAGGATATTAACTGCTTGCTTATATTGATCGTTTGCCTTTTTATACTCTTTTTGTAGGTAGTGACTGTCCGCTTTAGCAATTAACGTTAAAGCTAACGGCCATGGCTTTTTGTATTCCTGTGCAATAGGAAGTAGTTCAGCAAGGTGTTCATCAGCTTGTTGATAGTGCTTTAAGGATAACAGTAGATTGATATAGTCTACAGAAGCAACGATTTGATTTCTTGTTTCATTGATATTTTTATGTATTTTTGAAGCTTGCAAAAAATAATTTAATGCCTGCTCTTTATTTTCTGATTTCAGAAACAATTTACCTAATAAACTATGAACCTGCGCAGTAACATGAGGGTTATTATTTTGTATCGATAACTCAAGGGCTTGGTTAGCTAATTTTAAACTATTTTCAGGGTCTTTTTTTCTGAGAGCTTTAGCTTCACTTAGCAAGTCTTTTTCTGACAACCGTTCAGCAGTAGCAGTATTTGATTGAGTAGATGTATTACTTACCACTGCATTCACATATGGAAAGCTAAAAAGGAGGAGTGCTAACAATAAAATTCGCATTATATATCTATTAACCAGTAACTATTTTACATAAGAAGGTAATACGACCAATGCAGTATGAAGAAAAGGTAATATTTTCTTTTATACATCCATTATTTTTTTTAATTGTCAAAAAACTCACGATCCCCTCCTTATATTATTCATATTGATAATTTTCATGCTCGAAAGTAGCAAAAAATTATATCAAGAAAACATTATAAACGCATTTATTTAATTATAACGACAAGCACTTACTTATTTAAATGAATCGCTTTATTGTTAAGTTGATTCATGGCAAGAGCAGTAAACTAGTAAGAAAAATATTCTAAAGAAGTACTTTCAATAATAGTCTGTAACTTCTTAAAGTCTATTTTTGTACTATCAATTAACTCACTATTAAATATAAATGCAGGAATATTACCTTTAGGATCCAGCCAAGTCTTATATTTGACTTCAACGAGACCATCACTTACGTTTTTGATGCTCCAACTTGAGACGACTTGTGGTAAACGTAAATAGAGCTCACTTTCTGCAACTTGCTCACTACAGGAATAAATATCGATGGTTATCATTGACTCTTCAAATCCTGTATTGACACAGGTTATTAATTCACGATCTTGAAAAGGCCAAGGCATAGCGATAATTGTTCGTAATAAATATTTTTGATTATTATAAATTTCCAAGACTTCTAAACTATCAACTCTCTCTAGCCACTCCGATGTTTTATCAATATCAGATAACACTCTAAAAACTAATTCTTTAGACTTAGCAGTAAAAAAACTAGCCTCTACCTGTTTAAACGCACTTTGTTCATATTGTGTTAATTCAACTTGAATATGACTTTTAAAGCTATCTGGCTCTTCCATTTTTTGTTTGGTAAGCATGCAACCAGATAACAATAGAGGCACAAAAATAACAAAACAGAAACTAACTGATCTCAAAAAGCATTTCATGAATAGCTCGCTATAAAAACAAGTACGGGTTAAGGAAATAACGATAAGCATACTATAAGCATAAACCTATAGGTCGATAATATCTCTATATTAAAAATATCGAACTAGCGATAATGAAGATGGCAAAGTAAGTCGTTAAATCGACTATACAGGCCGAAGCTATAAAAGAAAGTATGTTTTCTTGCTTCGATACAAGTTTAATATTAACTAGATGACTCGCTTTATACTCAGGTTTGAAGAATAACAATATGATGGATACAAAAAAGCCTTAACAAAAATGCTAAGGCTTTTTTAAATATGGTGCCCGAGGACGGACTTGAACCGTCACTCCTCTCGGAAACGGATTTTGAATCCGTCGCGTCTACCAATTTCACCACTCGGGCTGAGTGCAGAAGATTATACCTATGCATTTATCACACACAAGAGTTTTCAGTCACAAACTTTATAAGCGATTAAAAACACGGCAATTTAACTAATTAATTGATTAAAAAGTCTTCAGTTAAGCATTCCAAATAAATAAAATGCAATTAATATAAGCCATTTGATATACTGTTTTTTCATTTTTTAAGGACTCATCATGGCCAATAATACTAATCCTAAAACGCCACAATTACTCTTAGCTGAACGATATCAAGCCTGTGAACGCGCTTCATTTTTTAAACGCTTAGGAGCTTATATTTATGATCTATTTGCACTAGGAGCAATACTAATGCTCGCAGCAATATTGGCATTACTCGTTGTAACTATTAGCAATAAGGTCGGGCTCATAGATTTAAGCCTTTATGAAGATACAGCTCAATATTTAGGGCAAAGCCCTATTTATCTCGCTTATTTATGCATTGTCATTATCGGATTTTATGCTTACTTTTGGACCCAAGCGGGGCAAACCATTGGTATGAAAGCTTGGCGATTACGTGTTCAAAATAGCGATGGGAGCAATATTACCTTCACCCAATCTCTGATTCGAATGGCGACCTCAGCATTTGGCTTAGGCAACATAATGGCTTTATTAACAAGTCGTAATGCTTTTCAAGATCTATGGGCAGAAAGTGAGGTCGTTGTCTTGAGTAAAGAATTAAACAACTGGAAAGGTTTTAAAGGAATGGCTTTTATGGATGAAGATAAAAATAATGGTTAGTTGGTAACTAACCATTAGCTTTTTTAACTTTGCTTCTTAAGTAAATACATCGCAATAATGAGGACTAACAAACTAGGTAAAACAGCCCCTAAAATAGGAGGTAAGCCGAAGACTAAACTTGCAGGACCAAATAACTCTCCTGAAACATGGAACGCAAACCCACTAGCAATACCAAAGATTAATCGTGTTCCCATCGTTACCGTTCTTAAGCCACCAAAGATAAACGAAACCGATAGCAACATCATTACAATCACAGTAAAAGGCAATACTGCTTTACGCCAAAAAGTAAGCCAATAACGACTTGCATCTTGATCGTTCTCTTCTAAATAAGTCGTGTAATCATAAATATCACGCATCGACATTTTGTCAGGATCACTGATAATCACTTCAAGTTTTTTAGGCGTTAATTCTGTTTCCCAATTTAATTGTGCAAAACTCGTTACTTCTGTTTTATTATTGAGAAAAGCAGTTTGACTCACATTTTGTAATAGCCAGTAACCTTCTTTATAAACGGCTTTTCTAGCGACAATGGCATGATCTAACTTTAGATCTTTGGAAAAGTAATATAACTGCACATTAAATAATTCGGCTTTGCTATTCATCCGTCCAATACTGACAAAGGAGTCTGCATCTTTAGCCCATACACCATATTTATTTTCAACACGTGCACTACCACTACGCGCTTGATCACGCATAAAATAAGCTTCTTTATCTGTTTTTGGTGCAACAAATTCACCTAACAACATAACAGCAATAACCATAGGGATGGCTGTTTTTAATACGGAAAGAGAAATTCTAAACTTAGATAAACCAGCCGCTTGCATCACCACGAGCTCACTACTACTGGCTAATGATCCCAAACCAATTAAAGCGCCAATTAAAGCTGCCATAGGAAAGAATAAACTAATTTCAACAGGCATTTTTAACAACACAAAATAAGCAGCAGAAATGATATCGTAATCGCCTTTACCCACATGCTTCATTTGCTCTACAAATTTAATAATATTACTTAAACCCACTAAGACAAATAAACTTAAAAAAGTAGCTGCAAAAATGGTGCGTCCAATGTATCTATCGAGAATCCCCATTTATTTAACCACCTCCACAAGCTTTGGTTTAGTCACCTTGAAATTAAACTTACCAATTGTCTTTAAATGCAATATAAGTCCAATACTAAAAAAGACAATTTGCACTACCCATATTGAATGAGGCGAGACAGCACCATCTTCAATCAAGCTTTTTGAAGCACTTAATAGTAAGAAAAAAGTTAAATAGAGAGCAAGAGCTGGCAGTAATTTGGCATATCGTCCTTGGCGAGGATTTACCTTCGCCATTGGTACAGCCATAAATGTGATCAATAAAATAGAAACAGGTATAGCAATACGCCACTGTAATTCAGCTTGATATTTAGGGTCTTTAACTCCTATTAATTGTGCTGTTGGCAAAGCTTCTACCCCACGTTGTTTTCTTTCGGCTTCAACATTGGCAATATGCACTTGGTAACTCGAAAATTCTGTATTTTCAAATTCATTTTTACCGACAATCCCAGCATAACGTTGTCCATTATCTAACGTTAGCCAAGTGCCATCTTTTTTATTTTCGAGGTTACCCGCTGTTGATGTGATCACCGAAGGTGATTGCCCTTCTTCTTTCGGCCAATGCGCAGCAAAGACATTCACTAAGTTTCTTCCTCGCTCATATTTTTCGACATAAACCACACCACCATCATCGGAAGTTTTGTGAAAACGCCCTTCAATTAATGTAGCGGTACCAGAGTCTGCTTCTGCTTTTTCAATCACAGCAACCATCTGGTCTTCTGCGCTAGGCGCTAGATATAAACTATTAAAACTTGCAAATGCAAAAGTAAATAATGATAAGGTCAGAGTTGCTTGTAATACTTTGTTGGGACTATAACCACAGGAAGTTAATGCAACCATTTCGCTTTCACTGTGTAATCGGCCATGAGCAAACAAAACCGCAAGATAAAAACTAATAGGCAGCATCAAGGTGCCTAAAGTCGGAAGATTTAAAAATAGGATAGTTAAAACAAGATCAGCAGGGATTACACCATTGATGGCCTGCGCTAGAATTGTTATAAATTTTTGGCTAACAAATATAAGCAATAAAACAAAAAGAATACCAATTTGGCTTTTAAATGTTTCCAACATTAAATAACGAAGAATTATCAACCTGTTCACCAGTATAAAATAAGATGTTACAAAAGACCCTAAAATAGTGGATTAAGCAAGCAATTGCGGTAAAATTGCTATTTATATAAGTTTATATTACGTTTCAAGATCCACAATAGCTTATGATAACTGCATTTTTACAAAAATAGCACAGTTAATGTCAATATAATTGTCTTAAGGATACATATGGAATTTTTAGTTAAGAGCGGTAGCCCAGAAAAGCAACGCAGCGCATGTATTGTTGTCGGTGTATTTGAACCTAGACGCTTGTCTCACGCAGCTGAAGTATTAGATGAAATTAGTGAGGGCTACTTAAGCGCATTATTACGCCGAGGCGATATTGAAGGTAAAGTTGGCCAAGTTTTATTTTTGCATAATGTACCAAATGTGGTCAGTGAAAGAGTATTATTAGTTGGTTGCGGTAAAGAGCGTGAATTAACTGAAACACAATATAAACAAATCATTGAAAAAACAATTACAACGTTAAACGATACAGGGGCACTTGAAGCAGTTTGCTGTTTAACAGAATTACATATTAAAGGGCGTGATAGTTATTGGGCTGTGCGTCAAGCGATTGAAGCCACGCAAGATAGCTTATATAGCTTTGACCAATTCAAGACTAATAAAGACAATACGCGTCGACCATTACGTAAATTAACTTTTAACATTTCAAGCCGTAAAGAATTAGCTCGTGCTGAATTAGCACTACAACATGGTTCTGCTATCGCTTCGGGTATGAAGTTTTGTAAAGACTTAGCAAATATGCCACCGAACATTTGCACACCATACTATTTAAGCCAGCAAGCACAAGAGCTTGATCAACGCTTCGATAAAATTACCACAGAAGTACTGGATACTGCACAAATGCAAGCATTAGAGATGAACAGCTATTTAGCGGTTGCTCAAGGCTCTGCGAATCCAGCTTATATGTCGATTATTAATTATCAAGGCGGCCCTTCAGATCAAAAACCGATTGTATTAGTTGGTAAAGGACTTACTTTTGACTCAGGCGGTATTTCATTAAAACCAGGCGCAGGCATGGATGAAATGAAATATGATATGGGTGGCGCAGCCTCTGTATTCGGTGCAATGAAAGCCATTGCTAAACTAGATTTACCTATTAACGTGATTGGTGTTATTGCTGGCGCTGAAAATATGCCATCAAGCAAAGCTTATCGTCCAGGCGATATTTTAACCACTATGTCAGGCCAAACCGTTGAAGTATTAAATACTGATGCAGAAGGCCGTTTGGTATTGTGTGATGCATTAACCTACGTTGAACGTTTTGAACCTGAATGCGTGGTTGATATCGCGACGTTAACTGGCGCGTGTATTATGGCACTAGGTCATAATATCAGTGCATTAATGAGCCCACATAAAGGGTTAACGCATGAAATTTTAAGTGCTTCAACACAATCAGGTGATAAAGCTTGGCAGTTACCAATGGACGAAGATTACCAAAAACAATTAGATAGCCCATTTGCTGATATGGCAAACATTGGTGGTCGTCCGGCCGGCTCAATTACTGCCGCTTGTTTTTTATCTCGTTTCACTAAAGCTTACACTTGGGCACACTTGGATATCGCAGGTACTGCTTGGCGTTCAGGTCCGACCAAAGGAGCAACTGGCCGCCCTGTTTCACTACTAACACAATTTGTGATCAACCGTAGTGGACAAGAATTAGCGGATGTAGATGCTTAATGGATTTAATCATTCTCAGAATAAACATAAACAGTAGTAAGCAATGAGCGACGTCCTCTTTTATGTTTATTCAGAAGCTGGGCATGATGAAAAAAGCTCGACAGGCTTGCCTGCCTATTTTGTGCAAGCTTGTCAGCTAGCGGCTTATTACTACAAGCAAAATAAAAAAGTATTCATATATACTGAAAATCAACAAGACGCTTTTACTGTTGATGAATACTTATGGCAATTTGATGGTGATAGTTTTGTACCTCATAATTTAATAGGTGAAGGCCCTCGTTATGGCTCACCAGTTGAGATTAGTTGGCTTGCACCGCAACATCCACGTGCAATCTTAATTAATCTAAGCCAAAACATTCCGGAGTTTAATTTAAACTTCCAACAAATTATTGATTTTGTGCCTGCACAAGAACAACTAAAAATTAATGCGCGTATGCGTTATAGTGCCTATAAGAAATTAGGCCACACCCTATCTACTCAAGATGTTGCAACAACATCGCAAGAGTCAACTAACCAGACAGAAGATAAATGATGGAAAAGACATACAACCCTAGTGCAATTGAGCAAAAAAATTACCAAACTTGGGAAGAAAAAGGTTACTTCAAACCGCACGGCGATACTGATAAAGAAAGTTACTGCATCATGATCCCACCACCAAATGTTACGGGTAGTTTGCACATGGGACATGCTTTCCAAGATACCATCATGGATACGTTAATTCGTTACCAACGTATGCAAGGTAAAAACACATTATGGCAAATGGGTACAGACCATGCTGGTATCGCGACACAAATGGTTGTTGAACGTAAATTAGCCGCTGAAACAGGTGAAACTCGTCAACAATTAGGCCGTGAAAAATTTATCGAAAAAATCTGGGATTGGAAAGCGGAATCTGGCGGTAATATTTCTCGTCAAATGCGCCGTTTAGGAACTTCAGTAGACTGGGATCGTGAACGTTTTACTATGGATGATGGCCTTTCTGAAGCGGTTAAAAAAACCTTTGTTGATTTATACAACGACGACTTAATTTACCGTGGCAAACGATTAGTTAACTGGGATCCTAAATTACATACCGCAATTTCTGATCTAGAAGTAGAAAACAAAGACGTTAAAGGATTTATGTGGCACTTCCGTTACCCGCTGGCTAACGGTGCAACAACAGCTGATGGCAAAAACTATATTGTGATTGCGACTACGCGTCCAGAAACATTATTAGGCGATACAGGTGTTGCAGTAAACCCAGAAGATCCTCGTTACAAAGACTTAATTGGCCAAAGCATTGTGCTACCTTTCACCAACCGTGAAATCCCAATTATTGGCGATGAACATGCTGATATGGAAAAAGGCACAGGTTGTGTAAAAATTACACCCGCTCATGACTTTAATGACTACGAAGTAGGTAAACGCAATAATTTACCTATGATCAACATCTTAACTTTTGATGCTTGTATTCGTGAGAGCGCAGAAGTGTTTAACACTAACGGTGAAAAAAGCGAAGATTACCCAACAGGTTTACCCGTTCAATTCCAAGGGCTAACACGTGAAGATGCGCGTAAATTAGTCGTCAGTGAATTAGAAACATTAGGTTTATTAGAAGAAGTTAAAGATCACGACTTAACCGTACCTTATGGTGATCGTGGTGGTGTTGTGATTGAACCAATGCTAACAGACCAATGGTATGTACGTGTTGCACCTTTAGCTAAAACAGCAACAGAAGCGGTTGCTAATGGCGATATCAAATTTGTACCGCAACAATATGAAAACATGTACAACTCATGGATGAATGACTTAAATGATTGGTGTGTTTCTCGTCAATTATGGTGGGGACATCGCATTCCAGCTTGGTATGACGAAGCGGGTAAAGTGTATGTTGGACATGATGAAGCAGAAGTACGTGCTAAACATAATTTAGATGATAGCGTGGTATTACGCCAAGATGACGATGTACTGGATACATGGTTCTCATCTGGTCTATGGACATTCTCTACATTAGGTTGGCCAAACAAAACTATGGATCTTAAAACCTTCCATTCTACAGATGTATTGGTAACCGGTTTTGACATCATTTTCTTCTGGGTTGCTCGTATGATCATGATGACCATGCACTTTATGAAGAATGAAGATGGCACACCACAAGTACCGTTTAAAACCGTTTATGTAACCGGCCTGATTCGTGATGAAAATGGCGATAAAATGTCTAAATCTAAAGGTAACGTATTAGATCCTTTAGATATGATCGATGGCTTAGATCTTGAAAGCTTAGTAACCAAACGTACTGGCAACATGATGCAGCCACAACTTGCTAAGAAAATTGAAAAAGACACCCGTAAAACATTCGCCGATGGTATCGAAGCACATGGTACGGATGCATTACGCTTTACCTTAGCCGCGATGGCTTCAACAGGTCGCGATATCAACTGGGATATGAATCGTCTTGAAGGTTACCGTAATTTCTGTAACAAATTATGGAATGCAAGTCGTTATGTATTAATGGACGCGGAAGAACAAGATTTTGGTTTTGGTGATAATAAAGCCATGCAATTTAGCCTTGCAGACCGTTGGATTCAAGGTCAATTGCAAAATATGATCAAAGAGTTCCGCCAAGCATTAGATACTTATCGTTTTGATATTGCAGCAAACATTCTTTACGATTTTATCTGGAATGAATTCTGTGGATGGTACTTAGAATTAACTAAACCAGTATTATTCAAAGGTAGCGAAGAGGAGCAGCGCGGTACTCGACATACATTAATCAGCGTATTAGAAACCTTGCTACGTGTTGCGCACCCAATGCTTCCGTTTATGACCGAAGAAATCTGGCAACGTGTTAAAAGTATCACTGGTCAAGGTGGCGAGACGATCATGCTTGAAGCTTACCCTGAATATGATGCTGCACAAGTTGATGAAAAAGCCGTTGCTGACCTTGAATGGGTTAAGCAAGTGATTGATGCAGTGCGTAACATTCGTGGTGAAATGGATATCAGTCCGAAAGTGCCATTGAATGTATTAGTTAAAAATGCAAGTACTGAAGACACGCGCCGTTTCGCTGAAAATGAAGCTTTCCTAGCTGCATTAGCAAAATTAGAAACCGTTACCTTTGTTGCTGAAGGCTCAGAAACACCCGCTTCTGTTACCGCGCTAATTGGTGAATTAGAGTTATTAATTCCAATGGCAGGTTTGATTGATGCTGAAGCTGAATTAGCACGTTTAGCAAAACAGCTTGAAAAAGCTAAGAAAGAGCTAGATAAAGTATCAGGTAAACTAAGTAATGAGCGTTTTGTTAGTAATGCACCAGAAGCTGTTATTACTAAAGAAAAAGCAAAACAAGCTGAATACCAAACGACTTGTGACAAGTTAAACGAACAAATTGAAACAATTAAAGCACTATAATCTTATATAAGGTTTTATAGCATTTTAACTTTTCAATATTGATTTAACATTCAAAAAAGAGGCTTATTTAAGCCTCTTTTTTTATGTGAAAAATTAAAAATCGGCATTAATAAGCTTCCTGAAAACTAGTTAATAAACGATCCATTGCTCGATAACTTAATGCTTCAGATAGGTGTGCTTTCAAAATCCTTGGTTGATCATCCAGATCCGCAATACTTCTCGCCACTTTGAGTAAGCTATGCCAAGCTCGAATAGAAAGCCCCATTTTTTCAATCGCTTGCTCTAAAAAAAGCGCATCCTCTTCAGTTAAAATACAATATTCATTAATTTCTTGGCTAGATAAATAATGATTCAGTTTACCTTGTCGTTGAAATTGAAGCTGCCTTGCTTTTAAAACTCGGGCTTTAATATCAACACTTTTTTCTGCTACATTTTGTCTCCCCTGTTGCGATATAGCGAGCATCCCCTTAGGCAATAACGGCACCATAATAGACAACGCAAAACGATCTAAAAAAGGTCCCGATAATCGATTTAAATAGCGCAAAATTTGATCTGGCGTACTACGTCTTAAGTTTCCAGAAATATGTCCACAAGGGCTGGGATTCATCGCTGCAATTAATTGAAAATGAGCTGGAAAAGTAACTTGGTTTGCAGCCCGTGAAATTGTCACGTTATGGGTTTCCATTGGTTGACGTAAGCTATCTAACACTGAACGAGGAAACTCTGGTAACTCATCCAAAAATAAAACACCATGATGAGATAAAGAAATCTCACCCGGTTTCGGCTTCCCACCGCCCCCCACTAATGCAACAGCCGAAGCACTATGATGTGGAGCCCGATAAGGTGGTGCAAACCAGTTTTTTCGCTGTTTTCCACACACTGAATAAACCGCAGCAGTTTGTAACGCTTGCTGTTCTTCTAAATTGGGTAATAAGGTCATAAAGCGCTCCGCTAACATACTCTTACCTGTACCGGGTGGACCAATAAGTAATAAATTATGCGAACCCGCAGCGGCGACTTCCAATACCCTTTTCGCTTGCTCTTGCCCTAATACATCGGAAAAATCGAGCTGATGCGTATCTTGATCTTGTATTTCCTTTTGAACAGCAGCTTGTAACTCTAACTGTTGCTGTAAAAAAGCACACACATCGAGTAAATGTCGCGCGACAAATCCTTGCGCACCAGTTAAAGCACACTCATGTTGATTATCGGGACAAACAATAATTTTTCTCTGCTGTGTTTTTGCAGCTAACGCACAAGGGATAATGCCATCGACACTGCGCAATTCTCCAGATAAAGAAAGCTCACCATAACACTCGTAATTTAATATCTCTGCGCACTGAATTTGCTCAGAAGCAATTAAGATCCCTAAGGCGATTGCGAGATCAAACCGCCCTCCTTCTTTTGGCAAATTTGCTGGGCCTAAATTAACGGTTATTTTTTTACTAGGAAACTTAAAATTGCTATTTAAAATAGCACTACGAACGCGATCTTTAGCTTCTTTCACTGAGGTTTCAGGTAATCCAACTAAAGAAAAGCCCGGTAATCCAGTACCAAGATGAACTTCGACTTCAACCTCCGGCGCATCAACGCCCGAGATTGCCCTACAAACTAATCTCGACAGTGCCATATCAACTCCCAACATATTGATAATAATTGGACATTAACAAAGTATAGTGGTCAAAAAACAATCAGCAAAAAACAAACAAGTTAAAGTTCACATAGCGGATAAATATAAACGAATAATAAAAGCGTTGAAAAGTTGCTTAAAAATGTGACAAAAGTTGTTTGATAAGCCGTTTTTTGCTATAAAGAGCACCCATTTTCTAAATCGTTCAGTGCTTTTAAAAAGAGTACGATTAACCATCATGAACTTCAGGAAGAATCTATGAATGGTGCACACTTTGTTGTACAAGCTTTAAAAGAACAGAACATCACACAGGTATTTGGATATCCTGGTGGTGCCATCATGCCTCTTTACGATGCTTTATTTGATGGCGGTGTTGAACATTTATTATGTCGCCACGAACAAGGTGCGGCAATGGCTGCCATTGGTTATGCGCGCGCAACAGGAAAAGTGGGTGTGTGTATTGCAACATCAGGACCAGGTGCAACAAACCTGATCACAGGGTTAGCGGATGCATTACTTGATTCTATTCCAATCATAGCCATTACAGGACAAGTACCAACGCATTTAATCGGTACCGATGCGTTTCAAGAAGTTGATGTATTAGGTTTATCCCTAGCCTGCACTAAACATAGTTTCATGGTTCAAAGCGCCGAAGAATTAGGTCCGATTATTGAGCAAGCTTTTGAAATTGCAACTACTGGGCGCCCCGGACCCGTATTAATTGATATTCCTAAAGACATTCAGGTTGGTCCAAGCGTCGCGCATGCATTAGCTAAATTAGTTAACAGCGACAAACAACTCAATAGCAAACGTATTGAGCAAGCCAAATCAATGATTGAGTCAGCAAAACAACCACTACTTTATATTGGTGGCGGAGTAGGAATGGCAAATGCCGTTGAAGAGTTACGTGACTTTATTCAAGAAACTAAAATTCCAAGTGTTTGTACGTTAAAAGCGATTGGCTGTGTTCCTCATCATTCACCTTATTTTATGGGAATGGTCGGTATGCACGGCAGCAAAGCGTCTAATTTAGCGATTCAAGAATGTGATTTATTAATCGCTGTAGGCGCTCGATTTGATGATCGTGTGACTGGCAAATTAGATGAGTTTGCACCTAATGCTAAAGTGATCCATTTAGATATCGATGCCGCTGAAATTGATAAATTACGTCAGGTGACGTTATCTATGACAGATAACTTAAAACAAGTGTTACCGGCAATAAAAGCTAAAACAAATATTGCGCCATGGCAAAAGCAAGTTGCCAAAATGAAAATAGATTATGCAAATCGTTATGATCACCCCGGCGAGCCTATCTTCGCTCCAGCTTTATTAAGAAAGCTAGCTGAGATTATGCCAACAGATACTGTCATTTGTAGTGATGTAGGCCAGCATCAAATGTGGGTGGCACAGCATATGTTTGTGGATCGACCTGAAAACCATATTTCAAGCTCAGGCTTAGGGACCATGGGGTTTGGTGTTCCTGCGGCCGTTGGCGCACAAGTTGCTCGCCCTAACGATACCGTGATTGCAGTTTCTGGTGATGGCTCTTTTATGATGAATGTACAAGAGTTAGGCACGATTAAACGTAAGCAACTGCCAGTTAAAATATTACTGATTGATAACCAACGTTTGGGAATGGTACGTCAATGGCAAGAGCTATTCTTTAATGGCCGTTATAGCGAAACCATTTTAACTGATAACCCAGACTTTGTAACACTAGCCAGCGCCTTTGATATTCCTGGTGAAACGATTGTCACTAAATCGCAAATAGACCAAGCCTTACAACGCTTGTTAAAAAGTGAAGGCCCTTATTTATTACATGTTTCAATTTCTGAAGAAGAAAATGTATGGCCGTTAGTGCCACCAGGTGCCGCTAATGACCAAATGATGGAGAGTGTAGGGTGAAATCATTATTAATTATTGAGGCGAAAAAAAGCCCTGAATTTTTAGAACGTTTATTACGTGTTTGCCGTCACCGAGGTTTTACTGTTGATAGCATAAACGCAGAAACAGGCAGTGTAAAACAAGTTTCGCATATTACATTAACCGTATGTAGTGAACGTGATATTAGTTTATTGACCAAACAAATTGAAAAAATTGTCGGCGTGTTACAAGTCGCCACCTTACAACAAGAACAAAATATTAAAGCAACAGCGTAAATCGAGATTGCCCAATAAAGGCAACTCTGTTTTACTGTTATTAACCATTATTTATATCAAGCCAGTGATTTGGCTAGCAGCAATTTAAGGAAATTAAAATGCCAGTTTATCGTTCAAAAACATCAACACATGGTCGTAACATGGCAGGTGCTCGTGCATTATGGCGCGCAACTGGTGTAAAAGATGATGATTTCGGAAAACCAATCATTGCCATTGCAAACTCATTTACTCAATTTGTTCCGGGTCATGTTCATTTAAAAGATATGGGCCAATTAGTTGCCCGTGAAGTTGAAAAAGCCGGCGGTATTGCTAAAGAGTTTAATACTATCGCTATTGATGATGGTATCGCAATGGGACACTCAGGCATGTTATACAGTCTGCCTTCTCGTGACTTAATTGCTGATTCAATTGAATACATGGTCAACGCTCACTGTGCAGATGCACTGGTTTGTATTTCTAACTGTGACAAAATCACACCGGGAATGTTGATGGCAGCACTTCGTCTAAACATCCCAGTTATTTTTGTGTCAGGTGGCCCGATGGAAGCCGGTAAAACTAAGCTTTCAGATCAACTCATCAAACTAGACTTAGTCGATGCCATGGTAATGGGTCCAGATAAAGATGTGTCTGATGAAGATCTTGAAAAAGTAGAGCGTAGTGCTTGTCCAACTTGTGGCTCTTGTTCTGGTATGTTTACAGCTAACTCAATGAACTGTTTAACAGAAGCATTAGGTTTATCATTACCAGGTAATGGTTCAATGCTTGCAACACATTCAGACCGTGAAAACCTATTCCTAGAAGCAGGTCGTCGTATTGTTGAAATCACAAAACGTCATTATCAAGAAGACGATTATTCAGTATTACCTCGTTCAATTGCGAACCGTGGCGCCTTTGAAAATGCAATGGCGTTAGATATTGCAATGGGTGGTTCAACCAATACTATTCTTCACTTATTAGCTTGTGCACAAGAAGCGGAATTAGACTTTACAGTTGCCGATATGGATGAGATGTCTCGCCGTATTCCACAACTTTGTAAAGTAGCACCATCGACACCTGAATATCATATGGAAGACGTACATCGCGCTGGTGGTGTAATGGCTATCTTAGGTGAGCTAGATAGAGCGGGTTTATTAAATAGCGATATCCCAACCATTCTAAGCCCAACAATGAAAGAGCAGCTTGCTAAATACGATATTATGCAAACGGAAGACCCAGCTATTATCGACTTCTACCGCGCAGGTCCTGCAGGGATCCGTACTGTAAAAGCATTTAGTCAATCTTGTCGTTGGGATACTGTCGATAATGACCGTAAGAATGGTTGTGTACGTTCAATAGATAACGCTTTCAGTACTGAAGGTGGTTTAGCGGTATTATTTGGTAACATGGCCGTAGATGGCGCTGTTGTTAAAACTGCCGGTGTTGATGACAGTAACTTAACCTTCACCGGTCCAGCTAAAATCTATGAAAGCCAAGATGATGCTGTTGAAGCTATCTTAGGCGGAAAAGTAGTAGAAGGTGATGTGGTTGTTATCCGCTATGAAGGCCCACAAGGTGGCCCAGGTATGCAGGAAATGCTTTACCCAACTTCATACCTTAAATCAATGGGGCTAGGTAAGAAATGTGCATTAATTACTGATGGTCGTTTCTCTGGTGGTACATCAGGTCTTTCAATCGGTCACGTTTCACCAGAAGCAGCAGCTGGCGGTGTGATTGGCTTAATTGAAAATGGCGATATTATCGACATTAACATTCCAACACGTGAAATGAACTTAAAAGTATCTGATGATGTACTAGCAGCACGTCGCATCAAACAAGATGTATTTGGATGGAAGCCAGTTTCTCGTGACCGCCCTATTTCAGCTGCATTAAAAGTATATGCAATGATGGCAACATCAGCTGACAAAGGCGCAGTACGTGATTTAAGTAAACTTAAATAAATACCGCTCAATACTGAATAAAAAACCGGCATTGATAGCTAATGCCGATCAGTTAAGAAAAATTAGTTGATTTTTAACGTAAGAAGATCAAAATCCTATGACTCAAAAGGTCATGGGATTTTTTTATGGAACTTTCAGAAGCACTCGCTCGCACATCAAT
>NZ_SNUB01000040.1 GCF_004378355.1 Psychromonas algicola
ATATGTCAAGAAACCGTTATCTCAATCATGTAAAAAGCAGTTTAGGCAAAGGTGAATTATCGATTAAACGATACAGTACAAAAAACAAGTTTAACCAGAAAGGTTATCCCTTAATAATGAAAGGTGACGAGTTTTTTATACAATATCGACAGTGAAATAATAAATAAAAATCAATTTGAACTTGATTTACAAAGAGTGACCATATATGTCCACTACTTTAACGTTAAATACGGCATAACCCGATTTTTTTATTATAGATGATGCACTATCTAGTTTTTTGTAAAGTTGAAGGTACTCATTACCATACCAGTTTCCGCTTTGGTCTGTAGTCGGTATAATTATAATTTTTTCATGTGCCTTTTTGGCATCAGCATAACCAACTTCCCATGGACACCATTTTGAGTTTGTAAAATTAGGTGTTGCTAAAAACAAAAACCAATCAGTTTCGGAAATTTTACTCTGAATATTACTTGCTGTTACTTTATTAGGAGTTTCTGGCATTTCATTATCTTGCCAATCAATATAAACATCCCAACCATCTTCAGCTAATAAAGTCTGTAGCCCTTCAGCTAGATCATTATCTTTATGACTATGACAGAGGAAAGCTGTTTGCTTATTCTTCGACTTCGCCTCAAACAGGGAGTTTGCAACCACTGTTCGTTGAGTCCGACGAGAAGCTATTCTTAATTCATTAATTGATATTGCCATCTCGCCTCCATTTGATAACTGCTAACGAGGCTGTAAAATTACTCCTACAGCGAAAAATGATTATAAAGTGAGTTCCTGTAATGAATTCTAAGCGATTTAAATACACTAGTTAATGCATTTGGAACCCATGAATTGAGTCTAAAACCTCAAAAAAGAGTTATTCTACGTCCTCAACGCCGCCAACAACGGCAGACTTTTTGTTGTGATTTTTGTGCGACAAAGGCGAAGCCTGCACAAAAAGCGCAGCGGAAAGGCTGTCCGATTTGCTTGGCTTTGTTATACGATTGCATATTTCATTTTATAACCACCTGTAATCTCGAAACCATTAGACTGATAAAACTCTACAGTGCGGTCAAACTTTGGTACTGGCGGCGTACATAACTCTAAACGCTTCCAACTTTTATCTTTTGCAAAATTCACAATTTCTTGAATGAGTGATTTACCTACTTCCTTTGATCTATATTCTGGCATTACATAAAACTCTTGAATTATGCCAAAAGCACCTTCTGCATAAAGAGAGTAACTTTCACAGATTGCGCCAAAACCAATAATCTGATCTTTATCAAACGCAGCCATCACATGATAGATACCATTTGAGACATAATTTTCACACAAGCTTATTGCTAGAGGCACATCAACATCAAAATGCTGTATTCCTGTACGTTCAATAATTTCATTGGTTAGACATACAGCCAATTTGGCAATTTCTCCTGATTGATATTTTTCAATAATCTTGTATTTCATGAGATATAGAGTCCTTCTTACGTATAACAATATACTATCCATAATTCGCGATAGTAACGATTTATAAAATATAAAAAACTGTAAAACAATAATAATTAAATCGCAACCTGTCAAAACCGTACAAATAAATAAGTCATTTTTTTATGCTTTTTGAGAAGATACTCGCTTTGTAGAAACTAAGCACTGCGTCATATTCAGCGCTTTTATGCTGAGTATGACGCAGCACATAAAAAATTAACGACTATAAATCAATTAATTAGAAGTGCGCTCATGTAGAAAACGAGCACTTTAATGCTCACTTTCCACACAAAACATGACTTTGGATATTGAGTTTACCTTACCACTTTTGTTCTTGAAAACCGAAGGTGGCTTAAAAGCCACGTCCCTAAGGACACGATAATAAATACATAACCAATGCTCAATGCGGCTACGACTTAGCCTCCGTTGAGCTTTCCCAAACAGTGAAGGACTTTCAGCAACAGCAAACAGGACGTTTGCTGTAAGTTCATCCGGCACATGGACGTGCCGTATGAACTGGTGCGTTTAGAAAGTCCTTTATTGTTTGGATCAGAAAGCGACTCGGAGCCAGTCTCTTTGCTTACTTTCTCTGCTGGCAGAGAGAAAGTAAAGTCGCCGACAGGGCGAAAACACTGCAAATAACAATCAAACTGACTGGACGAGCGCAGACGAGCTAATTAACAGCAGAATAAAATTATTTTTAAAAAAAATTAAATTAATATGAATTCCCACAGGCACTATGGGAACTAGATAAAAATGAATACATGAACAACATTTAAAGAAGTTACAATGAATTTGGGATGTAGGATTCATCCTACCGCTTTTGATCTTGGTGACCGAAAGTGGCTTAAAAGCCACATCCCTGATACACAACAATAAAAATACAATAATTAATATATAAGACGATACTCAATGCGGCTACGACTTAGCCTCCGTTGAGCTTTCCCAAACAGTGAAGGACTTTCAGCAACAGCAAACAGGACGTTTGCTGTAAGTTAATCCGGCACATGGACGTGCCGTATGAACTGGTGCGGTTAGAAAGTCCTTTATTGGTTGGATTAAGAAAGCGATTCGGAGTCAGTCTTTTTGCCTACTTTATTCTTCTGATAAGAAAAAGTAGTGTCGCCGACAGGGCGAAAACACTGTAGATAACAATCAAACAGACCCGACGAGCGCAGACGAGCTAATCTAAAAGCAAACAGCCTAAAAACAAAAAAGGAGCCAAACGGCTCCTTCAAAACGAATCTAAAAAATAAGATTAAAAGTAGTAAAACTACTTCCATAACACTGCATTAAATCGCTCAAACCCAGCTTCCAGATCTGCAATTAAATCCTCTGGGCTCTCTAATCCAATATGCAAACGAATTAATGGCTTGCTGCTATCCCATTCTGTTACCGTTCTGATTTTATCCAAACCAAACACACCTAAAATCAAACTCTCGTAACCGCCCCATGAAAAGCCCATTTTAAAATGATGCATATTTTCAACTAAGGCAGTCACTGATTTTAGATTGCCTTCTTTTAACACAAACGAGAATAAACCATTTGATGCGCTGAAATCGCGTTTAAAGAATTCGTGTCCGGGGCAAGATTCAAAGGCAGGATGACGAAGGTGATCCACTTCTGGACGTGTTGCTAACCAGTTAGCCACTTGCAGAGCATTCTTCTCATGCTGTGCCATTCTTACGCCTAATGTACGTAAACCGCGGCTTGCTAGATACACATCGTCTGGTGATGTACATTGTCCCATTAGGTAACTGTTTTCACGTAGTTGCTCCCAATGAGCTTCGTTTGATGTGGCGGTACCCATCATCACATCGGAATGCCCAACTATGTATTTAGTTGCCGCTTGAATGGAAATATCAACACCCATATCAAATGGACGAGAGTTAATTGGCGACGCCCATGTATTATCAAGCATCACCACAAGACCGCGTTCATGTGCTGCTTCACACAGCGCTGGCACATCTTGTACTTCCATGGTGACTGAGCCCGGTGATTCTAAGAATAAGACTTTAGTGTTGTCTTTGATTAAGTATTTGATATCAGCGCCGATCATTGGATCGTAGTAAGTAGTTTCTATACCAAATCCTGCCAGTAAACTGTCACATAACGCGCGAGTTGGTTCATAAGCACTGTCTACCATTAATAGGTGGTCACCCGCTTTTAAGAATGACATTAATGAGTTACTGATTGCAGCAGAGCCTGATGGATATAACGCCGTACCAACGCCACCTTCTAATTCGGCAATCGCCGCTTGGAATGCAAAATGAGTTGGGCCACCACGACGGCCATAAAACAATTCACCGTTGGCTTTATTTTTAGAAGCAAAACGCATATCTTCCATAGTTTCAAATGTCATTGTAGAAGCACGAACCACTGGCGGGTTAATCACTCCGTTAGTCCATTTTTTATCACGACCTAAACTTACAATCTGCGTTTCTTTTTTCATTTGAATTATCCACTCTGCTTGAAGAACATACTTAATGCATACATATTAACACTTCAATAAAAGATGAACAGCGACAAAATAGTCATAAGATAGAGCGATTTAATACAGATTAAGCCGCAATGACTTTTGTTAGATAACAGGTATAATCTGCGTCTTTTAATTCGCTAAATAGGCTTAACATGCATTTTGAAACTCATTTCACTTTAGATCGCGAACATTATGGAGAATGCTTTGATCAATCCATGTTGTTAAAAGGCCCACAAAAACCACGTTACCTTTTTATGGCTGTGGCGATAATCACTGGTTTATTATTTTTATTTGTCAGTACTGTGAACGGTTTATTAGCGTGGTTCTTTTTTGGTTTAGCCGCATTAGAATATGCAAGCTTTAAGTATCGTCGAGCTTGGTGGTTAGCGCGCCAAATGATAAGCAAAAATGCAGGCAATAAAATCACGCTGATTTTTGATAAACATGGCATTGAAAACAAAAGCGTTTACATTAACTTTCAGTTAGCTTGGGAATCAATTAAAAGCTTTCATGAAAATGAAGTGGGTTATATGTTGGAGTTGCATCAAGGTGGACAACAATATTTAAGTAAAAGCTGTTTAAACCAAGAGTTACAGGATTATATTCATAAGCAGTTAACAGCCAAAAGATAACAGCTTAGCATTGCAACAATCTGCTCTATTAACATAAGCCAATCTCAGATTGGCTTTTTTTATTGCTTGGTCGTTTCCTTCGCCACTAATTTATAATCATCAACATTCAATTGGTGCTTTTTAATCAGTTTATAAAAGTCGGTTCTATTTCTCCCAGACAATTCGGCGGCTTTAGACACGATCCCATCAGTCATCTTTAGCACTCTTGCAATATAGTTACGTTCAAAGGCTTCTTTGGCATCGGTTAAGCTTAAGAAATAATCACTGTTATGAATAAGTGCTTGATTCACCAATGACAATCCAATGACAGGCGATTGCGTTAATGCGACACATTGCTCAATGACGTTGACTAGTTGGCGTATATTCCCCGGCCACTGGGTTTGACAGAGCTTTTGCATGGCTTCTTCTGAAAAACGAGTAACTTGCACGCCATGTTTTTCAGCACTTAAGTTTAATAAGTGACGCGCGAGGACTGGCACATCTTCTTGTCTTTCATTCAAACTAGGTAAGCGTAAGTTAACCACGCAAATTCGGTAATATAAATCTTCGCGGAATTCGCCCTCTTCCATCGCTTGTTTAATGTCTTTATGCGTGGCTGAAATGACTCGCACATTGGTTTCAATTGTTTGCGTGCTACCAACAGGCCGCAATGCTTTTTCTTGTAATACGCGTAATAATTTTACTTGCAGTGAAACGGGCATATCACCAATTTCATCTAAAAATAAAGTGCCACCTTCTGCGGCGCGGAATAAGCCCATGTGGTCACTAATAGCACCAGAAAATGCACCTTTTTTATGACCAAATAATTCAGATTCAAGTAAATGCTCTGGCAATGCACCACAGTTTAAGGCGATAAAAGGTTTGTCTCGTCGGTCACTGGCTTTATGAATACTCTTGGCTAATACCTCTTTACCGGTTCCACTTGCCCCTGTGATCAAAATGCTGACGTCACGGCGTGCAATTAAACCAGCTTGGTCAATTAGCTTTTGCATCACTGAACTTTTGAAAATAATATCCTGAGACCAACTCGTTGAAACATGCGAGGAAGATTGTGCAATCGCATTAGCGAGTGCTTCCCTTAGTTTGCCATGGTCAATGGGTTTGGTAATAAAACCTAAAGCGCCCTTTTCTGTTGCGACAACAGCTTCATCAATAGAGCCGTGAGCAGTAATCAGAATAACAGGTAAAGAAGGTTGATTTAATGTAACGTAATCAAGCAGATATAATCCATCTTTCCCCGGCATGCGTAAGTCGCTTAATAGCACTGAAAATTTACGATCGGTGATCAAATGAATAGCAGTATCCACATCAGTCGCCGTTGTTACATCATAACCTTCGCTCTTTAAGCGAATGCTGAGTAATTTTAATAAACTCGCATCATCATCAACAATTAAGATAGGTTCAGCGATGGCAGTTTGCTCTAGCGATGGTGATATTTTCATAGGGCTTATTTATAGATTCCTAATTAGTATTGAGGGTTTTCTCAATATCCATAATGGCTTCAATCTTAGCTTGGGCACTGATTAACTCTGCTTTTAATTTGGCACTGGTTTGGGTTTGTTTTTTTAACTTAGCGTTCAAATAGATCGCATTCTTTTTATTAACAAGATCCTGTTTATTATGCGTTGCTAGAATATAAAAGAAATGGCCGAAGCTATTGTCATTCGCCTTGGCAATGGCAAATAGCGTATCCGTCGCTTTTAATCGCACGTTAACGGTTTCGTGATGCTGACTTAATAAGATAAGACGTTTATAAGTATCGCCATTCAACTCACCTAATGCCGTTAATGCCTGTTGATGCTCTGCTTTAGTATGTGCTAAAGATTGATAAGCAAAGGTTTGCCAGCCATATAAATTACAAGCACTATCAGAATTATCATAGGGAAATACCTCACATTCATCTTTTAATGAAGATTCAGAAAAATTACCCGTTAAGCTATTAAAGACAGAGGTAAACCCTTGCTGGCTGCAAGCAGATAAAAGAAAAGCCGATAAAACAAAAAATAATATTCTCACAAGAAGCCTTTAACTAAACCTTGGTATTAGGTAGCGGTAAAATAATTTTAATCGCAAAATCAAAATCAGGAATAACAACAAATTCTACCGTTCCATCCAGTAGGTGAACGCAATCTCTTACGATTGAAAGTCCAAGACCCGTTCCTGGCAATGAATCATACCTTGGGACATCACTGCGGCCGAAAGGTTCTAAAATATTGCTTTGTTGATCTTCTGGTACTTTGGGTCCGGTGTTCGCAACAACCAGTTGAACTGTATTCGCTTCTTCAGCAAGCGTGACTAAAACGCGACCTTGTTCAAAACCATAGGCTTGCGCATTACTTAACAGGTTATCGATAATTCGGGTAAATAATTTTGCATCAGTGTGTAATGTGGTTAGCTGACATTCAATTTCAACGCTTTGTTTTCGTTTAAGAAAAAACTGTTCATAACGAGAGCGGGACTGATTTATAAGTTGCTTTATATTCTGCGCTGAAATACTTGGGTTAGAGCGCTGTAAAAGATAGTTATAGTCCAGCAGCTGTTCTGTTAAATGTTTAAGGTTTTGCGTGCAATCTTCCAAAATACCAACCACTTCGGTTTGCGTGTTAGTTAGTGGGCCTGAAATTTCATCTTTTAAAATGGCACAGCTTTCCATAATGCTGGCTAAAGGTGTTTTAAATTCATGGGAAGCATGACGCAAGAAAGACTGACGTAACATTTCTAACTTAGTTAAACGTGCCGCCAAACGATCAAGTTGCACATTAATTGCCAGCAATTCTTTGGGCCCGTTAAAAATAACATCCTTTACGATTAACGCTTGGCTCGTTGACTCTTGATCAACCAGATCGACTTTTTCTTTACCTAATTGACTGATTTTATTTTTAAGGAAATTCACTGGCGTAGTGACTTGTGAGCTTAATACAATCAATAACAAAAACGTTAGAAAGGAAACCCACAATAAGGCAACCATCACTTGCTTTTGTTTACTTTGGCCTAATGCTATTTGCTTTTCTTTCGCGGCATCAATAGATTTCCAGAGCTCACCCATAATGACAGATTGATTCGCGCTGAGCGATTGTAATAATTTATTTAGTGTTGATTCATTAATGCCTGCATAGGCTTGTTTTAATTTTTCAATATTGTGTTTTTGCTGCTCTGAGAGTTGATTTAGTTGCACTGGGGAAATAGCGGCGAATTGTGCAATTTTATCTTGATAACGGCGAATATTATCGTTCGCTAATAAGGTGATCGCTTTACTTTGTAATATCAGTGACTGCTTTGTTGAGCGTTCAATTTCAACGAGGATGCTTTCAAGTTCAACGGCGATACGCACAGATTCAATGGAATGATCTGTTAGCTTTTGCCATGACAAGTTTACGTTTTTTTGGATAGCCGTACTTTGCCAAACAAAAATGCCGAGTGGAATAAGAGAAATTAAAAAACCGACAAGTACTAAGTACTTTAGTGGGATACGTCTAAGGGGTACATACATTATAAATGTGTTATCTCATTGCGAAACAAAACCCGAAGGTTTATAGGAATGATCTCATTGTGCAAAAAATTATGATGTATTGCTAGTTGTGTTAATTGCTCGGGCTATGTTTTTATTTATTGCCTAGCAAATGTCTACTTGGTTCAGATTGCTCAATAAAACCGGGTGAAATTTTATCGAGCCACTGTTTTTAAGCTTAATAACAAACGATCACAAAACAGCTTAATCCGAACCAAGTATACAATTTTACTTAACTAACTATTTAGTTAGTGCAGCAAATTTGCTGTATTCTTCTTTAGATAAATCAGCTGTTTTATCTAGATCAAGCTCGATGAATGCATCTAATAACATATCATTCATTTCAGCTTCTTCAATGCTGATAACGCCATCTTGGTTTGCATCCATTGATTGGAAGCTTGCTTCGATTGCTTCTGGAAGGATACCTTCAATCGCTGCTGTTTCTACCGCTGCTTCTTCTAATACAACAACATTATCAGTTGTTAGCGCTTTTTCTGTTGATTCACCTTCTTCAGCTGAAACAAAGATTGAAGCTGTGAATGCAGTAGCAGCGAATACAGATGCGATAATAAGTGATTTTTTCATGGTAGAACTCCGTTTTAATATTTAATTTAAATGATTTAGAAAATACGTTATTTCGATAACGACAAGCCTAGTATTGCGATAAGTGTGCCAGAAAATTAATAGCCAACAAATTCAACAACTTAAAGATAAAAAACGGTTTTTAAAGCGTATTTCACTCAAGCAAATGTCGCAATATACAGACAACTATCAAGCAGCAATCTCATAACCATTAAAAATCAATAACTTAAATAGTCTTCAAATGGAGACACTTATTTTAACAATGAGTTTAATGAACTAGAATTACGTTCAAAAATGCAATAAAAGAGAAGTAAAACGAGGTGAAAAAGAAAATAAATAATTATTTATTTTTATTTAAATAAGCAAAAAACAACCAACAAGGTAGGCAAACTAGCATGGTCGTTAAAATATCAAACCAAGAATGATAATCTAGCACTGTCATCAGGTAGCCATAGGCGAAAACACTCGCTAAGGCGAGTATTCCAATATTGAGTTGAGTCTGTAACAGAGCAAAGATCATCACCATCACAATGGCTGTATGGGAGCTGAAATTTGCATCCATAGCCAGCCACCAGCCAAAATATATTTCAATAAATGCAAACAAGATGACGTATGAAAAAGCAACGATAAAGGAAAATAGTCGCTTTAAGGTAAATAGAGGCTTCAGAACGAAGCCGCAAAGGATAGCTAATAGCGGAGTATAAGTATCAGCGAGTATGGCGAGTGCTGTATTCATGATTTCCGCTTAGCATTGATTAATTGGCTTTGGGTTGAGAGTAATCGAAGCTTGGATCGCAACTAGCAGTTTCTTCACAATCATTAATGCCATCATGATTAACGTCCCAGCTTGGATGCATTCGCATAATACTTCTAAATGATGCCTTGCTATTATTGTTTGGATCTAAAGCCACTAATTGCAATAACACTTCATTAGCTTGATTAGGATAGTCGGTGCGGGTTTGATTGCTACCATGGCTTTTAAAGGTGAACTTAATTAATCCTTCTTGTACAAATACGTTTTGTTTCACCACACTTTTTTGTATTAAAGTCAGTTCAGTTTCACGAATATCATTCCCTAAAAATGCAGAGCTTAAATGGGTCGCTTGGTCAGTCTTAAAGTCATAGGAAAAAAGTCCAGCGTATGCATTAATCTCGTTATTTTTAGTATTGACGATATAGGGTGCGGCGAAATAAGTTAAGCCTTTAAAATTATCATCCAACAAGGTGAATTGGGACATGTTGAGATAGATGATCTCGCCCTGTATTCCTGCCTCTTTATCACCTTTAGCTAGCATTGCATTTTGACCACGAAAATAAATGGTGTCATCCACTTGCTCTGCTTTGTTTAATACCACTGCCATTTGTGTTTCAGGAGAAATAATCGACACGGGATTAGGTTTTGATAAAGATTGAAAAACCACTTTATCCGTCGGTGTTTTACAAACTTGCTCAGAAGCATCCCACAGACCTTCAATATTGGCACAAGCTTCAGGCGAATTAGCGCGGCTTTGTAAAAAATATGCCACCGCTATAATCAAAACTAAACCTAATAAAACTTTATTAAAAGTGCTAAACATAATTATTCTCTACTTTTGAAGTGAGTTATTATTTTGTGCCTCTATATCAGACAATTGTATATCCGACAAAACACGTAAAAAGTCACCGCTTAATGGGGCGTGGACTTCGATTCTTTGCTCAGTTTTTGGATGGATAAAGCTTAGGTACTCAGCATGTAACAATAAACGATGAATAGCAAAGTGTTCTCTAAACATTGTATTGTGTTTGCCATCACCATGAGAAGTATCACCCACAATAGGATGGCGTAAATGCTTCATATGACGACGTAGTTGATGTTTACGACCTGTTTTAGGTACCAACTCCACTAATGAATAACGAGAAGCTTGATAGGGCCCGACGGCTATCGGCACTTCGGTTTTTGCTAGACAACGATATTCGGTTATTGCATCCTGTGCAGGTTTAATTTGATCGGCTTTTTTATCTGCAATTTTGTCGTATTGATACTTTAAAGGATAATCCAAAATCCCTTGGTCAATATGTCCCCTTACTACAGCAAGATAACGTTTTTCAGTAGTATGGTCGATAAACTGCTGCATTAAATGGCGTGCGCTGTCTTTATCTAAAACAAAGAGTAAAACACCTGAAGTGGGTCTATCTAAACGATGTACTGGATAAACGTGTTGCCCAATTTGATCGCGTAATTTTTGCACGGCAAACTCAGTGGCATTGGTATCTAACCAACTACGATGCACTAATAATCCAGAGGGTTTATCGATAGCAACCACGTAGTCATCTTGGTATAAAATCGTTAATTCAGGCGTACTACTTTCAACAACAATATCTTGTTGCTCAGCAACAGTGGCAAGCATGCCTTCTAAGTTGTCGAGATTATCCAGGTGATCAAATCCATCAATATTTGGTTCATTTAGTTCTGTGGTTGGTTGCGTCATGCTGCTCTATCTATTTTGTGAAGATTAATAATATCAAATAAGATATTTAAGGGGTTAATATAACAATAATTGCTGCAACATTCAGTTCAAAAGATGATATTCATTTTAAATATCACCCCACTCATTTAGCGATTTGTTTTACTTACTCAATAAAAGCCTTTAAATTGATTTATTAACTCATCTTTTTAATAAAACAATAATGATATTAATTAATGGAGCACTATGAATGAATAATGAAATAAGTATTGAGATTGGTAATGGTGTGAAGTTAGTTGTTCTTATTGAAGTGAAACCAGATCAAGCACAACAGCAAATAGATCTTTACGATAAAATCAGACCACTCGTACTCGAAGAGGAAGGTTGTTTACAATATGAATTAAGCCGAGTAGCAGGCAGTGATGTAAAATTTGTTTTAATTGAATGCTGGGAATCTCAAAGGCACCTAGATTTACATGAGAAAACAACACATATGATAGAGGCTAATGCGAACAGCCCTTCTTTCAGAGCCTCACCTGCGACTGTATTAAAATTAGCTCATTTGGAGAATGATTAATAACAATGCATAAATTTTTGGGTTTACTACTTTACCGCCACCAGCGCTTTAAAGGTGAAACTTATTTACGGCATCGTTTCCCTTGGATGCTTGGAATTAGTTGTATTTTTGCATTTTTCCTAACGGATAGTTATTTGGGATTTTTTATTACCATTGCATTCTTTATGTTGATAGACATATTTTTGGCCATTGCCGCTTGGTTTTATTACGACAAAGAATTATAAGTGGCAGTGTTTTTTTAAAAAGGCCGCTCTATTAATATCGCAAAAAATACTAAAATAAAAAAACGGGTGATTAAACCACCCGCTTTACTATCCAATTAAATGACTTTATGACAACTACACAGTAAATTTATCTGTCATATCTGCAATCAATTTAGATTGTTTCTCAAGACTGACAAACTGCTCTCTTGCTTCCGTTGAGCTATTACCAATATCATCAGCCAACGATGCGATGCCGTTAATACGCTCAGCAATTTCAGCAGATACCGTTGATTGTTCACTTGCTGCTGTAGAGACTTGAACATTCATTTCAGATAGCTGCTGGATGGCATCGTTACTATTACTCACAATTTCACGAATACGTCCCATTGCTTCTGTTACTACTGCACGCTGCTGGTCTGAACGAGACATATCTTGCACCGTTCTTTCTGCACTCGATTGCAGTTTCTCTAAGATTTCTTTAATTTCAATCGTACTATCTTGGCTGCGTTTTGCAAGGCTACGAACTTCATCGGCTACTACTGCAAAACCTCGACCTTGCTCACCTGCTCGTGCAGCTTCAATGGCGGCATTCAACGCCAGTAAGTTAGTTTGTTCTGACAAACCTTCAATGACGCTTAATACTGAGCTTATCAAATTAACATTGTCACCTAATTCTGTTATCGAGCTCTCTACTCCAGACATGAGGTTATTTAAACTTTCAATTTGTTCATTTGATACTTGTACTTGTTTCAGTACATCTTGCATTTCTTTTTCTACCGCACTTGCTGATTCACGCGTTTGCTCGGCGGTATTGGCTATTTCATTTGATGATGAGGACATCTCATCAATCGCCGTTGCAACTTGAACGGTTTGATGTTTTTGATCGTTAGATAATGTTTCTAAGCGAGCCTGCTGTTCATTAGATAACTCAGCAATATGGTTTAACTCGCCACTTGTCGTTTTCAAACCACGTATATCTGTAGCCATGGAGCTGATAAAAGCATTAAAGTCAGTGGCAATTTGGTTAAGTAATGAGATATGGCTCGAAGGTAATTGCGCAGTTAAGTCACCTTCTCCCGAAGCCAAGCCCTTAACCGAAGCGCTTAAATCGTTTAACGGACGGTATAAACGATTAATTGCTATAAATACAACAAAAGCAACGATAATGAATGCAATAATAAACAACATAATAGATCCAGAAACCGCACTATCAACGACCTTGACGACTTCCATATCAATAGACTCAAGCGCTTTATCTACATCATCGATATAAAAACCAGTTGAAATAATGATATTCCATTTTGGTACTAAAATAGAATATGAATATTTTGGCGAAGGCTCTTCATCACCAGGTTTAATGAAATAGTAAGTCGTAAACCCAGCTCCCTTTTTACCTGCGGCAATAATATTCTGAACAATAAAATTACCTTTTTTATCTTTACTTTCCCAAAAATTTTTACCGATGCCTTTATTTGAGCCACTTTGCAAACGTATCCCTTTAAGGTCATAGGTAAATATATAACCTGTACCACCGTCGTAACGGAGTGTGTTTAATAATGCTAACGCATCATTTAAACCACTTGTTCCAGGCTTAGCCACATAAGGCTGAATAATTGAGTTGGCACTATCCATAATACTCACTAAACGTTTTTTCTCGATTTCTAAGGTATTAACTCGAGTGACATCCCCCACTTTAACTTTTAATTCTCCCGTACTGTTGATTTGGCTATATAGACCAATTCCAGCAATAACAATAAAAGGAATAAAAACCAAAAGGTATATTTGAACTTTTAAGGAACGTAACATATAAAAACTCCGCTATGTGGCCAAAACCACATCATTATTTATAAAAAATACTACTTAACAATTAAAAGGTTAGACGATAAGGATACTTTCAGCTAATGGATTTTAAAAAAATAACAGTTATGAGTCACAAATAAACAAACAACTAGAATAAACAAATATTAAAAAATGCCACACAAAAAATTTAATATAAACAGAAGTAAAAAAATAAGCTCAATATCACCCCCATTTTTTTAGATGCGATCTTGATTGAAGTTATTTATAATAGAATTTGATAAGAGCATTATTTCATTAGAATCCCAGTAAAAACCAGAGGTACACATGGAAATAAATTTAATAGCTTATTTACCTGAAATAATATCAGTGACTGTGATTGCTTTTTTTATGTCAATTAGTCCTGGAGCTGATTTTGTAATGGTGACGAAAAACAGTATTTTTCATAATCGAAAAGCAGGCTTATATTCAGCCTTAGGAATTAGTTTAGCGATTTGGATACATGTTGCTTACTCTATTGCTGGCTTAGCAGTGATTATTTCTAACTCGGTTTTTCTATTTTCTATTATTAAATATTTAGGCGCTGCTTATCTAATTTATATGGGTTGGAAAACATTTCAATCTAAAAAAGAGATTGAAATCAATGACGATGGAGCAAAACAATCGCTTTCTAATTTTACAGCATTTAAAGCAGGTATTATCACCAATGCATTAAACCCTAAAACAACCATATTCTTTCTCAGTATTTTCACACAGGTTGTTAACCCAGAAACACCTCTTCTTTTACAAATCCTCTACGGAGCCATTATTTCGCTCGCTCATTTAATATGGTTTAGTGCTGTTGCAATTTTTATGACTCACCCACCTTTATTAAAAATGTTTAACCAATATAGAGTAAGTATTGAAAGAGTCATTGGCAGTGTATTAATTGCTTTCGGTTTAAAAGTAGCAGCAACAAGTAACGGCTAAACGGTCTATTTCGCAATTAATGACCGTTTATAATGACAACTTTAAACAGGGATAAACACAAACGCGAGAACATCGTTCTCATAATCTTTCGTGGTTTTATATTCTCGATATCCCGATGATGCAGCCACGCCTAAGATATAATTGACTAACCTCAGTTCTGGATAATGGAATCGTAAATTCTTTTAATATCAAAACGTTAAAAGCTTATACGATACAGTACTGTTAGTTTTGTGTAGTTCAAGGCAAATTATCGAAGCAATAGCTGGCTATTGGGAGATGATTTAACGCTGAAATGCGTGAAAATAACGGTGCTGTATAGATTTGCTTATTCAGAATTGAGGTTAACTAGTTCAAATGTGTAATTTTGAGCGTATTTTTTACCTGCTTCAATTTCAAAAAAGTGAGGTTCAAGGATTAATGTTTGCCCTGTACAATATGACGATAACTCTGTAGACGCTATAATTTTTCCCGTACGCTCAACAAACAAAGCAAAACATCCTTCTTGTACCTTACCTTGTTCATTTTTCGGTAAGGTGTCATTCAATATGGCTAAAAATTCAGGTTCACTCTCAAAAACAATCCCTATTCCACCTACCGTTTGTTGTATTTTACTAGCACGAATCGCTGCATTATAAATATAAGTTTCTTTATTGTCGTATAACGAGGTTTTAACGAAATGAGAAACACTATATTACTGTGAATTAGTTAACCTTGACACAGCGATTATTTTTTCATAAAGCACCTAAATTATCATATGCAAAAGGTTATTCCGAAGAATAAAAAGCGTATTGATAACCGAAATTTACATAATATAAAATCAATTGATAAACGCTCGTTGAGCGCATGTGAATAAAGCCTATAAAACTCATGCGTATAGATTACTTAATTGAAAATAGAAGTATAGACGGCAAAAAGGCTAATGAATAAAACTGAGGGTTGAAAACATTAAAAAAAAGGCAAAAAAAAGCCCCAACTCTTATGCCATGGGGCTTCAAGGAAGTTATAACAAATAGGTCGCTAACTACAGCGTTACAATTGGTTACAATTTGTTAATGAACTATTTATTGTAGCTTACCGCTAAATCATAAAAAGTCGCTTGTACATAGTCATCGGCTTTACCTGATTTATTTTGGTTATAAACGCCTGCTTTGAAGTACATGTACTTACCACCTTGATCATAACCACTTTTACTCATATCTGTAGAGCGAACGACATCTGGTTTGCCCGGACGCATAATAGAAACTGTTAATGTATTACCTTCAACATTAATGCGGTAACTAAATTTTTCATTTAACGCGATACCGTCAGAAGGATCACTAGCGCTATTGCTTTTACTACCAATCATTTCCACCCAAACTTCTTTGTTTTTAACTGGCTCATGAGCATAGTAAATTGAGCCTTTGCTATTTCCAGGAAGTTTACGGTAATAAATACGAACAGGTTCGTTATGATTTGCATGAATTTGACCAATAACAACACGACCAACTTGGTAATCTTTACCAGTGGTTGTTACGTGATTAACAGCAAGTGTCGCATCCATGGTGCCATCAACACCACCTGCAGCGGCTTTATCTGCAGCAGGCGCAGTAGAGAATACCCAGTTATTGCCAGTTACACCTTTTGTGCTATGACTTGTATCGCCACGACGTATCATGCCACGTAACTCAGAGCGAGTATAAGAAGTGTTTTTTGATGTTTTTGCACCAACAATTGGAGCTTTAAACACAATTCCATCATCTTCATTTAAGTAAAAGAATTCAGCAGAAACATAGCCAGAGTTTAATTGTTTTTCTTTAATTTGATCAGCTTTTCCATTGCCATCTTCATCAACCGGTACACTTAACGTCCAACCTAATAAATCAAACTTAGTCGACGGTGCAACAGGATCCGCAGCAAAAGCACTAGTGCTTAATAACAATGCCCCCACTACTCCTGCAGTCATTCTTGCAAATACAGCATTAACCGAGATTAATTTTTCCATGTAAAACCCTTTTAAATATAATATGTGTGCTTGCAATTATACTTCACTTCCTTGATTGGTAAAGTTTATCGCTTTATTAAAGTCCCCTAAAGACGCAGTTAATTTTACTAATTGAACTAACTGCTTAATTAACAGTCATTTAACAAACGGTAAAAAAAGACTGCTACACATCACCTTCAATTCTTTTTAAAATAATGAATTTATATTAAAAAATAGTTAGTTAACTTATTGATTAAGTAATTAGATTTGATATTGTCTTAATGGTTAACGACTTTTCCTCATCGTTACCTTGGTATTGTTAATCAAAGTTTAATTTTATGTTGTTAACATGACATCACATTGGCTAACAATGCAGAAAATAAGAGGCGACTCAGGTTATTAATTTAACCTATTTTTTTATACAATTAACAATGAATTCTGAGTATTTAATAATGAAAATGGTTTATAGCAATGAAAGTTCGTTTTTAGTAAACAATACAAAAAACCTAATTGAGGCGGAAGGTATTAATACTTTTATTAAAAACGAATTCTCACAGGGTGCAATGGGAGAAGTTTCAGTTTTTGATTCTTGGCCAGAATTATGGATTTTTGATGACGAAGACTTACCTCGAGCTTTAGAAATTGTTAGCTTATCGCAAAATAGCGTTAATAAATCTGATTGGGTTTGCCAACAATGTTCTGAAGAAAATCCAGCCGCATTTGATTTATGCTGGAACTGCCAATCTGAGAAAACTAAAAAAGTAAGTTAACTTCATCAACTTGAATAATCCCACCGATAGCACGTATTTTAATTGATTTTTTGTGGTTCCTTGGTCGCACCGAGGAACACGTATATAATCGCCACACCATTAACGACTAAGATATTCTTTCATGAACATGAATACCCTGACCGATTTTCTAGAGCAAGCCCAATGTCAATATCGCGTATACGATTTAGGACGACTTGTTCAAAAAATTAATAATAGCGAATTTCAAAGGATCGCAAGTAACCAAGCAGCTTATCCCTTTCCTATCCAACAACATGCTTATATTGCTTTAACATTCTGGCAAGTAGCCACGCAAAAAGAACATTTTGTTTGGTTTCTAAAAATGCCTTTAGATGAACAAGGTTTAATGAAAATAACCGCGCAAACTAGCTTTATTCGAATGGTAGTTGAAGCGATGGGTGAAGACTTAACCGGTGAAGTCAGCGATAAATTACAAGAAAGATTAGCAAGCAATCCTTTTGTATTTAAACCAAGTACAGAAAAGTTAGCTATTTTTAACGCCGACATTAACAGTAGTTTTATTCGTCCTCCTTCATCTTTTTATCCAGACATTCAAACATACTTTTCTAGTTCAGATGACTGGGACGAATGGCAAACATTAGGGTTTCAAGGTTTTGCAGATTTAGCTGCTCGCTTGAACCATGATAATAACCAACAAAAAATTATTGATGCGCTAGACTATTTACCAGAGCAACCTTTACAGACCTTGGCTTTGTGTCTTGAAAACCAATCAGACATAGGGACTGCGTTAGCAGAAAAAATTGCTCAACAAGCGACTAAGCGTCTTCAACTAGGCCAAGAGGTAACAGCGACATTATTATTGAGATCTATTTCAAGCGCCAATGCACAAGGGATCACAAAGCAATTATTATCCGAACAACTTGCTTCTAACTTAGCAAAAAATGCAGACTGGTATGTTGCTGTTGCAGGTCGTTGTTGGACACAATTAGAAGATGAAACATTACTTAATCGTTATTTTGAAGCGCTGGCTAATAATCATTTAACTTTATTTCCACAACTCTTTGCTGATTTAGTAGCAATCCCAGCATTAAGAGATAAAGTATTAAAACAATTACGCTTAACGGCTCGTTCGCCAGCTCTTTCAGAAGCTATTGGGTTACTATTTTCAGGGCTCAAAGAAAATACTTAAGGAAAAGTTAACATGATAATGTGGGATTTGTTTTTTATTCTTGGCATGGTGCTACTTGGCACAACGCTTTGGAAATTACGCCAACAATCTGAACTGGCTAAATCAATGATAGAACAACACTGTAAAAACTTAGAGTTACAAGTATTGTCTGTTGCCCGATCTCGCTTTAACTTTAAACTTGGCCCAGATTTTTTACAGTCGAGCTTTGTATTTGAATTTAGTAGCGATGGAACTAATCATTATCAAGGCACTTTATTCTTAAATGGATTAGTTAAACCGCGCTTTCAATTACCTGCTTATCGTCTTGTTGATGATCAAGATTCTTTTTAAAAGGTCAGTTTATGGATCGTATTATATTAGTCGCACAGCAATTAGCGAAAGAAGGTAAAACCCCCAATACAGCTAGCATTAAAGCTCGCTTACCAAAAAACACCCCATTGCCTGCGATTATTCAAGGTTTAAAACTATGGCAAGCCGATCCCAACAAGCAGATTGAAGTTCCTACTGAACCTTCATTAACAGGCGCGGTACGAGATAAAAATGAAAACAGCATTGATAGTTTGATTACAAATAAAATTGAACAGGCGATTGCGCCATTAAAAGATGAAATCAACAATCTAAAATCTCAGATCAAAATCTTACAGTCACAAATTAAAATTACAGCAGAAGAATAAAAGTGTTTATAAAAGAATTAAGCTTTGAATGTTATCAAGATACGCAATATGCGAGCGTTGAACGTGCTATTAACAATTATCTGGATATGCTGCGTTATAATGGCCAAATATTAGGGCGGGAGTTCCCTATCGCTATGCAAGGCGCTATTTTTACGACCCGATTAGTTTGTCCAGAAGAGCATAGCTTAAGTAATCGTTTTAATAGCCCACAAGTAACACACGCTTTAAATGGTTTAACTGAAGCAGGCTTATTGGCACCTAAAATTAAAACCATTGCAGAAGACCTTAATTCTCAACAATGTGCGACCAATTTCACTCCAAGCTGGCAAATTCTTTATACCACTTTTTTAGACACTTGCTCACCCATTCGTTGTGGCGAAACATTAGCGCCTATTCCGCTTTATCGCACACCGGAAGAAATTAGCAATGGCGATCGTAAGAGCGCAATAAAATGGCAAGAAGAATGGGTAAACTTAGATGAATTACAAATGAACGGCTCAGCCGTTTCTAGTGCCGCGCTTAAGGAATTAGGCGATGTAACCAGTAAGTTTTTCCACCGTGGCAGTAATTTATGTAAACGCATTCAGTTTATCACCAAGGTCCCTACTTATTATTATTTGTATCGCGTTGCTGGTAAATCATTGCAAGAAGAACAAAACCGTCCTTGTCCAAGTTGTGGAGGAGAATGGCGATTAGCACAACCACTATTTGATATATTCGATTTTAAATGCGACCAATGCCAATTAGTTTCCAACCTTTCTTGGGACTTCAAAAAATAGGAATTAAAAATGTTAAAAAAAATAAAATGGATAGGTATTTTTATACTTATCTTTGTGATCAGCATATTTGTACTTAAGAATTTTTCAGAAGATGAAGTGGGAGATATCAGCTTAGGTTTATTTACCACGCAAGATATCAAATTAAATATTTTAAAAGATCCTATTGTCACAGGTGTAACTTGTCATGTTGCTTCTATTGAAGCTGACCTTAGTTTTTCTGACCCTAGTGATAGTTCTATTGCATGTAGACAAACAGGTGAAATCACTCCGAGTATGATTGCGCAGATTGATAAAAGTAAATCTGGCGAAGTTGTATTTGAGAAATCAAAAAGCATCTTCTTTAAAACAATGAAAATTAGACGTGTTTACGATGCCGACAATCAAACGCTTATGTATATTTCATATTCAACCAAGGAAATAACAGGTAGTTTTAAACATAGCCTTTCAACGGTTCCATTATGGGGAACTAAAGCTTATCAAGAAGTAGCTAGCCTAACTGAATAAACCTTTGAGTTTAGATAAATCACACAAATAAAAAATCCTCGATGAACACTTATCCATCGAGGATTTTTTATCATTTTTGAATAGCACAATATTTAACTTAAATTAGGCTTCAACACTTCAACTAACGCATTAATATGATCATCTCGCTCATTAAGCGCTGCGATATAACGGTACTTCTCTCCCCCCGCTTGCTCGAATATCTCCCTGTTTTCACCTTCAATCTCTTCTAGTGTTTCTAAGCAATCCGCACTAAAAGCTGGGCTGATAATAGCGATATCTTTAATACCTTGCTCAGGGAAACCTTTCAGTGTTTCGTCGGTATAAGGTTTTAACCATTCAGCTTTGCCGAAACGGCTTTGAAAAGTTGAAATCACTTTATCTTTATCTAAGCCCAATTTTTCAACGACTAAACGTGTTGTTTGTAAACACAAGCAATGATACGGATCGCCATTATCTAAAAATTGTTTAGGCATACCATGGTATGAGAACACTATTTTTTGTGGCTCACCATTATTTTGTAAGTCTTCACTTACACTGTTCGCTAGTGCTTCTATATAAGTTTCATTTTTATGGTAACCATTTATAAAATGTAATTCAGGCACCCAACGCCATTTACTTAATACTTTGGCAACGGCATCAAAGGTAGAGCCTGTTGTTGGGCTAGAATATTGTGGGTATAGCGGTAACACTACGATACGAGTAAAGCCTTTCTCACGTAATGCTTCTAACCCAGCTTCAATAGAAGGATTACCGTAGCGCATCGCCATCACTACTTCTGTTTTGTCATAACCTTGCAGCTTTAACGCTTCGCTTAATTTGTCACGCTGCAATCGAGTAATATGAGTTAGCGGAGAGCCTTGCTCGGTCCAAATGCTTTTATATAATTTAGCAGAACGTTTAGGACGTAATCTTAAAATTATACCATGTAAGATGATCATCCAAATTAAACGAGGTATTTCAACAATACGTCTATCAGATAAAAACTCACTCAGGTAAATGCGCACAGACTTTGTTGTTGGTGCGTCAGGGCTACCTAAGTTAGTTAATAAAATCCCCGTTTTCTGATGAAAACGTCCTTCGTGAGGGTTATCTGTAATACCTGAAAAACGTGACACACAAAGCTCCTTTTGAGCGAGTTAATATAAACTAAACAATTATGAATAAATTAGGATCATTGAATAAGCTAATTTACCATGAACCGTGATGATAAACGATAATCAAGCTAGGACTTTCATTCTAAAACAACCGCCTTTTTTGTACTAGCGACCACGTAATTAACGGAAAGGTCCTCAGAAGAAACAGACCACTTCCACATTAAAGGGTTAAAACAAAACCCTTTTTTATCTTTATTCTCTAAACCTGAATTTTTGATTATTTGAGTAAGTTCATCGGGTTTTATAAATTTTTGCCAAACATGTGTTCCCACAGGTAACCAACGCATCACTCTTTCAGCGCCGATGATGGCAAACAGATAACTTTTTGAATTGCGATTAATAGTCGAACAAATCATCAAACCACCCGGCTTTAATAACGCCTCACAACTATCAATTAATGTTTGAGGATCCGCCACATGCTCGATCACTTCCATATTTAAAATAACATCAAAAAGCTCACCTTGTTCAACCAAGGTTTCCGCTGTAGTGTGGCGATAATCAATATCTAGCCCAGACTGCCTTGCATGTAGTCGAGCAACGGAAATATTGCCAACAGCGGCATCAGCCCCAACAACTTTTGCGCCGAGTCGTGTCATAGGTTCACTTAATAAACCGCCACCACAACCAATATCAAGGAGACGTAAGCCTTTTAAAGGTTGTAGATTGGTTGTGTCTCGCTGAAAAGTATCAGTAATTTGTTCAATAATATAACTAAGGCGTGTTGGATTAAGCATATGCAAAGGCTTGAATTTACCTTTTTTATTCCACCACTCACTGGCCATAGCTTCAAATTTTGCCACTTCAGATTGATCAATTGTATTTTTTGCTGACTTACTCATATCATCAATCCTTTATTGTTACTTTTCATTAAAAGTCTGTTTAGCCGATTCTTTTTCGCTTCGCCATAATGGGTAAAAGCTAATGAAAAATAGACACAGCATTAATACGCTAATTGCAGTGAGATTACTCATACCAAAAGCGTCGAAACTTGCACCAAAAACATACCCACTCCCCACTAAAACAACCACCCATAATAAAGCAGAGCATGCATTTAATAGAGTAAAGGTTCTCCATTTCATACTTGTTAAACCAATAGGAAAAGCACCGATAGTACGTAAACCTTTTGGATACGATAAATAAAGATATAAACAATGCCGTAACGTTCAGCCAAAGCACGAGCTTTTCTGAATAAGCGGCCAAATTTAGTCGCTTTATTTAACCAACTTTCACCATACTTTCTTGCTAAATAGAAACGTAATTCGTCCCCTAAATAACCTCCAGCAAAAGTTACCAAGGCGACTAAATAAAGATCTAACGCACCACTATAGGCAGCATAGCCAGCGAACCACTTTTAAGTGTGCAATAAGCAAATAAAATAAGATAAACAACCATGCCATATTGTTTTAGTAATAAAAGAAATGCTTCCACTCCGCTTCCTTATTCATGATCTTATTAGCTTAACGGTTTCAGGTTTGCGTTAATAAATAGACTTATTTATAACTCTGCTTTTTTATCTAATAAGTTACTTATTTTTTTGAAAAAGATATCTAATGACTCGGGCTCTTGGTATTCAAAATCAACGGCGCCATGAAACAATAAAGTGACAGTTAAATCTTTATAGGCTAACCAACAAGTATATCCATCAAAGTCATGTGAAGCGCGAATACCAGATAATTCGTAACTACCGTTAGACTTATGGCCATGTGTTGTTACCAAATCAAATACCTGCAATAGATTCAATTTTTTAATCTTGTTAATACTCATAGTAATACCTTTAATTTTATTAACGGAGCAATGAATCCATGATTTATATACATGTATACGAAATAGGTGGGGAAAAGATCATTACTGCCTTTATTATGAATATGTAGCTTTATCTATAAAGATAAGAGGTGAAAAAGAAGCACAAACAAAAACGCCCCTAGCAAATAATATTGGTAGAGGCGTTTTAGGCAGAATTGCTAAGTGTTAATCTTCGTCATTATCAATCACAATGCTTCTTTTTTTACGACGCATTGGTGCAGCACCAACATCCACTGATTCATGGAAAACATGTTCTTGTTTTTTACTGCTGACTCTTGCTTTTTTAGGTGCAGATTTTTTCTTCACTTCGACAGTTTTCTTCGCTTTAAACACTTTCTTCTGAACAGGTTTTAACCCTTTAAATTTAGGGTTGATGCCTTCTACTTTGTCAAAGTTGATCGACTGTGCAACAAAGCTCTCAACTTTTTTGAAGTTATCCCAATCTTTAGGGCCAATAATAGAGATCGCATCACCTAACTCACCAGCACGGCCTGTTCGGCCAATACGATGAATATATTCTTCAGTATGTTTTGGAATATCGAAGTTAAATACATGACTTACGTGGATCAAATCTAAACCACGAGAAGCAATATCAGTCGTGACTAAGATTTTATCTTTACCGCGTGAAAATGAATCCATGATTTTATTACGATTCGATTGCGTTAAATCACCATGCAAAGCAACTGCAGACATCCCTTTTTCAACTAGAATCGCACTTAAGCGTTCGGTATCAGCGCGAGTTGCAGTGAAGATAATCGCTTGATTAATCTTTTCTTCTTTCAAAAAGTGAAATAGCAATTTTTCTTTTTGATTTAAATTATCAGCAAGGTAAAAACGCTGTGTGATTTCACTATGCTGTTGATTTTCTTCACCAACGGCAATACGCACAGGTGACTTAAGTAAGTGCCCTGCAAATTCGTTTACTTCACCATGCCCCAATGTTGCAGAGAACATTAATGTTTGACGTAAACGATGGTTAGCCGCTTCATTAATAGCTGTTAATTGCTCAGCAAAACCTAAATCAAGCATACGATCCGCTTCATCTAAAATAAGCAATTCTAAACCAGGTAAATGTAATAGTCCTTTTTTAAGGTGATCTACGATACGGCCAGGTGTACCAACAATAAAATGAGGATGTTTATCAATTGCTTTAACTTGGTCGTTAAAGTTTTCACCGCCTAATACTAAAATAGATTTAATACTGGTATTAGACACCAATAAACGCAACTGAGCGTAAACTTGTTTGGCTAACTCTCGAGTTGGAGTCAAAATAAGTACTCTTGGATCACGACGCGTTAATGCGCGCGTTTTTAATACACGTTGCATTGCAGGTAAAAGGTAAGCCAATGTTTTACCCGAGCCTGTTTTAGAGGATGCAAGAAGATCTTTCCCAGAGACAGCAATCGGAACTGCTTGTGCTTGAATTTGTGTTGTTTCAGTAAAACCTAAATGAGAAACTGAGGTGATCAAACGCTGATCAATGGGTAAATCTTTAATTAGCAATGTATGCTCCAATAGGGTCAAAATCGTAACAATAACGATATAAATAATAATATAGCTGGATAGTATAACGATTAAGCAGAAAAACGAGAAATGAAGTTTTTAATAGTAGTCAAAAAAGTGCTGAATTATTCGAAATAATGGCCATTTAAGACCGATTTAAAAGAAAAGGAACAGCAAATGCTATTCCTTTATAAATGGATGCTCACCACTTTGCTTTAGATTGCGCTCATTCCCATTTCAAAAATAAGCTTTTCAGCAGTGCATTCAAACTTTAAAGAAACTTTACTTTCAATTGCATTATTCACTTCTTCAAAGGCAACGCTAACTTCTACCGTTTCAAAACGATTTTTAGCGGCTGTAATATATTTATCCGCTAATGCTTCAACACTCGGTTTATCAGGACCAGTAAATGGTAATACCAGCACAGTATCATCTTCAGCAATAACACTACCTAACTCTACGATGGTTCCACACGCTTCACAAACATCAGCTTCCTGTGTTGTGTTTTTAATTTCTTGAGACATTATTTACCTCGAATATTTGCTTATACAATAGTGATGATTGTATCGCGCTTTGGATAAAAAAAGCGAAGGGTAATACTCGTCCTTTCGCTTTTTAATGATTTAAATCATACAAAACTAAAAGCAATAGAAAAGACGAAATAGAATTCTAATGCCGATCAGTTAAGAAAAATTAGTTGATTTTTACCCGAATGGGATCAGAATCCGATGTTCACTCAACATCGGATTTTTTTATGCCTTTAGATTACGATTTCCACTCACTCGAAGC
>NZ_SNUB01000041.1 GCF_004378355.1 Psychromonas algicola
CACAATTTAAGTTGGAGGGAAAACGTGAGCGAAGTTATCCGAGGTGTTTAAAAGCGTCTAAAAATCGATATCCAGTGGCGAAAAGTAAATATGCCGTTCACCTTAAGTGAACGGCATTAGCTTAAGCAGTCTTTTTTTTTAAACTTTAAATAATAAAAAATTAAAAGCTTAAGAGTGATATTCGTTACAAGCAAGTAATGTATTTTCAATCAACGTCGCCACCGTCATTGGTCCAACGCCACCAGGTACAGGTGAAATCCAAGACGCTTTTTCTTTTGCAACTTCAAATTCAACATCACCAGTGATGGTGCCGTTATCTAGACGGTTAATACCAACATCAAGCACCACTGCACCTTCTCTAACCCATTCACCCGGAATAAAATTCGCTTTACCACGTGCCACAACTAATATCTCAGCTTGACGAACATGGTACTCCAAATCTTCAGTAAATCGATGACAAGTAGTGGTTGTACAGCCTGCTAATAATAATTCTAATGTCATTGGTCGCCCAACAATATTTGAAGCACCAACTACCACAGCATGCTTGCCTCTTAAATCAACGCCAATATGCTCAAGCATAGTGATCATACCGCGAGGTGTACAAGATCTTAATAAAGGAATACGTTGTGCTAAACGACCTACATTGTATGGGTGGAAGCCATCAACGTCTTTGCTTGGTTTAATACGCTCAATCACAGAAGTTTGATCAAGCCCTTCAGGTAATGGAAATTGAACTAATATACCGTCAATTGTCGCATCTTCATTTAATTCATCAATCAAGGCTAATAAATCCGCTTGAGTCGTGGATTCTGGTAAATCATAAGCTTTAGAAGTAAACCCCACTTTTTCACAAGTACGGCGTTTACTTTGCACATAAATTTGTGACGCTGGGTCTCCGCCAACCAATACAACAGCGAGTCCGGGTACACGTAAACCTTTCTCTTTTCTTAAATTGACACCTTCTGTTACTTTATCGGTTATAGCGGCAGCAATCGCTTTTCCATCAATGATTTGTGCAGACATCGAGCATTTCTCTTTTGAGTTAATAGAATTCTTTGCTATTGTCGCAAAACTGACTTGAGATGTCACAACAAACATCAAAAAACTAATAACTTTGCTTATAAACTTTTAGATTAAGATCAACCACTTGATTTGCGATGTCTTTATACTCAATTTTTTAGTCAGATTCTAATAAATTCAACAAAGAAGCCAACTATGACGCATTCTTTTACCTTAATGTTAAGACGATTAATCTCAGACTCAAATACTCATTTAGGGTTTAGAGTGTTGATCGCCATGTCTTGCACTTTTATACCTGCCCTATTTGATTTTCATCCTGCATTTTTTGAACAATCTAATTTACAAATATCAACTGCGTTATGCTTAGGTGTAATGGCAAGTGCTATCGTAGAAGTGGATGAAAACACCAAGGACAGACAAAAATTTATCATCACGGTTATCGCCTGCTTTTTTATTGCATCAGCTAGTGTCGAGTTACTCCTTCCCTACCCTATTTTATTTGCATTAGGTTTAGGCTCATCAAGCTTTGTTTTTATGATGCTTTCAAGTTTAGGTACACATTACAGCCGTATTGGATTTGGTGCGATACTGGTTGCGATTTATACCATGGTTGGTCATCAAGCAAACAGCAATTGGTTCGAACAACCGCTACTACTTGCGATAGGCGCACTTTGGTATGGTTTATTTGCTATTACTTGGTCTCATTTAAGTCCCAATCGAACCCTACGTGAGCAATTAGCCCAATTATTTTTTGTGCTGAGTCGTTACCAACGACAAAAATCTGAATTATTTGACACTCAATTAGGTAACTCTAGAAAAGCCATTATTGAAACAAGACAAAAATTAGCCGTATTAAACATCAGTATTGTGTTTCGCTTAGCGATGGCCAAAAACATGATCAAGGGGCAATATCAAAACAATAAACAACAAGATGAACTCAGTTTATTAAATCAATACTATTTAATTGCAGAACAAATTCATGAACGTATTAGTGCCAGTCAATACTTATATAGCCAACTGGAGCACACCTTTGGCCGAACTCATATATTAGAAGGTTTTCATCAACTGTTTTTACAACTTAGTGAAGATTGCTACCAATTGGGAGCATCCATTAATGACAAAAAACAATACCAACATACAAAACGATTAAAGTGGACAGTTAAAGCCTTGGCAGATCAGTTATTTTTATTAAAACAAAAACTGCAAACAATTGATAACAACCAAGAAGCCATGCAAGCATTACAAGCGATTTACGATAACCTCAATGGTATTGATAACCTACTTGTTTCATTACCAGAAAAAGGTCAAGACTTGCCAGTTATTGTCGTTGATCATGATGAAGACACATCGACTCACTTTTGGTCAAAATTAGTCAATGCTTACCAGCAAAAAACAGCTATTTATAAACATGCCGTTCGTATTAGTTTATCGCTTGTTTTTGCTTCTTTCTTACACTTTCAATTCCAACTTGAGAATGGATTTTGGATATTGTTGACCGTCTTATTTGTTTGTCAGCCTAGTTTTAGTGAAACACGAAAGCGTTTATTTCGTCGTAGCTTTGGTACTTTATTAGGCATTGCGATTAGCTTTCCGGCATTACTTTTTATAGAAAACCCAATAACACAAGTACTATTAATGATTTTATCGGCGTTTTTGTTTTTTAACTATGTCAGAACTAACTATGGCTTGGCGGTTATATTTATAACCTTATTCGTTATGTTAGTTTCAAATATTCAAAAGAATACAGGAATAGACGTGTTATCAGGACGTGTAATAGAAACCTTAGCAGGTTGTTTATTAAGCGTGCTCGCTATTAGCTTTATTTATCCTGATTGGCAATTTAAACGCTTTCCGTCGTTAGCCAATGAGTTATTAACCCAAAGCAGTCGCTACTTTAAACAAGTTGCACAGCAATATGAATTTGGCCGCAGTGAAAATATGGCCTTTCGTAAAGCACGTTTTTTATCTTTTAAAGCCGATTCATCAATCACTAGCGCTTGGCAAAGCATGTTATTTGAGCCTAATTCTAAGCAGCACTTTAAAAAAGAAGTTTATGGGTTAGTCAATCGCTGTGATGCGCTTAATTGTTATATTGCAGCGCTGTCTTCACATCGACAAAAAATACAATCTGAAGATGACTTTGTTATCTTACAAAAGTTATTTGAACTAACATCACAACAAATTTTATATACATATCGTCCTGAACTTAAAGATAAATTAGAGGATCAGATAGAAATTGAATCCTTTGAACGTTACAAAAACTCAGTCTCCGATGAGTCAAAATTAACTATAGAGCAATTACGCCTTATCGCTTATACGGCGATTGATATTCAAGTTTTATTACGGGAAATTAAACTTAAAGACTAAGATTCATTGTTTTTGAATAGGCAACCTAGTTATTTTAATATAGAATTTTGCAGCAATTAACAGTTCTTCAATGGCATAGAGGATTCAACTTGATATTCAAGGATCAAGAAATAGCAACTGATGCACAAGGTTACTTACTAGACTCCACACTTTGGAGCGATGAGTTAGCAGCAGAGATTGCACAGTTAGAAACCATAATAATGACCGATGAGCATTGGCAAGTGGTTTATTTTGTTCGTGAATTTTACGAACAATTTAATACATCACCAGCAATTCGAGCATTAGTTAAAGCAATGCAAAATAAATACGGTAAAGAAAAAATAACTAGCCGTTATTTATACCGATTATTCCCAGATGGGCCAGCTAAACAAGCAACAAAAATTGCAGGTTTACCTAAACCTGCACGTTGCATTTAAGCACTAAGTAAAGGAAGTATAAGATGCCTAAGGCAAGTGATATTAAAAAAAATACAGCGATTGAATTTAACAATAGCGTTTACATTGTCAAAGATATTGAGCGTTCAGTACCGCAAGGTCGCGCAGGTGGTAGTTTATATCGCATGCGTATGTACGATGTAGTTTCAGGTGCTAAAACAGATGAAACTTTCAAAGACAGTGATATGTTAAATTTAGCTGACTTAATTCGTCGTAACGTTATGTTTTCATACGTTGATGGTGACCAATTAGTGTTTATGGATAATGAAGATTACACACCGTACAACTTAAACAAAGAAGCGATTGCTGAAGAAGCGCTATTCATTGATGAAAACACTCAGGGTCTTCAAGTTGTTATCGTTGACGGTTCTCCTGTAGGCGTTGAACTACCAGCAAGTGTAGATTTGGAAATCGTTGAAACAGATCCTTCAATCAAAGGCGCTTCAGCCTCAGCACGAACAAAACCTGCGACATTATCAACAGGTTTAATCGTACAAGTACCAGAGCATATTTCTACGGGTGATAAAATTCGTGTGAATACCGCAGAAAAGAAATTTATGGGTCGCGCATAAATTATCAAGTAATTTCTGAATAGCTTCTGAATCATTTTCAGAATCTCTTTTATAAAAAACCGATATTTATCTATCGGTTTTTTTAAAAGCGCAGCTAAAGCTTAATCAATCAACTGACAATTATTTATGTAAAAGCGATTTAAGCTTTTATCCCTACCGGCTAGCATAACTCTCACATCCTCCTTCTTAACTAACTCCTTTAATAAGCTTTCATCATCATCGACATGAAATAAGAAAATAGGTACACCTTTTAATGCACTTTCAGCTTTTTGACCATAATAAGGGTTATTTTTATCACCATATTTCATAGTAATGGCAGATAAGTTATTAAAATAATAAGCCATTTTAAATAGGTTCGCTGAAATAGTTGCGAATATGTTATTTTCAGGGAGCGGACGTCCTGCAAATAAAGTTTTAAAACCGGCATCCGAATAATCAGCTAAACGAAAAGGATTAGAACCTTCTAAGTAAAGTCTATCTTTAAGTGAATTATTTTTACTAATTTCATTTAACCTCACAATTGATCTTTTCGTTTCAGCAGAACTAATTCTATCTAGGTTTTTATAATCAAGCCAAAAATAATGTCCATCGCCAACTGCTTTGAATAATTTTTCTAAAGTTAATAACTCTCCATTTTTTTTTAAATAGATTAAGTTACCATCTTTGTCTTTTTTAGGAGGACTATGAGACACGATAAATTTATCTAATTTTGTGTCGTAATAAAAATCAAACTCAGCTCCTAAAGCTCCTAGCTCAAAAGCTTTTTGTAAAGCAGCAATACTATTTTGTTCTTCTTTCGAGGTATAAATTCCTCTTGCAGACCAAATTTTATGACAATCATTATAAATATCTTTACGTTTTATTTGGGAAATTTGTGCATCAACATAAAAATTTGTTACGTTATAAATTATAAGAATTAACAAAAAAAAGATTAATACTATTTTTTTTCTCACAAGAAAATCCTTTCAATATTATTGGTTCACGAATAACAGATTATTTTTAATATTTATTCTATATTAAATAGTTAACTAATATAACAAATGAAAATAAAATTATATTTCTTGTATAACGAATATAGACAATTTCTTTAATTTTAATATTCCTTGGGTTTCTTTTATGGGTCAATCACATCACATGTAATTATCAGTATAATAAAGATCAACAACCTGTTATTTTAGGCTAACTACTTAACTTTACTAAAGGCATAAAACATGGATTTTTTAATCGAATATTTACTAAGAGTTGAAGTATTTGTTCTTATTTTGGTGATTGTTGTACTAAAGAAATCAATCATCTTTGTTCCACAAAACAGAGCTTTTTTAATAGAGCGTTTTGGTAAATATCAATCAACACGTGAAGCGGGTTTAAATTTCTTAGTCCCTTTCATTGATCAAATTGGCGCGGACCGTTCATTAAAAGAACAAGCTGTTGATGTTCCAAGCCAAAGTGCAATCACAAAAGATAATATTTCATTAAGCGTTGACGGTGTCCTGTACTTTAGGGTATTGGATTCTTATAAAGCGACTTATGGTGTTGATGATTACGTTTTTGCTGTAACACAATTAGCCCAAACCACTATGCGTTCAGAACTTGGTAAAATGGAACTTGATAAAACCTTTGAAGAACGAGATGTGCTTAATACCAACATAGTGGCATCAATTAATGATGCGGCTGGTCCTTGGGGTATTCAGGTTTTACGTTATGAAATAAAAGACATTGTTCCACCACAAACGGTAATGGAAGCAATGGAAACGCAAATGAAAGCGGAACGTATCAAACGAGCGCAAATATTAGAGTCTGAAGGTGATAGACAAGCTGCAATCAACGTTGCTGAAGGTAAAAAGCGTTCAGTGGTACTAAACGCGGAAGCCGAAAAAGAAGAGCAAGTACTGCGAGCACAAGGTGAAGCACAAGCAATTATTGCAGTAGCACAGGCGCAAGCAGAATCTCTAAAAATGGTTGGTGAAGCAGCTAATACAGAAGAAGGTCAAAAAGCAGTACAATTAGATTTAGCAACGAAAGCGATTGAAGCTAAAGCAGCAATAGCGAAAGAATCATCTGTTGTTCTATTACCTGATAGCGGTAATGATGCAGCATCTATGGTTGCTCAAGCAATGACTATTATCACTAGCTTAAATAAAGGAAAATAATGGAATACTTTCTTTCACATCTACCCCAAGCATTAGTCGTCATAGGATTAGTATTACTCGCCATTGAAATATTGGTGATGGGATTTTCTACCTTCGTGTTACTTTTCATCGCGATCGGTACGATAATCACAGGTGGCCTGATGATGTTAGGACTCATTCCTGAAACAATGCTTGTCGCTTTATCTGCAACAGCAATCATCTCTACTATCGTTGCACTAGTTAGTTGGAAACCAATGAAACTAATGCAAAATAAGGTTGAATCGAACCAAGTAGATAATGATGTGATCGGGTATCAATTTATGCTGCCAGCGGATCTAGAACTCGGTAAAACGATCACTTATCATTATTCAGGAATTGATTGGAAAGTCAGAGCAAAAGAAGCCTTGGCGGTAGGTACTGAAGTTAAAATAATTAAAATGGACGTTGGCATGTTAACTGTCGAACGCGCAGAGTAAGTTACTGATAACAAATCCAATAGGTAGGCATTTCAATGCTTACCTATTATTATTTCGTTCAAATTTCTAACTATCCCTCAACACACTATAACTTATTTAGGAAATGAGATGTCACAAAAAGTTTATTGCATTGCTATGTTTAGAGCCAAACCTGGTAAAGAAGATGCTTTATTTAAAGTACTACAATCATTAGAAGCAAATGCACTTCGCGAAGATGGCTGTATACAATATATCACCACAAGACATGTACAAAGTGACTTTGCGACAGGTGAGAGTTTCCCAATTGTATTCAACGAAATATGGGAAAATAAAGCCGCATTCGAAGCACATTGTCAGCGTAAAGAAATCGTAGCCTTTTTTGAACGTGAATGTGTCAGTGAACAGGGTTTAGTTGAAGCACACAATGTTTGTGTTTATAGCGACGAACCAAATAATTACGACGCACCTGTTTTATAAGAATGTACGAATACGGTATTTATTCCCATGTTAGGGTCTGTTGATCTTTCAAGGTTAAATTTACAGCAGTCTGTTTAGTATTTAGGCAAGGCAGAGCCTATGTAGTGTGGTTATTCCCCATAAATGGGCGATAACGTAGCATTAATGCCAAACAGGCGCTAATAAATACCCTGTTTATTTACGCCTTCTTAATCTCACTGCTAAGCCCTTTTTTACCCTCTCGCTAAAAACCTAATTTCAAAACAACGACAATAATTTTTGTGACCAATGAGACAACCTGTTATGGTAGCGCTAATTATTACACCACAATCAGGAATTATTACCGTGAGTGAAACCTCTTTTGCAACTTTGCCATTATCAGAAAGCCTTTTAAGCAATTTAGCTTCTTTAAAATACAACAAGATGACTGAAATACAGGCTCAATCTTTACCATTAATTTTAAATGGAGAAGATGTTATCGCACAGGGTAAAACAGGCTCAGGTAAAACGGCTGCGTTTACTTTAGGGCTTTTACACAACTTAAATGTCAAAAAGTTTAGAATTCAGTCTTTAGTTATTTGTCCAACACGAGAATTGGCAGATCAAGTCGCGGCTGATATCAGAAAATTAGCCCGCTCAATTCATAACATTAAAGTATTAACCTTATGCGGTGGAATACCACTCAGCCCACAAGCGGCTTCCCTTGAGCATGGTGCACATATCATTGTCGGAACGCCAGGACGTATTCAAGATCATCTAACAAGAGGATCATTAGACCTTCAACATTTAAATACTTTAGTGCTAGACGAAGCCGATAGAATGCTGGAAATGGGCTTTCAAGATGCAATTGATACAGTTATTGAACATTGTCCTAACCAACGCCAAACGCTATTATTTAGTGCGACTTATCCTGAGCAAATTGAGAAAGTCGCTAAACGCATCATGAACTCACCGAAGCAAGTGACTGTGACTACAACACACGATAACAGCATTATCGACCAAACTTTTTATAAAGTACAAAACCACCAAGATAGAATGCTAGCCTTGCGTTTATTACTTAACCGCTATTTACCAGATTCAAGCGTTGTTTTCTGCAACACTAAACGTGAAGTACAAGAAGTGGCAGATGAATTAGCGAACCGTGGTTATAGCGCAATCGCAATTCACGGAGATCTAGAGCAAAAGGATCGTGACCAAGCATTGATTCGTTTTGCGAATAAAAGTGTACGTATTCTAGTCGCCACCGATGTCGCTGCGCGTGGATTGGATATCGATAACTTAAGCGCCGTGTTTAACTTCCATGTTGCACATGATCAAGAAGTTCATGTTCATCGTATTGGCCGCACAGGCCGTGCTGGCAGTAAAGGTTTAGCATTTACTTTCTACAGCAACAAAGATGACCATCGAATTAAATTATTAGAAGATATTTTAGATCGTAATATTAATGCGAGCCCACTGCCTGATGAATCTTTATTAGATATGACTCCACCAGCATCGGAAATGATCACTATCCGTATTGAAGGCGGTAAAAAGCAAAAAATTAGACCGGGTGATATTGTTGGTGCATTAACTGGCCAAGATGGCATTAGTGGGCAACAAGTAGGCAAAATAGTCGCGGCCGATAATTGGTCTTATGTTGCTGTTCAACGTGGCTCATTAAAAGTAGCTTTTAAGAAACTAAGTGAAGGTAAACTGAAAGGTCGTAAATTCAGAGTAATGGTCGTGCGCGGTTAATTAGATATATAGTAATAGCTATTTATTGTTTTACTAATAAATAGCTATCAAATTTTTATAAGCAGCTCTATTTATCCATTCAAATATCCTCTCTTTAATTTTTAATAATACTTCCTCCTAGCTTTTTACTTTAACAAATATAAACACTTAGAAAAATGTGACCAAGAATCACTAATCAGAATTGCTACAGTAAATAACTCAATTTTGTCGTCGATGTCATAAAATATTAAAATTCACATGCATATACTGCCGATGCATAAATAATTCACATCCATGAGTTATTACATACTTTTTAATATAGGAAATATCTAAATGAATATATTTGGTAGTTTACAAAAAGTAGGAACGTCATTAATGCTGCCAGTGTCGGTATTGCCGATTGCTGGTATTTTATTAGGTGTAGGAGCAGCTAAATTTAGCATTCTGCCTGATGTAGTCTCACAATTAATGGAACAAGCAGGTGGGGCAATTTTTGGTAACATGGCTTTATTATTTGCCATCGGTGTGGCACTTGGTTTCACTAAAAATGATGGTGTAGCAGGTTTAGCTGCGGCTGTTGGTTATTACATCATGATGCAAACCATTGAAACTCTTGCGCCCGGAACTAATACAGGGGTATTAGGAGGTATTGTTGCAGGTGGTATTGCAGCTGCAATGTTTAATCGATTCTACAATATTTCCTTACCAGAATATTTAGGATTCTTTGCAGGTAAACGCGCAGTACCTATTATGACGGGGTTTGTTGCAATCATCATGGGTGCAATACTTTCTTTCATTTGGCCACCTGTTGGTAATGCTATTGCATCATTTTCACATTGGGCTGCAAACCAAAATCCAACGGTTGCTTTTGGTATTTACGGTGTCGTTGAACGTTCATTAATTCCATTTGGTCTTCACCATATATGGAACGTCCCTTTCTTCTTTGAAGCTGGATCTTGTGTTAACGCAAATGGTGAACAGTTAAACGGTATTTTAACTTGTTACTTATCTGCAGATGACGCATCGCGTGCAGCGGGCAATGGTTTTGGCCAATTAGCAGGCGGTTACATGTTTAAAATGTTTGGTTTACCTGCTGCTGCGATTGCTATTGCACATTCAGCAAAACCTGAAAACAGAGCAAAAGTAATGGGTATCATGGCTTCCGCTGCGCTAACCTCTTTCTTAACAGGTATCACTGAACCTATTGAGTTTTCGTTTTTATTTGTTGCGCCAATTTTATATGCGATTCACGCATTACTAGCTGGCTCTGCATTTGTTGTAACCAATATGCTAGGCATGGTGCATGGAACATCATTCTCACACGGTTTAATCGACTTCCTCGTGCTATCAGCTAATTCACAAAAAATCATTTACTTTATTGTGATTGGTCTTATTTATGCAACGGTTTATTACACTTTATTTCGTGTAGTGATTAAAGCGCTTAACCTAAAAACACCGGGACGTGAAGATGAAGTACAAGCACAAAAACTAGTTTTAAATAACGAAGAAATGTCTTCAGCATTAGTTGAAGCTTTTGGTGGTAAAGATAACATCATAAACCTAGACGCATGTATTACACGATTACGTATTAGCGTGAAGAATATTGAAGGCGTTGACCAAGCAAAACTGAAAGAATTAGGTGCTGCTGGGGTGGTTATTTCTGGTGATGGCGTACAAGCTATTTTTGGTACTAAATCCGATAATCTTAAAACAGATATGGAAGCATTTTTAGCTAAATAATTACTAATAATTATTAATAATTTACAATTACTAATCACTAAAATATAAAAAGCGACGGTGAACACTAAAGTCGCTTTTTTATTTCCAATCGTTAAGCCTCCCCTTTAAAAATTAAGCTATCACTAGATAAGAAGTTGGATATATTGAAATTTTGGTCGATAACTTTTATTTTCTAGGCGCTATCTACCCTGTTATTTATTCTGGCCACTAATATTAACGCCATGAAATAACAAAATATGCCATCAAAGAAGAACAATACGATCTGCAATCATTAATTAACAAGCTGAAAGAAAATAATTGGAGGTAATAGATAATGACAATATGCCTATCTACATAAAAAAGGGCGAAGTTAGTATTAGACTGATGGAATATAGAATTATAGAAGTAACAATGAGATTAAAATCAACAGCTTCGCTTAGAAAATAAAAAGCTTACCAAAAATGAGATATTCACAGTATGATAAGCTTTAATAAGGTAAGAAATAAAAGCTAAATGACCTGCTTTCATTAGTTACTTAATATAAATAAGATTATTAATCTACTGTTCGAGTGTAACTCATTTCAGTAAAAGTAATTTCACTTACATCAAAGTATTTCTCAAAAAAATCAGCCCAATCACCATCAGCATCACCACTTGCCAATTTAACACCCGTTTCAGGGTTTTGGGCTTGTTGGTAATTACCGAACTTAAAGTACGACTCAGATGAATCATCTACCGTAATAGAGTCAAGTGATTGACCATTTATTTTTATAATTACTTTACCGTGGTCGTTGATTTCTTCAAAATCAAAGCTTTCACCAGAAGTAATAGTTGTTAATAAATGCTTTGTTTCACCTGAACCATCTTCTTTAGCTAGACGAATATAAACATCAAAAATACCATTCATCGCAACACTATCAGAAGAAGTGCCATCTGGTGCATTTTCAAAACCACTTTCATCTAAATCAGCAATATATAATTTAGTAATTGTATCGGTTGTATCTGCGTGATGTTGTGCAACAATTGTTTTAGCTCCTTTATCTAACTTAACAGTTATTTTTGTTTTAAACTCTTCGTACACTTTTGTCATCGCCACACGATAACCACCACTAGATTTAATTTTAAGCTCATGTCTCCAACCATTACCATTATCAGTCACATGTTTTGCAGCTAACGCATCAAATGTCATTTCAATAGGTGATAACGAAATAATATGGTCTTCTGCACCAAGTTCACCTGACTCAGCTTCAAAGACTTCAGAATACTCTTCACATGAACCGTTATATAAAATTTTACCGGTAGATTCACATTCATTACCATAAGTGTCATCATCTGCCCCCTCATCATCAATTGTTCCATCAGTACTCGTTAAAGTAAAATCATCAAAACGACCTTCATCGTCGTAATATTTAGCAAGCACTTCACCTGATGTTTCTGAACCAGAATTGAACGTTACTGTTACTTTCGTCCAATCTGATAAGTCTTTCACATTAGTATATTTTACAGACCCGCCTAAATTAATACCAACTTGACCAGAACCTTTTACATAGGCAGTCAACTGGTAATCAGTATTACTGTTTAAAGACACTTCTTGACCTATTCGGCCCCCTGAAGCTGTAATTTTAGCGGATTTAGAGCCACTGTAGGCGTCACTCGAAATTGCAGATGGATCATCATCACTCCAGTTATCAAAACTATCTTCAAAACCAGAATTATTAATGGTAACAGCCTGTGCTACAGCTGTTAGCATAAACGCAGATAAACCTAATATTATATTTCTTACTTCCATGTAGAAAACCTCTTATGTTGTTTATATCATTACGTATTATTTGAACTTTCAAATGTCATATAGATGTCATCATTTTGAAATTAAAATATGATAGCTATAACGACAACGCATAATGTGCAAAAAATAAGCAACATGAAACAATATTATCTTTGTATTGAGTCTCAACACGCAAAAATAATGAGTAATAATTTCGCACATCATGACTTTTCGCAAATAAAAAATTGCAATAGTCATTTAGAGGTAAAAGCACTAAAATAAGAGATTTTAGAGAATTTCACTTCTTTTTATATATATTAATAAGGTTTTATTTTTATAATTTTAATATTATTTTTTCTTTCATTATTTTGATAACAAAAATTCAGATGGGTTTAAAAAGCTGACAATAATTGTTGATAATTTAACCAAAAAATTTTTATCAAATATTATGATTATTTGGATGAAAAGGGTTAGGAATAAATTTAAAAAGTGAAGTGATTGAAATAAATATTATATAAATAGATCTCGAGTTGTTAACGCCTCGATTGTTTATATAACTTAGATATAGAGGCTTTAAATTAAAGCAAAATGAAATAACAATTATCAAATTTATTAAAAATAAATGAGATTAACAAGTTAATCAAAATTACTCACTATTTGGTAAAACAATACAAACAACTAGCCCACCTTTTAAATGATTAAATAAACGAATATCTCCACCATGTGCCTGAATAATATTCTTTGCAATACCTAATCCTAATCCGTGGCCTTTACTATCATCATGTAAACGTACATAAGGCGTAAAAATTGAGCCTAATTCAGACTCTTTAATCCCAGGGCCTTGATCTTGAATGGTTATAATCAATGAATTAGCAGAGTCCTTTACGTAAACATCAACCTTCTCGCCATACTTCACGCCATTATCAATAAGATTAGATAAACAGCGTTTTAAAGCGTAATACTTGCCTCTATAGGGTCTTTTGCTATCTAGATGTAAAGTGATCTTATCACCCTGCGTCCCCACTATTTGCAATAATAATTGTCGTAAATTAATTTCTTCGATATCTTCATGAATATCTGTTTCTTTCACAATCTGTAACGCCGCTTTAACCAACATTTCTAAATCGTCTAAATCAACATTAAAGGCATCGGTTTGCTTTTCATCATCTAATAATTCAGCACGCAACCGTAAACGAGTAATAGGCGTTTTTAAATCATGAGAAACCGAACGGAACAAAACTTCTCTGTCATCAATATACCGTTGCAGTTTTTCCTGCAAATGATTAAAGGCTCGGGTAGCAGCAATGATCTCACTAGTGCCCTGCTCTTCAATCGGCGGTTTAGAAAAATCAATACTAAATTCACCAGCTGCAGCCGCTAAATTTCTTAATGGTGTCATTAACCAATGAAAGGCTAAATAGATAAGTCCTAGCAAAATTAACTTGATCACAAAGATTGAAACTACTTGTGCAGGTGAAATAAAAACTAAGTCATCTAATAAATAAGGAGGGGGTAATAACGCAGCAAGATATAGCCATTTATCATTATCCAATTTCATCTGTAACACTAAAATAGGTGGTTTAATCGAAGGGACAATGAGATGAGAAGCGCCTAAAGCGGGAGAAAGATATTTAAGCAGCACATTATTGTTAATAGCATGTAGATCATCGGGATCTGAAAATTCTGCCAGTAACTTTCGTTTATCACCGATGTGATCATAAACCGTTTCTTTTATTTCACTTAACACCTCGTCCTTAAGTCGAGTGTCTGGAATCGGCTGAACTTTAATTTCTTTCTTATTCACTGAGATAAAAAACGGAGATCCACCTAATACACGAAGCTGCTCTAGCATCACAGGTAAGTCTCGATCAGGTAATCGCTGGAAAAATGAAATAGTCGTCGCGGCGGTTTTTGCTAAATTTTGTGCATTGGTGATAACCACCTTTCTTTCTGTATTCTTAAATTGGCTCATCCAAAAGAAACTGGTCAAACTTTCAGCCGCAACCAATGCAACAATAGTTAACACTAAGACACGGGATATTAAAGATCCAAATAGCTTTTGAAAGTATGCAATCATTATGTATCTGATTCTGTTTTAATAAATTCAATTTCAGCAATAAACACATAACCTGCGCCACGCACAGTCTTGATGATTTGAGGTTGCTTAGCATCATCGCCTAAATGCTGACGTAAACGACTTAAATGCACATCAATAGCACGTTCATTAGCAAAGGCTTTACGGCCATGTAACTCTTGGCAAATATCATCTCGTGAAACCGCTTTATTAGGGTTCGCGATTAATAACATCAATAACTGATAATCTGCGCCCGTTAACGTTAACAATTCACCATTTTCTCGAGAGACTTTATGTTGCAGAGTATCTAAGGTCCAATCCGCAAACTTAATGAAACGAGGTTTAGCAGTACTTTCTTCTTGAATAAACGTGCTGCGTCGTAATAATGCTTTTACACGAGCCAGTAATTCACGAGGACTAAAAGGTTTAGCAATATAATCGTCTGCGCCAATCTCAAGCCCTAATACACGATCCATTTCATCAGAATTCGCTGTTAGCATAATAATCGGCACATTAGATGTTTTTCTTATACGTTGACACAAGATAAAACCATCATCACCGGGCAACATCACATCTAATATAATCAAATCAGGTTGACTTTCTTTTAAACGTTCAGCCATCGACACACCATCTTCTGCTGATATCACGTCAAAGCTAGCTTTAGCTAAGTACTCAGATAAAAGTTCTCGGATTGATTGGTCATCATCAACGACTAAAATTTGTTTGCTCAACTGCATAAAGTTCCACTTACTATCGACAAAAATAAAAGAATAAAATTAAACGATAAAAATCGGCTACTTTACAACATATAAGCAGATACAAACAATTATCTAAGCAAGTTTATTCGCATGATTGATAGATAAAGCAGAAAAACAGCAATTAATTCTGTGAAACCGCCTTTTAACAGTATTAAATACCCCTAAAAAAACAAAACAAATTAGCAATTGCAAAGTTAATTAAGTTAAACTAATTTTTAAGCTTGCACTGAATAAAAACGGTGATAAAATGCGCGCGTTTTCTAACACACCAATTTCTTATAACGATTAACTATCAACGGAGGCCTATACAATGCAGCATACTTACATTGACTCATCTGAACCTCTAAATCGTTATATAGCACCTCATAATCAATACTTATTACAGTATCGAGAACACACGGTAGAACCTTGAATTTAATTTAAGAGATTCTACCCAAAGCTGTTCCAACAATACTAATAAATAAAATTATTGCTATACCCTGTTTACTCAGTCCGTTTGTATTTATACAAACTGATTTGTGTACTTTATTTTTCCAATTTATTTATCCAAATTAATGGAGTATAAAATGCAAAACGTCCTAAATTTAGCACCAGAATGTAAATTAACAAACGACCAAGAAGTACCAGTAGTTAAAGAAGCTTATGACTTAACACCTGATGAAGTGCTATTAAGCCAAGAACACTATGAATCAGAAGTTCGTTCATATCCTCGTCGTTTACCGATCGCGATTAAAAGCAGTCGAGGTGTGATTGTGGAAGATACTAAAGGTCAAATTTACCTTGATTGTTTAGCGGGCGCAGGCGCATTACCATTAGGCTATAACCACAGTGAAATTAACCAAGTATTAATCAACCAAATTAATGCCGGTGTCCCTTACCAAACGCTAGATATCACGACACCAAGTAAAGATGCTTTCATCAAAGCTGTGATGCAGTTTTTACCAGCCAACTTTGCGAAAACAGCACGCATTCAGTTTTGTGGCCCTTCAGGTGCTGATGCCGTAGAAGCGTCAATTAAACTTGCTAAGTTATACACTAAGCGTAATACCATGATGTCTTTCCACGGTGCTTACCACGGAATGACCAACGGCTCTTTAGCATTAACAGGTAACTTAGGCTCTAAAAGCCGCCGCACAGGATTAATGTCTGATGTTCACTTTATGCCTTTCCCTTACAACTTCCGTTGTAAATTTGGTTTAGGTGGCGAAGAAGGCGCAGCTCAAAGCATTCGCTATATTGAGTCGGTGTTATGTGATGACGAATCAGGTATTACCAAACCAGCTGCGATTATTGTTGAACCAATCCAAGGTGAAGGTGGCGTATTACCAGCACCTAAAAAATGGTTACAGGAATTACGTCGTATCACTACAGAGCACGGTATCTTGCTGATTTTTGATGAAATCCAATGTGGTATTGGCCGTAGTGGTGATCACTTTGCCTTTGAAGAATCAGGTATCGAACCAGATATTCTTATTCTCTCTAAAGCGATTGGTGGCGGCATGCCAATGTCATTGATTCTATTCAATGAAAAATTCGATTGCTGGAACGCAGGCGAACACACAGGTACTTTCCGTGGTAACCAACTTGCAATGGCCAGTGGCGCAAAAACACTAGAAATTATCCAACGCGATAATTTAGCAAAAAATGCTTTTGAACGTGGTGAGCAATTACGTGAAGCACTTCGTCAAATTCAAGCTGACTTCCCACAAATTGGTGAAGTACGTGGTCGTGGTTTAATGAACGGTATTGAAATTGTTAAACCTAATGAATTAAACAACCTAGGCCAAGCAGAAGCAGATCCAGCATTAGCTGCTGCGATTCAACGAGCCGCTTTAGAATTAGGTTTAATCATTGAGAAAGGTGGGCGTCGAGGTGCTATTTTACGTTTCTTACCCCCACTTATTATCAGCGAAACACAAATTAACTTTGTGGCTGAAACCATGGCAAAAGCAGTTAAAATCGCGGTGGAAGCACAATAATGTCTCAAGCTAAAAACTGGACAAGTTACTTCGCTCAGCTTGGTGAAAACCAAGCTTTTGAAGCAGCAACTCAACAGACTCAAAATGCCATTAATGATTTATTTAATAATGCAGACAGCGCTTACTCAGGGCTTGAGCCTACATTACTGAAACAACAACTTAATGCTGTTGATTTCTCACAACCTGCGCCACTAAAAGAAGTGATTGAAACAACTAATGAATTAATCGCTAAAAATTCATTATTGGTTCAGCATCCACATACTATTGCGCATTTGCATACACCGCCTTTAATTGCATCTATTATTGCAGAGCATTTTATTGCGGCATTAAATCAATCAATGGATTCGTGGGATCAAGCACCAGCAGCCACTTACGTAGAACAGCAAATGGTAGATTGGCTATGCAAAACCTACCAACTCGGTGACCGTGCCGATGGCGTATTCACAAGCGGCGGCACGCAAAGTAACTTAATGGGGTTATTGCTTGCACGAGATTGGTTTGCTTATCAACAATCACAACATGATGTACAGCAAGATGGTCTACCAGAGTACGCACAAAAAATGCGTATTATCTGTTCCGACAAAAGTCATTTTACCGTACAAAAATCAGCGTCATTAATGGGCTTAGGCGAACGTAGCGTTGTGTTAGTTAAAACCAATGTACAAGGGCAAATTGATATTGCAGAACTGCAACTGACTATTGATGCATTAAAAGCGCAGGATCTTCTTCCTTTTGCAGTGGTTGGTATGGCAGGCACAACGGATCATGGTGCCATTGATGACTTAGAAGCCGTCGTTAACATTGCACGCGAAGCGGGATGTTGGTCGCATATTGATGGAGCTTATGGTGCAGCATTACAACTCAGCGAACAGCATAAAGCGCGTCTAAAAGGCATTGAACTAGCAGACTCTGTGAGTGTTGACTTCCATAAGTTATTTTACCAAACAATCAGCTGTGGTGCCCTACTCATTAAAAATAAAGCGAACTTTAATACCTTATTACATCATGCGGATTACCTAAACCGTGAAGGTGATGAATTACCTAATTTAGTCGACAAAAGCATCGCAACAACTAAACGTTTTGATGCACTAAAAATGTTTATGACATTGAAAGCCGTTGGCGAAAAACAACTTGGTGAATTCTATGATTATTTATTATCACTCACACAGCAAGTCGCCACTAAAATTGAACACAACAAACACTTTGAATTATGCTGCACACCGCTATTATCAACCGTGTTATTCCGCTTATCGCCTGAGTTGCAAGGTGAATTAAGTGATGTTGCATTCAATCAATTACACCAAACATTACGTTTACAGTTATTAACGTCTGGTGAAGCAGTGATTGCAGAAACTAAGGTAGATGGAAAATTAGTGTTAAAATTCACTTTATTAAACCCATGTTTAACCATCAGTGATTTTGATGCATTAATTGCAAAAATAGAAAATAAAGCACAAGCGTTAATTGCAAATAGTTAATCAGCGCAAATTAACAGTACAGCAAGTACTAATGATAGTCGTAATACTAAAAGCACTATCAATGAGATTACTAACACTGACTAAAACAGTAGTAGTTAGTTAATAAATACAAATAAGAATTAAATATTTAAAATAGGAATTTAACAATGTCTGTACTACAAATTGGCGCCGGTGGCGTAGGTTGGGTTATCGCACATAAATGTGCTCAAAATAATGACGTATTCGGTGATATTACTATTGCTTCACGTACTGTCGCTAAATGTGAAAAAATCATTACTTCTATCAAAGGTCGTAACAACCTTAAAGATCCTAATAAATCGATAACAGCCGTAACGGTTAATGCCGATGACGTTGATGCGTTAATTGCATTAATTAAGCAAGTACAACCAGATTTAGTGATTAATGCAGGCCCTCCTTGGGTTAATGTTGCAATCATGGAAGCCTGTGTACAAACTAAAACCGCTTATCTAGATACTTCAGTCGCAACCGATTTATGTAGCCCAGGCCAACAAGTGCCTGAAGCTTACGACCCACAATGGGCTTTTGCCGATCGTTTCAAAGTCGCTGGCATCACAGGGATTTTAGGTGCAGGTTTTGATCCGGGTGTAGTGAGTGTCTTTGCCACCTACGCACATAAACACTTATTCGACGAAATCGATAGTATTGACGTAATGGACGTGAACGCGGGCGACCACGGTCAAAAGTTTGCAACTAACTTTGACCCAGAAACAAATATGCTTGAAATTCAAGGCGACTCTTTCTACTACGAAGATGGAAATTGGAACCAAGTACCCTGTCATAGCCGCATGATGGAATTTGACTTTCCTGTTGTAGGTAAACAGAAAGTGTACTCAATGGCGCACGATGAAGTCCGCTCAATGGCTGAATTTATTCCAGCTAAACGCATCGAATTTTGGATGGGCTTTTCAGACACTTACCTGAACTACTTTAACGTTATGCGTGATATTGGCCTACTTAACACAGCACCTATTACTACCGTTGACGGCATTACCGTTGAACCATTAAAAGTGTTAAAAGCGATTCTGCCAGATCCAACGTCATTGGCGTCGGGTTATACAGGTAAAACCTGCATTGGTACTTGGTTACGTGGTAAGAAAGACGGCGTGTCAAAAAGTGTCTTTATTTACAACATTTGTGACCATAAAGCGTCTTACAATGAAGTAGAGCATCAAGCGATTTCATACACAACAGGTGTACCTGCCATCACTGCCGCATTACTTTACTTCCAAGGTAAATGGAGCGACAAAGGCTTATACAACGTTGAGCAATTAAATCCAGACCATTTCCTAGAGTTAATGCCAAAAATTGGCCTTACATGGGAAGTGATGGAGCTTGACGCTGAGTAACCGTTAACGTTAACTGACTATAAAAAGGCGAAGTGAATGACTTCGCCTTTTTATTAAAAAATTCTTTTACCCTCTTTGATTACTGAGTCTGCTATGTCACTACAAACCATGCAATTACAAAAAGAAAATTTGAATACGCCCTACTTTATGATCAACGAGCAAGCTTTGATTGATAACCTTGAAAAAGCAAAACTGCTTAAAGAGATTTCAGGTGCTAAATTAGTGCTCGCGTTAAAGTGTTTTTCTACATGGGGAACTTTCGATACCATCAAACCTTATTTAGATGGCACCACCAGCTCAGGCCCTTACGAAGTAAAATTAGGCCACGAGAAGTTTGGCGGTGAAACCCATGCTTACAGCGTCGGTTATTCCCATGCAGATATTGAAGCCGTTAAACCGCTTTCCGATAAAATTATCTTTAACTCATTATCTCAACTTGACGCGCATTACGATAATTGCAAAGACAGCGCCTCATTAGGGTTACGTATCAATCCAGAAATGAGTGTAGCAGGACAAGACTTAGCCAACCCAGCGCGCCCCTATTCTCGTTTAGGTGTAAAACAAGATTTATTAGATTTGAATGTATTAGATAAAGTCGATGGTTTTATGTTTCATATGAACTGTGAAAACAAAGATGTTGATGCCTTTATTCGTGTATTAAATCATATCTCCAATACCTTTGCCGATTACCTCGACCAACTGTCATGGTTAAGTTTAGGCGGCGGCATCTTTTTCACTTATCCAGACTACCCAATAGAGAAACTAGGCCTCGCATTAAAAGCGTTTGCTAACAAACATCAAGTACAAGTGTACCTAGAGCCCGGTGAAGCGATCATCACACGCACCACAGATTTAGTAGTTAGCGTGATAGACATCGTTGAGAACGAAAAGAAAACAGCCATTGTAGACAGCGCCACCGAAGCACATCGTTTAGACACGTTAATTTACAACGAACCCGCATCAGTAAAAGAAGCAACCGCAGGCGCTGAACATCATTATGTGATTGGTTCATGTTCATGTTTAGCTGGCGACCAATTTTGTGAAACGCAATTTGAACAGCCTTTACAGATCGGTCAAAAGTTGCATCTACTAGACAGCGCTGGTTATACCATGGTGAAGTTGAATTGGTTTAATGGGTTAAAAATGCCGAGTATTTATTTTGAGAAAGTAGATGGTGAAATTGAGGTATTGAATGAGTTTGGGTATGAGGATTTTAAAGCGACATTAGGAAGGTAGTGAGATATAAAGAAGCATTCGATGCAGGAATGGTGCTGCTGATTTGATTGCTCTTTAACTCGTCTGCGCTCGTCGTGGCTCTTTTTCTAGTCCCAATGCTCCGCGTTGGGATTCATACTTTCTTATGCATCTTACGATAATGTTTAAGCTCGTCTTCGCTCGTCATAACATTTAGATATTGATTTACTTGGTGTTTCGCCCTGTCGGCGACTTTACTTTTTCTTGGGGTGAATTCAACTTGTCAATGCAACACACTCTTTAAATTTCTCTTCAGGTGTATGAAACCCTAGAGTCTTACGAGGGCGATTATTTAATTTTTTAGCAACTTCATTGAGCTCATCTTGAGAGTATTTTGATAATCCAGTTCCTTTAGGGAAATATTGTCGGAGGAGTCTGTTTGTATTTTCGTTAGACCCTCTTTGCCAAGGACTTTGAGGATCGCAAAAATAAACATCAATATCTGTTTCTTGAGTAAATCTTTTATGGGCTCTTAGCTCAGTCCCTCTATCCCAAGTAAGCGATTTGTATAAGCAACTCGGAAGTGTTTTAGCATGACTAATCAACTGAGTTATAACATCATGTGTGCTTTTACTATCGACTTTCACGAGGCATACATAACGAGTTTGTCGTTCAACTAATGTCGCAATATAACTAGCATGGGTCCCCTCAATCAGATCTCCTTCCCAATGACCAGGTATAGCTCTATCTTCTATAGAAGCTGGGCGTTCACTAATTGAAACAAGATCTTGAATATAACCTCGTTGATTTTTTACTTTTGTTTTTGTTCTTCTTAACCTTGGTTTAGAATGAAGATATTTTAATAGCTCTTTTTTCAGCACTCCGCGAGTTTGAATGTATAAGCTTTTATATATAGTTTCATGCGACACGTGTAAATTCTCATTATTAGGATATTGCAACTTAAGCCAACCCGTTATTTGCTCTGGAGACCAAAATTCTTTAAGTTTTAATGCGACTAATTCACTTAGAGCTGGTTCTAAACTCAGTTTGCATGGCTTAGGTCTTTTAGCACATTCCCATGCTTTCTTATCTGCTTTGCAAGCGCGGTAATTATAAATACCACCATTACGAGCAATCTCTCGACTAACTGTTGAAGGAGCTCTATTTATGCTCTTTGCTATCACTCTTAATGATTTATTTTGAGCAAGACTGCGCGATATTTCCTCTCTTTCAGCTAAGGATAGATGCAGTAAAGAGCGGTGTTTTTTAATTTGTTTAACACCACCATTTCGAGATAATACATCGTAAATAGATGGAGGCAGGCTATTAAGAGATTTTGCTATCGTAGATAAACCTTCTCCTGATTTCCACATCCGCCAGATTTCATCTTTTTCATGCTCTGAAAAATATCTTCTTGGTTTGTTAGCCATAAAATACTCCACTTTTTAACATATCATAAAGTGTTGCACTGATGAGTTGAATCTACCGGTCAGAAGAAAAAGTAAGCAAAAAGACTGACACTGTATGAGTTATAAACATAGGTGACACTTTGTTGCTTATACATAGGTAACAATTTCTTAAACTATAAGTACCCAAAATAAGGAGGTACTTATGCCTTGGAATGAGTTGAACCTAATGGAC
>NZ_SNUB01000042.1 GCF_004378355.1 Psychromonas algicola
TTGCTAAGTCGATACTAATTACGCTACATTTCATGTTGGTCACTCCATATTTAGATTGATTTGCTGAATACTTATCTATCTTGGCACATTGCGATGCCGTTTTGGAGTGACCATCTCAGCACCCACTCGTTGATCCCAAAAATATCAATGTGGATGTACCAGCTCCACCGTTTAAACTAATCCGAAATTAATAGATTTCTACATCTTTTGACAGGTTCATATATGTACATTGGTGAAGCATCCAAACAAACAGGCTTATCTATCAAGGCGATTCGATTCTATGAAGAACAAGGATTGATCATGCGCCCAGAAAGAAAAGGCAGGTATAGAGTATATAATAAAACAGATATAGAGCTTCTGACATTAATTAAAGAAGCAAAAGAATTAGGGATAACGTTATCTAAACTTAAAGGCGTCATTATTTACAGTAATGGCAAGGTTGATTGGAACAATATTAAAGTTTTTTTAAAAGATACGAAGAAAGAATTAGTTAATCAAATTGAAACTATCAACAAGAACATCAAAAGCCTTGATAAATGTTATAACCAAATAAATGATTGACTCTCCCCTAAAAGGGAGACGTAAGATACATCTCAAATAGTTAAACATTGGACAATGAGATGAGTAAAAAAGTATTAGTTTTAGTAGGAAACCCTAAGGAAAAAAGCTTCACAAACTCTCTGGCTGAAGCTTATGTCAATTCAGCAGAGAAAAATAATCAAGTACGTATAATAAAAATATCAGACTTGGAATTTAATATAGATCTTTCTTGTGGATATGATGAAGAATCATCAATGGAAAGTTCATTAAAATCATTTCAAGAGTCGATAGAGTGGTGTGAACATATCGTTATTTTGACGCCTATTTGGTGGGGAACGGTGCCTGCAAAGTTAAAGGGACTAATTGATCGAACATTTTTGCCTGATTTTGCATTTCAATATGAAAAAGGTAAAACAATTCCTAAAAAGTTATTAAAAGGCAGGACTGCTCGAATTGTAATGACGATGGATACTCCTCCATGGTATTACTCCTTATTTCAAGGGGCTCCAGCTATCAAGCAACTAAAAGGAGCAACACTCAAATTTGTTGGCTTTAATCCAGTAAAAACCCAAATGATTGGCCCTATTATAAGTTCATCGAAAGAGTCTAGAAAAAAATGGATTAAGAATATCTCTAAACTTGGACTTAACGCTAATTAGGAAAAGGTTTTAATATATAAATGAAAATTCAGCTTTAAATAGATGGTTTTAATACATTTGATCAGCACATAACAAGCAATAAATTGAAAAATAAATAGTCCATTTTACTGGGTGAAGATGACAATAACAGTCAGAATTAGCTGAACAGTATCACTTGGAAAACCAAGATGATGCTTTCAATAAGGCACATTGATTTGCGAAAGCCACTGATATTTGTATTCTCTTCTGTAATTATATTTTCTATTGCCAACTTTAATAACAAAAATACAACATCAGAAATACATGAAATATAGGCTACGTAATCGAGGATGGAAAATCCAAACTCCAAAATCTCTTAGCGCAAAAGTGAGGACACCTTAGGTGGCGAGCAATTTTTTTATCAATAAATGTTTCTGTGCGCTGCTATTGTTTTTATGCTTCGCTTGTAGTGCAAAAGATCAGAATAGTAGCAAACTTTCGAACCAGAAATCTCCAAGAGCAGACACGACAGCGCAAAACAATCATCGAGTGAAGAATATGAGTTCATTAACATTAACGATTTCGGCCCCTAAGCTCACTGTACTTGAAGGGTCTCCGATACCTATTATATTTACATTAAAGAACACTGGATCACGTGACATTAGTGTACACAGCCCGGATTCCCCTAGCACCTTTGAATATATTTTAAAAAGCGACGATGGGAAAACTATTATCGTATTGAGTGCAGAAAGTGCGCTATTAGGCCGTTTGGGTGATCGAATCCCACCGCTTCCTAGCAAATATGTTGTGTTGGCACCAGGTCAGTATGCTCAATATGAAGAAGATGTGATGACGTTATCCTTAAAGGCAATCCCAAGAGGAAAATATCGATTGTCTGTGGCCTATGAAGAAAACGAAAAGCGAGTTGAGTCTCCTGCAATTTCACTAAATATTCAATCGCTCAATGTCAATTTACTCGAGAACTATGCCAATAGTACTCCAGCGCCTAATCTATCGTCTATATTTACGCATATAGATAAAGCCAATAATGACACTTCCGTATTTCTCCGCGGCAGTAAAACAGATAATCCTGAAGATGGCGTTAATTATTTAGTTCATCGCTTCCCAACTGAAACACTCGACAGCCTTTCAATGGCAATTGAAATAGGTAATGAGCATGATTTTCAGTGGGTCGCTTGGCTTAGCAACGAGGTTCTATTTCAACAGATAAATGGCAGAGGGAAAACTTACCTCTCATTGGATGGCATTAGCACTCAATTGAGCGGTAGCGTGCTGTTTCCTCTTGGGTGGCAAATGAATGTTTCTGATGGCTGGAGTACTGCTGTATCAGATGTGTACTTTGCCGTATTGGGGTTTGATTCACATCGGAATTTAACCTTTAGTGTTTTGAAAAGCGACCCAGATAAGGGGGATGCTCATTTTTATCCAGTGTCACTCAATACATCCGTTCAGCCTAAGCAGTGGAAAGTTCAGGCTGTTTTTGGCGAAACTGGGCCAATCGAGTTTCATGTCGTTATTGAATCTTTAGATAACAAAGGACAATCTAAACTAGATTATTTTATCGTCGATCCGTTTAAAAAAGTGGTAAAGAAGCGATTAAACTTAAAGTTTAATGCAGGAAAAATAAAAGCGCTTTCCATGAGCCCTGTAATTAAAAACGACGTTAGTATTCTTGATCTTTTGATTGATGTGGCTCAAAAAGATTCGGAGATGATGTTTATGCGTTTTTCAGTGAAAGATGAAGAAGCGGATCCAATCTACAGTCATCACTTTACTAATTTGAGAGATGAAAAAGGTAATACTGCTAAGCAATGGACACTGCCATCTATTCCTTTACCCCATCCTATTGCTTTATCTTCGTTGGACAACAATATTGTTGCTGTCGAGCTTGCCGAAAACGCTAAAAAGACAATTGTATCTGAAAATCAATCCAGTCCAGATCTACTCAACATAGAGCGATTGGGTGATCAGATTTGGGTCATATGGTTTGAGAAAAATGTCGGATTTCGGTACGAAAAATTGTTGCCCAGTCCCCCTAAATAAAAGATACAAAACTTAATAAATTTGGACGGCCATTAGCCTATCGTAATAAAATCAATAGATTACGCAAAAAATTCAGTGAGTGTCCAAGTTTATTACTGCATTCAATTTTAAAATCAGTAACTACGCTTCATTAACAAGTCCCCACTCAATAGCTTGAGATTGATTTTCAAAAATAGCCATCGCTGTGCTCATGCGGTTGAATCCTAGTTTTTTATAAAAAGCTTCTTTACCCGGATATGAATACAAAATAATTTTTCTGTGCCCTTTTGATAACTCAACAAGTTTAGAAACAATACTTTTACCTAACCCTGATTGTTGATACTGAGGTAAAATAGCAACATCGCAAATATAAGAACAATCTACTCCGTCTGCCATGGCTCGACCAACGCCAACTAACTCACCCTTGCTGAAAAGAAAGCATTTGTACATGCTGTTCCCAAAAGCTATTTCAAGATCTTTCGGTTTTTTATCTCCCAAAGGTGCAAGTTTGTATAAATGTGATAACTCATTCCAATTAACGTTTTGTTCAGTGTATTGCCAATCTATATTCATTTTTTTCCCCTATAAAACTAATAGTTAACTCTATTGAAAACAGAAATGTAAAAATATTTATAAACATCTGTTACTTGCGCTCTACTTTTAATGAGTGAGAGGGTTTTTATTAAAACGATGGTAGATATACCAAGCAATCCAAAGAAAAGTGGTAATGCCAATAGCAGTAAAAACAGCTGGTTTAGGATTTTCCAAAGAACTTATCGAACCTGCATAGGTTGCAATTAACACATAAGGTACCGAGCTAATTAACCAAGCCAGAGAAAAGTGGACAAATGGCATTTTCGTCATACCTGAAAGGCAGGCTGATACTTCAGGTAAAATGGGCATTGCTCTGGATAATAATATCATCGCAAATCCATGATCTTGAAAAGTACGAATAGCATCGTTACGCTTGTCTTCATCTTTTAATAAAAAGCCGAGGATACTTTTCCCGTAATATCGACTTATGACATAACCACAAACACCCGCTAATAAAATACCAATTAAAGCAGCAATTGAACCCTGTGTATGCCCTAAAAAATACCCAGATAAAAGACAAATAGTTAACGTAGGCATTGCTATAAATAAATCTGCAAAAAGCAATATAGCAACAATACTACCAACATAAATAGGTGACAGTTCTGTTGCTTGGTTTAACCAATTTTCAATGTCACTTATTGTTAATAAATTCGTAAAGCTCATTAATACAAAAGTACTTGCGAATATTCCTGAAATAATTAAGAAAACCTTTAATAGTGAAATCATCTCATTCTCCTTAGTATTTTTTCATTATTTTTTTAGCGACGGATGGAACAAGTCGAAGTAATAATCGGAGTAATTTAACCTTACCTATATCATGTTCAAGCACATCTTCCTTCAAGCCTTTAATAATTATTTTTGAAGCCTCTTCAGCACTCATTTTGTTATTTCCTCTACCTGCAGTCATGCCAGTTTCAACTAGCTCTAAAAACGCTTGTTGAACTGATATATTGCTATTTTCGAGTTGATAGCGAAGTGATTGAGTGAAATTATTGAGCGCACTTTTTGTAGCGCAATAGATCGCAGATGTCGTTTTGGGTGCTAGTGCGAGTCCAGTATTTATCATCAAAATAGCGGCCTTGTTTTGATGAGTTAATGCTGGTAGTAGCAGATAAGTTAGGCAGCAGATGCTAGTAAAGTTAATCATGATTTCGTGATTAATGCTGTCATACTTAAATGCGTTATCAATAAAAGTAGGCGTGTACTGAACAGCTGCGTTGTTAATTAAAACATCAATTTTTTGAAATCTCTCAGTGATCAGTTTGGCGACGCTTTCTACTTCTTCAAGCTTTGATAAGTCAGCCTGATAAGTGATGACATTTTCAAATTCCTTAGAAAGTGCTACTAATCTATTTTCATTTTTTGAAATAACGATAATTTCATTGTTAGATTGTAAATACTTAACCATTTGATAACCAATACCAGAAGTGCCACCGGTAATGACGATGCGTTTTTTATTAATATTCATATGATTCTCTCCATTCATGTAAAATGGCTATACTAAGCATCTAGTAAAGAGCGATCATTAACCGAGGTTAAAACGATGGATTTTAATACATTATTTAAAAATGAAGGTGTCACTTTAAATAAGGAGAAAGGCGATCATGTGTTTATGCAGGGAGAGGTCGATGGCTCAATTTATTACATTCAATCTGGGTTATTAAAAGCCTATTACACCTCTGAAGATGGTAAGGAATCGGTAAAATCATTTATTGCTACCAATGATATTATCGGTAGCTTATCTACTGCACTATCAGAAAAAAATTGTTCTTTTAGCTTGATCTGCCTAGAGCCTACAACATTAATAAAAATACCTATTAGTAGGCTTATTGAGCACAGTAAAAAGGATTTAGAAATAGCAAATAGTATGATTGATGTTTTACTTAATTTATCGATAAAAAAAGAAATACGCGAGTATGAATTTTTGTGCTTATCTGCTGAAGAACGACTCAATAAACTGATGCAGTTGCAACCTCAGTTAATAGAAAAAGTAACCCAAAATGATTTAGCGCGTTATTTAGGAGTCACGCCTGTAGGATTGAGCAGAATTAAGAAAAGAATATTAAAAGGATAAATAAAGTATAAAAGTACTAAAAGTACTAAAAGTACGGAACATCCAAACATTGATCTCTAAAGCATCAATAGCTTAAGATAAACAGATTATTCAATGTGGCAGTAAGGTATTGAGACGTAATAATGAACATACGTAAATATTCACAACGAGATCACCAGCAGATCCTAGCGATTTATTCAGCCTCTAAACTGGATGAGCTAAGGTATGAAAACACTGCTTTTGAATTACTATCTCTAGATAAAGATAAAAAGCGTTTAGCTCAACTCGTTGAATCTGAGATATATATTTACGAAACCAATACTGTCATTGGTTTTTGTGCTTATTTTGGCTCAGAAATACGCGCGTTATTCGTCCACCCTAATGCTCGCGGCAAAGGTATTGGTGTTTCCCTATTAGAGTTCATGCTTTCTCATATCAAGGGTGAAGCCACACTTTATGTAGCGGCGTCTAATTACCCTGCTATCAACTTATATCAAAAATATGGTTTCAGAATCACATCGGAATTTCAAACAACCTATAACAAACAAAATGTTCTAGCCAATAAAATGGAGCAATTACTCATTAACGATTAACCTAAAACTAAACAAAAAAAATTTGGACATATATGGTCACTCTTTGTAAATCAAGTTTAGATTGATTTTTATTTATTATTTCACTGTCGATATTGGATAAGAAACTCGTCACCCTTTAACATTAAGGATTCAAAACAGATAAGTTACTGGCACGGTTGGAGGCGCCATTATTATGCTTTTATTTCAAAAAGAATTAATAGAAATTTACGAAAATGGTGATGATGAGTATAAAAAGATAAACGAAAAGATTTCATCTGATGTTGCCTACAGAAAGTACTCAATAGGAAGAGTATATGATGAGACTCCATTTTTTAGTGAAATCAATGAAATTCCAAAGGGTAATCTTTGTGATGAGATGAAAGGCACGGAAGCTGATTTATATATTTATGGCTACAGTAAAGAAAATAAGCTTTTATCCATCACACAAAAGACAAACCTGAAGAATGTTTTTTATAAAACCTTTTTTATTTCAAGGTCAGAATTTGGAGAGTTAAGGACATATAATTGTTCTGAAACGGAGTTTGAGTTAATTAAAATTTCATTTTTCTTCAATGGCTTTTCTCACCCATCAAAAGTTGAGAGCTATACAGAAAGAGCATTAGTTTTAGAAGAGTTTAAATATAGAGGTAATCTTATTGATGAAATTCATGTTGAGAAAAAGGAGCATTATACAGGAACTAAATCGAAAGACTTTTTCCAACTTTTTTATAATCAAGGTGAAGTGGATTATATAATTAAAAAGAACTCCGAAGATGATGTGTTAAAAAAGATTAAATTTGAAAATTGGGATATAGCAGTTGATGTTGATCGAATAGAAAAATTATTATTGGAGAATATACTTTACAGGCTATCTTCTTTGCCTTCTGAGGTAAAGGTTCACAGTGTAGGTTTAATTACCGACAATGCTTTAACTTCTCTGTCGTCTCCTATGCTAGCTATAGGAACTCTAGACGAATATGGCAATAAGATCCTAAATGTAAATAGCTTTAAACACTATGATGCAGAGAGTGTTGATATTGATTCGCCTGAACTTCAGTTAGAATTGAAAAATATAGGAACTAAGGAAGGTAAGAGCTTGATTAATGATATTTGTCATCATGTTTTGGAAGAACTATCTAGGATAGAGTTTAATCACTCTGGTATTGAGACAAAAAAGATAAGCTTCTTCTTGAAAGATGTATCCGAGTTATAATTTTTAAAGCAAGATAAAAAGTACGGGACATATATGGTCACTCTTTGTAAATCAAGTTTAGGTTGATTTTTATTTATTTATTATTTCACTGTCGATATTGAATAAGAAACTCGTCACCCTTCATTATTAGGTAGTGTTCAAGTGCAAACTTGAACTGCGATAATTTTATACCACTAATTACTGTATGATTTCCTTTACGTCCCAACCTTTAAGCTCTTCATCGGGATCGTTTTCCATAATATATTTTCCAACTGTTTTGTGAATAATTATCATGCTTGGTGATTCTTGTAGGCGAAATAATAATGCACCTTTCGCTTTTTCCGCATTAATAGCCAAGTCATCAAAATCATAATTACCAGGAAATGTTTCTGTATAATCTGAATTTGGTAAATCCGCACATGAAATTAAGTCCAATATATTAACTAAATAATAATTATCCCAAACAGTATCATCTATTTCACTTTTTATTATCGCAGGAAACTTCTGTAGATTATCTACACCAGCCTCTTCCAGTAAAGTAACAAACCTTTCTGACATAGCAGGAAACCCATTAGCCCAAAAATCAGGAAGTATCTCCCCTTCTGTTGCTTTGGTTTTAAAAACAAAAGGATTATCAACGGTGTCAGTTATAGCGGTTCCGTCAATCAAACAAAGTGTGCTTGGTAATCCATCTGGTCTTTCAATGCTACAATCAAAAAAAGTATCTATGGTTAATTCAAAATACATATATCAGCCTTACCGTTATCTATGTTTAAAAAGTATTTATGATGCAGCTTTCTAAGCTGATGCTTTGAAATTTAAACCGCACCGAAACAAATAAGTAAAGATAGTAACACGAAAAGGACAAACCTGTACTCATCGATAGAGGGATAAAACGTAATGAGATTAACTATGAATGGCTATTTTTGCAGGGAAACAAATTAAATACTTGTTTCCCTGAATGATATTTGTATGACACTAATTCTCTGTGAGATCTAAAAATCAAGTGGTTAACATAGCTAGCATGCTTAATTTTTAAGATATGACGGCATTAGCAATATCATTTATTTTAAAACTCTCTCTTGCAAGAGGTTTTATTTATTTAAAAGTAAGGATGATGGTTAATTATTCGCTTTGCTTCACCTTATCACTGGTTGAAAAGCCAAATGGTAAATAAAGAGGGCACCAACTTAGTAGCGCTGTAAACACTAACACTACTCCGACTACTCCCCACCAACTTAGTGACCAAGCACCTATTGCAATAAGTACCACTCCGACAATAATACGCAGCGTACGATCAATACCACCTACATTTTCTTTTATCATCTTAAATTCCTATTTTTTCCTAATCATTGTTAAGTTAGAAAAGAGATCTAACATTCGATATTTACAGGAGAACAGAATTTAAAACATCAACTAATAATTAATTTCTTGAACTAAATCTCAAACTATTTAATGACAAAGAGACCTAGATTATAAATAAAAAGCGAGAACGTATTGCATTGAAAAAAAGGCAATAAACTGAAGGCTGATTTTATTTCAAATAACAAACAACATTAACTAGAGCAACGCATTAAAAGTTGCTATTTGCTCAAGTAAAAAAATCAGTTACTCATAGCACAAGATAAACAACAACAAGTTGACGAATCTACTTTTAATCCGCAACATCACTTATACCAATCACGATAAATACCTGCAAATGAATTAAACGGCTCCAAGCAATGGGAATAAGCATGAAAAAAATAATTACTCTTTTAGCATTATTACTGGTCTCAAATAGCTATGCACTGAAATTAGAAGGCATTAATGGTATTGAAGTTTTGGCCATCAATGGGGAAAAGGTAAAAACGAGTATATTTACTTCGGAAAACAAATATGAGCTTAAACCTGGTTACCATCAAATAGTGATCAGATATTCAAAAGATTTTGATGATGGGGAAAACACAGCTAACAGTTTCCCTGTGATATTTAATATTGAATTACAAGAAGATACGAAGATATCAGTTGATGATTATAATCGACTCAGCAAAGCGGAGCGAGCAATCAAAGAAGGGCTTACTTTCCAAATTATCAGTGCGGAAAAACAATATAACGTAACAGATGCTCCACTATTAACAGAGAATGGATTTTCCGTATTCAGTAATATTGAAACTTTAATTATCACTTACAACAGAAAAAATAATATCACTATTACTGGTGGGAAAAATGATACACCAGCAACAATCGTTGGGATAACATCTAGTTCTGATACAGTCCAAGAGCAAATGAACTTATACCTACAATCGACACCTGAACAGAAAAAGGCTTTCCGTTTATGGTTATTAGAGCAGGATATAAAATAATAATTTATCGCTAATATTGTAAAATCGCTTAAAGAGCAGTTCACCGCATGAGTGTAGCGAACTGAAAAATCAAAGTTATATTCCTATAACTCCACTGCACATTTTAGTTCTGATTGGGTAAATAAAGGCTTAAAACTTAGATTAATCGCTTCTAAGTTTTTCCTGCCTGTACCTTCCCTATCAATAACACACAATACTGTTTCAACAATTGCACCTCTATTTCGCAATTCATTAACAGCATCAATAATAGCACCTCCAGAAGTCACAACATCTTCAATGATGACCAATCGCTGACCGTTTATATCTCCTCCTTCTGCTAATTTACAAGTGCCATATTGCTTAGCTTTTTTCCTTACAAATAAAGTATGACTACCTGTTTCTAAAGAGAGTGCTGTTGCAATGGGAATGCCACCCATTTCTAATCCTGCTAACTGATCGTAATTTGTAGGTAATAATATTTTTAATTTTTCAACAATACTTCTTAATATAATTGGATTTGCTTCAAACAAGTATTTATCAAAGTACTCTGTTGCTACCACTCCAGAGCGTAAGACAAACTCTCCCTTTATATTTGAAATATCGTAAATAGCTTTAGCTAAAGAAAATTTATTCATTATGAAGCCTATGTAGGTTTATCTGCTCTTTAAAATGTTCAGCTGATTTTCTAGCTGAAAACGCAAACTGTTCATCCTGCCCTGCGTAAATTATTGCTCGTGAACTACTTATTATTAAACCAGTGCCATTTTTAGTTTGACCAGCTTCCACTATTTCTTTGATATTACCACCTTGAGTTCCCACTCCTGGTACTAAAAAAGGCATATCACCATTGATTGAACGTATATTCTGTATTTGATCAGGCCAAGTCGCGCCAACTACTAATAAACAATTTTTGTTATAATTCCATTTTTCAGAGATCATCGTAGCAACCTTTTCATATAAAGGTCGGCCATCTACTAGCAAGTCTTGAAAGTCAGCAGCTCCTTTATTAGAAGTGCGACATAAAAAAATAGCACCTTTATCTCTGTATTTTAGAAATGGCTCAGCTGAATCGAACCCCATATAAGGGTTAATGGTAACTGCATCCGCACCATAACGCTCAAAGGCTTCAACAGCATAATGAGTCGCAGTACTGCCAATATCACCTCGTTTCGCATCAAGAATAATCGGAATATGTGGATAATTACTTTTTAAATAAGTGATTGTTTTATATAACTGTTGCTCGGCAGCTTGAGATGCAAAGTAAGCTATTTGTGGTTTAAATGCACAGACAAGATCAAAAGTTGAATCGATGATCGCTTTATTAAAAATAAATAGAGCATCTTTTTGGTTACGCAAATGCAGAGGTATTTTATTAATGTCAGGATCTAGACCGACACATAATAAAGAATGACTTAATTTCCATGACTTTTCTAACTTTTCTATAAAACCCATCACCTTTCCTTTTCAAAAAGTATCTTTTAAAAAAGATATGCTATTGCATTTATGCTTCATGATCAAGTATCTTTCACAAAAGATATAAAGGATGAACAATGGATCATATTGATAAAATTTTAAAACAATGGCAATTACAGAAACCTGAACTTGATTGTTCTGCCATTGCGATTATTGGCAGAATAGAACGAGCAAATCAATTAATTGAAAAGAACATTATACCAACCTTTCAAAAATACGAATTAAGTAACATTGAATTTGATATTTTAGCCACCATGCGTCGGAATCCAACTCCGTTAACTCCTACCGAACTATATCGTTCATTGATGCTGTCTTCAGGAGCAGTCAGCACAAGAATAGAAAAGTTGGTTAAGAGAGGACTTATTAAACGACAATATAATGAAGAAGATAGACGTAGCTGTAATGTAATATTAACGGATGCAGGAATTGAGCTTATTGATTCAGCTTTCAATGAGCACATTAACAATGAAAAACGTTTACTAACTCCGCTGACAGAAATAGAACAAACACAACTGGCTGCTTTACTTAAAAAATACCTGTTAGCAAATGAATAAAAGGTGCAGAAACAACCTACGATTTATATTACTTTTCAAACAATAAGACCTTCCTGAGAAAATTCATGAATACTGATACTTTGCTAATCTATGCCTTTGTTGCCTTCTTTTATATTATCAGTCCAGGTCCAGCTGTGTTCTTAGCTATTTACAACGGAGCGGTTAATGGAAGTAAGGTGGTGATGGTATCAGCTTTTGGTAATATTCTTGGTTTAATGTTTCTCTCAACATTATCGATTAGCGGCTTAAGTGCGATACTTCTAGCTTCTTCCACTTTATTCGCGATTGTTAAAATAACAGGTGCTTGTTACCTTATTTACTTGGGTTTCAAACAACTTTTTTCAAGTAAGAAAAGCACCAAAGAACAAGATAAAACCAATAATAACCGCCCTTTATTCTCTCATTTTAAAGAAGGCTTCCTTGTTGCGGCAACCAATCCTAAGCCTATACTTTTCTTTGTTGCTCTATTCCCACAATTTCTAGATACAAGCCATTCTATCGTTTCACAATTTATTATTATGACCGCTTTGTTTATGGCATTCTCATTTCTATCATTATCTTGTTATGGTTATTTAGCTCAAAAAGCAAAAGGGTTGCTATCAAATATTAATAATATGAAATGGTTCCACAGGATCAGTGGTGTGTTATTTATAGGCATGGGCACAAGTATTTTATTTATTAAAAATAGAAGTTAACTATTCAGCTTACTAATTAACATGCTTAATGTTAAACACATTACGACACGCTAATTACGTTCGTTCATAGCAATGGTTTTAGAAGCTTAAAGCTGTATTTAAACATAGATTTGTTTACGATTGTCCTTTCCCATATAAAGAGACACAAAGTAAAAAGCCTACTCTTTTCAGAATAGACTTTGGTATTTAAGAACAAACCTGAAAAATAAAAACTACATACTACCCGTTCACCACCATGTTTAACCATGCGAGCACTGCTGGCCCGAAATGCAAAGCGCAATAGATTAACAAGGCTAACATAGAGAATATAGCGACTATAACGCCCGCTATTTGGGCTGCAAATCTATCTAAGCCTAACAGAGCAAAGAACACAGCCACCACAAACGTAATTGGACTAAAAAAGATATAAAGTGCTCTTTCTTTGGTTGTCAGTTTTTCATTTTTAAACTCGCCTAAACAATCCTTACATACTGCAATGACATTTTCCATGCGAGTCTTATTTTCTTGTTCTTCCATTATAAGAAGCCTATTAACGATGAAATTGATTAATATCTTTAAGCCTAAAAAATTATGTAATTATTTTATTAACGATGTCATAAAGTTCGGTAAGTCTTCCGTTTTATAACAAGCATCGTGCTGCTCAATATCAGCTCTGTTCACTAAAATAGTACGCATTCCCAATGCTTTTGCAGTAGCAAGGTTTGATAATTGATCGTCATAAAAAGCGGCATCTGAAGCTTCAAAATCAAAGTGCTTACAAATAGTATTAAAAGCATGTGGATCTGGCTTCATTTTGTAACCCGTTAGCTCGACACTAAAAATACCATCAAAACAGTCATACAAATCAATATGCTTTAAAAGCCTTGTTGCATAAGGTAATGGTGAATTGGTAAAGACATAACGTGATTTCTTAAAGGCATGTAATGCATCTTTAAGTTGCGTTGCTTTTTCAACGTTATCTAAATTCACTTGATGAGAAAAATCAGAAAACTGCTTAAGGTCAACACTTGAATGATGCAGTTGGATCCCTCTTATAGTTCCACCATAACGTTGATAATAACTGTCACACAAGGCGTTAGACTCTTCAATAGAAATCGACAACTCATTACTAATGAAACGACGCATTAGAGGTGCAATTTGCTCTAAAATGGCGTTTTTAGGATGGTACAAGGTATTATCAAGATCAAATAGATGAACATCACGTTCTAATAATGGAGTCAAAAGGCTATCTCTTTATTTATCAGTAAACAGAGATACTATCATTATTCCTTCAAAATCATCAATGCGCAGCTAGGATCATCAACCTATTTTTAAAGCGATTCGTTATGCATAAAAAAGCCCCATTATTCAATATGTAAATAATGGGGCTAATTTAATATCTACTTTTAACTATCCATAGACTTAGTTTTTTGGTTCTTCAGCTAGCTCTTCCTCAATCGGGAAGTCTTGAATAATTGGATTATATTCTTCAGGGTATTCACCAAGGAATAAGGTTAGGAATACCACTGTTAAACCACTTGCCGTAATTGGTGAGCCTAATACGCTTTTGATAATCGCACCTAAATCACCACCTATATTTGCTGCCACCGTATTAATCACATCAGGCACTAATAACACACCTAAACCAATACCAAATGACACCGCTAACGTCAGCATATTCTTTCTGTTTAATTCTACGTGCGTCAGGATTTTAACCCCTGCAATAGCCACAGTACCAAACATGATCAGGGTTGCACCACCTAATACAGGATTTGGAAGCGCTCTAAATAATGCTCCAATATGTGGAAATAAGCCCATAATGACTAGGATTGCACCAATCCAAACACCAATATGTCGACTTGCAATCCCGGTTAATTGAATAACACCATTATTTTGGCTAAATGTTGTATTTGGGAAAGTATTAAATACGCCAGCAATCAATGAATTAACACCATCGCCTAAAATCCCTTGCTTGATACGTTTAAGGTATGACTCACCAGCAATCGGTTGTTTTGACACGATACAGTTTGCAGTAATATCGCCAGATGTTTCAATCGCAGTAATTAAGTAGATAAGCGCAACAGGAATAAATGCAGCTAAATCAAATGAGAATCCGTATTTGAATGGAATAGGCATACTGATGATATTTTCTACTTGGCCGATAGCACCGAAGTTTACTTTGCCCATCATCATGGCTGCAATCATGCCAACAATCATACCTATGATAATTGAAGATAAACGAACCCATTGATTACCGTATTTATGTGCCACAATAATAGTCGCCATTACTAACACACCTAAAAATAGGTTTTCGAAGCTAGCAAAAAATTCAGGCTTATTGGTTAATAACCATTGGCCACCCGCTAAATCAGTGAAGCCTACTTTGATTAAACTAATACCGATAATGGTAATCACAGTACCAGTCACAACTGGCGTGATAACTCTTTTTAATTTAACTAAAAATTGACTCACGGCGATTTCAACAAATGCGCCTAAAACACAAACACAAAAGATAAGTGATAATATTTCATCAGGACCGCCGCCATTACCTTTAGCAATAAAGCCTGCCGCTAACACTGAGCTTAGAAAAGCAAAACTGGTTCCTTGAACACAGATCATCCCAGCACCAACACCCATAGGTCGTTTAGCTTGGATAATTGTCCCAACACCCGACACCATTAACGCCATTGAAATTAGGTAAGGAATTTCACTGCCTAAACCAAGCACACCACCAATAATTAAGGTCGGCGTAATGATGCCAACAAAACTAGCAAGTACATGCTGTAACGCAGCAAAAAATGATTCTTTAGCGCCCGGGTTATCATCGAGTTTATAAATTAGTTCCGAAGGTTCGCTCATATTTTCGTCCTTTTGTTTTTAATACTTTTTAAATCCCAACCTTGTTTAATAGATAGGATCTGATAGCTCTTTTTCTAAAATAAGACGTCTTATAGATAAAATACCGACTGGAAATTATAAATAAGAATGAAATTTCTAAGAGACATTGATTGAAGATTGCAACTTACATACCAAAGGACAGCTTACGGTCGAGTTATCTCAAGATCGCTAAACAACGGGGTTTGATGGCAGTAAGGTGATGAAATTAACTAGGAAAGAATAATAAAAAACAAAAAAATGCGACATATTGGTGCAGAAATGTCTATTGAGGTGCTCAATAAATAAGCAGAAGAAAAGAAAAGTAAAAACCCTGCAACAATTTGTCACAGGGTTATCTGTTATTTAATTTTGCTGATACCAACAACGATGTTAATAAAACCACCCAACATACCAACAATCGCTTGCATTGGAACGCCACCTGTAATTGAACGGGTAATTTGAGCGCCAGCTGAATCGTATATGTTGTAACCCCATACAACCAACATCGCACCAAAAATAATTAGTATGATACCCAAAATTTTATTATTCATTATTACTCCAAAGTTATATAAAAATAGTTGAATTAACATGATACTTTTAAATCAAAACAATACCATCTTAAATACTAGATAAAGGCTAAAAGGATATCTCCAAAGCCCCAAACTGTAGTACCAAAAATCAACAAGATGCCTTCAATCAATCCTGCATTGAATTTTATTGAGCTCATTGACTCATCTGCTAAGGCTTCAAACTTTTCTTCTATATCCTGCAGCTCTTCATCTACAAATTTCGGTGCTACTTTTAATAAACGTAATTTCCGCTTTTTCTGCAATAATTCAATGCGTTTTCTGATTTCTAGCCGACTCAAAAACAAACGCTCTTCAATGATGCCTGAAAAACCTGAGATGATACCTAATACCACAATCAAACTGCCTGAACGGGATAGCCATTCTTTATCTAAAAAGTGAATAACTGAAAGGTAATAACCCAAACCCAATAATATCAAGGTGATAGTAATTAAAATAACATGATTACGTAGCGCATGAGTGGCTGGAAATAATAAAGTTAAAGCCATCGTTTTCTCTTAAATAAACAAACTAAACCAATAGAAATGAATCCCATAAAACCAAGCAAATAATAATAACCATACTTCACTTTTAACTCTGGAATATAGTCAAAGTTCATCCCATACAGTCCAGCTAAAAAACCCAATGGAATAAAAATAGCAGTGATCACCGTTAGTACTCGCATCGTTGCATTTAGTTGGTGAGAAGTAACTGATAAATAACCATTAATAAGATCGCTACAAATATCATAGTGCATTTGCGATAAACTCAATAAGCGCTCAATGCGTTCATGTACATCAGTCACTGTATGCAAGTCAATTTGATTAATAATAGGTGTTTCGTCAGTCACTAAGGTTTTTAATTCAGATCCAATATTACTGTGGTAACTGAATGTACGCTTTAACTTAGTCAACCTTGATTGATACAAGGTAATTTCTTGCATCATTTTATCGTCGCCACCCAGTTGGAATTTATCTTCAATAGCTTCTAATTTTTCTTCAAATTCAAAAAGCTTTTGTAGATAAATACCACAACTGTAATGAAAGATTCTTAAGGCTAAGGTGATTGGATTTTTAGTTAAATACTTCTCGCCTTCTGCACTAAATAATTTATCGATGGATAGTGATTTTTTCTCATGCGAGGTGATCACAATATTAATCCCAACGAACATGCTTATTTGTAGGTGTTGGAACAATAAATTATCTTCAGGATGATAAATGCCGCGATAAAGCATAAAGATATAATCATCGAATAATTCAATTTTGGGAGGATGGCGATCTCTTTGCGCATCGGTGATCGCCAAAGAATGGCAACCCAACTGCTTAAGCAAAACGCGCTCAGCTTCTTTTTCATGTGAATCGATATCAACCCATAAAAAACATTCTTGATTCTCACGCCACACAGCAATCAGCTCTTCATTACCGTAGCTACATGATTTATCAGGATGCACAAGCATACATCTAATCATCACACCTTCCTTCTTATATGATTTATTAATAAGTCTTATTATTACACAAATAATTTAATATGAAGGTTTTTGTGAATGAGTGAAATAACACTAATACCAACAAAAGAATAAACCTTGCTCTATTTCCTCCTTAACAAATACCTCTCATCATATTTAATGACCTACGTCATTTAAATGATATTAATTTTTAACTTATTAATGATTTAAACAAAAAAATAAAATAGCATGTACTAAATTAGCCTTTACTAAAATAAGCAGAGTGAGAATATGGATATTAAACTAAGCTGGAAAAAACGCTTCCTATGGATCCCACCAATAATTTTAGGAATATTAGTTATTATTTTAGCGCCTTTGGTCAAACAAGCGCCACCTCAAAGTACCAAAACACCTTCAGCCAAAGTAGTTCGTATTATAAAAATGCAGCCTCGCTCGATACAGCCATCAGTTACTGGATATGGGTATATTCAACCTGCGAATGATTGGCAGGTACAATCAGAACTTTCAGGAACAATAAGTTGGATTGCAGATAATTTAGGTAATGGCTCCCTTATCAAAAAAGGTGACGTTGTACTTAAAATAGATCCAACGCCTTACCTATTAAGCAAAGCACAATTACAAGCGCAACTTGATGTAGCAGAAATAAAAGATAAAACGATTCAAGCTTCTATTAAAATCGCTCAACAAGATTATGATTTACAAAAAAATGAATTGGCACGTTACGAACGCCTTAGCAAAGAAGGTAATATTTCAAAAACAACAAGAGATAACAGTGAACGTGCTTTTTTAAATAGCCAACAACAATTGCAAACATTAAAAAATAATTTACTTATTAATTCAGCAGAACAAAAAGTGCTTAGTAGCCAACTTGCTATTATTGAGCTAGACCTTGAAAAAACTGTACTACATGCTCCTTTTGATGTTCGTTTAGTGGAATTCAATGTAGGGTTAGCTGAATATGTTAACCGTGGAGAGTTATTATTTAAAGCGGATGGCTTAAATGCGGCTGAAGTCAGTGCACAATTTCCAATAGGAAAAATGCGCCCACTAAGAAAATCCGCTCAACAAAATACGTTAAACACTGGGCTACATTCTGAATTACAAGCAACAGTTGAGTTACAAGCAATAGACAAAGTAATCAGTTGGCAAGGTAAAGTAGAGAGAACCGGTGGTGTGCTGGACACGCAAACTCAAAGCCAAAGTATTGTGGTACGTATTGATGACCCTTACCAAAAATCTTCTCCTGGAGAACGACCACCTCTTATCCGTAATACTTTTGTTAAAGTCACATTAAAAGCACCAGCCCTTAACAAACAATTGTTATTACCCATTACGGCTATTCATAACAATCAAGTTTATGTGCTTAGTGAAGATAATAAGTTACAAATCAAAGATATTGACGTGGACTTTGTACAGCAACAAGTTGCCGTTATTCGTTCCGGTTTGTCTGCTGCTGATAATGTAATATTAAGTCCATTATCTCCAGCGATCGAAGGGATGAATTTAAAAGCAATGCAAGATAATAAAATGTTGGATTGGTTAGAGCAAACAACAGGCTTCGCGATAGACAAAACGCCTCAAAGTGGTGGCTTACTATGATAGCTTACTTTGCCAAGCACCCTACTGCGGCAAACGTGATCATGTTTGCTATTTTAATTCTCGGTATACTTGCTTTACCACAATTACAAAAAGACACTTTCCCTGTTACACCGACCAAAAATGTTGAAATAAAAATAGGTTATTCAGGTGCTTCAGCTCAAGAGGTAGCACAAGAAATATGCGAACCTCTAGAGGAAGCATTGGACGGGTTAAGTGGCATTAATGAACTGCAATGTGATGCCAGAGAAAACGTGGCAATTGCAAATGCTGAAATGGCTTCAGGCGAAAATATCGATCGTTTTACTTCTGATATTCAACAACAAGTTAACTCCATTACAACTTTCCCTGATCGTGTTGAAGATATTAGTGTCACTAAAATGGATCGCACTGCGAATGTAGCCAGCATTGCGATTACAGGTAATATGTCTGCACAAGATCTTTACGCTTACGCACAACAAGTTAAACAGCGCTTCAAAGCTCACCCAATGATTGCACAGGTGACGGTACAAGGCTTTTCAAGTCAGGAAATTGAAATACGTGTATCAGATTGGCTACTCAAGCAATATAACATCAGTATTGCTGATTTAGGTCGCTTAGTCGAACAGCAAAGTATCAGCTTACCTGCCGGTTTACTCAGCAACCAGCTAGAGCAAGCTAACGTGAGATTTAATCAAAAAAACACAACTGAGCAACAATTCAAAGATAGCATTATCAAAAGCAGTACTTTAGGTACGCAATTACAACTGGGCGATATCGCTGAAATACAACAAAAATTCACTTTAGCAGAAGATAAAATACTCTTTAATGGTGAACGAGCGGCACTCTTAGAAATATCTAAAAACTACAATCAAGATTCATTAAAAGTTCGTGATGCTATTCAATCAATGTTAGTTAAAGAGCAAAAAATTGCTCCCGAAGGTTTACATTTAACCGTTACACAAGATGTCAGCGTTAATATTACTGAACGGTTACGCATACTCGTTAATAATGGTCTACAAGGGTTAGTGTTAGTTTTTCTCGTGATGTGGGCTTTTTTTAACATTCGTTTTAGTTTCTGGGTTGCAATGGGCTTGCCTGTTTCTTTCCTCGGCTCTATTTTTGCCATGCACTTATTAGGTTATACCATCAACATGATGACCATGGTGGGGTTAATCGTCGCTATCGGTTTGTTAATGGATGATTCATTAGTCATTGCTGAAAATATAGCCGCCAAAAGACAAGTTGGTTTATCCGCAGTTGATGCCTCTATAGAAGGGACTAAAGAAGTATTGCCTGGTGTAATATCTTCATTTGCTACAACCATGATCATCATTGTTCCTTTAATGTTTTTAAGTGGAAAAATGGGGGATGTGTTACGTTATATTCCAATCATATTGTTAATTACCTTATTGGTTAGTTTGATTGAAGCGTTTTTCATTTTACCTTCGCATTTATCCCACAGTAATTTAGAAGTCACACCGAATAAAATCCGCACTTGGTTTGTTTCTCTGTTTGAAAAATTAAGAGATAAAGTGATCGTCCCTCTCTCAAGTAAAGCAATGAAATCTCCTTACCTGAGTCTAGGCACTTTATTCATGGTTGTATTAATATCAACAGCAACCATTCCAGCAGGGTTACTTAAATTCAAGGCCATGCCATCACTTGAAAGTGATACATTACAAGCGCGTATATTCTTACCTCAAGGTAGTTTATTAACGCAAACAGACGATGCAATTAAAAAAGTGACTGATGCACTCTTTGAAATAAATGACGCGTATCAAAAACAATTCCCTGACTCTGACCCTTTAGTGAATAGCTACTCCGTTTTATATAATGTCAATGTTGATGCACAAGAGTCTGGACCACATTTAGCGACAGTTAGTGCTGATTTATTACCCGCTCAATATCGTCAAGTTAGCATTAAAAAGTTAATACAAGATTGGAAGAAAAAGGTTGGTTCTGTCGCCGATGTGATCGCACTAAATTTCACTGATAAAGAACGAGGACTTGCAGGGAATGCTATTGATATCCGTATTCAAGGTGACTCTCTTGTAACACTCAAAAATGTCAGCTGGGAATTGCAAAAATGGTTTAAAAAATACGACGGTATTTTTAATCTTTCCGATGATTTACATTACGGTAGAAATGAATTCAATATACGCTTAAAAGATAATGCCGGTGTGATGGGAGTCAGTGCAACTCAAGTCGCTTCAACATTGCGCGGTGCATTAAAAGGTAGCACAAGTCTAAGCATTCAACATAAAGGTGAAAGTGTTGATATTGCAGTTCGTGTTGATAAGTTTACCCAAGATGCAGGCCTACAAGACTTGCAAGATCTTGCCGTCACTGCTTCCAATGGTCAACTTGTCCCACTGTCTAGTATTGCTGAATTTGAACAAACAAGAGCATTTTCTCGTATTCAGCGTGTGAACGGTGTTAATACTATTACTGTTACCGGAAATATCGACGTTAATGTGGTGAATGCTCGAGAAATTATGATCGCATTTAATAAGGATTTTGTAGTTAAAGCACAGAGTAAATATCCACAAGTAAGCTTTATATCTCAAGGTCAGGATAAGGAAAGCGCAGAAACCGGAACTTCATTAGTTCAGTTTTTTGCAGTAGGTATTGTTGGTATTTACCTTATTCTAACCTTCTTATTTAAAAGCTATTCGTTACCTATCGCAGTAATGCTCGCGATACCAATGGGGTGGATAGGCGTAGTTTGGGGACACCTATTTTTAGGCCTAGATTTAACGATCCCTAGCCTTGTAGGTTTTGCAACATTAGCAGGGGTCGTTGTGAACGATAATATTTTGTTAGTCAATTTCATTAAAGAAAATGTCGACAAAGGAACTGACTTATTAGAGGCATGTAAACGTGCGGTGCATGATCGATTTAGAGCAATCTTCATTACCTCCTTAACCACCCTTGCAGGTTTATTACCTTTACTGAGCGAATCTAGTACGCAAGCTCAGTTTTTAATACCATTAGTTGCAAGTATTGCCTTTGGTTTAATAGCAACCACACTATTAGCATCAATCGTCGTACCTAGCGTCATTATGATATTAGATGATCTGGGAATCTTCCACTCCCCATCTCGCTTTGATGGCAGCTAGGTTATAGCAACTAAGTAAGCACTTCACTTGATCTGTAGATAACGTTTTTCCAAGATTCGTAAACCGCTGTGATTTTACGAATATTCTTATGTGATATTTATCATTCCTTATAATAATATTTTGTAATCATTGAAAAAATTAAGTCCCGGTGTCCCGTCCTGAAATAGGTTGACGGTTTTAATGGAAGGCCAGTAGCTCTTGCTCCTGGTCTTTTTTATGCACTTGATTTGGGGTTTTCATTCCCAAACTCATATGCGGTCGCATTTCAT
>NZ_SNUB01000043.1 GCF_004378355.1 Psychromonas algicola
TTTGTTTTGCCTGAACGGCGAGAGAGAAGTTACCCAAGAATGGTTAAAGCGAGACCCAAAAGATACGCAGAAAGAAAAGGTAAAAAAATGCCCATCAGTTCTTAACTGACAGGCATTAAAATAGAATTCGCCTTTTTAATTCTTACACAAGGTAAAATTAAGTAATTAGAGGCCAGCTTTAGTAAATGCCTGAGCGACTATTTCTTGGGCTTCCGATTGAATTAATGCAATATGCTCTTCACCTATAAACGATTCTGAATAAATTTTGTAAATATTCTCAGTACCTGAGGGGCGAGCGGCAAACCAACCGTTTTCAGTAGTGACTTTTAAACCGCCAATCGCAGCACCATTACCTAAAGCATGAGTTAACTTAGCAGTTATTTTTTCACCTGCTAAGGTTTCAGCTTCAACCAGTTCAGGGCTTAGATTAGCGAGTACTTGCTTTTGCTCTGGGGACGCTGGCGCATCAAAACGTTGATAAACAGGTGTTCCAAATTTAGCAGTGAAATCAGCATAATGCTCACCAGGATCTTTTTTGGTCACCGCTAAAATTTCAGCAGCTAATAAAGCTAAAATAATACCGTCTTTATCTGTGCTCCACACTGTGCCATCTTTACGCAAAAAAGAAGCACCGGCGCTTTCTTCGCCACCAAACCCAAATGAGCCGTCAAATAATCCATCGACAAACCATTTAAAACCAACAGGTACTTCCGACATGTCACGCCCTAAATCATTAACAACACGGTCAATCATTGAACTTGATACTAAGGTTTTACCGACCATTGCTTTCGCAGGCCAACTAGTACGATGTTTGAATAAATAATTGATCGCAACAGCAAGGTAATGATTTGGATTTAATAAACCAGACGACTTAGTCACAATACCGTGTCTGTCATAATCCGGGTCATTAGCAATTGCAACATCAAACTTATCTTTAAGTTTAATTAACCCTGCCATCGCATAAGGAGAGGAACAATCCATACGGATCTTGCCATCTTTATCTAATGTCATAAATGAGAAAGTAGGATCAACTCTATCATTCACAACTTCAATATCTAACCCGTAGGTTTTAGCAATAACGGGCCAATATGCGACACCTGAACCACCTAAGGTATCAACGCCAATTTTAATGCCTGCTTTTGCAATTGCTTCAAGGTCTAATACGTTTTTAAGGTCATCAACATAGGGTTGGATATAATCATATTCTTCCACTAAACCTGACTGCATTGCTTCATCGAAATCAGCTTGTTCAATATCATCATAATTATCGTTTAATATTTCATTAGCGCGATCTTGGATGATCTTAGTAACATCACTGTCCGCAGGACCACCATTCGGAGGATTATACTTAAAACCACCATCTTCAGGGGGATTATGAGAAGGCGTAATAACAATACCATCAGCCAGTGAATCAGGATGTGCCTTGTTATATTGCAAAATAGCATGAGAAATTACAGGTGTTGGCGTATAGCCTCCTCCCTTTTGTACAATCACTTTAATACCATTTTCAACTAACACTTGCACCGCTGAAATAAAAGCAGGCTCAGATAGAGCATGGGTATCTTTACCAATAAAAACAGGTCCTGTGTAACCTTGTTTTTTGCGATATTCAGCCAGCGCCTGTGTGATCGCTAAAATATGTAATTCAGTAAAGGCATAATTTAAAGAGCTACCTCTATGACCCGATGTACCAAATGCCACTTGCTGTTGAGCGATATCTACATCGGGTAAGTTTACATAATATGACGAGACTAACTTAGGAATATTAACGAGATCACTTGCTTGTACAGGTTGACCTGCACGAGGATGAATTGCCATAAATACCTCAAAACTGTTGTGAAAATAAAAGTAAATAACATCACTTGTTGATGATCAATTACCTGTTTTACAAATAGATTGGAACGACTAAGACCATCAAGCCTCTATAGTAGGTGAAAGCCTAATAAATAGCATAAACACCAATGGTCTTAATTTACTATTAGATTTCTTCTTTTATGCGTTCAATTAAATTGTGCGGATAGCCCATTGAAGCCATCATTTGCGTCAAGATAATACGCTTACGACCAGTATTCGCATTGGTAATCACCCAAAAAGGCGTTTGTGGAATAGCCCTTGGTTTACTTGCTTTAAACTGCACAAGCTCTTCTTCATTATCAGAATTCAATAAATCTTGAAGATGTGTTCCTAAATAAGCACGAGTGCGCCCTTTTGTTTTATCTGCTGCTTCAACAAACTCTTTTGTTTTTTCAAGATACATTGTCGTTAACATCATCATAAATTTATTGGTGACGACGGATTCAGATTTAAAAATAGGATCTTCAAATAACTGACTGACACCTTCACAAAAATGCTCTGCAGTACTTTGCTTTGCTTCAGTTTTAATTTCAGGAGTAACAATTTGAGGTTTATCTTCTTTTTCAACATGACTTGTTGGTGTTAATGTCTCTTTAACCACTTTTAATGGCGTTTCATTTTCAGCAGGAAGTGCATGAGATGTATTACTTTCGGCAGCTACAATCAATAAACGACGAAGGATTTGAGAAGGCGTTTCACCAAAAGCTTCAATATTATTTAAAATATATTTATATAAGTCGTCTTCTATTTCTATCGTTTTCATTATTTCCCCACTATATTGCAATTATTCATTTCAGTGTTGTAATACCGTTAGCGTTAATATCTCATAGATCTTATCAAGATTGCACAATTAATATTTCCACAATAAGAACAACAACTATGTAAATACTTTCTGCTTTAATGCATAATTTGGTATTATTTTCTGTTGTATTTATTTTCACTTAAAATGAGCGCTTATGCTACTAAATTACCAATTAAAAGAGTCTACTAAACATGAAACCAACAAGAAAAATGAAATCATTTTTATGGTCCATGGTTTGTTTGGTAGTTTATCTAACCTTTCCGGCTTAGCCAAAGAATTACAACCCAACTTTGATATTATATTAATTGATGTAAGAAATCATGGGCGTAGTCCTCGTAATAAGTCCATGACCTACCAAGAAATGGCTGAAGATATTTTTGAATTAGCAGACTCCTTGAAGATAGAGCAGTTTTCAATTTTAGGTCACTCCATGGGTGGAAAAATAGCAATGACATGTGCACTGCTTCAGCCGCAAAGAGTGAAACGTCTAGTTGTTGCAGATATTGCACCGGTAACTTATGGAGACAGACACGGTGAAGTCTTCATGGGATTAAAATCTGTACTACAATTACAAGCTGAAAACCGAACTGAAGCTGAAAAAACATTAGCGGGTTATATTGAAACTCCAGAAGTACGACAATTTTTACTTAAATCATTCCAACGTAGTGAAGATGGCTTTGATTTTCTATATGATGTCGAAAATTTATATAACAACTATGGACTGATTAGTGGTTGGCCGGAGCATAATAAACCTTATAATCCTGCAACCTTATTTATTAAAGGTGAACTTTCAAACTATATTGAAAGTCACAACCTCAAGTCGATAGAAACCTTGTTTCCTAATTCAGAATTAAAAGTTATTGAAGGAACGGGACATTGGTTACATGCAGAAAAGCCAAAAAGTTTTAATCGCTTAGTAATTGAGTTTTTTGCTGAGTAAGTAGCGCATTTACTGGTAGATTTGCCTATTTTCGACAACGTCTATATGTTATATTCCTTTTTTAAAGAAGCTAAAATATGCTGCAACAATATACTGAACAAATTGAAACGATCGGGTTATATGGTTTTTACCTATTACTCTTTTTATTTATAGGTATGGCCATTCAAGACGTGTTGAAAAAAGGTAATGTACCTAAATTCGGACGAAATGTGGTGTGGGCAGTGTTATTTTTTGGCTGTATCGGCTTCATTTCAAAAGCAATTATTGAAATCATATGGGTTAATTCAGGTATTGGATAAATACTAATAACTCAATGATGATATTGCTCAGTAATAATTGTTAGGTAACAAAAAATGGCAAAGGAATCATTTGATCGCATTACTAGCGATCTATTTGCAAACGAGGTTCGCCCAGGCAGACCTAAAAGTAGTCCGCATTCGCGTCAAGTTCAGCTTAAAATAAATAAACAAAAGCAGACACTACGAGACAAACAAAACGGTTTAAAACGAATTGAACTAAAAGTAGAAAGTGAATTATTTGAAAAATTAAATGCACTTTCTATTACACAAAACATAAGCCGTGCAGAGTTAATTAATAAACTCCTTCACGCACAATTAAATCAAATAAATTAAGGTATAAAGTATGTCAAGCGTAGGTATTTTCTTTGGTAGCGATACAGGTAACACTGAAGCCGTTGCAAAAATGATACAAAAAGAATTAGGTAAAAAATTAGTAGAAGTTAAAGATATTGCTAAAAGTACCAAAGAAGATATTGCTGAGTTTAGCCTTATCCTCTTTGGTATTCCTACTTGGTATTACGGCGAAGCTCAGTGTGATTGGGATGATTTTTTTCCTGACTTAGAAGATATCGACTTTACTGATAAGCTTGTTGCTATTTTTGGTTGTGGCGACCAAGAAGATTATGCAGAGTACTTCCTCGATGCAATGGGCCAATTAGGTGATATTGTAGAAAGTAAAGGTGGCATTATTGTAGGTCATTGGCCTACGGAAGGTTACGACTTTGAAGCATCAAAAGCATTAATTGATGACAAAACTTTTATTGGTTTAGGTATTGATGAAGATCGTCAACCTGAATTAACAGCATCACGTGTAAAAGCATGGTCAGAGCAAGTTTATAATGAAATGTGTTTGGCAGAATTAGCCGATTAAATCCCAAAAGCAGTTAGGAAGCGATATGAGCAATGAAAATTTAGCTTTGAAAGAAGCAGGTCTAAAAGTAACATCTCCACGTTTAAAGATTTTAAGTTTATTACAGTTACCAGAGAATCAGCATTTAAGCGCTGAAGACTTATACAAAAAATTACTTGAACAAGGTGATGAAGTCGGTGTTGCGACAGTATATCGCGTACTAAACCAATTTGATGATGCAGGCATTGTTACGCGTCACCACTTTGAAGGCGGAAAATCTGTTTTTGAATTAACACATCAAGAACATCACGATCATTTAGTTTGTTTAAAATGTGGTGAAGTGATTGAGTTTAATGATCCACTGATTGAAGAGCAGCAAAAATTAATTGCAGCTAAATTCGGTATTAAATTAACCAACCACAGTTTATACCTATACGGTGAACCTGTTGATGGTGAATGTAAGCATAAATAATTAAGTTAATTTAATTGCTTCCTAAATAAAAAAATCCTGTTTTAACAGGACTTTTTTTACGCTAAATTTGTAGACCAACAAATGAGTATATAGAAATTACTGAATTAAACCCACCTCTTTGTAATAACGTAAAGCCCCTGGATGTAAAGGCGCAGAAAGATATTGAGTGAGCATCGCTTCTTTGCTTAGGTTTTTAAATGCAGTATGTAAATGAATAAAGTCTTCATGGTTTTTAAACACAGCTTTAACGATTTCATAAGCAACATGCTCAGGTAATGCTGTTGTTGCCACGATCGTTGCTCCCACACCAAAAGTGTAAGTATCTTGATCGCTACCTCTATACATTCCCCCTGGAATTTTCGCTTTATCATAATAGCTATGTTGCGAAATGAGCTTATCAATATTTGCACCTTGCACATTCACCAGTCTAGTTTGGCAAGCACTACTCGCTTCTTTAATAGAGCTATTTGGATGGCCGACCACATAGACAATAACATCCACTTTTTTATCACATAAAGCTTGTGCTTGTTCACTTGGATTTAATGCAGTTAATGCTGAAAAATCAGATTTTTTCCACCCATAAAGTTGTAATAAGGTTTCCATGGTTGCACGCTGCCCAGAGTTAGGAGCACCAATATTCACACGCTTCCCTTTAATATCTTCAAAAGACTTTATATTTGCATCTTCTCTTGCTAATACAGTAAAAGGTTCTGCATGTACTGAGAACAAGGATCTTAACTCTTTAAATTTTCCTTCTTTTTTAAAACGAGAAGAACCATTATAAGCATGATATTGCCAATCAGATTGAACAACCGCTAAATCGACTTCTCCTGTTTTGATTGCTTTTAGATTGTAAATAGAGCCGGGAGTACTTTTAATTTGGCAACTAAATGGGTCGATACCTTCAACTTGATTAAGTAAGTGACAGATTGCCCCTCCAGTTGGGTAATAAACTCCGCTAACGCCACCAGTGCCTATTGATACATACTCCGTTTTCGCATGTACGTTAGTTTGGGAAAAGAGCAATGAAACACCAATAAACAAAGTACGGAAAAACAGCTTACGATTACTTTTTATAAAAGGCGGACTATGATTAACATCTTTCTTCGACCCTAATGTCAGGCTCATGTTGTTGGGTTCCTTTATATTATTTTTTTTATTAAAACCTTGGAATTGCGTTTCAAATTATATAATTCTTTCTTCGCAGCAGGTAACTGATTGATATCTGCAAACTCAAAACCACGCTCTCTAAACCAGTGAATGCTTTGTGTGGTTAGTACAAAAATAGTTTCAATGCCTAACTTTCTAGCTTTACGCTCTACATGAGCCACTAAGTTATCAGCTCGAGCAGCTCTTCGATATTTAGGATGACTGACTAAACAAGCCAACTCTCCCATTCCATCATCAGCAAAAGGATATAAAGCCGCACAGCCGATCACCATGCCATCACGCTCAATAATAGAGAAGTGCTCAATTTCATTTTCTAATAGTTCGCGAGATCGTTTAACCAAGATACCTTGTTTTTCAAGCGGCTCAATCAATTGCAATAAGCCACCGATATCATCGATATTTGCAGTACGAATTTGCTCGTAACTTTCTTCAACGATCTGTGTACCAGTACCATCACGTGTAAATAGCTCTTTAAGTAAAGCACCATCTTGTTGGTAACTAATAAGATGTGAACGTTTCACTCCGGCTTTACAAGCAGCAACAGCGGCACGTAAAAAACGCAAAGTACCAGAAGCAGGCCCACGTAATTTTTCTATTTCATCGATATAGACTTGGGCTTGGTCAGGTAATAATTCAGAGATAACATTGTCATCTTCGTCTAACACACCTTGGTTAGAACAAAAACCAATTAATTTATCGGCATGCATATCGATAGCGACTTGTGTCGCCACTTCTTCTGCTAATAAATTAAAGACTTCACCCGTCACCGAATAACCAATAGGAGAAATAATAGGAATGGCACCAGCAGATAATTGCGCTTTAATGCCTTCAACATCAATGCGACGCACTTTACCGGCATGTAAAAAATCAATACCCTCTTTAACTCCAATCGGTTGTGCAGTCACCACGTTGCTTAATACGGTACGAATTGCAGCACCTTGCATTGGAGAGTTAACCAGTCCCATTGAAAGGCTAGCTTGTAATTCGATTTGTACTGCACCAACAGCTTGTTTAATTAACGCTAGGCTTCGGTCATCAGTAATACGTAAATCTTCATGAAATTCACTACTATGACCATGGGCATCAAGTTGTTTCTGAATTTGAGGACGAACACCATGAACGAGGATCAATTTGACGCCCAAACTATTAAGTAGGGCGATATCATTAATGATGTCTTGAAAGTTATCCGTTTCTAAGGCTTCTCCACCTAGCATTAAAACAAAAGTCTTATGGCGATGTGCATTAATATAAGGAGCTGAATTACGAAACCAGTTAATCAATTGTGTTGAGCTTTTTACAACTTCCATTTACCTGCCTACTTATAACAAGAATTCATTTGATGAATAGAGTTTATCAATTTGCGCTTTATATTAGCAAAACAAATATGTCTGTATTATTAAATCGTTGCACTTAATCATGCTTCTCTATCATTACTAAACACGGGTAATGATAAATGGTAATAAATAGCACACAATCGTAAAGATAATGTACCTATCATTGCAATTGCCATGGAGAAAATAGCACCTAAAGTGAAATAATCACATACCACATATAAAGTAGCACCAAGAATAGAAGCCGTTGCATAAATTTCTTTTTGTAGCACGAAGGGAATTTGCCCACTTAGAATGTCTCGAATCATACCTCCGACAACACCGGTGACACACCCCATTACAATAGCGACAGGGCCACTAAATCCAAACATAAGTGCTTTTTGCGCACCAACGATAGTAAAAATAGCTAAACCAAAAGCATCAAAAACAGGTAATAAATAGGCAGGAAAACGGTGAATTCTATGTAACCAAAGTACGCTCAATAAAGCGGTGATAATAATTGCGTAGATATAAGTATTATCGACAATCCAAAACACTGGCGTTGCCCCCATCATGATATCGCGTAAGGTGCCTCCACCAATGCCAGTGACACCAGCTAAAACAATAATACCAAAGGGATCCATACGTAGCCGAGTCGCTACTAACACACCGGAAATTGCACAAGTGATCACACCAATAATATCTGAGATATAGATAAAACTATCAAGCATATTGTGCATCACCTTTTATAGGAAGAGTCTTTTCGCGCATTCTATCTATCAGCAAGCTTGCTGGCAAGCACGCTGCACCTAACAACAAGCAAGAATCACACTATAAAATGAACCTTACTTTATAAATAAACAAGTAAAGATTGCGGTTTTAAAGGTATTTTTAATATAAGAGGGATAAGTGCTTACTTAATAGTAAGCACAGAGCAATGATATCGAGCTAGTGCTCAAGCATAAAAATTAAATTGAGAATGAAGAGCCACAACCACAAGTTGCCGTTGCATTTGGATTGTTAACTAAAAAACGAGAACCTTCTAAACCATCTATAAAATCAACTGTTCCGCCCACAAGGTACTGCAAGCTCATAGGATCAACAGATAAAGTTACGCCGCTGTTTTCTATTAATGTATCGTCATCATTTACTTTTTCATCAAAAGTAAAACCATAGGAAAAACCAGAACAACCACCACCTGTTACATAAACACGTAATTTAAGTTCAGGGTTATTTTCTTCTGCGATCAGAGTCTTTACACGATTTGCAGCGTTATCACTGAAATAAATCGGTAACGCCATTTCCACTTCGCTTGTCATGATAATTTTAATCCTATTTATATAACCAGAGCTTATTATCCAATACCTGACCAATTTGTTCAAGTATTAAAGGGTCAATTATTCATCCTCAGCCTGTATCGCTAATTCTTTAAGTGTTAACCCGCCCTTTTCTATAAACTCTTTCCAATCATAGATTTTTTCAATACGTTGAGCGCGATTCCAGCGGTTACCTGCTGCTTGTGCAATAACAAAAACTTGATCCACTTGCAGATCGTCGGGTAATACGAATTGACCTTTTAATGTTTGAAAGTATTTAAATTTGAAAGAATGGCTAGAATGCTTATCAAGTTCGCTCAACTTTATTGATTTTTGGGTTGCTTGAGCGTCATCAGCAGGAGAAAAAATAACATCAAAAGAACCGTTTAATAAACGTCTTCGCTTTTGGTCTTGCATCAACACTAATTCATAGGACCAAGCATTGCTATTAGCTACCTTCTTCACCTTAAAGGCATAAACATTTAATCCAGTCGTTCCTAATTCAGGAGCAACAACTTGCTCATAGAAATATAATTTATTGTTACTTGTATCTAATGCCTCATTAAGCTTTTTATTTTCAGCAACTAACGCCAAATTCGCTTGTTCTTTAGCAAAAAAATCAGCCTGAAGAATACTTAGTTTTTGTAATAACGCATGATTTTCAGAAGTTAAATTAGTTGCATCTAATGCTAATAATTGTATTTGATTGTATAAAATATCTTGTTTAAATTTTCCAACCATAAAACCAAAATACAAACACATAAAACTAATGGTGAGCCATTTAAAAAAGCTCATCTTAAAACGTCGCATTAATTACCTTATTATTTTTTATATTTGCCAAGAATACGGAACATCGCTTTATTGGTTGTTTGCTGACGTTTTTCTCGCATTGATAGTTTTAAAGTTCTTTCTAACAATTGGGTATAAATAGGACGTCCACCTAATGTTTGAGCAACCATAGTTGCACCTAAACAAGTTACAATTAAAGGTAAGATCATTTCATAGTTACTTGTCATCTCAATCACTAATAGAATACCAGTGATCGGAGCGCGTACAGTGGCTGCAAATAACCCGCCCATTCCTGCGATAGCAAACGCACCGGGTTCAGTGACTAATTCAGGAAATAATGAATGAGCAATCACGCCAAACAACATACCAAATAATGTGCCTAGTGCTAGCGTTGGCGCAAAGACACCACCAGGTGCACCTGAACCGAAACTCAGTAAGGTCGTCACCGTTCTTAATAAGAATAAAAGCAATAAACCACCAGCAAAATAATGGCCGCCTTCTACGTGCGGAATTAATTCAATGCCACTGAAAGCGATATCTGGCTCAATAACCGATAATGCACCAAATAAAGCACCAAGTACTAAACCAATAGAAACAAAAATCCAACGTTGATTTTGGTGAATAGATAGATACATATCTTGCGTGGCTAACACCATCTTATTGAAGAAAATACCAATCACCCCAAAACAAAAACCTAAAATAAGATAAAAGCCCAATGTGTGTAAATCTGGGTGAGAATATTGAGTCACAGTCACCACTGCATCTTGGTCTGTAAATAAGCGCATCACAATGGTTGCCATTACCGCACTCATAAAAACACTTTTTGTTGAAGTTAAGCTGTAATTAAACTGCGAACGCATCTCTTCAATCACAAACATAATACCCGCAAGCGGAGCGTTGAATGCAGCAGCTAAACCACCTGCAGCCCCCGCGGCTAACAAAGCTTGACCATCAACTTTATCAACCTTAAAAATATCCGAGATCATCCGCCCCACGTTAGCGCCTAGCTGTACCGAAGGCCCTTCACGGCCTAAAGCCATCCCACTGCCTAAGGCTAATAAACCACCAAAAAATTTAACCGGAATAACACGCTTCCAACGAACGGGACGCATTCCTTCCATAGCACCTTCAATTTCAGGAATACCACTACCACCTGCTTCAGGTGCAAATCGATGAGTAATATAAAAGGCGGTACCAGCCATTAAAGAGGAAACAGGAATAGCAATTAGCCAGAGGGGAATTTCACTATCAGAATAACTTTGAATAAATCCCAAACGCATTTCTGAGACCCAGATAATGCCATGGTCAAATAATGCAGAAAGAACACCTGCTAACAAACCAATAAAGATAGATAACCAAATTAACAATGCACTACTTTTTCTTGTAAAAAAGCGATCGATAAATCGTTTAAACCCAATAATAAAAACTGTTGGTAATGCTATTTTCATAAATGCGGTACAGCCCAGAACAAGAAATGACAAAAAACGGTTATTATAATAACAATGCTGACACTAATTACTTGATTGATGTCATATTAACAAAGATTGAACGAAGAAACCCACTGTAAATAAATAATCATGAAATTATTTTCTTAGTTGCATCTTAATTTATCATGGGTATATTGCAGCATGTCTTGATTTACATTACTTAATGGATACTTATGAGCAAATCAACTGAATTATTTAACCGCGCACAATCTATTATTCCAGGTGGCGTTAATTCCCCTGTTCGTGCATTTAATGGCGTCGGTGGCGGCCCTTTATTTATACAAAAAGCACAAGATGCTTACATCTACGATGTTGATGATAAACAATACATTGATTATGTCGGTTCATGGGGGCCAATGATCCTAGGTCATAACCATCCTGCCATTAAAAAAGCAGTGATTGATGCAGCTGAAAATGGATTAAGTTTTGGTGCCCCGACTGAAATTGAAATCACTATGGCTGAAAAAGTACAACAGCTAGTGCCTTCGATGCAGCAAATTCGTATGGTAAGCTCTGGTACCGAAGCAACAATGAGCGCGATTCGTTTAGCTCGAGGCTATACAAACAAAGATAAAATCTTAAAATTTGAAGGTTGTTATCATGGCCATGCAGATTCATTGTTAGTTAAAGCAGGCTCTGGCGCATTAACATTAGGTCAACCGAGCTCTCCAGGTATTCCAGCTGATTTTGCTAAACATACATTAACCGCTGACTTTAATGATTTAGATTCTGTAAGAGCGTTATTTGAAGAATATAAAGATCAAATAGCTTGTATCATAGTCGAGCCAGTTGCAGGCAATATGAACTGTATTCCACCAGCTGAAGGATTTTTACAAGGGTTACGCGAAATTTGTGACCAACACAAAGCACTATTAATCTTTGATGAAGTGATGACAGGTTTCCGTGTTGCATTAGGCGGCGCACAAGCTCATTACAATATCAAGCCAGACCTAACCACTTTAGGTAAAGTTATCGGCGGCGGCATGCCAGTAGGCGCTTTCGGGGGTAGCCATGAAGTGATGCAGTTTATCGCACCAACAGGCCCAGTTTACCAAGCGGGGACTTTATCAGGTAACCCAATTGCAATGCACGCAGGATTAGCAGCTTTAACGGCTTTAGACACTCCAGAATATAAACAACTAGCAATTAAGACTAAACAACTTGCAGAAGGCTTAAAACAAGCAGCAAAAGAAACAGGTGTTGAATTAGCAGTTAACTATGCTGGAGGCATGTTTGGATTCTTTTTCACTTCAGAGCCTGAAGTCACTAACTTCAAACAAGTAAGCGCTTGTGATGTTGAAAAATTCAAAAAATTCTTCCACCTTATGTTAGAAGAAGGTGTATACCTTGCTCCTTCAGCTTTTGAAGCAGGATTTTTATCATTAGCGCACACTGAGCAAGATATAAATAACACGATAGCAGCAGCTAAAAAAGCATTCCAACAGTTATAAACAACTGTTTTTGTTATCATTCAATCGGTAGGTAACAGACCTATCGATTGATTTATTTGATATTATTCTTAGTAATTGTTGTACTTTTTCTATAACCTAATCTTATCGAGGTATAATTTCAGTACCTAATTCTCACAATGTTATTTCTATTTTTATCTTAGAATACAAGTGAGGTATACTTTTTAAATTATTTATCTATTAACAATACAGGGCTATAAAAATATGAGTGAAGTCTTAGACATGAGTTTAGATGGTGTAGAGCAGTTATCGCTCGCCAAATTTACTGAAGATGCGTATCTCAATTATTCCATGTATGTCATTATGGACCGTGCTTTACCGCATATTAGTGACGGTCTCAAACCTGTACAACGACGCATTATTTATGCGATGTCTGAATTAGGTTTATCTGCATTAGCAAAATATAAAAAGTCTGCTCGTACTGTGGGTGATGTATTAGGTAAGTATCATCCACATGGTGATAGTGCTTGTTACGAAGCAATGGTATTAATGGCTCAACCCTTCTCATATCGTTATCCATTGATTGATGGCCAAGGTAACTGGGGTGCACCGGATGATCCAAAATCATTTGCTGCTATGCGTTATACCGAATCTCGTTTATCCCCTTTCTCTGAACTATTACTTTCAGAAATAGGTCAAGGCACAACCGATTGGCGCCCTAACTTTGATGGCACCATGAAAGAACCTGAACTATTACCCGCTCGTTTACCGCATATTTTATTAAATGGTATTTCAGGTATTGCCGTTGGTATGGCGACAGATATTCCGCCACATAACGCGCGAGAAGTAACCAATGCTTGTTTACATCTGATTGACCACCCTAAAGCGACCTTAGAAGATTTAATGGAATTTGTACAAGGTCCAGATTACCCAACAGAAGCTGAAATCATTACACCTCGTAAAGATATTATTAATATCTACAAAACTGGTCGAGGCAGCTTTAAAAGTCGCGCAGTCTATTCAGTAGAAAGCGGCGATATAGTCGTCACCGCTCTACCTCATCGAGTTTCTGGCGGTAAGATCTTAAAAGATATCGCAAAACAGATGCAGGATAAAAAACTACCAATGGTGGCCGATTTACGTGATGAGTCAGACCATGAAAATCCAACTCGTTTAGTGATTGTGCCGCGTTCAAATCGAGTTGATGTTGAAGGATTAATGAATCATCTCTTTGCTTCAACGGATTTAGAAGTCAGCCATAAAGTTAATTTAAATATGTTAGGGCTAAACCAACGTCCTAGTGTGAAAGGCTTAGTCACCATTTTAAGTGAATGGATAGTTTATCGTACCAATACGGTACGTCGCCGTTTACAACATCGTTTAGATAAAATACTAGCAAGAATGCATATTCTAGAAGGTTTGCTCGTTGCTTATTTAAATATCGATGAAGTGATTGAAATCATTCGTACCTATGACGATGCCAAAGCAGAGTTAATGTCGCGTTACGAATTATCAGAAACACAAGCCCATTCTATTTTAGAAATTAAATTACGCCAATTAGCAAAACTTGAAGAAATACAAATTCGCGGCGAAATGGATGAGCTATCTCAAGAACAAAAGAAACTAGAATTATTACTAGGTTCAGATAGACGTTTAAATACGTTAATCAAAAAAGAATTAAAAGCAGATGCTGATAAATATGGTGATGACCGTCGTTCTCCAATGGTTGAACGCTTAGAAGCAAAAGCGTTAACAGAAAAAGAGCTGATGCCAAGTGAGCCTGTTACCGTCGTATTATCAACTCAAGGTTGGGTACGAAGTGCAAAAGGTCATGACGTTGATCCAAGAGCATTAAGTTATAAAGCTGGTGATGAATACCTAACAAGTTGTAAGGGTAAAAGTAATCAAAGCTGTATCTTTATTGATAGCAGTGGACGAGCTTACTCTTTAGATGCACATTCATTACCTTCTGCACGTACTCAAGGCGAACCATTAACAGGTCGCTTTAATCAAAATGAAAATGTACCTTTTGCTTGTGCATTAATGGGTGATGAATCAGATCGTTATATTATTAGTAGTGACCATGGTTATGGTTTCATCGCTAACTTAAGCGATATCAATAGCCGTAACAAAAACGGTAAAGCATTAATTAACTTAACCACTAATGCGCTGTTAATGGAGCCACAAAAGTTATCTAAAAATGCAGATGATTTATGCTTAACAATCAATAATGAAGGCAGTATGTTGATCTTCCCTATTTCAAGCTTACCTAGCTTAAGTAAAGGGAAAGGTAATAAAATGATCAACATACCAACAGCTAAAGCGACTAAACGTGAAGAGTTTGTTACCATGCTGAAAATTATTCCTAAAGGCAGCTCGGTAACTTTACATGCAGGTAAACGCAAACTGACATTAAAAGCGAGTGACTTAGAGCATTATCAAGGTGAACGTGGACGTCGCGGTAGTAAATTACCACGTGGTTTACAGCGCGTTGATAATATAGAAATCGCAACAACAAGCTCAGAACAAGAAGAGAACCAATAAACAATGTTATTTATCATTCGTACTATTTTAATCATTATCGCCGTTATTTTAATGAGTGTTTACGCACTTTTTTATTGTATGTTAAGTCCACGTAACCCTAAAAACACTTACCATTTTGCAAAATTATTTAGCAAAATGTCATTCTTAGTAGGCTTAAAGGTAACCGTAAGAATTCCAGAAAGCGCTAAAAATAATGGCTCTGTGGTGTATATTGCGAACCATCAAAATAATTACGATATGGTAACCACAACCGGAGCGGTTGTACCTGGATCGGTTTCAATCGGTAAAAAAAGCCTCGTTTTTGTGCCTTTCTTTGGCATCATTTATTGGCTAACAGGTAATATTCTTATTGATCGTAACAATACCGATAAATCTAGAAATACAATCACTGATGTAGTGGATCAAATGCGCGCGAAAGACTTAGCAGTTTGGATCTTCCCTGAAGGTACACGCAGTCGTGGTCGAGGTTTATTACCATTTAAAATGGGTGCGTTTCACACCGCTTTACAAGCTGGAGTGAACATTGTTCCAACCGTTATCTCTAATACCCATCAGCAGGTAAAACTCAATCGCTGGAACAACGGTGAAGTGATTGTTGAAATGCTAGATCCTATTGATACAAGCCAATACAAAACACGAGAAATTCGTCGCTTATGTAATGATTCTCACGCAATCATGTTAGCCAAATACAATCAATTGAATGAAGAAGTTAATCGTCCTGATCAGAATACAATAACAGCCACTAATTAATGCAATAGTGCTATCAAACTTTGATCGCGCTATTAATAAGAACTAAATATAAAGAAAGAGACTCCGATGTCAGAAGAACTCAATAACGAAGAACTTACTAATGAACAGCTGCTTGAAGAACTAGCAGAAGAAACGGCAGAAATTGTAGAAGCAATTTTAGAAGACGGTAGTAATCCAGATGCGGTTTATATGATCGAACATCACCTATCTTGTGATAACTTTGATGTATTAGAAAAAGCAGCGATTGCTTGTTTCAAAAAAGGCTATGAAGTCACAGATCCTGAAGAGCTTGAACTAGAAGATGGTTCAATCATTTTAAGTTTTGATGTCGTAGTAGAAATGAATTTAGATGAAGAAGCTATCTTTGAAGATGTTGAAAGATTATTTGCACTAGCAGAATCTTTTGGTATTGATTACGACGGCTGGGGCACTTACCCAGAAGAATAACAAAGCAATTAATTAAGTACATAAAAAAACCAAGCAAATCGCTTGGTTTTTTTATGTCTGCTGTTTTTATAACAATTGATATAGTAATTAATTATGCATCAGCTTCTACGGTAACTTTTGCTTCATCTTGAAATTTTTCTACTAACGCATTTTTAAGTACCATAGCTTCAATTTCTAATCCGCATAAATCTTCATCCCAGTTAACGCCAGCAAAAACTTGTTGCTTCTGCATACCGTCTAACCATGAATCAAAAAAAACATCTAAAGCAATGGCTTCTACTTTGTAATTTGACCACTCTTCCGTTTTTAACTTTTCTGCCAATTTTGCATCAGACCAAAATAAATAAACCGCAGTAGCATCTTTATTATCATGGGCATGGCAATTCGCCCAACCTTGGTTTTCATCAAATAAACCAAATAACTCAGCTTCTTCAGCAACTTGCTCAACAAATAGCTCAGCATTTTTTAAATATTGTTCTTTCATTAATTATCCTATTTGCTCTTATCGTCAAGTTTCGCTTCTAACTGAGCAAATTTTTCTTCCATTTCATTCAATTTTTCACGAGTGCGTAATAGCACTTGAGTTTGAACATCAAACTCTTCGCGGCTAACCATATCTAGTTTGCCTAATTGAGACTGTAATACTTGTTTAATTTTACGATCAACTTCAGTGCCAAAGCTTTTTACACCTTCAGGCATTGCATCACTGACTTGCTTTGCGATTTCTTCTAACTTCTGTGGATTAAACATAAAAAGCTCCTTGAATATAATCTTAGTATTGTAAACTGCGGCCCAGTGAATTTCTATGAGAATATCTAAACCTTTCTCATTTGCTGTGATTAATAAGCAACACTCAATAAATCTTACTTTTAAAAAGATAGAAAATAAGACTCTGGATCATGGCTTATTCATCAACACAATTTAAAAATGCACCAATTAATGGCTCCTCTAAACGTGTTTTATAACAACACACACCAAGATTAAATGAAGCTAACTCTCCTATTGAAGAGAGAGTCTGTACTCGGTCTCTTACAGGGCTGTTTTCAATCACCACATCAGGAGCAATACCAACGCCACAACCTAATGCGACCATACTTAATAACGCTTCATGCCCAGCCACTTTGGCATAAATATGTGGTTTCCCTGATTTAAGAGAACGAAACCAAGTATCAAAACGACTTCTTATTGCACCGTGCTCTGGCAAAATAAAAGGCACACTTTTCCAGTCAATAGGCGTTTTTTTAACTAATTGGTTAGCAGCACAAGGAGTGGTTGGCGCAATAATAGATAGTGGAATCTCAGCTAAATGGCTAAAGTGTAAACGCGCAGGGAAATTATCAGGGTAGGCAATGATCGCAAAATCAACTTGGTGTTGCATGATTTGCTCCATAGCCACTGCACTATCCCCTGTTGTTAGTTTTATTTCTACATTAGGGTGATTACGTCGAAAACGATCCAAAATAGGCGGTAAATGGCTATAGGCAGCCGTCACTGAACAATAAAGGTTAATCTCCCCTTCTAATTCATTCGCACCTTGTGAAATAGAATGTTTTAATAAATCCCATTGTTCAATTTGTTGGGCTGCAAACTGCTTAAAAGCAAGCCCCGCTTCGGTTAATAATACGGATCGATTATCACGAATTAATAAATTTGCGCCTAACTCTTCTTCAAGCCGTTGAATAAGCCGACTTAAGGTCGATGGGCTAACGTTCATTGCCTGTGCCGTTTTAGAAAAATGTAAACTTTGGCTTAGGTGAACAAAAATATGTAATGATTTTATATCCATTTAATTTGTCTAATTTACCTTTTAAAATGTTTATATTACTGAGTTTTCTTGTGCTGTGCTTGTTTACATTGCACCACGGGTAAGGTTTCATTTGCTCCCCATTCACTCCAAGATCCGTCATACACGCTTAATGCATCATAACCTGCAACTTTAGCAGCTAATGCAAGAATACAAGCAGTCACGCCCGAACCACAACTAAATACAACACGTTGCTTTTGCGGCATCAAAGCTTCAAAGATCTGTGCTAATTGATAGGCATCTTTCATGGTTTGATTATCTAATATCTCGCTAATAGGCAAATTCATTGCCGATGGCATATGCCCTGAACGTAATCCTTTTCTAAATTCCGGAATTTCACCTAAAAAGCGACCTGCAGGTCTAGCATCAATAATCGCAATATTATCATTATCGATGGCTTGATAAACTTCTTCTCTATCGCTTATCAAATCAGCTTGATATTCAGATTTAAAATCACCCTGCTTCCTCGCCTCAGAAGAAGGTGGTGAAGTATTGACAGCTAAACCTGCGGCTTTCCATGCAGGCAAACCGCCATCTAAGACTGCGATATTATTAAATCCCATTACTTTAAACATCCACCAAACCCTAGGACTAGAAAAGATCCCTAAGCTATCGTAGACAATAATCGCGCTATTATTGTTAATACCTAACAACTGAGCGGATAATTCAAAATGTTGAGGCGTGGGCATCATATGCGGCAAACTTGCTTGTTGATCACAAACTTCACGATCAAAGTCAAAAAAACGCGCATTGCCTATGCGTTCATTTAACCACTCTTGATAGCCGTCTCGCTGTGTCATCGGCATATGCCAGCTAGCATCTAAAAGGATTAAGTTTGAATCTTGATGGTGTTCAGCTAACCATTGAGTAGAAACCAGATCACCTGGCAAAACGAGAGAAGGCATAAAACTCCTTTATAACAACAAGTTACAATTCAAATAAATCAAGGTCAACAATCACTACCAATTAATAATAGAATCAAACAAAAAACCTAAGTCTGCTTATGCTCACAGTTACATGATAAAAAGCGGATAAATTTTCATTCTGTGCAATAAGGCCAATTAGTATATTTCATTTTACGCAACATCACATTGCTAATATATCATTTTGCGCAATATTAATAATACGTTATCATGCCACCCGAAATGTAAAGATGACGTTAACAATTTAAACGTCTTACCCTATTAATTTATTCTGGAGTGCAGCTCAATGGCTAACTACTTTAATACTCTTCCACTAAGTGAGAAGTTACATCAACTAGGTCAATGTCGTTTTATGGATCGCAGCGAATTCGCTGAAGGCTGTGAAGCATTAAAAGGCAAAAAAGTAGTTATCATCGGTTGTGGTGCTCAAGGTTTAAACCAAGGTTTAAACATGCGTGACTCTGGTCTTGATGTATCTTACACATTACGTGCTGAAGCAATCGCTGAAAAACGTCAATCTTGGAAAAATGCAACTGAAAATGGTTTCACAGTTGGTACATACGAAGAGCTAATTCCACAAGCTGATTTATTATGTAACCTAACACCAGACAAACAGCACACTGCTGTAGTTGGCGCGGTTATGCCTCTTATGAAAGAAGGCGCTACACTAGCTTACTCTCACGGTTTCAACATCGTTGAAGAAGGTATGCAAGTTCGTGAAGATATCACTGTTATTATGTGTGCTCCTAAATGTCCAGGTTCTGAAGTACGTGAAGAATACAAACGTGGTTTCGGTGTTCCAACACTAATCGCTGTTCATCCTGCAAACGACCCACAAGGTCACGGTTTAGCATGGGCTAAAGCATACGCATCAGCGACTGGTGGTGATCGTGCTGGTGTACTTATGTCTTCTTTCGTTGCTGAAGTTAAATCAGACCTAATGGGTGAGCAAACTATCCTATGTGGTATGTTACAAACTGGCGCAATCCTAGGTTTTGAAAAAATGGTTGCTGACGGTCTTGAGCCAGCATACGCATCAAAACTAATTCAGTACGGTTGGGAAACAGTCACTGAAGGTCTTAAATACGGCGGCATCACTAACATGATGGATCGTCTATCTAACCCAGCTAAAATCAAAGCATTCGATATGTCTTTAGAACTTAAAGATATTTTACGTCCATTATTCAACAAACATATGGATGACATCATTGAAGGTGAATTCTCTAAAACAATGATGGAAGATTGGGCTAACGATGACGCTAACCTACTAAAATGGCGTGCAGCGACAGCTGAAACTGGTTTTGAAAAACAACCAGCTGGCGACATGGAAATCGATGAGCAAGAATTCTACGATAACGGTATCTTCCTAGTAGCAATGATCAAAGCAGGTGTTGAACTTGCATTTGAAGCAATGACTGCATCAGGTATCATCGAAGAGTCTGCATACTACGAATCTCTACATGAAACACCATTAATCGCTAACACAATCGCTCGTAAGAAACTTTACGAAATGAACGTTGTTATCTCTGATACAGCTGAGTACGGTTGTTACTTATTCGATCACGCTGCTAAGCCTCTACTAGCAGATTACGTTAAAGCGATGAGCCCTGAATTCCTAGGTAAGCCATTAACAGTTAAAACTAACTCTGTTGATAATGCTCGTTTAATCGAAATTAACGATGAAATTCGTAACCACCCTGTTGAAATCGTAGGTAAGAAATTACGCGGTTACATGAAGGACATGAAAGCAATCGTAGAAGCTTCTTAATTTAAGCTTTTAATTAATTGCTATATAAGCCAAGGTTAACGCCTTGGCTTTTTTGTTTCTGCATTTTGTAAATAATACCAATCACAGTAATTAACTGATCTATTCACTTGTTAAAATAACTTATTTCTTCATTCTAAGTTTTATAAAGGAAACAACCCTTAAAGTATTAAGGTGTTTTACTTAATACTGTTGATAGAGGGTTAACGCAGTTAACCTCTCGAAAGACCTCAACTTATGCCTTATATAAAAAGCTGCAGTATCTGATCTATCTTGCTGGTTAAAATAATAAATAGCTACGTTGCATTCAATCGCAATAGCAAGCTATGACTCAATCATGCGCCTTGCTCTTTATCGCTTTCCCTCAACAAGCCCTGACCATAACATCATGCGGAATGGTATGAATCATTTTTAGATAACTTCAAATAGCAAAAAGCCAAGCATTAGCTTTAATGCCGATCAGTTAAGAAAAATTAGTTGATTTTTACCCGAATGGGATCAGAATCCGATGTTCACTCAACATCGGATTTTTTTATGCCTTTAGATTACGATTTCCACTCACTCGAAGCCT
>NZ_SNUB01000044.1 GCF_004378355.1 Psychromonas algicola
CTTCGAGTGAGTGGAAATCGTAATCTAAAGGCATAAAAAAATCCGATGTTGAGTGAACATCGGATTCTGATCCCATTCGGGTAAAAATCAACTAATTTTTCTTAACTGATCGGCATTAGAACTTAGTTCTCCTTTTTTATTGCTGATTTGTAGAAAGCTTATTAGCGATTAAACTGCTTCACCGTCTTCTTCACCAGTACGAATACGAATAACACGCTCTACAGGGGTAACAAAAATCTTACCGTCACCAATTTTACCTGTTTGAGCCGTTGACATAATTGCTTCAATACAACGTTCAACATATTCTTTTTTAACCACTAATTCGATTTTTACCTTAGGTAAAAAATCAACCATGTATTCAGCACCACGGTATAATTCAGTGTGGCCTTTTTGACGACCAAATCCTTTCACTTCAGAAACCGTCATCCCTGTAATGTCAATATCAGCAAGTGCTTCACGTACATCATCCATTTTAAACGGTTTAATAATTGCTTCTATTTTTCTCATAATAAACTCTTCATGTTGATTTCAAAATAAAGCCTTAGCGACTAAACACTTAAGGCTGTTACTTCGCGCCATAATTTCTAGGCTAGATATGAATAACAATCCTACACTATTAACAAATCATTAAAAAAGAAATTCATTGCTAATTTAATCTACCTCACTGAATTGCTAGCTTAGTCCAGTTTTTATTAACTCGCTAGCGTATCAATTAGTCGATTTGTTTCACTCTAAGTTCCGCAGGAACTTCAAATACAATATTTTCTTCAACGCCGGGATTTTCGATAACGACACCACCACCCAACACTTTTAATTTTTCAATCACAGCCTGCACTAATACATCTGGAGCAGAAGCCCCTGCTGTCACACCGACTCTTGCTACGTCTTCAAGCCATTCGCTTTTAATATCAAATTCATTATCAATTAAATAAGCAGTCACACCGCCATTATCAGCTTTTTCGCGTAAACGATTTGAGTTTGATGAATTCGTTGACCCCACCACTAAAACAAGATCGGTTTTATCCGCTAAATCTTTCACTGCATCTTGTCTATTTTGAGTGGCGTAACAAATATCATCTTTCCTTGGACCTTCAATCTTAGGAAATTTCTCTCGCAATGCAGCAATAACATTAGCCGTATCATCTACCGATAAAGTGGTTTGTGAACTAAAACAAAGGTTAGTTGGATCTTTAACTTCAAGCTGAGCAACATCTTCTGCTGATTCAACCAAATAAATTCCACCTTTCTCACTGTCATATTGCCCCATGGTGCCAACCACTTCTGGATGACCATGATGACCAATAAGAATACATTCTTGGTCACGACGGCTAGCGCGCGTCACTTCCATATGTACTTTAGTCACTAAAGGACAAGTTGCATCAAAGACTTTAAGAGCACGACGTTTCGCTTCAGCACGAACGCTCTGAGCAACACCATGCGCACTAAAAATAACGATATTATCGTCTGGCACTTCGTCCAGCTCTTCAACAAACACTGCACCGCGCGCTTTTAAATCATCAACAACATATTGATTATGTACCACTTCATGGCGCACATAAATCGGCGCAGGGAAAATCTCTAGTGCACGTTCAACGATGCTAATTGCACGATGTACACCAGCACAAAAACCACGAGGATTAGCTAAAATTATTTCCATAAATATCCCACATAAGCGTCGCTGATAATAAGCAACAAATAACCAACACTGACGTTATAAAACTTCTAATACATCCACTTCAAAAGTCACAGTTTGACCCGCTAAAGGATGGTTAAAATCAACGGTCACACTATCCGCTACGATTTCACGAATAATACCTGGAATTTCAGCGCCATCAGGTTGTGTAAAACTAATGATAGTGCCTACTTCAGCAGGAACGTCAGAAGAAAACTTACTTAATTCAATATAATGAAAGTTATCTGGATTAGGTAAACCAAATGCAGATTCAGGTGCAAGCGTAAAACTTTCTGATGCGCCTTCAGCTAAACCTAGTAAACATTCTTCAAAGCCTGGCGTTAAACTACCATCGCCCATTACAAATTTAGCAGGCTTATTATCAACTTTAGTACTATCAACAGCAGATCCATCCGCTAGCTTGATTGAGAAATGCATTAATACTTCGCTTTTATCACCAATCACTTTATTCGTTGTCATTAGTCAGTTCCTTTGTTTTTTCACGTTTTTCTGCCCAGAAAAGCGCATCAATAATGATCATCATCGCACCAATAAAAATAGCACTATCAGCGATATTAAAAGTAGGCCAACGATAAAATCCTAAATCAAAATCTAGGAAATCAATCACGTAGCCAAATAGCAAACGGTCAACCACATTACCTACTGCACCCGATAAGATAAGCGCATAAGCACTATTCATCCAACGTTGGCTCGCAGCGGCTTTTTTCATTGAATAAAGCAAGTAAGAAGAAACTACCACTGCAATACCAGTGAAGAAATATTTCTGCCATCCACCCGCATCACCTAAAAAGCTAAAAGCTGCGCCGTAGTTACGTGCATAGGTAAAATTAAAGAATGATAAAATTTCATAAGACTCATATAAGTCTAATTTTTGAATAGTGAGATACTTTGTCAATTGATCAATCACTAACACAATAATAGTTAGCCATAACCAAGGTAAACCTGAACCCGTACTATTGATTTCGCTTGTATCTTGTTGAGTCATAAGAATTCCAATAAAAAGTTAAAAAAAACGCCTTCAATCATTTACATAACCAAGGCGCTTCAAGATCGTTAATTCGTTATCAATTAAGCAAACTGACGTGTTTCACCTTCGCCGTCAACGTTAGTAATACAACGTCCACACAACTCAGGATGCTTCTCGTCTTGGCCCACTTCTTCACGATGATGCCAACAACGGTCACATTTCGCAGCTTCTGTTTTCAATGCTAATACAGATAAACCTTTAAGCTCTGTTGCGACGGCTTCAGCAGGCGCATCAGCTAACGGCTTAACGGTTGCTTGAGAAGTAATTAATACAAAACGTAATTCATCATCAAGCGTGCTTAACAGTGTGCTAATTTCATCAGAAGCATATAAAGTCACTTCCGCTTCTAAACCGCCACCAATAACAGCATCTTTACGTGCTAATTCTAATGTTTTGTTGACTTCAGCACGAACTGCAATGATTTGAGCCCATTTATCGTTATCTAATATTTCATTATCAGATAAACCAAATAAACCTTCATACCATGTTTCAGTAAATACAAACTCGTTACGTTCGCCCGGTAAACGTCCCCAGATTTCATCAGCTGTGAAGCTTAAGATAGGAGCCATTAAGCGCACTAATGATTCAACGATATGATAAAGCGCAGTTTGACAACTTAAGTGAGCATTGCTGCCTGTTTTCGCTGTGTACTGACGATCTTTAATAATATCTAAGTAGAAACTACCTAAATCAATTGAACAGAAATGCATTAGCTTTTGGTAAACCACATGTAGATTGTAGTTATCGTAGGCTTCAATCACTTCGTTTTGCATGGTTAATGCTTTAGCAACAATCCAACGATCCAATGCAACCATATCTTCAGGTGCCACTAAATCAGTTTGTGGATCAAAACCATTTAAGTTCGATAATAAGAAACGAGATGTGTTACGGATACGACGGTAACTATCTGCGCTACGGTTTAGGATTTCATCAGAGACGGTAATTTCACCCGTATAATCCGTTGAAGCAACCCATAAACGTAAAATATCTGCACCTAAGTCATTCATCACCGTTTGTGGTGACATGACGTTACCCAATGATTTAGACATTTTCTTGCCGTCACCATCAACTACAAAACCGTGCGTTAACACTTCTTTGTAAGGCGCAACGCCATTGATTGCTGTACTTGTTAATAGTGAAGATTGGAACCAACCACGATGTTGATCTGAACCTTCTAAGTACAAATCAGCTGACGCTTGTTGACCATCGGCTTTAGTATATTCATCACGAATCGCAACTACTGAAGCATGCGTAGTACCTGAATCGAACCATACATCTAATGTATCAGTCACTTTACGGTATTGCTCAGCTTCAAAACCTAAAATAGATTCAGGATCTAAATCGAACCAAGCTTGAATGCCTTCTTTTTCGATTTTTTGTGCAATCAATTCCATCATTTCGATAGAGTTTTCATGTAATTCTTCTGTTTCTTTATTTACAAACAGTGGAATCGGCACACCCCATGTACGTTGGCGAGATACACACCAATCAGGACGACCTTCGATCATTTTTTCGATACGGTTTTGGCCCCAACTTGGGATCCATTTTACTTCTTTAATTTCTGCTAATGCGCTATCACGTAAGCCTTTTTGATCCATAGAAATGAACCACTGTGGCGTTGCACGGAAAATGATAGGCGTTTTGTGTCTCCAACAATGTGGATAACTGTGCTTAATGTTGATGTGTTTTAATAACACATTACGTTCAGTTAATACTTCTAGTACTTTATCGTTTGCTTTGAATACGTGTAAACCTGCAAAGAATTCAGTGTCTTCACGGAATACACCGTTATCGCCAACAGGGTTAGCTACTTCTAATTCGTATTTAAGACCTGCAGAGTAATCGTCTTGACCGTGACCCGGTGCAGTATGTACACAACCTGTACCCGCATCGATAGTTACGTGGTCAGCAACAATCGCTGGTACTTGTAAATCTAAGAATGGGTGTTGGAATAATTGTTTTTCTAACGCTGCACCCGTTGTGATTGCTAACACAGTGAAGTCTTCAACTTCATAACGCGCCATACAATCAGCCACTAAGTCGCTTGCTAGAATTAAACGACGTTCGCCAGCTTGTACTAGTGAATATTCAACTTTTGCAGCTAATGCAATCGCACGGTTAGCAGGTAACGTCCAAGGTGTTGTTGTCCAGATAACAGCAGAAATATCGCCTTGCCCTGCATCACCTTGAAGATCAAAACAAGCTAATACCGCATCAGTATCAACGGCATTAAATGCAACGTCGATAGCTGGAGATAATTTATCTTCGTATTCAACTTCTGCTTCAGCCAATGCTGAACCACAATCTGTACACCAGTGCACAGGTTTAGAACCTTTATGAAGATGATCGTTTTTGATGATGCTTGCTAATGCACGAACAATGTTTGCTTCTGTTGCAAAGTTCATGGTTAGGTATGGGTTATCCCACTCACCTAATACACCTAGACGTTTAAAGTCTTTACGTTGACCATCAACTTGGCGTGCAGCATATTCACGACATTTAACGCGGAACTCAGCAGCCGTTAATTTTTTACCCGGCTTACCATGTTTTTGTTCAACTTTAAGTTCGATAGGCAGACCATGACAATCCCAACCTGGAATGTAAGGCGCATCAAAATCCGATAAGGTTTTAGACTTAATAATAATATCTTTAAGAATTTTATTTACCGAGTGACCGATATGAATATCACCATTTGCATAAGGAGGTCCATCATGCAAAATAAATGTTTTTTTACCTTTTTTGGCAGCGCGGATCTTTCCGTAAAGATCTTGCTTGTACCAATTTTTCAACATATTAGGTTCACGATTGGCAAGATTTGCGCGCATCGGGAAGCCTGTTTTTGGTAAATTTAATGTACTTTTGTAATCACTCATTGGTTTTATTCCATCTAACGATCTATTAATTAAGCTGATGCCATTCTCTAGCTTGCTGAATGTCTTTATCAATTTGTACTTTTAGTTCTGCGAATGAATCAAAACGAACTTCATCGCGTAATTTATTTTCAAGTATCACTTCAAGCTGAATGCCATATAAGTCGCCTTGAAAATCAAATATATGTACTTCTAGTTGTTGTCTTTCACCCTGTAAAGTAGGGCGACAACCAATATTAGCGACACCACGATAAACTTTATCGTCAATCCCTAATATCGAAACCACAAATACACCTGAAACAGGTGAAACGCGGCGTTTTAATAATAAATTAGCAGTGGGTACACCGATAGTGCGCCCTAATTTACGACCGTGACCTACACGGCCTGCAATACTGTATTTTCGACCTAACATTTGTTCAGTTTGTTGTAAGTCGCCTTTCGCTAACGCACTGCGAATACGTGTACTACTCACACGTGATGCATTTTGAGATAGGCTTTGTGTATCAACCACTTCAAAACCATATTTTTCGCCAGCTTGTTTTAATAAAGCAAAATCACCTAACCGCTGATAACCAAAATGAAAATCATCGCCTATGACTAAAAACTTAACGTTTAATTTGTTAATCAGTAATTGCTCAATAAATTCATCGGCACTTAAGTTAGCAAATTCATGTGTAAAAGAAACGCACAACAAACGATCTAAATTGAGTTTTTCAAGCTGGACAAACTTATCACGTAAACGGCTCAAACGTCCGGGCGCATTTTTACCTGAAAAAAGTTCAGCCGGTTGTGGCTCAAAAGTCATTACCGTCGCAGGGACTTGTAAACGTTCCGCTTCTTTAAGCAGACGAGACAATACAGCATGATGCCCAAGATGGATGCCATCAAAGTTACCAATGCTCAGCACACAACCCTTCTGTTGATCGTCTAGATTGTGAATTCCGCGTATTAATTCCATGATAATGTCTTAATTAATTGCCAAAACAAAGATTGAAAATACAAAAAAGCCGATTATATATGAAGGCAACAAAGTAATCAGCTTTCATTTTAAGGATTTGTTATTTATTAGCCTGAGTTTTAAGTTAATCCTCAGCCTTAACTTTAAAATGATGAAGTCGCAAACCAAAAACAAAGTTACTCAATAAATAAACAAAGGCGCCACCAGCAATTAATCCAATCAAATAACCAATCGCATGAAATAAACTCATTTCAGTCCACGCCGAAAGTGCTGGAGTCATAAACCACAATAAACTCGCCATCACTGATCCAGAGCAAATAATACGCACCAACACTGCAATACTTTGATTTTGTAATTGATAAATGCCGCCTTTATAAAGGCCAAACCATAATAAACCTGCATTTAACGTTGCCGATAACGCCGTTGCAATCGCCAATCCAACGTAACCAAATGGAATCGCAAAAATGATATTCAGCAGCATATTGCTCACCATCGCAATCACACCGAATTTAACGGGTGTTTTAGTATCTTGGCGCGAGTAATAACCGGGTGCGAGTACTTTCACTAGCATAAAGCTTAATAAGCCACTGGCATAAGCCCATAAACTCATCGCGGACATGCTGACATCTTGCATATCAAACTCCCCGCGCATAAATAGCACACGCAACATTGGCTCAGCCAACACAATTAACCCTAACATGGCAGGAAAACCTAAGAAGAAAACACTGCGGATCCCCCAATCTAAGGTTTTAGCAAACGCTTGCGGAGACTGGCTAACATGTGAAGAAGATAAGCTTGGTAAAATCACGGTGGCAATAGCAATACCAAACAAACCAAGCGGAAACTCTAATAAACGGTCAGCATAGTACAACCAACTAATTGAGCCTGTTTGTAGGAAGCTTGCAATAAAAGTATCTAACAATAAGTTAATTTGACTAACAGAGACACCAAATAAAGCAGGGATCATTAAAGTACGAATTTTCACGACACCTGGGTGATGCCATTGCCAAGTTGGTTTTACTAACAACTTTTCTTTTTTCAAAAATGGAATTTGAAATAGAAATTGAATTAATCCACCTAAAAATACACCAATAGCCAAACCAAATTCAGGTTGAGCAAGTTGAGGAGAAACAAAAATAGCACAAGTGATAATCGCGATATTTAAAAATACAGGGGTAAAAGCAGCAACCGCAAACTTACCTAAGGTATTAAGAATTGCACCAGATAAAGCAGTTAGCGTAATAAACCAAAGATAAGGAAAAGTTATTTTGAGCATATCCGAAGCAAGCTCAAACTTATAGGCTTCCGCTCCGTCATTCCACCACTCTAAGAACCAACCGAAACCAAATAACCCGGTGATCACAGAAGATCCTAAAACACCTAAAATAGTGATCACTGTGATAATTGTACCTAAGGTGCCTGAAACGGCAGAAATTAATTCTTTTACCTGATCACGTGATTTTGTTTTTTCATATTCGGTTAAAACTGGTACAAAAGCTTGCGCAAATGCACCTTCGGCAAATAAACGGCGTAAAAAATTAGGAATTTTATTTGCAAAGAAAAATAAATCGGCAGCCGCACCGGCTCCCATTAAATTAGCAATAACAATATCTCGAACCAAACCTAACACGCGAGATATTAATGTCATCGAACTGACGATCATGCCTGATTTTATTAGCTTTTTACTCACTTCTTATTCCCTAAATTCTGCCACATACTTAACCGATTCAAATTACTTAGATTATTAATAAATGCCAATCAGGGTGATAAAATACACGCTTCAGCTAAATTTAATAGGTTTAACTGCTTTAATATCCAAGAAACAGCCACTCTGCATTTGCATCTGTAATGGGTTGAGTATAAAATGCGCGCAAGTTTAACCATCCACCTGGTTTGATACCAGTTTTTTAATTGGTTAATAAGAAACCATTTGACAATATACGTGTTACAGGGCATATTCCACGACCTTTGATTATCCCTTGTTATACAGAATTTAGGAGTTAAGGTCTTGGCTAATATCAAGTCTTCAAAAAAACGTGCTTTACTAGCAGAAAAAAGCCGTAAACATAATGCAAGCCGTCGTACAATGATGCGTACTTTCATCAAGAAAGTTGTTGTTGCAATCGAAGCTGCAAACAAAGAACTAGCTGCGGCTGAGTTCATTAAATTACAATCAGTTTTAGATGCTTACGCAACTAAAGGTCTGATTAGCAAAAATATGGCTGCTCGTAAGAAAAGCCGTCTTTCTGCGAAAATTAAAGCACTTTAATTCTTCCTTTTAAAAGAAGATTTTATTAAGTGCATTAAAAAACCGACCTAGTGTCGGTTTTTTTATATCTAAAATTTAAGAATGCTAAACATTTATTAAATGAATTAAATCCCCATCCCAGATAACGCATTCATTAAATCTTTAATCACTTTACCTACGACTGGGTTTGTTTCTTCAAACATCACTAACTGTTGTGTAATTTTTTTATCGCGAATACTTTTAGCGGGATCGCCAGAACGAATAGCATCTTGTAACTCATCATGGACCTTTTGTAACTCTCCTGCTGTACATTCATCCGCAACCACACCATCGGCTAGAATATCTGATAGTTTTTCGAATTCAGTTTGCACTTTTTTAATTGGCATAACGACCTCTCTTATCTGAAATACACTAAGTGTAAGTGTACTCTCAATCTTTTTTATTGAGGGTCAAAAATCGGTCAATAAAGCGAGCAAATCTTAAAAAGATGATCACAAACAAAATACTGATCGCAATTAACGCAACTTTAAACCAACTTTCCTGTTGGTAAGCTTGCATAAACAGACTGGATAGATAAATCGCAAACACCCAATACAAGATCCTTAGCAAGTAAGACCAAAAAGGATAGCTTCTATCGGTTAACCATAGTTTTGACATTAACATCTTCCCTGTTAGTTACTTTATAAATAACTTCTCTACGCATTCTCTATATTAAAACTGAGCACATCATTAATATGCGCTTGTTCACTACAAAGCATCAATAAACGATCTAACCCTAACGCGACTCCTGCACAATTCGGTAAATGGTCTAAACAAGCGACAAAACGATGATCGATAGGCATTTCAGCGAGCCCCATTGTTTTACGTAATAAATTATCGGCTTGGAAACGCTGTAACTGCTCTTGGCTATTGTTTAACTCATGAAAACCATTGGCTAACTCAACGCCTTTGTAATACACCTCAAAACGGTCAGCAACACGAGGATCATCTTGATTAATTCGCGCTAAAGCCGCTTGTGACGCAGGAAAATCGTAAACAAAACAAGGGGCTGTTTGACCAATCTTCGACTCTATCGCAATACAAAACAATAACTGCAAAATGGTATCTTTATCAGTTTCATTATCTAACACTTCACCCAGCTGTAAATGTGCACCAGCCAATTTAAGTGCTTCAATACCTGCCGTTAGCGGGTCAACATTAAGATGAGTGATAAACGCTTCTTGGTAAGTACAACGAGTAGGCGTGCCACATTCTAAAATCAAGGTTAATAATGATTGCATTTCATCCATCAATTTATGATGGTCAAAGCCAACGCGATACCATTCCAATAAAGAAAATTCAGGGTTATGAAAACGTCCCGACTCCTCATTACGAAACACCTTTGAAACTTGATAGATACAACCACTGCCAGCCGCTAGCAAACGTTTCATGTGAAACTCTGGAGAGGTTTGTAAATATAATGGCACGCCGCCATCAATAAGCGGTTTGTCACTAATATTGCGTCCGACAAAGGACGTTTTAAAGCAATGTAAATGCACATCTGTCACTGCTGATTGACTTAACGTAGGCGTTTCAACTTCAAGTACATCTCGTTCAGCAAAAAAATTGCGAATTTTTTTTAACATCAATGCGCGCGCATTTAGTTGCGCTAAAGCCGCGTTTGGTAACCAATTCATTGTATTTATCTTATTCCTAAACTAAAAAAACCAGCTTAATGCTGGTTTTTAAAAGGCTGTTAATATGCTTCATTCAAACACATTATTTAGTCGCATTACTTCTTAATACGACCAACATATTCACCAGTACGCGTATCTACTTTAATCACTTCACCAATTTGAATGAATAAAGGAACACGTACCGTTGCACCTGTTGATAGAGTCGCAGGTTTACCACCTGTTCCTGCTGTATCACCTTTAAGGCCAGGATCTGTTTCAGTCACTTCTAACTCAACAAAGTTAGGAGGCATCACAGCAATAGGGTTATCATTCCAAGTTGTAATAGTACAAATATCTTGTTCTACTAACCATTTGTCCATATCGCCTACTGCGTTTGCATCGGCAGCGATTTGTTCAAATGTATCGTTATTCATAAAGTGGAAAAACTCACCATCGTTGTAAAGGTAAGCTAAATCAAAATCCATTACATCAGCGGCTTCAACTGTTTCATTTGATTTGAATGTTTTATCAACCACTTTACCCGAGATTAGTTTACGATACTTAACGCGACTAAAAGCTTGGCCTTTACCTGGTTTAACATACTCATTTTCCATGATCACACATGGCTCATTATCGAGCATGAATTTTAGCCCGCCTTTAAAATCACTGGTACTATATGTTGCCATTATAACCTCTATTACTAAACTGATAAAAAAATGCCTAAAATAATTAACGTGAATGATACCGCTGACTTGCCAACATGGCAAAAGGAACTAGCAAATGCGGTTAAAAATCCACTACAACTATTAGAAATATTGGAGATTGAGCACCAAAATGACCTGATCAGTCAACTTGCGCGTAAACAATTTCCTATGTTGGTGCCCTTACCTTTTGTCAAAAAGATGCAAAAAGGCAATATTAACGATCCATTATTACAACAAGTGCTGCCTATTGTTGACGAAGAGTTAGTGGTGAAAGGTTATACGAGGGATCCGTTAATTGAACAAAACAATCAACAACAGGGGTTATTACACAAATATAAAAGCCGTGTATTACTTATTTTAAAATCAGGTTGCGCTGTAAACTGTCGTTATTGTTTTAGACGCCATTTCCCCTACGCAGAAAACAATATCAATAAGTCACAACTCCAAGAAATTATCAGCTATATAGAACAACATCCCGATGTCAATGAAGTCATTTTAAGTGGTGGCGATCCGCTAATGAGTAAAGATAAACAGTTATTTGAATTGATTGATCGACTTGAAGCGTTACCGCAATTAACACGATTACGATTCCATACTCGTTTGCCTGTCGTGATCCCTTCTCGCATCACTCAAGCCTTAGTCAATCGCCTGCAACAAAGCCGATTTAACGTCGTCATGGTATTGCATATTAATCATGCACAAGAAGTAGATGCTGATTTTGCGGCTGCTATGAAACGATGTCATCAAGCTGGCATACAACTGTTGAATCAAGCCGTATTATTAAAAGGCGTTAATGATAACGAAACGGCTTTAATTACACTTAGCGAAGCATTATTTTCAGTTAATATATTACCTTACTATTTATTCTTGCTTGATAAAGTTGAAGGTGCCGCTCATTTTGATATTAGCGAGCAACACGCTCAGCAGCTACATAAAAAAATGCAAGCAGCTCTACCGGGTTATTTAGTCCCCCGTTTAAGCAGAGAAATTGCAGGACAACAAAGCAAAACCTTAATACATTCGTTATAATAAAAAAATTCGAGAAATAAGAGTCGCACTGGAGACAATGATGAGTAAAGAAAGCGTGCAAGCACAGCTGCAAGAGAACATTAAAATAATTTACCACCGCGCAGTGGATGCCGATAAAGCCTTAGAAGAATTACGTAAACAAAAAATAGCAGGATTTGCGCATATTTTTGCAGATGACACTCCTTTTAAAAATCACGCTGATACTTTTTTACCTTATGTAGAAGAATTAGCAGCGGACTTGCAAGCCATTCAAACCGATACAGAAGAGCATTACTCAACACAATTACCTGCAATCGTAGTGAAAATTGAATTGTTGTTTAAAATGCTAAATGCCTTCAAAGAGAATTTAAAAGCAAAATAAAACGATTTAAGGCAGTGGAAAAAATTAAACTCACTGCCATTACTTTCAATTCCTTGTAAACCTTTACAACATCTCGTTAATATTTCATAAAAACACTCTAATTATCACATTAATCTCACTAATAAATTAAAGAATTTGATCACTAAATAGACAAGGCTATTTCTTTTGCTATATGATTAGATTTTATGCAATTCAGTCAATTTTCATTAAAAGAAGAATAAAGCCCATTGTCGTTACCCCCCAACATAATTAATATGTTAATAAACGTTAACGAACAAATGGAATTTAAAAAAAGAAAACACTGTGTTTTATAATAAGCGCCACAATTAACTAACTAAAAAATAATAAATATTAATAAGTGGCATGGTTAATACAAAACCTAACAAAGGTTTTATTTAATTTAAAAAAGTAGACTTAGGGAGAGAAAATGTATCCAAATTTAAGAGACATCGGGATTCGTAATCCAGAAGACATTAAACGTTATTCATTACGCCAAGAAGGTGAAAAAGATGTTTTAAAAGTCTATTTCAGAAAACAAGGTGGCATGTTAATAGGTAAGAGCAGTAAATATAAATTCCAACGCCAGATGAAAAGAGTAAGCGGTGGACAAAACAACGAAAAATTTACTGACTTATCAGAAATCAATCCAACATTACGTAAAATCATCCAAGAACTGGATAGTTTAAGCGTACAAGTAGGTACAGAGCAGGAACTTAAGAAACAGGTTTTATCTGACTTAAGACACCTACAGGATGTGGTTAACAACAAGATTCAAGAAATAGAAAAGAAGCTTTAGAAGGTTTTCTTCAACAAGTCTCCGATTAAAAAGCGAACATATTAATGTTCGCTTTTTTTATGGTCTGAATTTAAGAAAATAAATCTAGTTCAAGCCAAGAGGAATATGTTCAGCGATCGTTTGATCTTCCAAACACGTTTTAAGCGTCATTTGCTCAGATTGATAAACCTTTGTAATGGAGTTTGTTTCTAGGCTTTTATCTACAGTCAAACAAGCACAACTAAAACCATAATTAACATTGGTTCTTACAAATTGTTGCTCATCATGTAAGGCCGCATAAACTAAATTCATAGAAGCATCATTTAAAGGTGCTTTACCTTGAGCTGAAATAAACCAAAAAGCTTCACTATCTGTAAAAAATAGATTCGCAGGTGATGGATTGTCTAACCAACCACATACTCGTTCTGACGCACTCAATTGAAAAGAAGCGAGCAAAGATAAGGTCAACATTAAATACTTAATCATAAAACCACCATTTATTGACTAGCACAAAAAACATTAATTATAACTGCCAAACATCAGTTTCTCTTGATTTATTTTCACTTACAGCAATCCCACATTATTAAAAAGTGATTAGGCTCGAATATTGACATCATCAATCCCCCTCGAGATTGTAATTAAGTCATACAAATGATATAAAATGTGCACAATTTCGGTGCAAAATTCTCCGCCCGATTTACACAGCCAACTTTCGTTTTTCTATTAATAACGCAAGCCTTAGGCAATAAGAACCCTTAGGCTATCTTATTGTGGCTGAAGAAATGATTTCAACACTCTAAAGCTTTAATGAAACAGCGATAGAGCAGTAACCAGTTTATTAACTCCAAAATTAGAGGTCTTAAATGTCTAACAAGTCTTTTGACGCGATCAAAGCGATCAAATTAGAAAACGACAAATCAGCCGGTAATCTTATTGATGTGATGCCAGTTAAAGTCGAAACTACTAAAATTGATCTTTCTTTCCTTGATAACTTAAGCGTTGATCATCCTCGCTTATTAGTTCAAAGCAAAGATCTTCCAGCATTCAAAGCTAACCTAAAAAGCGATGCGGGTTACTGCAAATTTGATGCATTCATGAACAACTCTACTAACAAGTTCTTAGATGTAGCACCTTACGCAGAGCCAAAAGCTTACCCAGAAGAAACGGTTGGTAAAGCCTCATTATGGCGCCCTTACTGGCGTCAAATGTACGTTAGCTGTCAAGAAGCGTTCAATGCTACACGTAACCTTTCAATCGCAGGTATCGTGCTAGAAGATGAAGCAATTATCGCAAAAGCAAAAGCATGGACATTACAACTAGCGTCTTACGATCCAGAAGGCGTAACGTCTCGTGGTTACAACGATGAAGCGGCTTTCCGTGTTATCGCTGCAATGGCTTGGGGTTTTGACTGGTTACACGCTTACTTCTCTGATGAAGAACGTGAAACAGTAAAACAAGCGCTAATCGTACGTTTAGAAGAAATCATGCATCACCTTAAAGTGACTGTTGATTTATTAGCTAACCCATTAAACAGCCACGGTGTTCGTTCAATTTCTTCAGCGGTTATTCCAACTTGTATCGCGTTATACAACGAATACCCTAAAGCTCGCGAATACATCGAATACGGTATTGAATACTATGCAACGCATTACCCACCATGGGGCGGTAAAGACGGAGCATGGGCTGAAGGTCCAGATTACTGGAACACACAAATGGCCTTCCTAGGTGAGTCTTTTGATCTATTAAAAAGCTACACCTCTATCAACATGTTCAACAAAGAGTTCTACAAAAATACAGGTGATTTCATTCTTTACTGTATGCCTGTTCACTCTCGTCGTGCAAGCTTCTGTGACCAATCAAGTATTGGTGACTTCCCAGGTCTAAAACTAGCTTACAACATCAAACATTTTGCTGGTGTAAACAACAAACCTGAATACATTTGGTACTACAACCAATTAAAAGCACGTGATACTGAAGCACATACAAAATTCTACAACTTCGGTTGGTGGGACTTTGGTTACGATGATTTACGTTTTGATTACCTATGGAACGATATGCCTGAAGTTGCGCCTTCTAACAAGCCGCTACTAAAAGTATTCCCAATCACTGGTTGGGCAGCATTCCACAGCAACATGACAAACCGTGAAGAGCATATCCACATGGTTTACAAATGTAGCCCATTTGGTTCAATCAGCCACTCACACGGTGACCAAAACGCATACACATTACATGCATTTGGTGACACATTAGCGGCAATCACTGGTTACTACGGTGGTTTCGGTGTAGACATGCACATCAAATGGCGTCGTCGTACGTTCTCTAAAAACCTACCATTATTTGATGGTAAAGGTCAGTACGCAGAGAATACAACAACGAAATTTGAAGGCGAGCACCAAGATCGTTACTGTATTGAAGCTGGCGGTAAAATCAGCGATTACGATACAGAATCTGACGTGTTATTTGTTGAAGGTGATGCATCAACTTCATACCAATTCCACAACCCAGATCTTGAATCTTATAAACGTAAAATCTGGTTTGCGAAAGGTAAAGTATTTGTAATGCGTGATACTGCAACCATTAAATCAGAGCAAGATCTGACTTGGTTATTGCACACAACTTTCAAAACAGAAACAGCAAAAGACTCGTTCAAAATCATTGGTGATAACGCGACTTTAGACGTGTCATTCATTAATGACAGCAAAGACGATCTACTTTCAATTGAAAATGTTGAAGGCTTTGGTGAAGTTGATCCTGCTGAATACGCTGATTTAGAAGTTCACCGTCACGTTGAAGCTAAGTTTAAAGCGAAGAAAGAGCACAATATTCTAACGCTATTAGTACCAAGTAAAGCAAAAGGTCCTAAAACTGAAGTTTCACATAAATTAGTAGGTAACACATTAGAGTTAACTATTGATGGTGAAGTAGTAACTATCGAGCTTTAAGTTTAACTTGTTAAGTTAACAATTAAGCTTAATAAAAGGCCGCCTATAGCGATATAGGCGGCCTTTTTGTTGTCGCAACAACGTATGCTTTGGGAAACGCAAACTCATTTTACTTTTTTCACCTAGTTTCCGCATTGGCTAACACTTTCAATGGATTAGTTTGTTGAGTAGATTCGTCTTTTCTCGTCCCCATGGTCTCCGTGGGGATGCATATTCATTCAGTCTGGTTTGAGATTTAGTTCGTCTGCGCTCATTGGTGCTGTTTGATATTTATTAACTTTGATTTCGCCCTGTCGGCGACCAAACTTTCTCTGAACAGCAGAGAAAGTTGGCAAAGAGACCTGTCACCGAATCGCTTTCTTATCCAAACAATGCACTCCTTTCTTATCGCACCAGTTCATACGGCGCGTCCATGCGCCGAATGAACTTACAGCAAACGTCCTGTTTGCTGTTGCTGAAAGGAATCCATCACTTGGAAAAGCTCAACGGTGGGGATTCGTAGCCACATTGAGCAAGGTTTTATCATGTAGAAACACTCTATTCCGAGTTTCCACTAAAAATGCAGAGTAATTCGGTTTAGCTACACAGTTATAAACCTCGTTATATTTCACAAGTATTTCATAATGAGTATTGATCTAACGTCTTTTCGTATATACAATGTATACACATCTATTTTTTGGGAGAATACTATGACTGTAGCAATATCAAAATGGGGAAATAGCGCGGCACTTCGCCTACCTAAAAATATATTAGAAACATTAGCACTACATATCGGCGATAAAGTTAACTTAGTTCAAAAAGGGCAAACAGTTATTATTGAGCCTTGTAAACCTTCTCTTGAAGATTTGTTATCGAAAGTAACTGATTGTAATAAGCATGAAGCAGTGTTCAGCGATCAAAAGGGTAATGAACTTTTATGAGTTTTGTACCAGATGTTGGTGATGTTGTTATTGTCGATTTCAACCCTCAAGCGGGTCATGAGCAAGCAGGTAAAAGACCCGCTTTAGTCTTGAGTCCTAAAAACTTCAACAAAGTAACTGATTTTGCTTGGCTATGCCCAATTACAAATCAAGCTAAAGGTTATCCTTTTGAAGTTATGGTAGAGGGAAGTAATAAAACTACAGGGGTAATTTTAACAGATCAAATGAAATCTCTTGATTGGTCTGCGAGAAACCTCCATAAGGTTGACATAGTAAATTCTGATTGCCTTTCAAATGTTAAATCTCTTATCGCTACTATCCTTTCTATATAAGCTTATAACAAGGCGTTACATTGCAATCGAGAAGAACCCTTGAGCGATTTTAAAAATCAATTTATTGATCTATAACCCACTTGCTGGAAGAATTAACGAGTTCAAATCTTGCTTTTGCCTTTTAAAAATACTTATCCAAAAACTCGTCAGAAAATCAGTACTCAATTTGGCCACAACAGCACTGCAGTTGAGCTTTTTATAGCCACCATAGTCTTTGTGGGGATACATATTCAACAGCACCTTCATAGACTTTAACTTGGTAAGGAAAGTTCGTCTTCGCTCATCGATGCAGTTTGATGTTTATTTGCAGTGGTTTCGCCCTGTCGGCGAGTTACTTTTCTCTCTGCCAGCAGAGAAAAGTAACCAAAAGAGACTGGCCCGTATCGTTTTTTTAATCTACTCTTTTGAAAATATAGTAATCACTCCCTTCTTAACGCACCGCTCATAAACACGATACTGCCGTATCATTCGCTGCCTTAGCTTGCTAAAGGCAGTGATTGATTCAGAAAAACGTAACGGGGAATTGGATGTAGCCACATAGCTTTTATTTATTGATTTACAGACTCTAAATAAAAAAAGCTACCTATAATAATATAAGTAGCTTTTGCAGTATAAATACCTTGTTTTATAAATTAACGTGGCATTGATCTTTTATGTTTGCATACGTATACAAGTACACCATTTTGACGACGTAGATAAGCGCATACATCAACAATTTTTTGTTTAGAGCTCATAATAGTTCTCTCAATTATTTCAATAAAGAGGAAATTCGGGATTGAGGTGAACATTAAGAAAAGGTATGCTTGCCATTGGAATTTGGGGGCAACCTTGTCTTTATAGACTTGAATCCTCTAGTGTTGAGCCTTATTTAAACTATTGGCGTAGTTTAAATCGCTGACCCTGTAAATAATTCTGTGTAATTACCATTTTTACAGATGTTTTTTCAAGCGGTCTTCAAACTCTATTATAAACCGATTCATGGCAGCTCTCCAACTATGGATCGGTTTTGACCATTT
>NZ_SNUB01000045.1 GCF_004378355.1 Psychromonas algicola
GCCTCTAAAATATCAGATAAAGAAGAGAATTCGGTAAGTCGGTTAATTGATGTGCGAGCGAGTGCTTCTGAAAGTTCCATAAAAAAATCCCATGACCTTTTGAGTCATAGGATTTTGATCTCCTTACGTTAAAAATCAACTAATTTTTCTTAACTGATCGGCATTAACTGCTTAAGCAGTCTTTTTTATGCAATAGATATAACTTACGAATTATAAGTTATCTAAATATCTTTCTGCGTCTAGTGCAGCCATACAGCCAGTTCCAGCTGACGTGATTGCTTGACGGTAGATATGGTCTGATACGTCACCGGCAGCAAATACACCTTCAATAGAGGTTTGTGTTGCGTTACCTTCGCTACCTGTTTGTACTTTTAAGTAGCCATGGTTCATATCCAGTTGATCAATAAACATATCTGTATTTGGTTTGTGACCAATGGCAATGAATACACCCATTACCGCTAACTCTTCTGTTTTATCTGAATTAGTATCTTTGATACGTATACCTGTTACGCCCATATCATCACCTAATACTTCATCTAAAGTACGGTCTGTATGTAATACGATATTACCGTTTTTAACTTTTTCGTTTAGGCGATCTAATAAGATTTTTTCTGAACGGAAAGTGGTACGTCTGTGAATCAAATGTACTTCTGAAGCAATGTTCGAAAGGTATAGTGCTTCTTCAACAGCTGTGTTACCACCCCCTACAACGGCAACTTTTTGGTTGCGGTAGAAGAAACCATCACAGGTTGCACAAGCTGAAACACCACGACCTTTAAATGCTTCTTCTGATTCTAAGCCAAGGTAACGTGCAGAAGCACCCGTTGCGATGATTAATGCATCACAAGTATAAGTTCCAGTATCACCTTTAAGTGTAAATGGAGGCTTAGTTAACTCAACTTCATTGATGTGGTCAAAAATAATCTCTGTATCGAAACGTAAAGCATGCTCTTTCATACTTTCCATTAAACCTGGGCCTGTCATATCCGCAGCGCCGCCCGGCCAGTTCTCAACTTCAGTGGTCGTGGTTAATTGTCCACCTTGCTGCATACCTGTAATTAGAACAGGTTTTAGGTTTGCACGTGCAGCGTATACTGCTGCGGTATAACCTGCAGGGCCTGAACCTAGGATCAGCAGTTTGTTATGTATAGTTTCGCTCATAAAGTTACCTTGAGTAATAGAGATTAATTAGTTTCATCCTGAACTAACTAATTGATAATGTATATTGGGTTAATAGTAAACTGTTGATTTATAAATTTCAGTAAAAAAAAACGGATATCCATCGGAATATCCGTTTTTACTGATAGGTAAAAGCTATCTTATTAGATTGTCGCTTTTACGGTTTCGCTTTTTGCGTGATTACTTGCAAATGAACTACCAGCTTGTTGTTCTGCTTTAGTAATTGCTTGGCGATCAGTTGCCGCAGTAATATTGATTTCTTTAGATAAATCAAGTGGTTCTGAAACAGTTTTAACCATGTCAGAAGTTGATTTACCTTTAGCAATCGTGACAGTTCCAAATGCTGTTGCCGCTACTTTAATAGGGGCTTCAGTTTTTGTTTCTGCCGCTTTCACTGGCTCAACAACTTGTATTGGTGTCTCAACGCTAACCGCTGCTGCTTCAACTGCTTTTTCTATAACAGGTTCAGCGACTGGCTGTTCCACTTTTTCAGCAACTGTATTTTCAATAACTGCATCTTCAACAGGCAAAATCTTTTCTGCTGTTGCAACTTCTGTTTTAGCAGCCACTTGTTGTAGATCTTCAGCCGTTTGTAGAGTTGTTTTTGCTTCCGATATTTCACTAACATCACTTGCAACTGAAACTGTTGCTTGTACATTAACTGATTCATCAGCAGTAACTTGCTCGACTTTTGCTTCAACAACTTGAGGATCTGCAGCTACATTTTCTTGTTTAACTTGTTCTTTAACTTCAGGGTAACGACTTTCAACCGCTTCCGCTTGGTTTGAACTTGTTTCTTCGCGATTCTTATTATTACGTTGACCATTGTTACGTAAGTAACGAGAACGACGATTAGAAGTAGGCGCAGAGTGATTCGCTTCTTTATCAGATGATGCTTGTAGATTATCAGGCTTAACTTCTGCGTTGTTTGCAGCTGTATTTGCTTGTTTTTCTACTTTAACTTCTGTTTTATTAGAATCAACTTTTGTTGTTTCTTGAGCTTTTACATCAGCTGTTACTGTTTTGTTATTATCAGCAACATTGTCTGGTTGTTGTACACGCACTTTCTTACGCATATTACGGCGCTTACGTCTTGCTACAACCACTTCGTCATTATTCGACTTGTTGTCATTTTCCTGTGAAGGTTTGACTTCGTTGTTGTATTTTTTAGCTTGTGCCGTTGGTTTACGGTTTGCTGTTTTACGATTATTTGGACGACGCTCATTCGTTGTTGCATCCGTATTTTTTTCTGAACGGTTGCGGTTACGATTTTGATTGCCTTTAGCATTGCGAGGATTACGCGTTTGATCTCGTTTTGCTTGTGGTTTTTTATTGCTTTGTTTTTTAACTTCAGGTTTTGAATCATCGCTAAAGAATTTAACAATTGAAGCAAATACTTTTTTCAATAAAGAGTCAGTTTTCTTAGCTGGTTGAGCTTTTTCTGATTTAACTGCTTTCTTCGTTGTTTTTGCTTTTGGAGCACTAAAGCCAGTTAATAATGGCTCTTCGATTTCATCGTGCTCTATTTGTGCAATATTAGGAACATAAACCGTATGTTGTTTTTCAAGTGCGTCGTAATTGATATCTTCTTTACCATCTTTACGAGTACGCTTGATTTCAAAATGAGGCGTTAATAAGTTCGCATCTGGGATAATATAAACTTCACAAGTATGACGTTTCTCTAATTTAGCAACATCTTTACGTTTTTCATTTAATAGATAAGCGGCAACGGCAACAGGAACACGTGCTTGTATTTGAGCTGTGTTTTCTTTTAAGCCTTCCTCTTCAATTAAACGAAGAATAGCAAGTGACAGTGAGTCATTATCACGGATTGTACCTTGTCCATGACAGCGAGGACAAACACGAGATGCTGATTCGCCTAAAGAAGGGCGGATACGTTGACGAGACATTTCCATTAAACCAAAACGAGAAATTCGGCCTAATTGAATACGCGCTCTATCTTGACGTACAGATTCACGCATTCTGTTTTCAACTTCACGTTGATGGCGAGCAGGTGTCATATCGATGAAATCAATAACCACTAAACCACCTAAGTCACGAAGACGTAGTTGACGTGCAATTTCTTCTGCCGCTTCTAAGTTTGTATTGAATGCTGTTTCTTCAATATCACCACCACGTGTCGCACGTGCTGAGTTAATATCGATTGAAGTTAATGCTTCAGTTGGGTCAATAACAATTGAGCCACCAGAAGGTAAACGAACTTCACGTTGGAATGCCGATTCAATCTGGCTTTCAACTTGATAGTGCGTAAATAATGGGATTTCACCTTGATATAATTTTAGGCGGCTAACATAATCAGGACGAATCATTTCGATATGATTTTTAGCTAACTCAAATGTTTTGCTGTTATCAATAACGATTTCGCCGATATCGCGACGTAGGTAATCACGAATAGAACGGACAATGACGTTACTTTCGCGGTGAATTAAAAAAGGAGCTGGCTTAGTTTTTGCTCCTTGGTCAATCGCATCCCAGTGATTAATTAAAACGTTTAAATCCCATTCTAATTCTTCAGCTGATTTACCCACACCAGCAGTACGAACAATTAACCCCATACCATTGGGTAGTTTAAGGTCTGATAAAGCGGCTTTTAATTCAGTTCGCTCATCACCTTCGATGCGGCGAGAAATACCACCTGCACGTGGGTTGTTAGGCATTAATACTAAATAACTTCCTGCTAAACTGATAAAAGTCGTTAATGCAGCACCTTTGTTGCCACGCTCTTCTTTTTCAATTTGAATAATAACTTCTTGGCCTTCTTTAATAACATCTTTGATGTTAGGACGACCTTTAAATGAATATCCTTCTGGGAAGTAATTACGGGCAATTTCTTTAAGAGGTAAAAATCCATGACGCTCTGCGCCGTAGTCTACAAAAGCGGCTTCTAAACTTGCTTCTACTCGTGTTATTTTACCTTTATAAATATTTGCTTTCTTTTGTTCATGACCAGGGCTTTCAATATCTAGATCATACAGTTTTTGCCCATCTACTAGGGCTACACGTAACTCTTCTGCTTGAGTTGCGTTGATTAACATTCTTTTCATTTGTGAACTCTTGTTTAATTTTTTTCGTTATTCATATATGCACTAACTGTTCTTTGTTCGCTTGACCCCATGTCTGGTTTTACAATCTCTCGACTGGAAGTATTCTGAGGTGCATTAAAAAAGCGGGTACAAAGACATATTAAATCTAAATGAACTTAACATTTCAGCGTTGCATTCTAATCGTGTGATTTGCTTTTATAAGTGCCATGCCTACTAGCAAATTTATACTGATAAAATTACGAGGCATTAACCCCGTTATTGTCGCATTTAAATAGGCTTACGCCAACAAAGTTTTTGCATATTCTGTGTTTAGGCGTGATAAACTTAACGAATGGAACAGATAAATCATTCAGTACGCATTATTGACATAGCTCAAGAGAATGCAAAACAACGTATCGACAACTTTCTTCGTCTACATCTTAAGGGCGTGCCTAAAAGCATGATCTACAGAATTGTGCGCAAGGGAGAAGTTCGTGTGAATAAAAAACGCATTAAACCTGATTATAAATTACAGGTAGGCGATAGTGTACGTATCCCGCCTGTAAAAGTTGACCCAGAGAATGCGTTACCATCGCCAAAGTTAAATGTAATTAAAAACTTAGAAGCGGCCATTGTTTATGAAGATGATGCTTTAATCATTCTTAATAAACCTTCAGGGCTGGCTGTGCATGGTGGTAGTGGCTTAGAATTTGGTGCCATTGAAGGGTTAAGGGCATTACGACCTGAAGCACACTTTTTAGAGTTAGTGCACCGATTGGACAAAGCGACCTCTGGGTGCCTTTTAATCGCCAAAAAACGCAGTACATTACGTGCGTTACATGAGCAGCTTCGTCAAAAAACAATGAAAAAGCAATATTTCGCACTAGTTAAAGGTCAATGGGATAAAAAAGATCGTTTAATTAGAGAGCCGTTGTTAAAAATTCCTCAGGATTCTGTTGTGAAAGTGAGTCCACTTGGTAAAGCCTCTGAGACACATTTTAAAATAATTCAGCGCTATCAAGGTGCAACATTAGTTGAGGCGAGTCCTATTACTGGTCGTACGCATCAAATACGCGTGCATGCAGCATGTAAAGGGCACAATATTGCTTGCGATGAACGTTATGGTAATAGTGAGTTTGATAGCTCAATGAAGTCACTTGGACTAAATCGTTTATTTTTACACGCAGCACACATTACTTTCTTCCATCCTGGTTTAGAAGAAAAGATGACAATGAGCGCACCACTTTGCCCAAGATTAGAAGAGTTATTAACTAAACTAGAACGCATTTGATATGAAATACAAACTGATTATTTTTGATTGGGACGGCACCTTGATGGATTCCATTGATAAAATTGTGCTGTGTATGCAGCAAGCTGCAAAGCAACAGCAACAAGTCGTTGCATCAAAACAATCAGTGAAAGGTATTATTGGGTTAAGTTTATTGAAAGCCGTGCAACAACTTTATCCCTTACTTGGTCTATCCGAACAACAAGCGCTTGTAGAGGCTTATCGCCAACAATATAACCTCAATCAACATATTGAAACGCCTTTATACCCTGATATTAAAAAGCTATTAGTTAATCTTAAATCTCAAGGTTACACTTTAGCGGTTGCGACAGGAAAAGGGCGTAATGGTTTAAATAAAATGCTTGAGAAGTCTGCTACAAGTAAGCTCTTCTCTGCGACTATTTGTGCCGATGAAGCTCATTCTAAACCGGATCCTTTAATGCTCAATTTACTATTAGAAAAATTGGGGATAGAAGCGTCACAAGCTTTGATGGTCGGCGACTCAAGTTATGATTTAGAAATGGCTAAAAATGCAGGTATGGATAGTCTTGGGGTGAGTTATGGTGTACATGATGCCAATCAATTATCTTTATATGATCCGGTTGCAATTGTTGATGACTTAACAACTGAGTTGCAACAATATATTTAATTATGAACATTGATTTCAATAGGTTATTGAAATAGTACAAGGAATAAGCATGTTTAGTGAATACATCAAATTAACTGGCCGTGGTGAGAAAGGACGCCGTCCATTAACTATGGCGGAATCTCAGCAAGCTTTAACCGATTACTTAAATGGCGATGCGACATTATTGCAAATGGCTGTTTTATTAATGTTGCAACGTGTCCGTTGTGAAACGCCTGAAGAAGCAGCGGGTTATATTTCGGCATTACGAACAAAAATTGATTCGGACTGGCAAACATTAGAGACGGATCTCGATTGGCCGTGTTTTGCTGGCAAAAAAAGGCAGCCACCTTGGTTATTACTTGCTGCAAAGCTGCTTGCAGCTAATGGCGTAAAAATATTATTACATGGACATATGACAGTTGACTTGGTTAAGTATCAAGTGGAATCTGCTTGTCCATTGTTAGACATTACTATTGCCGATACGCCTGCATTGGCAAAAGAGGCGCTACAAAAAGACGCGCTAGTTTATATTCCTTTATCTGCTTATTGTCCTGAACTAATTGAATTGTTAGCACTAAGAGAACAAGTTGGTTTACGTACACCATTGAATACCGTAGCAAGAAGTTTAAACCCAAGTGCTGCACCTTACAGTGTTCATGGCGTTTTCCATAAAAGTTATGAGAAAATACACGCAGAAGCGGCTTTGTTAAATAATGAGCATAGTATTATTGCTTTTAAAGGCGAAGGCGGTGAGAGTGAAATAAACCCTCGCGTTTCAACGTTAGCTTGTGGTGTAACACAGGTGAATGGTAAAACTGAATATGTTGAACAAGATTGGCCAACCTATTTAGAAGACTTTACTGGTGCCCATACTGAAGTCTCTGCTGAATATTTATTAAAAGTATGGAATAAAGAGATTGAAGATCAATACGGCGATGCTGCTGTGATCACAACGACTGCCATAGTGTTAAAACAAATGCAGCCAGAATTATCTCAACAACAAGCATTGGATAAAGCTAAAGTTATGTGGGACTCTCGTACTATCTAAGCGGTCGTTTTTTAAAAGCTACAAACAAAAAAGGAAGCATATTGCTTCCTTTTTTTATTTGTATTTTAAAATTAAAAACTATTGAGTGATAGAAATTGTTTTAAGTTCAGCCGCTGCTTCTGCCCTAGCTTCCGATTCAGCATCTAAAATAGCTAACTCTTCTGCTGGTATTTTTCTTATTTGCACAATAATGCCAAAAAGAGGGTGATCTAAATAATGAATTTCTTCACTTCTTAAGCGTCTTTTTTGATCAAATAAAGTTTCAGTGACTGCCGTTTCTGTTTTCACATGATTATTAACAACAGACTCTTGATCTACGATTTCTACTGCAGGTAAATCATTCTCATCAACCTCTTGGCTTGCTAATACTGAGCGAGGTGTAACAGTCACTTCTTTCTCTGTTTCTGTACGAACAATTAATTGTCCGTCTACATATAAGTAACGTTCTACATAGATTAATAAATTACCGTCAATCTCGTATAAGTCTTGAATTGTTTTTTGTTTTTGTAAAGACGCTAAAACATCCAATTTTTCAATGTTATTTTCTTCTAATGAAGTCACACCTGAAATATTGGCCGTTGCCGCTTGGGTGATAGCATCAATATTGACTGGACTTGCTTCTGCTTTTTTTGCGGCTAACTCAAGAATTTCATCTTTATGAATATCTAAAGCATAGTTTTCACCAGCAAATAAATGAATAGGCAGTGCGTTTTTTTGGTTTTGTATTGGCATGCGCCAAGCAACATGGATCAGCGGTTTAAATAGTTCGTGCTCTTCCAATTTTTGTAGTTGCTCTGTAAATTGTAAGTGTGAGCTGTCTAATAATCTTAAACGATGTTCACCTTCTACAATTTCGTTTTCTGTAATTTGCACTGGGTTTTGCTGATGTAAGCAAAGTTGCTCTGTTGCACAATCAGTAATTTCAGGCGCTTTAAGCACCTCCTGGCGTTCACGGTGTTTTAAATAAACATTGTTTTGATCTAATTGTTCGCTAATTTTATGAATATCAACATTGCGCTTAAAAACTAACAGCTCAATATCAAACCAACGGTCTGTATTAATTGAATCTGCTTGCACGTTAAGCGAGCATGTTGCTGCGATGAGCAATGATAATAGGTAACGACAATTCAAAAGGTTATCCTTTTTAGAAATTATTTAATAAGGTGTAATTTAAAGCTATCAAGCAATTGTTTCAACCAGTTTAAACGTTCTGCACTGTTTTCTAGCTCGATTGTAAATTTTAATTTACTTGGTCCATCTAGTTTAAAGGTTTTTGGTTGACTTTGTAATAATGAAACTAGATACATGGGATCCACTTTTGTGTGTTCAGTAAATGTGACTGCTCCGCCTAATGCGTGTGCTTCAATTCTTGCAATGCCTAGATTTGAACAACGTTGTTTAATGGCTGTAACTGCTATTAAGTTTTTAGCTGAATCAGGTAACAAACCAAATCTATCTATTAGTTCAACTTGGATTTCATTTAGTTCATTATTGTTTTTGCTGTTAGCAATACGCTTATAAAGAGAAAGTCGCATATTAACATCCGGAATATAATCATCAGGTATTAATGCTGGTATACGAAGTTCAACTTCTGCTTGTGTTGCCAGCAAATGTTCTAAGCTTGGCTCTTGACCGTTTCGCAAGGAATTAACAGCTTGGTTAAGCATATCCATATACAAGTTAAAGCCAATGCTTGTAATTTGCCCTGATTGCTCATCACCTAATAATTCACCAGCACCACGGATCTCTAAATCATGTGTTGCTAAGGTAAAGCCTGCACCTAATGTATCTAACGAGCCAATTGCTTGTAAACGTTTATGCGCATCCTTTGTCATTGACTTAGGTGGCGGTGTTAGTAAATAAGCATAGGCTTGATGATGAGAACGGCCTACACGACCACGTAATTGGTGTAATTGAGCAAGGCCTAAGCGATCCGCTCTATCTATAATAATGGTGTTGGCTGTTGGAATATCGATACCGGTCTCAATAATAGTGGTACAGACTAAAACATTTTGACGCTGATGATAGAAATCAGACATGATGCGTTCTAGCTGATGTTCATTCATTTGACCATGTGCTGTTGATATTCTTGCTTGTGGTAATAAGGCCTGTAAATCCTCGGCTGTTCTTTCTATGGTCTCAACATTATTATGCAGGAAGTAGACCTGTCCACCACGCATTATTTCACGAGTGATCGCATCACTAATGGTTTGATCTGTTTTTCGTTCAACAAAGGTTTTAACTGCCAATCGTTTTGCAGGTGGTGACGCAATAATAGATAAATCTCGCATACCATTCATAGACATATTTAAGGTACGTGGAATAGGCGTCGCAGTTAATGTAAGAATATCTATTTGAGCACGAAGGCGTTTGATTTTTTCTTTTTGACGCACACCAAAACGATGCTCTTCATCAATAATCAATAAACCTAAGTCTGCAAATTTAATATTATCGCCAAGCAATTTATGCGTACCAATTAATATATCTATTTTGCCTTCAGCCGCTTCTTGTAAAATTTCTTTTTGTTCTTTCGCTGTTTTAAAACGAGATAATACTTCTATGCGAACAGGCCAATTAGCAAAACGGTCTCGAAAGTTTTCAAAGTGTTGTTGTGCAAGTAGGGTCGTTGGCACTAATAAAGCCACTTGGCGTGCATTGTCTGTCGCCATAAAAGCGGCGCGCATCGCAACTTCCGTTTTACCAAAACCTACATCACCACAGACTAAGCGGTCCATTGGTTGCGAGGAGCACATATCTGAAATAACTGAATTAATTGAAAGCGCTTGATCATGCGTTTCTTCAAAGGGAAAGTCATTACTAAATACGGCATAGTTTTCTTTGTTAAGTTGATATCTAAACCCTTTTTTAGCGGCGCGTTGTGCATAAATTTCAAGTAGCTCTGCGGCAACATCACGGACTTTTTCTGCGGCGCGTTTTTTTGCTTTAGCCCAAGTGTCGTTACCTAATTTACTGATAGGTGCGGTTTCAACATCGCTGCCACTATAACGGCTAATTAAATGTAATGAGGTGACGGGAACGTAAAGTTTATCTCCACGTAGATATTCAAGTGTCACAAATTCATTAATGCTGCCAGAAACTTCTATGGTCTGTAAGCCTAAGTAGCGGGCAACTCCGTGGTCAATATGAACAACGGGTTGGCCTACTTTTAATTCAGCGAGGTTACGAACAATGTGTTCAGAGTGCTCTTCGCCTTGTTTATCTTTATTTTGGCTTCGACGTTGCGTGATTTTACTGCCAAGGAGTTCCGTTTCTGTAATAAATGCAAATTGCGCATCAATGATCAGAAAACTTTGTTCTACGCGGCTAACGGTAATAAACACTTTGCCATCGCTTTGCTCGCACTCAGTTAGGCTTTTAACTGCTTTAATGGATAACTTTAACGGAGCCAGTAGATCTAATAATGCTTCTTTACGCCCAGCCGATTCGGCACTTAATAAAATTTTTCCATCAAAGCTTTCGATGAAATCAGTAAGTGGGGCAAATGGATTTTTATCTTTATGATGAATTTTGATATCAGGTAATGTGGTAAAAGGTAAATTAGTTTTACCTGTTTTAGGTAATGTAAAAGACGCTTGCTGTAACTGATATTTTGGAAACTCATTTAAGCGTCTAAAGCATTGCTCTTGACGTAAGTACAGTTCAATAGGTTGCAGTAGAGGACGTAATAAGTCGACACCACGTTCTTCAAAACGATGCTCAATGGTTTTCCAAAAGTCATTGATTGCAACATTAATATCGCCGACAACACATAATCGCGTTTGCTCAGGAAAGTAATCGAATAAAGTGGCGGTTTCACTGAAGAAAAGCGGTAAATAATATTCGATACCTGCAGGTAAGTTAAATTGCGATATTTGTTGGTAAATAGAATCTGGACCAGTACATTGCGCTGCGAGAAATTTTTCACGGTAGGCCGATTTGAAATTGTTAATCGCTTCTTTATCCGTTGCAAACTCATGAGCGGGTAACATTTGGATTTCTTTGATCGTCGGTAGCGAACGTTGTGTTTCAGTATCAAAAGGACGAATTGAATCGACTTCATCATCAAAGAAGTCAATACGGTAAGGCGTGTCGCTGGCCATCGGATAAATATCAAGTAATGAACCTCGTGCACAAAATTCACCATGCTCTCGAACTTGATCAACGGAGTAATAACCGGCTTCTTGTAATTGCTCTCGTAACAATTGCAGCTCTAACTTTTGTCCTGTTTTAACAAATAAAGTATGTTGTTTTAAGTAGCTAGGTGGCGCAAGACGTAATAATAAAGTGGTTACAGGAACAATCAATATACCGTCTGTCATCAAAGGTAATTGATATAACGTTTCGATGCGGGTTGAGATAATATCTTGATGTGGAGAAAAATGATCGTAGGGTAATGTTTCCCAGTCTGGGAATAATTTCACATCAAATTTATTTTCGGCAAAAAATAACAATTCTTGATGTAACTTAATCGCGCTAGGTGTGTCATTTACAATCACGACTAAAGGTGATTTTTGTGGATTTGCTAAAGCACACTGGTTAACCACAAAACTTTGACTACTGCCTACTAAGTTAGCTAGCTGTTGTGTATCGGTTGCGGATTTTAAAGGCTGAATATTGAGTAAGCTGTTCATCATTGTTTACTTATTTTATGGTCTTATTAATTGTGTTGTTGGTTAACATGTTTTGCTAGCACTATGTTTTAATTCTTTAACTCACGCTGTTTGGCTCTATCTTTTAATTGTTGCGTTTGAATATGTAAGCTTGCGCGAATTAATAACTCTTGATCTTGCTCGCGGATGTAAGTGTATTTGAAAGTGTGCTCTGATTCATTAATCTCAGAAACAATGGCGTAACAATAGATAGCAGATGACTCTTCAGGTAAGAATATCTTAACTCTCGCATTATCACCAATCGCCCAGGTGCTGTTAGGAACAGTGATTAGACTGCCTGCACTAAATTGTAATGTTGTATTATGGAACTTAGGATCGTCTTGTTGGGTTAATACATAAGTCAATAATGCGTTAATTTTTTGATTCTGAGCTTGTAAATAAGTCCATAGTGCTTGGGTATTATCATTATTCAATTTGAGAGGCGCTAAAATACTGGCATCGGCTTGAGAAAGGTCACTCGCCATTTTAAAGGGACCTGGGATCTCACTTTCGAAAGCTGATTGATTTATTGGTAATGCAGTTTTATCAACGGGTTCAATATTAATTGAAAGTGAATGCGGAACTAAAAAAAATTCTGAGTTATTCATATTTTCAAACCAGCTATTTATTAAGTGAAATTCTATTTTTTAGAGTTTTGTCTGTCTTAGCGAATAAAGATACATTAGAATGCTCAGTATTAAAATCTAATCAATAAGTTAAGTGTGTATTTAGCGCGATTTATCATGATTGTTAAGCAATATGATGACTAAATTCACAATTCAGCGGTTCTAACTTTATTTACGAAAGAATATTTATAAAAGATCACTCTTATTAAAAGGTCATTATGTTTTATCCTTTAAGTGTATTTATCGGTTTACGATATACAAAATCTAAACGCAATAATCGATTTGTCTCATTCGTTTCTTTGTTTTCTACGGGAGGCATCATATTAGGCGTGTTGGCATTAGTAACGGTTTTATCTGTGATGAATGGTTTTGAAAGTGAATTGAAAGAGCGTATTTTAGGCTCGATTCCACAAGCTAAGCTCAGCAACCAACAACAAACACTTGATAATTGGCAGCAAAGAATTGATGCATTACCTGCCGACCCCTCAATCGTCGCTATTGAGCCGATTATTACTGTAGAAGCCATTGTACAAAGCCCTACTAATTTACAAGGGGTGAGCGTGCAAGGTGTTTTCCCTGAGAAATATGCAAGTCAAACAGTTAAAAACAGTATTTATATTGGAGATCTTGAAAGCTTACAAGCAAGTCAATACCACATCATTATTGGTCGCCAATTAGCAAGAAACTTAGACGTGAGTGTCGGAGATAAAGTTAGGATTATTTCTACTCGTGGAGCTAGGTATACACCGCTTGGGCAAGTACCTAGTCAGCGTAACTTTACTGTGTCAGGTTTGTTTAATGTAGGATCTGATGTTGATAGCCATTTAATTTTAATGCACGCACAGGATGCTGCTCGTTTAATTAGAATTGAAACGGATCAAGTGACTGATTTACGTTTTTATTTTACCGAGCCCTTTGCCGTAGAAACTTGGCAAGCTCCAGAGTTAGCAGCTGATGAAACCTTGATTGATTGGCGCAGTACACATGGAGAACTATTTGCTGCAGTAAAAATGGAAAAAAACATGATTTGGTTATTATTATGTTTAATTATTTCTGTCGCTGCTTTTAATATTCTTTCATCTTCTGTGATGGTAGTAACTGATAAAAATGCTGAGATTGCGATCTTAAAAACCTTAGGTATTCAAGCTTCTACTATTAATCTTATTTTTATTATTCAAGGCGCTTTCAGTGGCGTTATTGGCGCTTTAGTAGGGACCGTCTTAGGGTTGTTATTAAGCTCTTATATTAACGAAGTAATGAGTTTCCTTGGTTTAAATCTAATATCTGGAACGGGGGGAAGAACCTTGCCCGTTGTCCATGAAACCTTCCAAATCGCATCAATTCTATTTGGTGCAATGTTATTAAGTTTATTAGCTACTTTATACCCAGCTTACCGTGCTGGAAAAGTGAGTCCTATTGAGGCATTGAGACATGAGTAATTCGATTATAGTTTGCCACGACCTAAGTAAAGTTTATCAAGAAGGTAAATTAGAAACGCCTGTATTGCATGGCGTGAATTTAGCTGTTGATAAGAATGAGTTACTTGCCATTGTTGGAACGTCTGGTTCAGGAAAAAGCACCTTATTGCATTTATTGGGTGCATTAGATTCACCTTCTCAAGGTGACGTTATTTTTAATGGCAATAACATTCATAAAATGTCATCGAAAGAACAAGCGAAATGGCGCAACCAAGAGTTGGGATTTATTTACCAATTTCATCATTTATTGTCTGAGTTTACTGCGTTAGAAAACGTAGCGATGCCATTATTGATCGCTGGTGAAAACATTAAAGTCGCTGAACAAAAAGCAACTCAATTGTTAGAACGAGTTGGCTTAAGTAGCCGTGTTAAGCATCGCCCAGCGGAACTCTCTGGTGGGGAAAGACAGCGTGTAGCAATTGCTCGAGCACTTATTAACAGTCCTTCTTTAGTTTTGGCCGATGAACCTACGGGGAATTTGGATGCAAAAAGTGCAGAATCTGTTTATCAATTATTAACAGAGTTGAACAAAGAATTAGGTACTGCATTTATTGTGGTCACTCATGATCAACAATTAGCCAATAAGCTAGATCGACAGCTTTATATGAGCAATGGCATTTTACAAGCACAAAGCACATTAGCAGAGAACAACCATGTTTAGACCCTTATCTTTATTTGTTGGTTTACGTTATAGCAAAGCCAAACATAAAAACAAATTCGTTTCTTTTATTTCAATGGCCTCTATCTTTGGCATCGTTTTAGGTGTTGCTGTATTGATTATCGGCCTTTCAACTATGAATGGATTTGAAAAAGCGTTAAGAGATCAGCTTTTATCTGTGATCCCTCATGCTGAATTTGAAGTCGTGGATGGAGATTTTGCTAATGAATCTGCAGTGATAGAGCAAATTAAAGCCTTTCCTGAAGTGATTGGTGTTAGTCCTTATATTGTGATTAATGGACTGTTACAAAATGATATAAAGATGAAAGCCTTGCAAATGCGAGCAATAACGCCTGAAACAGAAACTCAAGTCACTTCTATTGAGAAATATATTAAACAGGGTGGTTGGGAATTACTATCTGCAGCAGAAAATAGCCTTATTCTAGGGGAGCCTGTTGCTGAAAAGTTAGGATTAACAGTGGGACAACGAGTGACTTTATTGTTACCACAAACGGGAACCAGCAAACTTAAAGCGCCACAAAAATTTAACTTCACACTTACTGGTACATTTAAAATGGGTGGGCAAGTGGATAATACGTTAGGCTTTATTCATATTAACAAAGCTAAGCAAATGCTTAATTTAGCTAATGCAACGGGCATTGCGTTTAAAGTTAATGATGTTTTACAGGCTCAGAATATTGCTCGTGAAGTGGGTTATAGTGTTGCTATATATATGTATGTGAAGAGTTGGATTTCAAGCCAAGGCTACTTGTATCAAGATATTCAAATGGTTAAATCATTAATGTACGTTATTTTATTATTAGTGATTGCTGTTGCTTGTTTTAATATTGTTTCCACGCTAGTGATGGCGGTGAATGATAAACGTAGTGATATCGCTATTTTAAAAACCATGGGCGCTGGAAAATGGTCTTTACGCGCTATTTTTATTGTACAGGGTGCATTTAATGGGTTTGTAGGTAGTTTGTTAGGTGCTGGGTTAGGTGTTTATTTAGCGATTAACTTAAGTGATTTTTTCAGTGCTTTTGAAACACTCATTGGGCGTAAATTAATTTCTGGCGACATCTATTTTATTGATTATTTACCTTCTGAAGTTAATTATCAGCAGGTGCTTGTTATCACTTTAGTTGCCTTTGTGATGAGCGTTATCGCAACGATTTATCCTGCTTGGACAGCTAGTAATATAGAGCCTGCAAGAGAGTTAGGCTACAGCCATTAACTTTTCTTTTACGCTACTCAATATACACTTGAGGCGTATCACTAAATACTAAGTCAACTCCCCATTCTCGGTGCGAGTTGACTTCCTCTGGATTATTCGCGGTATAACAGCAAATTTTGTAATCTTTTTGTTTGATCCATTTAGCTTGTTCTTGTTTTAAATAACGATGGTCACAGTGTACTGAATACGCTTCTATAGCCGTTAAGTGTGAAAGGGCATCATCAGGTATTTCTTCCCACAACTGTCCTCTACGGATATTAGGTTGCGAAATATGCATATATTTCATTGCTTCAATATCGAAACTTGAAAATAAAACTGAAGAAACAGGAAAGCCTGATTTGTTGATGGCTTTGCTTATTTGCTCACAGAGTAAAGGGACATTATCTTCTGGGTATATCTTCAACTCTATATTGACACTCATATTATTCTGCTTCGCTAAATCTAATACTTCTTCAAGTGTTGGAATTTTTTGATCACAGAAAACCTCTGAAAACCAAGAGCCCGCATCTAATAACTTTAATTCAGCTAGGCTCATTTCAGAAACAATGCCATTGCCATTAGTACAGCGTTTGACAGTTTTATCATGGATGACAACGGGGATCTTGTCTTTGGTAAGCTGTACGTCAAACTCAATCCATTCACAGCCCATTTCGGCTGCTTTTTGGAATGCGGCTAACGTGTTTTCTGGAGCTAAGCTAGAGACGCCTCTATGAGCTGCTATTTTCATTAAGACCTCTGCTTGCGCTGATAGCAAATAAAATAAGTTGCGCATAATATTACAATTAAGTTAAATAAAAAATAACTTTTTGTTAATCTTTTGAAGGAATAAAGGCAGAGGTGAAATTATTTGATTGGTAACTGGCAAGCGAACAATAGAAGTTTATTTAGCAGGATATAAAAAGGCCAGACAATGAGTCATTGTCTGGCCTTTAAATGTTAAAACTAGTTGCAGATAGAAACTAGCGATTCTTAAAAGACTTAATCGTCTAAAATACCTAAGATACTTAATAGATGTACAAAAATATTAAAGATATTTAAGTATAAAGAAACCGTTGCATTGATGTAGTTAGTTTCACCACCATTAATGATTCGGCTTGTATCAAATAAAATTAGACCAGACATTAATAAAACAACAACACTGCTGATCACTAATTGGAATAATGGAATTTGCAAAAACAGGTTAGCGATAATAGCAACAACAACTGCGATCATACCCGCCATTAAGAAACCACCCATAAATGAGAAGTCTTTACGTGTTGTTAATACATATGCTGATAAAGCAAAGAAGATAATAGCTGTAGTGCCTAAAGCTTGCATAATAAGTGCAGGGCCGTTAGCCATTGTTAGGTAATGATTTAGCATATTACCTAGTGATGCACCCATCGCACCAGTAAACATAAATACCCAGAAAATGCCTTTGCTAGAGTTGGCTGTTTTTCGGATAACAAATAATAAACCAAAGCTGACTAACATTAATACTAATGATGCAATTGGGCCAATACCCGCAGCGGTAGCAATAGTAGCAGTGAAGGCACTAAATGCTAACGTCATACCTAATAACATGTATGTGTTTTTTAGTACTTTATTGATTGATACACCCGAACTTTGCGCGTGAGTGTTAATAGAAGAATTCATAGGTACTCCAGTTAAAAGAATGATTATTAACAACATAATAACATTTGATTTTAGCTTGTGTAGTGTTTTCGTTTAATTTGATAAGTTTTTGTTAGCTAGGGCAGCTTAGTGGTTGTTTTTACAGATAATAATTAGAGGAGATTGATGGTAAAAAAAACAAAAAAGGCACATTTAAAGTGTAATGCCGTTCACTTAAGGTGAACGGCATATTTACTTTTCGTCACTGGATATCGATTTTTAGACGCTTTTAAACACCTCGGATAACTTCGCTCACGTTTTCCCTCCAACTTAAATTGTGCCGCATTTCTTTCTATATCAATCACTATTCTAGGAACATTACCT
>NZ_SNUB01000046.1 GCF_004378355.1 Psychromonas algicola
CACAATTTAAGTTGGAGGGAAAACGTGAGCGAAGTTATCCGAGGTGTTTAAAAGCGTCTAAAAATCGATATCCAGTGGCGAAAAGTAAATATGCCGTTCACCTTAAGTGAACGGCATTAGCCTCTTATGAGGCCTTTTTTAATTCCACTTAATAAATTAAGCGTCTTGTAAAATATTTAACATACGACGAAGTGGTTCAGCAGCACCCCATAGTAATTGGTCGCCAACAGTAAATGCGCTGATGTATTCTGGACCCATTGCTAGTTTGCGGATACGACCTACAGGAATACTTAATGTACCAGTTACTTTCGCTGGCGAAAGTTCAGAAACCGTTGCTTCGCGTTCATTTGGAATCACTTTAACCCATTCGTTATGTGATGCTAAGATTTTTTCAATTTCAGGAACTGATACATCTTTCTTTAGCTTCATAGTGATCGCTTGGCTGTGACAACGCATTGCGCCAATACGTACACATAAACCATCGATAGGTGTTTCGTTATCACTTGTTCCTAAAATTTTGTTGGCTTCAACTTGTGCTTTCCATTCTTCTTTTGATTGACCAGAAGGCATTGGCACGTCAATCCATGGGATCAAACTACCTGCTAACGGCGCACCAAATTGTTCTGTTGGTAATGCATCGCTACGAATAAACTCAGCCACTTTTTTATCAATTTCTAAAATTGCAGAAGCAGGATCCGCTAATTCAGCACTAACAGATGATTCAATCGCACCCATTTGGCTAATCAGTTCACGCATATTGCGCGCGCCAGCACCCGAAGCCGCTTGGTAAGTATGTGGAGAAACCCATTCAATTAAGTCAGCTTCAAATAATCCACCTAATGCTAATAGCATTAATGAAACAGTACAGTTACCACCAACGTAAGTTTTAACGCCGTTAGCTAAGCCCTGTTGAATAACGTCTTTATTGACTGGATCTAATACAATGATGCTGTCGTCTTTCATACGTAATGAAGAAGCCGCATCAATCCAGTAACCGTTCCAACCACTTGCACGTAGCTCAGGGTAAACTGCATTAGTGTAATCACCACCTTGACAGGTAATAATAATATCCATTTTTGATAGTTCTTCGATTGAAGAGGCATCTTTTAAGGTATCGGTTGTCTTACCAATATCAGGAGAAGCTAGACCAACTTGTGAGGTGGTGAAAAATACTGGCTCAATCGTTGCAAAATCATTCTCTTCACGCATTCTTTGCATAAGAACAGATCCAACCATACCGCGCCAACCAACTAAACCCACTTTTTTCATGGTCTACATTTCCTTAAATTTAATAGTTTAAAAATAAATACGGTTAATCATTAACCGAGTCGTGAATTTACCATTAGCAGTGTGAACAGGCTAGTTATTTGATGGTTTGAGGGGAAAAAAGTGAAAAAACTTACTTTGATGGCTGAATTTCTTTCAAACCATCAAAATAAGCTGTTATCTATTTAAATCAATCGTAAATAGTAGGGATGGGTTGGCGTTTGTGTTGTGTGCGTAAATAAATCGCAATGAGTTTCTCTTCAATAGCCGGAGCGACTTCTTTACCTTCTAAGAAATCATCGATTTGATCGTAAGTCATACCTAATGCTTTTTCATCTTCTAATTGCGGTTGATCTTCTTCTAAATCGGCTGTTGGTGCTTTTTCAACTAAGATAGCAGGGGCGCCTAAATGTTTTGCTAGTGCTCTTACTTGACGCTTGTTTAAACCAAATAAAGGAGCCAAATCACAAGCACCATCACCGTGTTTAGTGTAAAAACCAGTAATGTTTTCTGCGCTGTGGTCTGTCCCTACTACTAAGCCGCTTGTTAAACCTGCAATTTCGTATTGTGCAATCATGCGCATACGTGCTTTTACATTACCTTTCACAAAATCGTAACTTGCATTCTTTGCGAGTTTTACTTGGCTATTTTCTAATGCTTGAGTCGTACTTGCATGGATCCCATCTGCACCATTTTGAACATTAACGGTGACACAGTGTGAAGGTTGAATAAAGTTAACGGCTAATTGTGCTTCATCTTCATCTTTTTGAACTGCATAAGGTAAGCGTACAGCAACAAATTGGTAATCAGTTGTATTTTCTTGTTCGTTTAATTGGTTCACTGCTAACTGACAAAGTCGACCCGTTGTGCTGGAATCAACACCGCCACTTATGCCAAGTACTAATGTTTTACAGTGAGCATCTTTAAGTGTTTTTTGAATAAAAGCAGTACGGCGTTGAATTTCTTGTTCTACATCGATACTGGGTAATACACACATCTCTTCTAATATTTTTTGTTTCATGAGTAGGCCTATTATTAAAAATTAGTTGTTGTATCTAGGAATAAATAAATTTCTCAACATGTAGAGGAAAGTCTATTGGACAGCTTTTACCGTAAACGCACTCTAACAAATTAACAACCTCTACCCTTGATTATGCAAAAAACTGACTGCTTTTTATAGTAAAAATTATGGTTATTTAACCTGCTTCAACTTATAGCGATATCATACTTAATGTAATGGCTATACGACGAGGTGCTGAAATCAAACAATGCTCTGTGATGTTTCTGTTAAAAGGGTGTAAAAACAAGTGTTGAGACTAAAGGTGATATTATTTTTATACGTTATGTGTAAAAATCCGTTAAAATATTTTGATTATTCTTTTCTCTTTTTATTAAGGTTGGTTGTATGTCTTTAAGTGTTGTAATTCTTGCTGCTGGTAAAGGTACTCGCATGCGCTCTAGTTTGCCTAAAGTGCTTCATAAAATTGCTGATAAACCTATGGTGCAACACGTTATTGATACCGTTAAAGGCATTGGTGCTGACAATATTCATCTTATCTTCGGTCATGGTGGCGATATCATGAAACAGCATATTGCTGACAACCGTTTAAATTGGATAGAACAAACAGAACAATTAGGAACAGGTCATGCAATGCAAATTGCACAACCTCACTTTAAAGCCGAAGAAAAAATATTAATGGTTTACGGCGACGTGCCTTTATTATCAGAGCAAACATTACAAAAGTTAATTGCGGTACAGCCCGCTGGTGGTATTGGTTTATTAACAATCGAACTAGCCGACCCAACGGGTTATGGACGTATTGAGCGTGCTAACGGCGAAGTGATTGGTATTGTTGAACAGAAAGATGCCAATCCAACACAACTTGCTATTAACGAGGTTAACACGGGTATTTTAGTTGCTAATGCTGCGGACTTAAGTCGTTGGTTACCTGCACTATCTAATGAAAATGCTGCGGGTGAATATTACATTACCGATATTATTAAAATGGCACATCAAGAAGGCTGCTCTATTCAAACGGTACAACCTGAAAATGCTTTTGAAGTGGAAGGGGTAAATAATCGCTTGCAACTTGCTAACTTAGAGCGTGCTTATCAATACCAACAAGCTGAAACATTATTATTAGAAGGCGTTATGCTACGCGATCCAAGTCGTTTTGATTTACGCGGCGAATTAACCTGCGGTCAAGATGTTGATATCGATATTAACGTGATCATCGAAGGTAAAGTAACACTAGGCAATGGCGTTAAAATTGGTGCAGGTTGTATTCTAAAAAATTGTGAGCTTGCGGATAATGTAGAAATCAAAGCAAATTCAATTATTGAAGGGGCATCTATTGGTGAAGCAGCTGCCATTGGTCCTTTTGCGAGAATTCGTCCAGATACTATTATTAAAAAAGAAGTACATATTGGTAACTTTGTTGAGGTTAAAAAATCAACCTTGGGCGAAGGGACTAAATGTGGTCATTTAAGTTACATTGGCGATAGCTTAGTGGGCTCTGGTGTTAATATTGGTGCAGGTGTGATCACGTGTAATTATGATGGTGTTAACAAGCATCAAACAGTGATTGGTAATGATGTGTTCGTAGGCAGCGACTGTCAATTAGTGGCTCCAGTTAAGATTGGTGATGGTGCAACAACGGGGGCTGGAACAACAGTCGTGAGCGATGTACCAGAAAAAGCATTAGCGGTAACTCGCACCAAACAGCGCAATATCGAAGGTTGGACAAGACCAGTTAAAAAATAATTATTTAAATTTAAATAATGTTATAAGGCCGATAATTTATATTATCGGCCTTTTTTATTGCATTTATTTAGTGAAACTTGCAAAGGAATTATTAAATGCCAGACACAAAAAAGGAGGCGTTAGCCTCCTTGATATAAAGTCTTATTTAAACTTAGACTTTTTTAAGGTTTAACGGACGTTTACATACTTGCACACCTCTAAGATGCGCTAATGTGTTTTCCGGCATACCTTTTGGTAATTCAATTGTTGAGTGATCGTCGTTTAGACGGATATCACCAATGAAGCGGCTATTGATGTTTGCTTCATTTGCAATTGCACCTACGATATTTTTAACTTGAACACCGTGTTCACGACCTACATCTAAACGGAACATTTCAAGCTCAACGTCAGTAGGGCGACCACGACCACGAGGTTTATCACCACCGCGCTCATTACGATCACCACGAGGGCGTTCGTTGCGATCACCGCGTGAACGGTCATTGCGGTCACGACGTGGACGATCGCTACGTTCGTTGCGATCATTACTACGAGGCTCTACGAATTTTTCTTCAATAGGTTGTAATGGTTTTTCTTTTTGAGCCATTAATAATAATGCAGCACCGATATCAGTTTCATCGATTTCAGAGTTATTTTTAATTTGCTCAAACAAAGTGCGGAAGAAAGTTAAATCTTCACTTTCACAAGTTGAGAATAATGTTTTTTGGAAGTTATCAATACGTGTTTGTGTTACTTCATCACGTGTTGGTAAGTCCATAATAGTAATTGGTTGGCGAGTCGCACGTTCAATTGCTTGTAATAAACGACGCTCACGTGGTGCTGCAAATAAGATTGCTTTACCAGTACGACCAGCACGTCCAGTACGACCAATACGGTGAACATAAGATTCAGTATCCGTTGGGATGTCGTAGTTAACGACTAAGCTAATACGTTCAACGTCTAGACCACGAGCGGCAACATCTGTTGCGACTAAGATATCTAAACCGCCAGACTTAAGACGTGCAATTGTGCGTTCACGTGTTTGCTGATTCATATCACCGTTTAGTGCAGCACTGCGGTAACCGCGAGCTTCTAAACGTTCAGCTAATTCAACCGTTGCTGTTTTAGTACGAGCGAAGATGATCACGCCATCAAACTCTTCTGTTTCTAGCATACGTGTTAATGCATCTAACTTGTTAACACCACGTACGATCCAACATTTTTGCTCAATGTTTGAAACAGTAGACGTTTTTGCTTTGATCTTAACTTCTGTTGGGTTGTTCATGTAACGTTTAGTAATACGTTTAATTTGATCAGGCATAGTTGCAGAGAAAAGCGCTGTTTGGTGCTTTTCAGGCATTTCTTTCATGATCGTTTCAACGTCATCAATGAAACCCATACGTAACATTTCATCAGCTTCATCAAGTACTAATGCTTGAAGCTTTGATAAATCTAATGTTTTACGTTTCAAGTGATCCATAATACGACCCGGTGTACCCACAACGACGTGTGGACCACGAGCTAATTGTTTAAACTGGATGTTGTAGCTTTGTCCACCGTAAATCGGCATTACATGGAAACCACGTAAATGACGAGAATAAGATTGGAATGCTTCAGATACTTGGATCGCCAACTCACGTGTTGGTGCTAGCACCAATACTTGTGGGTGGTTTTTCTTAACGTCAATATTTGCTAATAAAGGAAGTGCAAAAGCAGCTGTTTTACCAGTACCTGTTTGTGCAAGACCTAATACATCTTCACCTCTTAATAGGTGAGGAATAGTTTGTGCTTGAATTGGAGATGGTGTTTCGTAACCCATTTCTGATACAACTTGTAGAATTTCTTCTGGTAAATTTAAATCTTTGAAAGTGGGTCCTGCTTGTTCAACTACTTGTTTTTCTGACTCTGACATAGTGGCCTCATGAGTTTATAAAATTCTGTACATTGCTCGAATGTACGTTAAATTCAGCCTATTCCTACATCAGCCCAACAAGCTAAATCTTGTTAAACATGCCCATTAATTTTTCGCGAAATCAACCGCGCAGTAGGTTTTACTCTGAATATTTTGCTTCGCTTTAGATGGTTCTGTTTGCGAGGGAGGCGCATTTTACTCTATTTGTGTACAAAATGCTCTCTTTATTTTGACAAACCGCACGTTTTTTAAATCAAAACTGGTATAGGAGGTTGAATAATCAACAAATAACTTATGGTTTTTAAGTGAGACTATTTTTTGTTTTTTCAATTTCACTTGGTTTGAGTTGTTATTTAAGGTAAAACACTGCCATTAATAAGCTCTATAACTTAAATGCTCTCAAGGAAAACAAGTGGCCTCAACAACAAATAAGATATCGGTTTTACAAGGCGTTGGTATGTTGGTGTCTGCTTTATTAGGCTCGGGCGTTTTCATTATTCCTGCCATTGCAGCTCAATTATCTGGGAGTTGGTCTTTATTGGCGTGGGCGATCATGGGCATATTAATTATGCCTATCGTATTTACTTTTGCTCAGTTAGGGCGGTTTTATCCACATGCGGGCGGTACTGCTTATTTTGTTCAGCAGGCTTTTGGAGAGCGCAGTTCAAGATTAGTGAGCTGGTTATTTATTTGGGTTGTTGCCTTAGGCGCGCCAGTGATCACTATGACTGCCGCTAATTTTTTGCAAAATGCATTAATCCAATGGCAAATTATTTCTGGGGCAGTAGATTTACGATTAGAGATTGCCATTTTTATGTTGTTACTGGTATTGGGGATTAATTTTTTAGGTTTAAAAACCGCTGCCATTATTCAATCTTTATTAAGTGTCGTCATCGTAGGCACACTTTTATTTGCATCTATTGATACTCAACTACATCATTCTTTTCAATTACCAAGCTCCGCTTTTAATTTAACCGAAGTAGCATTAACTGCGACTTTTATTTTATGGTGCTTTCTTGGTATTGAAGCCATTACTCATATTGCAGATGATTTTCATAATCCAGAGCGAGACTTTCCGCTTACTATTTTTATTGGTATTACTATTGCGTTGGTTGTGTATGGGTTAATTAGCGTTAGCCTATTACAAATGGGTTTTTATGGCGATCAAGAGAAAAACTTAAATTCAGTAGTAGATTTAGTGGGAGCGAGTTTAGGAGCTAAAGGCTATATATTGGTTAATCTTGTCGGTTTCTGTACTTGTTTTATTTCGGTGAGTCTTTACTTTGTTGGCTTTTCTCGTCTTTTACAAAGTATGGCAAAACAACAAAAAATTCATCAGCACTTTAACAAACTAAATCAACATAAAGTGGCTTACTGGGGATTATGCTTTGCTACTTTACTTTGTTTTTGTGTGTTGCTGATCAGCCATGCAATTCAATTGTCCATCGATAGTTTAATTGCTTATGCTAATGGTTTGTTTATCTTAATTTATTTAGCAGCGGGTATTGCTGGGGTGAAGTTATTAAAAGGTAAAGGAAAATGGCTTGCAGTCATGGCCAGTGCCACTTGCTTTGTTTTGTTCTTAGCTTTAGGAATGGAAATGCTGTTTGGCTTGTTACTAGTGATATTGTTAAGTGTGTATTATGCGGTTATTTATCCGTGGAATAACCGCATGCAGCGTAATCGAGATTACTTATAGAATGAGTGATCGCCACTAGCGTGTTCAGTCACATCACGTACAGCATTTAACTCGCCAGAGAATTCTTCAAGTAGCTCTTTTTCAATGCCTTCTTTTAAGGTTAGATCTACTTGAGAACAACCATTACAACCACCACCAAATTCAATGACTGCAACATTGTCTTCAGTAATTTCAATAAGTTTAATGAAACCACCATGACTTGCTAACTGTGGGTTGATTTGTGCTTGAATGACATATTCAACACGCTCAAGTAATGGAGCATCACTGTTCACTTTACGCATTTTTGCGTTAGGTGCTTTTAATGTTAATTGCGTACCTGCTTCTTCTTCTACCAAGTCAACAAATGCGTCTTCTAAAAATGGTAAGCTAACATCATCAATCAATGCGTCGAAACCATTAAGGTTTAAACGTGTGTCGCTACTTTCAACTGCTTCTGGTGGGCAGTATGAAACGCCACATTCAGCTTTAGGAGTACCCGGATTGATTACAAAAACTCGAATGTTAGTACCTTCTTTTTGTGTTGCTAATAATTTTGCAAAGTGTTCTTGCGCAGCTGGTGTAATTTCGATCATGTTCAACCTTTATTCTTGAGTAATTTACTTGGGTATTATAGCGAGAATTGTGGGCAATAATAAAGTAAAGAGTGATATTGCGACAAATAATAAATAATGCTTACTAAAAAAGACCTGCGATATAAGTGTAAAATTTCGTAAAACCTTTGGTATTTCAAGTACTACTGAAGTTCAGTACGACAAATGCACCACACATCAATTCTTTTTACATCTGCAGCCAATAACACCTGACATAAGCTATTAATTGTTGCACCTGTTGTAACCACATCATCAATTAGGACTATATGCTTGCCTTTCAGTTCCACTTTTCTTTCTTCCGTTAATGAAAAGGCGTGCTTTAAATTAAGTGTACGTTGATGACGCGTTAATCCTTCTTGTGCATTAGTCAATTTGCTTCGAGTGAGCGTGGTTTGTGTTATTTCGACTGGCAAGTGTTTAGATAACGCTTCGCTAATAAGTTGTGCTTGATTGAAGCCCCGTTTTCTATGCTTTTTTTTATGTAAAGGAACGGGGATAAGGTAATCAATTTCTTGTAGTTGAGCTTGGTTATAGCGTTGTAAAATAGAGTTGGCTAATAACTGTCCCAATAAATCCGCATAGAGTAAATGATTATTATATTTTAATTGCTTTATTAACTCAGGAAAGGGCGATTGATAACTAGCAACGGCATGTAATTGCGTAAACTCAAAGTGGTGCTGCAGGCATTCTCCGCAAAAAGGTTGTGTATGGCTCAAACCACATCCGCAACGTAAACAATAACTTCGCTCTGTTAAAATCGCCTCATGGCAGTATTCACAAACAAGCGAATTTTTACTAGGTAAATGGCATAATAAGCAAAGACTAGGCAAACAAGCTTCAAATAACTTTTGAGTTTGTTGATAAATTAAGTGAATGTATTTTTTCAAAACCAACCCTATTATCAAACGAGGTTAAAGTGAGTATAGAACAGCTAAATGGTTATCAAACAATGGGATCAGGAAAAGATCTAGTTTTGATTCATGGTTGGGGTGTTAATTGTGCTGTTTGGCAAACTATTGCAGAACAATTGAGCCAATCTTATCGCGTGCACCTTGTTAATTTGCCTGGATTTGGTGGAGAGCCAGCTTTGCCTGATTATTCACTTGAAGCTATTGCCGAACATTTGTTAAATAAATTACCTCACAATGCGGTTTGGTGTGGTTGGTCTTTAGGCGGACTTGTTGCTACTTATGTTGCTTCTCACTTTCCTGAACGAGTGGATAAGTTAATACAAGTTTGTGCATCACTTAAATTTGTTGAAGATGGTTCATGGTTAGGTGTTAAAAAAGAGGTGTTTGAATTATTTAAAGTGGGTGTTAATAAACAGCCTGAAAAAACATTAAATCGATTTTTATCATTACAAGCAATGGGGAGTGAAACAGTAAAAACTGATATTGCAAACCTTAAAAAACTACTCGACGATCAAATTTCTCCGGAACCATTTGCATTGATTGCAGGTCTAGATTTACTGAATGATGTCGATTTACGAGAAGAATTTAAACAGTTAACCATGCCTAGCTTAAGTTTATTTGGTGAGCTTGATACTTTAGTGCCAGTTGCTAACTTAAAAATGGTGCAAGAATTATCTTCATCTAATCAACAAGTTATTTTTAAACATTCATCTCATGCGCCATTTATTAGCGAACCAAAGCGTTTTCAACAGGTTTTATTGGACTTTATTAATGCTTAGAATGAAATTGAAAGCTTTATTTTTGTTCAAAAAATAGCCATAATGAAGGCGTTAACATTTTTTAGGGGGAATTTATGGAAATAAATTCAGCTTTTTCGTCAGGCGTTTCTGGCTTAAATAAAGCATCAGAGCAACTCACCGAAGCAAGTCAAAATATTGCTGAACAGAGTATTAGCTCAGAAATCCAAAATAGTTCTTCTAAAGAAGAGCCAGTTCCCGTTGCCGCTACAAGTAGTTACTCTTCAGAGCCTGTAACCACAGAAATGATTAATATGATGTTAGCAGATGCCCAAGCAAAATCTGCTGCGAATGTGATTACAACTGCAGATGATATGGTCGGCTTACTTATTAATGTGTCCGTATAACCGTTAACCACCATGGTTAATGTAAATGTTCAGCTACCCCCAGTCGTTGCGGCACCTTTTCCGCAAGCAGCAGAGAGTTTGCAACGAGAAAACCTTTTACAACCCGCTATTCCTAAAACTGAAAAATCTCATGCTTATTCTAAAATGCGTGAGCATCAAGAACGAGAAAACGTCGCTCATCAATCTAGTCAAATTATTCAGAAAGATTCGGGTAACAACAGCCAACCCAAAGGGCAGTCTTCAGGATTTAATCAAAGACGAGAGCATTTTTTTGCAACAAAACTACAGCTAACTCCGCAAGAAATGGAGCAAGTAAAAGTAGAGTTAGCAGGAATTACAGACTATAAAGAAGTCATTTCAGCGATTCAGCAAAAATATTCTAACGCAGTATTGCCATTTCCTGAGCCTACTGTGGATTACAAGATTTAAAGTGACTTTCAATCCAATCATTCAATTTCATTAGATATAAAAAAGGCTGCGGTATAGGCAGCCTAATAGTCTTTAATTATCGTGAATTAAATTAATGCGCGTGTCCACAACCACCTGGAGCATGAACATGACCGTGTGCAATTTCTTCAGCAGTTGCAGGGCGAATAGCAACTACTTCACCAACAAATTGTAACGCCATACCCGCTAATGGATGATTTGCATCGATGCTAACATTATCTTCAGACACCGCAGTTACTTCTACAGTACGTGGGCCTTGCTCAGTTTCTGCTTGGAATGACATACCCACTTCGATTTCATCAACACCTTCAAATAAAGTACGAGGTACTTCTTGAACAAGTTCTTCTTGGAAAGGGCCGTAAGCATCTTCTGCTTCTAACTTAATATCAAACTTATAACCGACTTCTTTACCTTCTAGCTCTTTCTCTAAACCTGGTACTAAAAATTGTGTACCTTGAATATATTCAAGCGGACTACCATTTTCAGTACTATCAAGTGGATTACCATCAACTTCTGCAACACCAAAGTGGATTGAAACAGCTGAATTCTTTTCAATTTTCATTCTTATCTCTCTTTTATTATTTGTGCTCAGAAGGATCAAACACGCCAATCATTTGTTCAAATTGACGAGTGGCTGATTTAGCCTGAGTGGGCGTTTGTGTCTGTGTGAAATCACAGGCAACGCAAGTTAATGTTTCAATTCCATTTTCCAATGTCAAAGCAATACTGTCAAGAGTCTTACATTTTGGACATTCTGCGCCAGCGATGAAGCGTTTTTTAGTACTAGATAACGACATATATAAATCACAAATAATAAAAGTGTCCCTAATCATAAACAAATCGTTGTTCATTTGCAGTAGTTATGGCTCAACTTTGTAAAGTTCGTTATCATTCTGCTCTAATTTACCCTGATCCATACGAGACTCTGAAATTATGATCGTTGCAACTAACATTGAATTCATCCGTGGCGGAAAACCTTTACTTGAAAACGCTAGTGCGACAATCAATCCAAAACAAAAAGTAGGACTCGTTGGCGCGAATGGTTGTGGAAAATCGAGTTTTTTCACCTTATTAAAACAAGAACATCAAGTGGATGCGGGCGAATTAACTATTCCTCATCATTGGCGTTTAGCAAGTGTTGCTCAGGAAACGCCTGCTTTAGATACCAATGCGTTACAATATGTTATTGATGGAGATCGTTATTTCAGAGAGCTGCAAGAAAAGCTAAAACAAGCGGAAGCAGAAGACGATGGAACCAAAATCGCCGAAATGCATATTATGCTCGACAATGCTGGTGGTTATACCATTGAATCAAGAGCGGCAGAACTGTTAGCTGGTTTGGGATTTAGTGAACAAGCACAAGGGCGACCAGTCAGTGATTTTTCTGGTGGTTGGCGTATGCGATTAAACTTAGCACAAGCATTGCTTTGCCCATCTGATCTTTTATTACTAGATGAACCAACCAATCACCTAGATTTAGATGCAGTCATTTGGCTTGAAAAATGGTTACATCAATATCAAGGTACCTTGATTCTAATTTCTCATGACCGAGACTTTATCGATAGTATTGTTGATAAAATCATTCATATTGAACAAAACAAACTTTTCGAATACACAGGTAACTACACTAGCTTTGAACGCCAACGAGCTGAAAAGTTAATGCAGCAGCAATCTTCCTACGAAAAACAACAAGCGCAAATGGATCATATGCAAAGTTATATTGATCGTTTTCGTTATAAAGCGAATAAAGCAAAACAAGCGCAAAGTCGTATCAAAGCGCTTGAAAAAATGGAAACCTTATTACCTGCGCATGTCGATAATCAATTTAGTTTTTCATTTCGCGAACCAGAAGCATTGCCACTGCCACTATTAACATTGGAAAAAGTCAGTGCTGGCTACGAAGATCTACTGATACTTGATGAAATCAAACTAAATCTCGTGCCTGGAAGTCGTATTGGTTTATTAGGTAGAAATGGCGCCGGTAAATCGACCTTAGTCAAATTATTATCGAATCAACTTCAACCTAAGTCAGGAAAGATTGAAATCAATACTAATGCAAAAATAGGCTACTTCGCACAACATCAATTAGAGTTCTTGCATCTAGACGAAAGTCCTATGCAACATTTATCCCGTTTAGCGCCCGATGAAAAAGAGCTGCCGCTACGTAATTTCTTAGGCAGTTTTGGTTTTCAAGGTGATAAAGCCTTCGATATCGTTGCCCCTTTTTCGGGTGGAGAGAAAGCGCGTTTGGTTCTGGCATTATTAGTTTGGCAAAAACCTAACCTATTATTACTCGATGAACCAACCAATCACCTTGATTTAGAAATGCGTCATGCATTGACCGTTGCATTGCAAGATTTTGAAGGTGCAATGGTCGTTGTTTCGCATGATCGACATTTATTGCGTACTACCATAGATGATTTGTACCTGGTGCATGATAAAAAAGTAGAACCTTTTGTCGGAGATCTCGATGACTATCATCAATGGATAACAGATCAACAACGTAGTGAGAAACAAATAGAACAAGGCGAGGTTAAAGCCGTATCAGTGAGTGCGAACCGTAAAGATCAAAAAAGACTAGAAGCAGAGTTTCGTAAAAAGTTAACGCCTTATAAAAAACAACTGACTAGCGCTGAAAAGAAAATGGAAACCTATTCTGAACGTTTATCAGAAATAGAAGAAAAGTTAGGTGATAGTGCGCTTTATGAGCAAGAAAATAAAAAGCTGTTAACCGACTTGTTAAAAGAACAAGGTGAAGTAAACTACCAACTTGAAGAAACTGAAATGCTATGGATGGAAGCGCAGGAACAAATAGAAACATTACAATCAGAATTTGAAATTTAAGTGGTTGGAGTAAGCATGTATTACGTAATAGATTCAAAAACAGTTATACTTGACGATCAAAGTGCTGCATTTACGATTAATAATAATTTTAAGCTAGCAGGAATTCGTTTGTGGAAAACAGGCAAACCGATTGCCGTATCTAAAAAAGACAATATTCCTAATCCAGTCACAATAGATTTTGATGTATACCAAGGTTATAACGGAGAATTACCACATATAAGAGATCTTGGTATCACTATGATGTCACAAACACTGGTTGATATATTAATTTCAGCGGGAGTGGATAATCTAGAACTTTTCCCTGCTATTTTAAAAAATAACCAAACAGGGCAAACGCTACCTTATCAAATTTTTAATGTGATAGGTTTGGTATCAGCTATGGACTTACAAGCATCAGATTATGAAACTTATAAAAATACTGCACCCAAAGGAGATACAATTATTCATCAATTAGTACTTGATGAATCTCGTATCCAAGATGTTTTGTTATTCCGTTTGGCTGAAAATGTAAGCACATTATTGGTCCATGAATGCATAAAAAATAAAATTGAGGAAGCAGGTCTTCAAGGCGTTAAGTTTATTCGTCCTGAAGAATACTCTCAGATTTAGTGATGCTCTATCTAAATTTTGATTCTATTATCTTAATGCCCCTTAATTCTCGAAATATTAGGAGGGCTATTGAAACAATTACTCAATGAAGAAAAATGTAATCGGGTTATTGGATTATTTGTACTTATCATGTTCAATATATCTTTAGCGAGCGCTAGTGATTATCTAAGAGATCATTCAATGGTAAATATAAAGCCTGAAACATATAAAACAATTAAATCTGAAACTGGTGTAATAGCTATTATTAGGATCAATGATATTGAAGTCCGGCATAAAGGGACGCGCTCAGAAATGGTTAGATATAATGTAAGCATTGAAAATAAAATTTATGGTGAATATCAAGACCTAAGCTCAGTCGCTAGCTATGGTGGAGCTACCTTAACAGTAGGTGAGAAATATTTAGTTTTTTTAACAGATGTTAGGTTATTTAGTCCTAGCTTATTTATTGAAGAGTCTGTTTTTTTAGACTGTGATGAATGTAGCGAAGCTATTAAGTTATGCAAAGAAAATATTGAGCGATTTTAATTGTGCTTTCTCTGTTATACAGATGCTCAGTGTTGAAAATTTAGATCTTAATGAGCGTTATCAAATAATTTGTAGCCTGTTAGGTGCACTTGAAAATTTAGAATCATGAATGACGGAAATACAGTCAGAATTTGAAGCTTGAGTTTTAAGTAACGCTTCGCCATACTGGTCGCAAGTAATACACTAATAAGTATATAAAAAGGAAGTAAAATGAGTTTTCAAACAAACGAATATTTTGACGGCAATGTAGCATCAATCGCATTCCAAAGTGATACATTACCAGCAACAGTAGGTGTAATGGAAATTGGTGAATATACATTTGGTACTGAAGCAAAAGAATACATGACTGTAGTAAGTGGTAGCCTAACCATTAAATTACTTAATACAACAGAATGGAAGACCTATAACGCAGGTGAAACATTTGAAGTAGAAGCAAATTCAAGCTTCGATGTTAAAGTAACAGTACAAACTGCTTACCTTTGTCTTTACGAAAAATAGTAAACGGCCATAAACGACATTTATTATGTCGTAATACACTTATATAAAGGAGCTTAGGCTCCTTTTTCATTGTGTTATTTATAGTTATAAATTTAAATATATCCTATTGCTCCTTAAAAGTGACTTTAAGTTTGTTAATAGCGTTAGGTTTTATTTGAAGTATTATGTTGATTTATTGTTTTAGATCGCAATTTTTCATCTACCTCTATTGTAGTATCTTGTCACCGACATTCAAATAAGGACATTTCATGAAAAAAATATTATTAGCAACAACCGTTGCTACTTTATTAATTGGCTGTGCAACTAACGCTAACCAGCCAACTGCTAATACAAAAGCATTAATGGCTAAACTTGATCCAACTAAAGCGCCTGTTTTCAACTTTGATTTAACTAAATGGAAAATCAATGTTCCTCTAGAAGACGATAAACCAGAGCGTGCAGGGAAAGTAATGGAAATTTCTGCACAAGATTTAAGTAACAAAGAAAAACCATATTCTCATCCAGAGTGGTTTTATACAGATAAAGAAACAGGTGCGATGGTCTTTGCAACTCCAAATAAAGCCATGACAACACCGAATAGTAAAAATGCGCGTAGTGAATTGCGAGCAATGTTAGCAACATCTTATAAAGATCCTAAAAACAACTTTGCAATTGCAGCGAACCCAGATGCCGCATCTTATGGATCTATTGGAGGTCAGCTAACAGCAACATTATCTGTTGATTGGATAAGCACAAGTGGTAACAGTGAAAAGAACGGTGCTTTTTCATCAGTTATCGGTCAAATCCATGCGAAGAAAAATGAACCTTTAAAAATTGCTTACCGTAAATTACCTGATCATGAACATGGTTCGCTGTATTGGCGCTATGAAATCAATGCAACAGGTGACAATTATAGCAAGCGAAAAGATATCTACCATAATGTATTTGGACAATATGATTTAAGAACAGGATCGGAAGACCCTGCTGACGGTATCAAATTAGGAGAAGTATTTTCCTACGACGTTAATGTTGATGGCAACATAATGAACCTAACCTTTATTAAAAACATTGGTGAAGCAGATGAAGTTGTAAAAACCTTTGCTATTGATCTATCTAAACCTCATTATCAAGGTGAAGAGTACGATGAAGGTTACGCAAATTCTTGGATGTATTTCAAAGCGGGTAATTATAACCAATGTAATGTTGGCTCATCTGAATGTACAAATAACGGCATAGAAGCAGGTGATTACGCTAAAGTTAGCTTTTATCAATTAGACTTAAAGCAATAGAGAACAAACAATAAAGAACAAACTGACTATAAAGCCTCTAAATTTCTTAGAGGCTTTCTTAATTTCTTACTACAAAGCTGGATCTTTTTTACCATTTTGTTAATAAATATGGCTTTCAGTAAAATATTTTAATCAAGTAATAGAAAGCGAAACTAATCTAACAATGTTATATACCTTTAAATCTCCCTTTTAACCCCTATAATTTGTCTAAAATGCCCTCATTTTGTTGTTTAATTAATCACTTGAACATTTAATTGAAATAATTGTAAATAAACGCTTGCCAATGTTTTAAGGATCCCTATAATGCGCATCCACGGAAACGGGAACAACGTTAAGTTAACTCGATTCTGAGAATAAAAAGAAAGCTAAAAAGCTTTGACATTATTCGAAAGGCGCG
>NZ_SNUB01000047.1 GCF_004378355.1 Psychromonas algicola
AATGAAATGCGACCGCATATGAGTTTGGGAATGAAAACCCCAAATCAAGTGCATAAAAAAGACCAGGAGCAAGAGCTACTGGCCTTCCATTAAAACCGTCAACCTATTTCAGGACGGGACATTCAGTTAATTGTGCAAATAATAGACCCTTAATTAAGCGCCTTATAGACAAACTCATTAATGGTATAGATTTGTTATTGCGCGACTTTAAAAAGCCTATAGGCATCGTTTTAACGCTATATGATAGTGAGCGTGCGGCTAAGCAAATACAGAAGCTTAAACAACGCCTAAGCAAGCGTTTAGAGTTATCTGTTAACGATATATATCATTGGCGTAAAGATGAAGTAGGTGGTGAATTAGAAAAGCATTGCCATGTTGTTATAATGCTTGATGCTCAAAAGGCAAATGAACAATTAAACAAAATAAGAGATACAATTTTAGAAGTGATCGATACTATGGGGTCGAAAAGGGAGGTATATATTAATTATTCGGATGAGTATAAAAAGAAAGGGCTTCATATTATTAATACGGAACAAGACAAAAATGATTTTACCCATCACGCGTCTTATTTAGCAAAAAAGAGAACTACAGAAAAAGGAAAAAGAGTACTCTTTTGCAGTCATAATATCCCTAAAAATTAGATGCTTATGAGACATAATGAAACATTGCTTCCAATTCATAAATGTCACCCTTGAAAATTTAAAAAAGAAGCTAACCCCTTATGTATAAAGGCTATGGGGGGTTATTTGTAACACGATAAAAAAAAGCCCTTCTTTATTAACCTATCTTTTTTTTCTTAACTGGACTCGGAAAGGGGGCAATACGATAAATTATTGAGTCTGATAAATGCTAATGTGCTGTTAATTTTAAAGCGTCAACCTAACACATATAATACAAAGCTAGGTTGAGCGTTTTATTTTTAGTTGTCATTTTTTAAGAAAGGTTAATTTGTTAGGAGAGTATTTTTTTCTAGTAATAATTGATTTTTAACTTTCCATATAGCGTTTATCTTCCAAGAGCCTTTTTTACCAAAAACGTTAAATGTTGGAACAGTTTTAAGTGCACCAGATATTGATTCATATTTATAGATGCCTGTAAATTCGACAAGCTGGCTACTTGTTCTAATCGTGTCATTACTTGGTATTAACTCTGTATTTGCTAAGCCTGTCAGTAAAAGGTTTCTATAATCATAATTAATACAATAACCACCTTTTGTATGGGTACAGGTTTTATACATATACAGGTAATGACCATCACCCAAGTTTTGAGTTAAATAACCGCGAGGAAGCACATACAAGGCATTTTTTTCATAATTCAAATTAGTTTCAACGAATAAAAGCTTTTCTAGTTTATGCTCCTGCATATATGCAACAACATCACCATGCTCTGATTTATATTGATCCTCTTCTAATTGAACCTGTTTAAGCCTTTCTTCAATGTCTGATAGCCTTTGATTGTTACTAATAACACTGCACGCAGAAAGTATATTAATAATCGCTACGACACTAATTATTTTAAATTGCTTATTTATCATATTTAAACCATCCATTTATTTTAAGTTGCTCCGCTGGTGGAGCTTTATGTAATTTATCATATGCAATTATAAAGCTCTACAAGCGGAGCAAAATAGCAATGAATATAATTGGAAAAAAAGTTAGAGAATTACGAAAAGAGAAAGGATTGACTCAAAGTGAGTTAACAGCAAAATGTAATTTAATAGGGTTTGATATTAGCCGTTCAACATTAGCAAAAATAGAAGCTCAAGTTCGACAAGTGCTAGATATAGAAGTTTCTTATTTAGCTAAAGCGCTTGATATTAAAGAAGGTGAATTATTTTAACTTTTAAATGTAATAAACGGTAACTAGGCCTATGTCGCTTAGGGGCACAAAGCGAGATAGGAACTATATTCTTTTTCGTTTGAAAGCGACTTGAATTCAACTTAATAATGGCAAAAGGCAAGACGCGCCCCCATTGCTTTCACGATTTTGTTTTCAAAAGAGCCTGTCATTTAAGTTTTTTTGGAAACAATCTAGCGGAAGTTATTTTATAACGATTCCTAAATTAGTTAAAAAGTGGTTTATTTCTGCAGCGCCCAACTCTTTGGGGTGGCGTTTATCATTAAACATAATGAAAACTTAACCCAATATAAATAACTTTTTCTGTTTGTAAGCTATAGCGTTTAACTCTAATTACATTTCGAAGAGACTGTAAAAAAAGAGATTTTATGATCATAAAAACACCCCTAAAAACTGTATTTACATACAGTTATAATGAGGTTTTCCCAAAAATGCAATTTTTTGATTTATAGTATTTAATTTCCTAAGCACTGCGTCATACTCAGCACAAAATAGCTGAGTATGACGCAGTGCTTAGTTTCTACAAACTTAATGTTTAAAATAAAACCACATATTTTATTACAAAACTTTGACAGGTAATGATTTAATTATTATTGTTTTGTTATTTTTTTATTTCATAATCCGTTACTATCGTGAATTATGGATAATATACTGTTATAAATTCAATTGGAGTTCAGTGTTGGAAATAAATATTAAGGCAGTCCTTTTAGCCGTGTCAGTTTTTCTTATATTTACTGTGCCAGTATACGCACTAGCTGTGATAGCAGGACGCATCGAATGGCGGTGGAAACGAAATAAATTTATTGATAATTACATAAAGGCCTATGCAAACACAGAAGATGATATTGAATATGGCGATATTCTCGCTATGGCAAAGGTAAGAGGAATTCCCAATGCACAAGTAGTAATTGCATTGGATGAGTGCAGGGTAGGTGTTAAAACCAATAGAGATAAATCTATCTCAATTGAAAAATTAGAAAAAATTCAAAATACAGTAAGAGTTAACTCAAGCTTCGGTGATATCCCTGAAAATATAAGCTGTCACATAGATAAACTGAAAGAGACACTGAAGGGTGACAATTTAAGTTTGTATAAACTGGAGCAAGAGTTACAGGACTTATCGAAAAAGCGCAAAAGAGAAAAAGTATTTTCTCGTCTTAGTTATACCATCGGAATTATCGGAACAGCTTTTACAGTTGCTAGCTATTTTGAATGGTAATGAATTTATAACAAGTTGCTTAAACGGACAAAAAACTGTTGGCTTTTGCTCGTACCTCGCTAATTTTAGCCAACTATTTTATTGCCGCTTAGCAAAGCGTTAGTAATCAAAGGAATTTAGTATCCGAATATATTTTCGTAAAGATAAGCTGCCATTTTTCAAGCGCGGACAGTGGTCTATTAAGTCTGATTTTTTAATTATAAACATTTTCAATTCATTTCTGTGGGTATTAAGGTTTATATCTCCAGCTGCTTGGATCATGGCATTTCTTCAACAAAAAAAGAACAATAAGTATTATACTCATCCGCTGGCTACGGAAATATACCAATTAATTGTTTTCGTTATCCCATTGGTAATATTTTTCATACCAACAGTTTTTCTAAAACAATCGTTACCAATTCTGATTTTATTAGTGCTCTTAGGTATTGAGTCAATTCAATATCAACTTAGGAGCGTTCTTTTAAGACCTTTTTTACAACCAAATTTTAAACTGTATTCTGCTCTAAGAAGTTTAATTATTGTTTTCATTCAATATATCCAGATAATATTTATTTACGCTAACATATATTTACTATGGTTCTATGATGACTTTAATATTGAAGCATTAGATCAATGTACATCTCTCGAGTTCAGTATTATCACAATAACTACTGTTGGTTTTGGTAGTATTTCTCCTGAGCCAGGTTCTCGCGCGGGGCTATTAGCGGCAACTGAAGGCTTAGTTGGGGTATTCATTTTAGGTGTAATTATTTCAACAACAATGTCTAGAACTAGGTCTGTGAAAGAAGTGGAAAAAAAAGTTGAACATAATTGTGCTGTTAATGTTGATCTTAAAAATTCAATTGAAAAGTCTTATTGGAAAGAGCTATTATTTTTATCTTCAATACTTGAGAATGAGCTTTGGTTAATTGGCGGGTGGGTTCGAAATATCCACTTTGGAAATAATAATTACATCGGTGATATAGATTGTTTATCTAGTTACTCTACAACAAAGATTGAAACAACACTAAAAAAACATGGTGTTAGGTTTGATGTATCAAAACGCAATGGAATAATAATTCCCTTAAAATGTGGGAACCATATAGATTTGTGTAGTACGGAAAGCTTTACAAAAGGTTTAAATGAAAAGGGCATTATAGAAGCTATAAATAACTTTAATTTTAGTGTTAATGCAGTGGCTATCAATGTTTATACGAATGAAGTTATTAATACCAAACAATTTCATGATGACATTCTAAATAATACTTTTAAATGTACTGCATTAGATACCGTTGTTGCTTTAAATTATTTTAATATTAAATTATTGAAAGATTACTTGGTATTGAAACACTACTATGAACTAAATCCAATAATGGATAGTAATAATACAAGCTTATCTTTATTACATGAAAAATTAACAAATAAATATAAAGTCACTAGCTTCAAATCCCTCCGCCAACGCATAGAACAACAATTGATTGGTTTAACAGACCTTTATGATGTTTGGGTGGTTAGAGGGGCTTTAAGGTCTACTTTATTAGGTCAAATTCAATTTTGGGATGATTTAGATGTTGTTATAGAAGCAAGCAAAAAAGAGTTGTTTGCTTTTCTGGGTAGCTAACGAAATACCATACACATTAAATTACTTTGGAAATCCAAAAATAATTTTTGATAACGGTGATGTTATGGATATTTGGAGTCTTCCTACTGGTAAAACTATTCTAGAACATTTAGAGGATTTTTCTTTCTTGAATGACTCATTGGCTCTAAATATTAGTAGTGGAACTCTTATAGAGTTAAAAAATAGTACGCGATATACGAAAAAGAAAATATTGCAGGTAAATAAAAAGTGGCTGTGTTCTGCAACCGAGTCTGATAGAGCTTATGCTTCATTGAAATCTTTGTATCTTTTATTAAGGCATGACATGAAGCCTTCAAGTAGTATAGTTAACTTGATTTCTGCTAACTATTTAATTACATCGTTATTGAGAAAAAATAGTATTAAGCTCGCTAAAGAGCTTTTCATTATTTCCGAAGCTTCTAATTTGAATTGTAAAATGAAAAAATTGGCTACAGATTTTGTTTTAGGTAACAGCGCTAATTTATTGGCGGAATTGATTACTGACAAGGCATTTAAACGGAAATAAAACAGTGGGTTATGTGTCAATGTAAGTATGTAGTTCGCAATTATCTTTAGGGGAGCGTGTATGTTTCAAAATTTAAAAGATGAAAGTAAGTACCTCTATCATTATACAACTGTTGATAAAGCTGTTGATTTTATCCTTAAAGATAAAACATTAATGTTTAATTCTCTACGAAATACAAATGACCCTAAAGAATCTAAGAACTGGAAATTTGACTTTCATATAGGTGATGGCGCTTCGCCTTCTCACGCAGAGTCAATGAAACTATGGGAAACTATTTCAGAGGAAATCAAATTAAAGTGTAAAATTTTATGTTTTAGTAAAGATAAATCATGTTTAGGAGACGATTTTTTTAATGATATTTATCTTCGGGGCTTTGCTAAATCTAGGATGTGGGCTCAATATGGAGATGATCATAAGGGTGTATGTTTAATTTTTAGTAAAAAGAAAATTGAAGCGTTATTAACAGCGCAGTTCGGTTCGATTTCTGACCTTTACGCAACTGATATTAAATATAAAAATCGGCCATTAAAAGGTGATATATGTAAAAGCCCATATACATTGCACTATTCATTACTGAAAGAGTTAGGAGTGCCCGAATATGTAAAACGGCACATTTACACTCATAATAATGAACTCATCTTTGAAAAATCCCTAGACTGGAGGGATGAAGAAGAATATAGATATATGATGTTAATAAACAACATTAATAATCAATATTTAAAATATGAAAATGCACTTTGTGGAGTAGTTTTCGGAGCAGGTACAGATGACAAGGATCAGAAGCGAATTTTTCAAATGACATATAAAGATGGAACTGAATTTGAACAAATTAAATACTCAAATAGTACCCCATGGCTTTCATTTAAAGATTTCAGAATATATCACACTTAGTTTATGAATTCGACACACATAAATGGAGAACTAGTACATGGATGAATCTGCTGTTGAAATTATATTTATAATTATTGGCTGTATCGGTATTGCCATTGCAGTTTTTGCTTATAACGGAAATCCTGACCTACATAATTGCGGCTCATGTGGTAAGTATCTCGATATTAAAGCCAAAAGAGTGTGGTATGAAACAGAAGGTAAAAAGGTTCCGTTCTGTGCTAAATGTGATCGTAAACATTCGGGTTAAATGCATATAACAATCCATCAAGGATACGTATCAAAATTATATCGAGATGTTCTCCTATCTAGCTCGCTTTGGGGGCGAAAGCGACTTGGAACATTTATAGGTAGATTGTTTTTATTGACCCAATTATTGACCCAATTTAAAATTAATACCTAAATTAGTTTATATATATCAAGTGTTTATGTTAGTGATTCGGATGCCCCCATCCACCACATTAAAGGCTTTGTAATCAAACGATTACAGAGCCTTTTTCTTTTGAGTGTCCACATTCTGTCCACCGAATTTTTAAACCTCTTCTTTTTTCAGTGTCGATAATGGGGTTAATTTAACTGCATCTTCTAAATGAGCTGGTGAGAAGTGGGCATATTTCATTGTGTCTGTAATGCTTGCGTGACCAAGTATTTGTTGTAATACCAATATATTTCCACCACCCATCATAAAGTGACTTGCAAAGGTATGTCTAATGTACAGTCAAGTTCATAGGTAACACTTTATTAAACATACATGGGTTACACTTTTACTGTCCAATAGTCTTTATGTAGTGGCATAGTGAATTTGGTCAGCGATTTAAAGGTGATATTATAATCATCATTAACGAAGGTAATACTATGACTAAAAAACACTTTAAACCCGCATTTAGACAAGAAGTTGCAGAGCTAGTTGTTGCTCAAGGTTATTCAGTAAGAGAAGCCGCTGATGCAATGGGAGTATGGAAATCTACAGTAGATAGTTGGGCAAGAACCCTACGCAAAGAGCGTAATGGAGACAATCTTCAAGGGACACCTATTTCAGAAGATAGTCGTAGAATAAGACTCTTAGAGCGTGAAATACAGCAGCTTAAACAGGAGAAAGAAATCCTAAAAAAGGCTACGGCTCTCTTAATGTCGGACTCACTGACAAGTTCACGTTGATTGAGCGACTTAAAGCTAACTACCCTGTTAAAAAATTGTGCTCTGTATTTGGTATTTATCGTAGTAGTTATCGTTATTGGCTGAGTCAATCTAAGAAAATTGACGCAGTTAAGGTTCTTATCGACGCTTATGTAAAAGATGCCTATGAACTGAGTGAAGGCTCTGCAGGAGCGCGAACCATTGCAAGTCTAGTCACTTCTACAGAGAAGTATAATTTGACCAGATATAGAGCTGCAAAAGCGATGAAAAGACTTGGTTTAGAGAGTTGTCAGCCACCGAAACATAAGTATAAGGTGGCAAAGAAAGAGCACGTGTCTATTGAAAACCATTTGAATAGAGAGTTTAGCCCTGAGAGACCAAATCAAGTCTGGTGTGGTGACGTAACCTATATTTGGGTTGGTAATAAGTGGCGTTATTTAGCGGCCGTCTTAGATTTGTATAATAGGAAAATAGTGGGTTTTGCTATATCAGACTCACCTGATAGCAAGTTGACCAAGAAAGCATTAAGCAACGCCTTTGAAGCCCGAGGGAGACCATCAGATTTGATGTTTCACTCAGACCAAGGTTGCCATTATACAAGCTTATCGTTTCGGCAATTACTGTGGAAACACCAAATTAAACAAAGCATGAGTCGCCGAGGAAATTGTTGGGATAACGCCCCAATGGAACATTTCTTTAGAAGTTTAAAAACTGAAAACATGCCTAAAAGAGGTTATCAAAACGAGTTTGTCGCAGATAATGCGATACGAGATTATATTTATAAATATTACAACGTGGTAAGACCCCATAGCCACAATTTAGGATTGTCACCAAACAAGAAAGAAGCAAACTATTGGAACGCCTTGAATTTGGTGGCCAAAAAAGCTTGACCACTACACATTCGAGTCTAGAAATAAAAGATGCATTACTTTTTCAATTAGCTTATCTACGCAATATACCGCTATTTTCCGAATCAACTAAAGCGATCACTTTTTTAATTTTTTCTTCCTTTGATAACTTTAACAAGTTCAATCTCAAATATTAATGTTGAACCCGCATCAATACCGCGTGTTCCATCAGGGTAAGCCAAATTATAAGGAATAGTTACTTTCCACTTATCACCGGTTTTCATCAACTGAAGCACTTCAGTCCAACCAGGAATAACACCACGCAAAGGAAAGTGCGCAGGCTCGCCGCGATCAATAGAACTATCAAACACCTTACCGTCTAGCAGTTTACCTTCATAATGTGCCAACACAGAGTCCTCAAGTGTTGGCGTCTCGCCGTCACCTGATACAATAATTTCATATTGTAAACCACTTTCTGTTGTTACAACGTCTTCTTTTTTACCGTTTTCAGCCAGATATTCTGCACCCAACTTAATATTATTCTCTTTAATGGCTTTGGCAGCCGATTCACGTTTCATCCTTTGAAATGCTCGACTTACCGCTTGGGCTTCTTCTTCGCTTAAACGAGATTCAAGACCATTGTTCGCATCATTAACTGCTTGGCGAACAACCTCAACATCAAATTTAACACCAAGATCTTGAATTTGTGAAGCATTACCGAAAGTGAACAAATAGCTCAACTTTTTATCCATAGTATCGAGTTCAATGGGAGCTGTCTGCTTTGCTTCTTTCTCATTACAACCAGCAAGTAAAGTAGCCGCAGTAACGATCACTGCAAGGAAGTTTTGTTTAATCATTGTTTTGTCCGTTTTATCAAAATAAAGAATACGCAGTATAGCTAATTACAATGCTATGAAACAAACCTATGTAGAAAATGAAGAACCACCTTCTCGATTTGCCACTTATTTGAATAGTATTTTTACCAAAATAAATTTATAAATACCCTTTATTTTTGAATTATTTTAACAATATTAAGCAAAACTATTTCTTTTCTGTGGCAGTAAAATGGCGACAGTTGTTTTTATTCAAGCGTCAAATTGTTAGTATTGCCTCCCAAAAATAGTAATAGATATGAATTCGCAAGGGATGAGGTCAAACCTCTGTCCGAGATATAAGCCTTGGTGAATTTTATAATCACCTTTTAGAGTAATTTATGGATAAATTAAGTCAGATACTACAAAACCTTTCTTTTAATGCTGAAGTCTTTTTTAGTGGTAATTTTTGTACTATTAAAACCTTAGGTGGCTCTGATAGTAATAAAGGGCATTTACATCTTTTAAAGTCAGGCGTGTTAACACTGGTTTGTGAAGAAGGGCATAAAGTTACTTTAGATAAACCGACGGTTATTTTTATGCCGGGGCCAACTAAGCATCAAATTATTGCTGATGAGTCTGACCAAGCACAATTGGTTTGTGTTGATTTGGATTTTCAATCTGGCAGTGGCGCGGCTTTGATTAATGCATTGCCTTCTATTATTTGTTTAAGTGTTGATAATGATGATCCTGTGGGAAGAACGGCTTGTTGGTTATTTGAAGAAGCCTTTAATGCTGAACCGGGACAACAAGCGCTTATTAATAAGTTAGGCGATATTTTTCTGATCCAAATTCTTCGTCATATTTTGAAAGAAGGCCTTGTACTTCAGGGTATGTTAGCGGCGATGTCTCTCCCTCAGTTATCTAAGTTGATGGCAGCAATTCACCAACATCCTGAAGAACAATGGACGGTGGATTCCATGGCTGAAAGAGCGTTAATGTCGCGCGCAAAGTTTGCCGCTTTATTTAAAAGTACAGTCGGACAGGCACCAAGTGATTATCTTGCCGATTTACGTGTAGCGCTTGCACAGGGATTATTGAAGAAAGAATTACCCGTTAGTATGGTTGCAAATAAAGTGGGCTATGAGCATGGCTCTGCGCTTGCAAGAGTTTTTAGAAAGAAATTGGGATTATCGCCAAAAGAGTGGTTAATTAAACTTAAAGGTAGAAAGTAGGATCGCGCTTCACAGCGAGGTTTAATTGAATTTAAAGTAGGTAACTGCTATCAATAACAGTTACCTTTCAAGCAATTAGTTCGATAAAAAGTTAATAATATCACCTGACTCATATAACCACTGAGTTTCACCGCTTGCATGTTCAATACGTAAACAAGGCACTTGTTTTTTGCCGCCACCTTGAACAAGATCATTTTTATGTTGAGCTTGTTGTTGAATGTTTCTTTGTTCAATTTCTAGGCCTAGTTGACCAATTGCTTTACGTGTCATTGCACAGTAAGGGCAGCCATCAAAGTGATAAAGGGCCATCGATTTAGGTTGTGTTGCTGATAAAGTCATCTGTTCTTCCTTAATGTTAGTTACATCATGTTTTATTTAAGCTTCATTTCTAGTGTTAATATAAACTATTTCTGTTTAATAAATGCAACAAACTGTCTAAAGGTTGCTGCATTTTGTCTAATCTATTGATTATTAAGCGCGCCAGAACACATTCACTGAAGCTGTTGAGTTGTAGTCTCGTAAATCTTCTTCGTAATCAGGTGTACTTGTGATCACACTTAACGCCATTCCCCATGATGCTTGGTAATAAACAACACCTGTTGAAACGGTTGCTTGCCAATGTTCTGTATGCACATCAAAAAGATGTTTAGGGCGTGCACCATCAATCGTTATATCTTGGAATCGGTATCGACCTTCAACGGCTAGGTAGTAAAATTGTCCAGAGCGACTTTTTGATAACACGCTGGTATCAATGTAATGACCCGGCATTGAACCGACACTTGCAAAGCTTTCATCTAGTGATTGACCCCATCTAAATGTACTGCCTACCGCCAACTCACTTTGGTAATTACCAATGTTTGCGCGACCAGATAAGCCTGCATCATAGTCGGTATTAAACCATGCAGAGTCTCTTGTTAATAATCGTTGACCTTCGTAACCTAAGTTATAAATCGTTTGGTTTTTAATTTGTCTTCCCCAACCTTCTGGTTGTGTTGAACCGATTAAGCTATGAACAAATGTTTGTGAATCTTCACCAAAAGTATCAGGACCGACGCCACCAAACATTAAGCTGTATTTATTGGCAAAGTCTTTTGTGTATTCAAAAACAGTACCTTCAATAAATAGTAACCCTGTGTAAGGTCTATCATGTGCGCTTTCAGTTGGAGCACTGATATCTACTGGCGTCCAAATTTGTTGTCCGATTGTAACACCCCAACCTTTATTACTTTGCTCATCTAATGCTAAGAAGTTACCAATTGTTTTAAGTACAAATGGTGACTCGTTATTAATTTCTGTTGTTGTATCAGAATTGTATTTAAAAAATACACCGTTTGTATAACCTCTGTCGGTACCAAGAAATGCATCATTATCAAGACTGATGCTAAAACTGCCTGTGTTATATTCATTGGCTTTATCTTCATCTGCTATTACAGAGCCAGTCATCATTGTTGCTAAGAATATTGCTGCAATATTAATGACGTTTTTTTCGGAGAAAATGTTAATGTATTTGTTTTTCATGATCGCTACCTGACACTATTTATCAAAACGGAAAATTAATAACTCAGGGCATTGTTGAAGACGTTATGTTAGGTTTTTATTTTTAAACCTACTTGTAAGATTGTTTGTCTTCACTCCTTTACCCTGATAGAAATGTTATCAAGATCACGTTCATCTGTAGCGACCGTTCAACTTAGTTTTGAAACAAATCGTCTTAATTTAAATAACAATGTTATTGCAGTGATTTTATAATGAGATTAGTTGACTTTGTGATGGCGTAAGGTTGTTTTGTATTTTACTTATCGCCTGATTTTTAGATGTGGTAATGACAATTAACAATTTGTGATTGTTTGTTGGGGACAGGTAGCCACGAAATTTAAAAGGCTAATTTTTATTTAGGTTGATGGTAATACTGCCAAAGGAACAAGGAAGCAACGCTTTTATACGAGGTCCAATGGCTTACCATTTCCCGCGCTTGCTTAGGCGTTGGTTTTTCTGCCAATCCTTTTAACTTCGCTAACCCAAGTAAAATTCCTAAGTCGTCAGCAGGGAAAACATTCTCTCTATTTAAAGAAAACATTAAATAGATTTCAGCGCTCCAACGACCAAATCCTTTCAATTTTGTAATTTCAGTTATCGCTTCTTCATCACTTAATTCATTTAAGGCTTGGATATTGAAACTGCCGTCAATAATGGCGGTGGTGAGTCCTTTGGCATATTCTATTTTGCGCCAAGACAAACCCACATCTCGAAGCGCTTGATCTTCAATTTCAATGAGTCGTTCAGGTGTGACGTCTACCATCAATGCCACTACACGTTGCATTATGATAGCAGCGACTTTAGTTGATAGTTGTTGGCCTACAATCGTAGATAAAAACGTTTCAAAACCCGAGGGACGAGATCTTGGTGGTGGAGGTCCTAGCGTTTTAAAAGCTTTTTCAATATCTTTATCTACTAAGCTAAGAGCTTCCATTCCACGTAAGATTATTGCTTCGTCCATCGTTAACTTGTTTCCGTTATTTGTATTATTGAAAGTGAAAATAAAGCTTTATTTCTGTTTTATATTTACAACTTACCATCTATCGAAAATAAAGCTAATTGCATTTTTTAGTTAGTCTGATGGGTTAATACTTTTACGCCTGAAGGTCTTTGCTGCATGCGTTGTATATAGTGATTGAGTTTGGGTACTGATTGAAATAATCTATCTTTAACGGGTAGAGTGAAAAGGTAATCTAATATTGGCGTTAATAACGCGTCGGCTATACTGTATTGTTTACCACAAATAAAATCATTATCAGCAAGCAGTAATTCTAGTTTTTTTAATGTTTGCAGAACGTGAGGTTCAACCTCTGTTACTACGTCCATTCTTATGGTGCCATCTTCACCTTTTGGAAAAGCAAATTCCAATAAATAGTCTCTAACTAGTATTTTATCTATATAAGTAGAAATTGCTGCACTCCATTGATCAACTATTGTTTTTTCATCGATATTAGCTGGTTGCAAAGTTGTACCTGGGTATTTTTCATCTAAATAACGACAGATACTTGCTGTTTCAAATATTTTATTTGTACCATCAATCAAAGCTGGAAACTTACCAAAAGGATGGATTTCGTAATGAGCCTTGCTTTTACGCTCAATGGTTTCAATGCCTAATGAAAGTCCGACACTATATTCAATTCCTTTCTCTTCACAACAAAGCATAACGCTACGAACAAAAGTACTGAATTGCGGGCCAAAAATATGAGGTTTATTTATCATTGTATGGTCTCTTTTTAATTGATTTCGCTATATCGTATTTACATTCAAAATATGTTCAAGAACATATTTTGACTTTGTGAGAGAATAATTTGTTATAAATTGATCAGATAATAAGAGTGGGAAAACTGCTCTTATTAGACAAACCTAGTGGAGTCAATACTGTGGCGTGGCAAGCAGAGCATAAAAATACAACAAGACAACGAATATTATCTAGTGCAGCTAAACTATTTGCTTTGAATGGATATGAAGAAGTTAGTATTAACCAAGTGATGGCCGATGCGGGATTAACGAGAGGTGCATTTTATAGCCATTTCAAGTCAAAATCTGAATTGCATGCAGAGGCTATTTTAAGTTCAGCTAAGGAAATCGCTTTATCCTTTGATAATAATTCCAATGAAGGCTTTGTAGAAACTTATTTAAGTACAGGGCATAGAGAGGGAGGATTTTTACGTTGCCCTTTAGCGTTTATGATCGGTGATATTGCCCAACGTGATTTAGCGGTACGCGATACTTACACAAAAGTATTTAAAGGTTTTCTCAGTCATTTAGTTACTATGGATTCCAAACAACATATTGAAAATGAATCTGATGATCAGGAAATGGCTAAAGCGTTACAAAAAGCAGTGTTATTGATTGGTGGCGTTGCAATTTCTAGAGCGATTAATGACGATGAGTTGGCAGAGCAATTGTTGAAAGCCTGCCAAAATGGATTATTAGGTGATTGAATATTGTTGAGCCTTAACTTTTTTGTCACGAGGCTTCTTAATTAAGAGCAATAAAACGTAAACATTTGGTTAGCTAGATTATATTGGAAGCAGCTACATTCAAATGTATGAAGAAATTAAATGCTTGATGAAATTGACTAAGATATGAAACTCATTATTATTTCCGTAGCGTATTCTTAACAATGACTCTTCACTTTTAACTTCTATTATGAGCTTGTAAATTAACTTTAAATGTAGAAGTGGTAAGAAAATTTAAGAAGTAATTATTTAATGAACCTTGATGATATCTATTATATGATTGTTTTAGAAATGTAGGCCGTTATTTACTCACAATTTAAAGGAAAAATATGATAACTTTCATCATCTTAGCCGTAGTATTAGTAATACTCATTTTAATGTACAACTCATTAGTCTCTAAAAAAAATCAAGTGACGAATATCTTTTCTAATGTAGATGTACAACTGAAAAAAAGGTTTGATCTTATTCCAAACCTTGTTTCTTCTGTACAAGTATATATGAAACATGAAAAATCAATTTTAGAGGAGCTTACAAAACTACGTACAGATTCAAACAGATCAAATTTAAGTGATAATGATAAAATAGCCTTAGATAGAAAGGTTGCTAAAGCTTTAGGTTCTATTATGGTTGCTGTTGAGAACTATCCTGATTTAAAAGCCAATGTAAATGTATTAGATCTTCAACATTCATTGAATGAAGTTGAAGCACAAATATCAGCGGCTAGAAGAGCTTATAATCAAGCTATAACTAATTACAATAATGCTTTAGAAATGTTTCCGACAAACTTGATGGCTAAAGCGATGAATTACAAAATTAAAGATGTTTTTGAAATTGACGAAACTCAAAGGGAAAATATCAACATTAAGAGTTTATTTGAAAAATGAAAACAATTAAAGAACTTGAAAAATTCTATTTTGAAAATTTAAAGCTAACTCTTGATAAAATTGAAGAGGATAGAACTAAATCGATAGTTCGAATGTTTAAAAATTTTTTCATATGCACATTATTATTTGTAATTCTTGCTGTGATTCTAATGATGAACGTTCGTATTGAAGTAAACGGTATCTGTATCTTTGGAGCTGCATATTTCATTTTTATGCAAGGGATTTATAGCTCAGCAAAGAGTAAATATAATGATAATTTTAAAGATTCTATTATAAAACCACTTATACATTCGATTGATGAAAGTCTTGTTTATTATAAAAATAAATGCATCTCAATTGATAATTTTATAAAAACAGATCTTTTTAAAAAGCCTGACGTTTTATCTGGTGATGATTATGTATGTGGTGAAATTGACGGTGTAAAAATAGAATTTTCCGATGTAAATGCACTAACAAAATCAGAAGGTAAAGATAAGAAAGTAGAGTATAAAAGTTTCTTTAGAGGTTTTTTTATTAAAGCGAGTTTTAATAAAAACTTTCAAGGTAAAACATTAGTATTACCAGATAGTACACAAAGTATCTTTAGTTCTCTTTTAAGTAATTGGTTGGAATTCAAAGATACGAAAAAAGGTCGATTACTAACAATGGATAATGATGAGTTCGAAAGAGAGTTTGTTGTGTATAGTACCGATCAAATTGAAGCGAGGTATATTCTTACTCCTACTCTGATGGAAAGGTTACTAGATTTTAAAAAGAAATCAGGTTATCCACTCTACATTTCTTTTGTGGATGACAGTATTCATGCTGTTATTGGTAATAATAAGAATAGTTTTGAAGCCACTTTATTTCAATCTGTACTTGATTATGGAGTTGCATTCGAATATATCCAAAACCTACATTTAGCCTCAGCAATCATTAGTGATCTAAAATTAAATGAAAAATTATGGGGTAAAAAGTAAGATTTTAATGTGTTATTAAAGACCCTGTAAATAATTCTGTGTAATTACCATTTTTACAGATGTTTTTTCAAGCGGTCTTCAAACTCTATTATAAACCGATTCATGGCAGCTCTCCAACTATGGATCGGTTTTGACCATT
>NZ_SNUB01000048.1 GCF_004378355.1 Psychromonas algicola
GCTTCGAGTGAGTGGAAATCGTAATCTAAAGGCATAAAAAAATCCGATGTTGAGTGAACATCGGATTCTGATCCCATTCGGGTAAAAATCAACTAATTTTTCTTAACTGATCGGCATTAAACTGTTAACGTTCGCTTTTCTTATTTATCATACTAAATTCAAATATTAACTAATACGTTCAAACAACAAGTCCCATACACCATGGCCTAAACGATGCCCACGCGATTCAAACTTAGTCAGCGGACGCCAATCTGGACGTGGAGCATAATCGCCTTCAGAACTTATATTTTTAAAGTTCGTCGCCGCTTTTAATACTTCAAGCATATGCTCTGCATAGTTTTCCCAATCAGTTGCCATGTGAATAACACCACCAATGGCGAGTTTAGGGCGCATGTTTTCAATAAATGCGGGTTGTACAATACGGCGTTTATGATGGCGTGCTTTATGCCACGGATCCGGAAAGTATAATTGAAACGTTGATAAGCTTTGATCAGGGATCATAAACTCTAATACTTCAACCGCATCATGATTCATAACACGTAAATTAGTCACTCCCTCTTCACCCGCATCAGCCAAACAAGCACCAACACCTGGACCGTGAACTTCTATACCTAAGAAATTTTTCTCTGGTGCATTTTTTGCCATTTCAATTAATGACTTACCCATACCAAAACCAATTTCTAAAACAACAGGATTACTGTTACCAAAAAGATCAGTAAAATCTAACTGCTTTTCTTGATAATCCACACCCATTGTTGCCCATAAGTCATCAATAGCGGTTTGTTGACGTTTAGTCATCCGCCCTTCGCGTTTTACGAAAGAACGAATTTTACGGATATATTTTTCTTTATTGCTTTCTGTCGATTCATTTTCTTCAGCTTGGCTATCTTTAGCAGACTGGTCGTGCTCTGTCATTTTCATACCTTTCGTTGAACTGGGCTTCTTTAGCCGCGCATTAATGCAATCTTCTATTATATATTAATTGTGCAACTCTGCTAGACTATAGTCCCCCCATTATTATCGAAGAGTTTCTAGTGAGTGAGTTGCATTTTAGCCAAAGAATCAATGATTGGCACCAACAACATGGCCGTAAAACGTTACCTTGGCAATTAGACAAGAGTTTATATAAAACTTGGGTCAGCGAAGTGATGCTACAACAAACTCAAGTGGCAACCGTGATCCCTTACTTTAATAAGTTTATGCGTTCATTTCCCTCTATCTCTTATTTAGCTAATGCACCGATTGATGAAGTATTACATCATTGGACAGGTCTCGGTTATTACGCGCGTGCGCGTAACCTGCACAAATCAGCGCAAATTATTCGCGATCAATTTGATGGGCAATTTCCTGAAGAATTTGATGATGTGATTGCTTTACCTGGTATTGGACGTTCTACGGCAGGAGCCGTCTTATCGTTAACCTTAAATAAACACTTTCCCATCTTAGATGGCAATGTAAAACGCGTATTAACCCGCCATCAAAAGATTGAAGGCTGGACCGGAGAGAAAAAAGTTGAAAATCAACTTTGGTCATTAGCAGAAAAGCTAACACCGAAAACCGATACGCAAATATTCAATCAAGCCATGATGGATATGGGGGCAATGATTTGTACACGCAGTAAACCTAAATGTAATGAATGTCCGGTTTCTAGTGATTGCTTAGCATTCGCTGATGATGTGATGACAAATTATCCGACACCCAAAGCGAAAAAGAAAATACCCGTTAAAACGGCCGTTATGCTAGTACTTAAAAATAAACAACAATCAATACAACTTATACAACGCCCTCCCGTTGGGATTTGGGGAGGTTTATGGTGCTTCCCCGAATTTGAAAACAGCGAAGCAGCCTTAAATAGTTTACAATCCATGGGAATTGAACAGTATCAAACGACTGAACTAGCGACTTTTCGTCATACTTTTAGCCATTACCATTTTGATATTTCCCCTATTTTGGTGGAGTTTAGTGAGCAAGATACACAACAAGTGATGGAACAAAGTGACCAGCTTTGGTATAACCTGCAACAACCACAAAAAATTGGATTAGCCGCTGCGACTAAAAAAATATTAAGCAGCGTCAATAAAGTCATTAACAAGGAATAAATCATGTCTCGTACTGTATTTTGTACTTATTTAAAAAAAGAAGCGCCAGGTTTAGCATTTCAATTAATTCCGGGCGAAGTAGGTAAACGTATTTTTGAGAACATTAGTCAGGAAGCATGGAATGAATGGCAAAAAAAACAGACGATGTTAATCAATGAAAAGAAATTAAAAATGATTAACCCAGAAGATCGCGCATTAATTCAAGAAGCAATGATTGGTTATTTGTTTGACAATAAAGAAGTCGATATTGAAGGTTACACACCAGAAGAAAAATAAGACTTCACACCCCAATGCTTATATTTGAAGCGTATAATGTTCAAAGTACAGGCAAACACAGTGAAATCTTAAAAAATGCGTAAAAATAGGTTGACGCTGAGCACTAAAATCTATTTAATACGCCTCGTTCCAATTTGTTCTTACATCTTATTTAAAGTGTAATTGAAACTGAAACAAGAAGTTTGCTTCGTTAGCTCAGTCGGTAGAGCAGAGGATTGAAAATCCTCGTGTCCTTGGTTCAATTCCGAGACGAAGCACCATTATTTATCTTTGCTGAATTTTTAATTCAACAAAGGAGAGTGAAATTCTCTCACAGTTTATGTGCCGACTTAGCTCAGTAGGTAGAGCAACTGACTTGTAATCAGTAGGTCACCAGTTCGACTCCGGTAGTCGGCACCATTTACAAACATGATTAACTTAGTTAATGAAAATTAGTAAAGTTGAAAATGACAAAGTTTTGCTTCGTTAGCTCAGTCGGTAGAGCAGAGGATTGAAAATCCTCGTGTCCTTGGTTCAATTCCGAGACGAAGCACCATCATTCAAGCCGTTAAAGTGAAAGCTTTAACGGCTTTTTTGTATTTGCTCGGAAATGTCCTTGGTTAGCTTTTTATTACAATCAGCGAGACGAAGCACCATCATTTAAGCCACAACTATTCGTTTAGTTGTGGCTTTTTTGTATCTTGCCGGAAGTGTCCTTGGTTTAGCTCTTTATTATATTCAGCGAGACGAAGCACCATCATTTATGGGTCGGCTTCAAGATTACTTGCGCTTTGCTTAAAAATAGCCAGTCATTTAAGGCTTTTTTAAAAATTTAGCGCAAGTTATTTTGTAACGATCCCCAAGCCCTAAGCATGCAAATGTTCAGGGCTTTTTTGTATCTGGACGGAAGTGTCTTTGGTTTAACTCTTTATTATATTCAGCGATACGAAGCTCCATAACTCAAACCACCACTATTCGTTTAGTTGTGGCTTTTTTGTATTTAATTCCCCTCTTCTCAAGCCTTAGGTTGCCATAAAACAATAAATAAAATACTAGAAAAGAACTAGTTTTGTTACTATTAATGATTCAGAGATTCTCAAGCTCGCTGTAAAGGCGAAATAGGAAGTGACATGACTCATCAAGCCCCTTTTAGCGTTTTTAAAGCATTGAATGTCATCGTAGGATTATTATTACTTTCAGCCTGTACAACGCCCTCTACAAATAAACCAAACAATGAAATAGAAGATTATTGCAAAGACATAAACTTTAAAAGAAAAACGACCCTTAGCGAGCAAATAGCGCCTTATTCAGCACAACTTGAAAACCATAAAACAGGTGTTTATGTATTAGACCAAGGTACCGAAGCTATGTTCACCCGCGCATGGTTAAGCGAATATGCACAGGAAACCATTGATGTTCAATATTTTATTTTTACTACAGACAACATTGGTTTAATCGCTATTGATTATTTAGTCAGAGCCGCTGATCGAGGCGTCAAAGTGCGCATTTTAATTGATGACATCATGTTAAACGCTGACAGTAAGGAATTATTAGTATTAAACGCACACCCCAACATTTCAATTAAGATCTATAATCCACTAGCCAATGTAGGCAAAAATATAGTACAAAAACTAGCAAACTTAACATTCCATTTTCATGCTTTTAACCAACGCATGCACAATAAAACCTTTACCGTAGATAATAGCGTCTCTATTACTGGTGGTCGTAATATTGCCGATGAATATTTTGGTTATGATCACGAATATAATTTTAGAGATAGAGATGTTTTATTAGTCGGTGAAGCCCCCAAACAAATACAAAAATCATTTAACCAATTCTGGGACGATGAATTAAGTGTACCTGTCACTCAACTATTAAAAAGCAGCGTAATTTCAAACCCACAACCTAACTTTGAAAAACTGCATCAATATGCCTGTAATCCCATTAACTTCTTACCTGAAGTAAGAGAACAAATTGCAATGATGCCATTAGCTTTTAGTTACGCTGTTAATCATGGCCAAGTACATTGGTTAGAAAATGTTGAGTATATTTCAGATCCTCCGGGTAAAAACGATGGTAAAACCTTTTTAGGCGGCAGTGGCATAGCGACAGACCGTTTAATTACATTAATTCAACAAGCAAAACATTCAGTCACAATTCAAACGCCTTACTTGATCACAACAGATTTAGGTAAAGGTATTTTAAAAGCATTGGTTGATAGAGGTGTAGAAGTTAAAATATTAACTAATAGTCTCGCGTCTAATGATAATTTTGAAGCATTTAGCGGTTACCAAAGAGATAGAAAGAAGCTACTGCAAACTGGCGTTAAGATTTTTGAATTCAAGCCTGATGCTAAAATAAGACAAAAAGTCATGTCTAAAGAAATGTCTCAACAATTAGCAAAAGATCCGATTTTCACTTTACATGCTAAGTCCATGGTGATTGACGATAATATTACTGTGATCGGCACTTTTAATCTGGATCCACGTAGTGCGAATTTAAACACTGAAAGTATCACTATTATTCCATCACAAAAAATAAGCCAAAAAATGAAAGCGACGATGGAAGCTGAAATGTCAGCAGATAATGCATGGGAAACAACACTTGATTGGAATCCCGATGGTGAAGTGAATTTAAGTAAACGTTTAAAAGTAAAATCTAGACTTTTCGTTCCTAAGAGTATTTTATAAATCTATGAAACCTTTTTATTTATCGCCCCATTTAATTACCCTATTCATTAACAAAAGGTTTTCTTAAATGTTTTATGAAGGCACTGAAAAGCGTTTGTTAATTTGTACAAACAATCTAGATTTATTAACGATTGCAGACTCATTTTGGCATCAATTAGTCGCGCAATCTGGAGCGGAAATATTATCATGCATCCAAAATTCAAGTATAAAAGCTTATTTGCTTTCCGAATCAAGCTTGTTTATATGGCAAGATAAACTGTTATTAATTACCTGTGGTAATACTAAATTAGTTAACGCTGCTTTGTTCATTCAAAAGCGGTTTGGTAAGCAGCAAATCAGCTCCCTTGTGTTTCAACGCCATCAAGCTTTAAAACCGCACTTACAGCCATCAAACTTCAAACAAGACATATTGTTATTAGAAAAGCTATTTAAAGGCCAACAACAGCACTGGCGGGACGATTACCAAGGTGATTTATTTCTATTTGGAGACATCACACAGCACACCATGCCTACACAAGGTATTTACATGTTACATGGATTACGCGGAGAGTTAGCTGAAGATCTACAAAAGAACGCGTTAAGTAAAACCATCATCCTAAAAAAACTGAAACTCGAAAGTTTTTTTAATGGTTTAACTATCGATCACTTCAGCTTTAATCCCAAAGGCTACTCGCTCAATGCGCTTTGCGGAGAGAACTATTTAACCATCCACTTAACTCCTGAACAACTAAGCACTTATCTAAGTATCGAAACCAGCTTTTCTGACAACCAATGCATTGATTTTATTAATCATCTGCAACAGCTATTTTCACCAGAGCGCTGCAAAAAAATGCATTTCAAGGCAACAGAAAAAAAACTAGATATCAGCCTATCTTAAGGTATTAATAAAAAGATGGTATCAACACGCTCATTAATTGTAATTTTATTTTCTTGATACAAAGCTGGTGCATTATTGCTCTCTGCACTTCTCATCAACATTGGCTGACTGTTGTTCGATTGATAACGGACAGAATACACCTTACCTAATTCCGCTTGATAACTTTCAGCAAGCTGTTCCGCTTTGCTAATAGAATCCTGTACCGCCAAATCACGGGCTTTCTGATGCCATTCATCAGGTTGCTTCAATGAGTAACGGAATTGGCCAATATTAGCGATATCAACTTCCACTAGTAACTCTAGCAAAGCGTTAGTTTTTAAAATATTACCTAGTTCATAACTTAGATTTCGTGTCGCTTTAATACCAACTTGAGTCTGTTTCTTTTGGATCATTTCATATTCAGGGCGTAATTGAATATCACCTCTAGTTAATAGGCTTTCTTCAAAACCATTTTCTTGTAGTTTTGAAAGTAATAACTGCACTTGTTTATCTACAACTAGCTTTGCACTTTCTGCACTATTTTCAGTTGCAGTTGCTTGAAATGAAATTTTTACAGTATCTGGTTTAACTTGTATTTTTGAAATGCCAGAGACTGATATGTAAGGTTGAGATGGCAAACCATCAGCTATTGATACAGACGCTGTAGTAACAAGGTAAGTTGCTATCACTAGTTTAAATAAATTCATAAGCACTCTCAGTTAATGATCAAAAGATTTAGATGATAGTACCGTTTATAGCGATCACATTGAATATGTTATCTAAATTTATTGTGATTAGTATTTACTATGGTGCAATATTTGTAAGTAATAATACCGATTACGTTAAATATGTTATCTAAATTTTATGAAGAAAAAACAGTTCAATTCAAGACGTAAATTGACGTAAATAACTGTTTCCTTTGCGAAATTTATAACGAAGAAGTGGGCTGTTTTAGCCAGTAAAATAGATAAGCTATTTATCGTGATTGGTATAATAGCAAGTTCATATGCGAATGAACTTAAATATAAAACAAGAAACAAAAAAGCCAGCGATTAAGCTGGCTTAGGTAATAAACTTAACGATGAGACGTTAAATTATAGTACGTCTACTGCGTTTAGGTCAGCAAAAGCTTTTTCTAAACGAGTAACCATTGAGCTTTGACCTGCACGTAACCAAGCACGTGGGTCATAATATTTCTTGTTCGGAGAATCTGGACCTGTAGGGTTGCCGATTTGACCTTGTAAGAAATCACGGTTAGCGGCTTCATAATCACGAACGCCATCCCATGTAGCCCATTGTGTATCAGTATCAATGTTCATTTTGATTACGCCGTAACCAATTGCTTCTTGAATTTCAGCTTCAGTAGAGCCTGAACCACCGTGAAACACAAAGTTTAATGCATCAGATGCAATACCGTGTTTTTCAGAAACGTATGCTTGAGAATCACGTAAGATAGTTGGTGTTAATTTAACATTGCCTGGCTTGTATACACCGTGAACGTTACCAAAAGAAGCTGCGATAGTGAAACGAGAACTGATTTTTGATAACTCAACATAAGCGTAATCCACTTCAGATGGTTGAGTGTAAAGCAAAGAATCATCCATATCAGAGTTATCTACGCCGTCTTCTTCACCGCCAGTACAACCTAATTCAATCTCTAACGTCATGCCCATTTTTGCCATGCGCGCTAGGTATTTACCACAAATTTCGATGTTTTCTTCTAATGGTTCTTCAGAAAGATCGATCATGTGAGATGAGAATAATGGCGCACCAGTTTCTTTAAAGTGAGCTTCAGAAGCGTCTAATAGTCCATCAATCCAAGGTAGTAATTTTTTAGCTGCGTGGTCAGTATGAAGAATAACTGGAACACCGTAAGCCGCTGCCATAGCATGTACATGCTTAGCACCAGAAACTGCACCTAAAATAGCTGCTTCATGCCCTTCTAGTTTTAACCCTTTACCAGCGTTAAATGCCGCTCCGCCATTAGAGAACTGAATAACAACAGGCGCTTTAACTTTAGCCGCAGCTTCAAGTACAGCGTTGATTGAATCAGAACCAACAACGTTTACTGCTGGAAGTGCAAATTTATTTTCTTTTGCAACAGCAAATACTTTTTGAACGTCATCACCAGTGATAACACCAGGTTTTACTACATCTAGAATTTTAGTCATGGAATGTATCCCTACCTATTATTTGAATTAAAATATGTTTAATTTCGGACATGCTTGGCGCAATTATGGCACAAAGAAAATGTATAAAAAAGCGAGATAAAATCTCGCTATAAACATTTGACTAATCGTTGGCACGTAATTCTAGCATTGCCACTGCTGGTAACTCTTTTCCTTCAACAAACTCAAGGAAAGCACCGCCACCTGTTGAAATGTAAGACACATCAGCCGTGATATTAAATTTATCAATCGCTGCTAATGTATCACCACCACCAGCAACAGAAAAGCCAGATGATTCAGCAATCGCTTTTGAAATACCTGCAGTACCTGCTTCAAAGTTTTTGAATTCAAATACGCCAACTGGGCCGTTCCATAAAATTGTTTTCGCTTCTTTTAAGATAGCTGCTAATGCCGCAGTTGAATCAGGACCTAAATCGAAAATCATATCGTCATCTTGCACGTCTGCAACATTCTTAATTTCAGCTTCAGCGTTTTCATCAAAAGCTTTTGCACAAGCAACATCTGTTGCTAGAGGAATAGCACAATCTTTCATTAATTTTTTAGCTGTCTCTAATAAATCAGCTTCATATAATGATTTACCAACATTGTGGCCTGCTGCTGCAATGAAAGTATTTGCAATACCACCACCAACAACTAATTGGTCAGCAATTTTCGATAAAGACTCTAATACTGTTAGTTTAGTCGATACTTTAGAGCCACCAACAATCGCAACCAATGGGCGAGCAGGGTTATCCATTGCTTTACCTAATGCTTCAAGTTCAGCTGCTAATAGTGGACCCGCACATGCAACAGGAGCAAATAAACCAGCGCCGTTAGTAGAAGATTGAGCACGGTGAGCCGTACCAAAGGCATCCATTACATAAACATCGCATAATGCAGCAAGTTGCTTAGATAGTGTTTCGTCGTTTTTCTTTTCGCCTTTATTAAAGCGAACATTTTCAAGTACAACCACTTCACCCGCATTAACTTCTAAGCCGTTTAAGTAATCTGTTGCTAAACGTACAGGCACATCTAATGCTTCGTTTAAGTAATCAACAACAGGTTGTAAAGAGAATGGTGCATTTTCTTCAGCTGAAGCGCCTTCAACAGGACGGCCTAGATGTGAAGTAATCATTAATTTAGCGCCTTTTTCTAACGCTAATTTAATTGTTGGGATAGAAGCACGAATACGTGCATCTGACGTTACTTTACCATCTTTAATTGGCACATTAAGATCTTGACGGATAAATACGCGTTTGCCGGCTAAATCTAAATCAACCATTTTTTTTACTGACATGATGTGTCCTCATTTAATTTTAAAATATAGAATTTTTTACCTGCTTAATTTAGCAGGAACTGCCTATCATGCAGTCTTAAATACAGCGTTATTGTGCTGCAATTCGAATATTAGAGTGCATTATAAACCAAAGTCTTTGTTACATCGATCACAATGGTGGGTAATTTACCCTTTAAATGGTAAAGAATGATTTGATTTGCATCACTTTCTGATACTTTTTAATAAATGAGTAAAACTTCATCGGCTTTTTATTTATGAAAAAAAGACTAGTCAGCGTCTTCATTATCACGTATTAATATTAATCTAAACTAATTTAAAGGTTTGTATATAAAGATATAATTAAGTAAAACCTATTTTCAATGAAATTATTAAGCGATATATGAATGTATTAAATAAAAAAACTTGGTTCATCTATTACTGCCTTATTGCAATAGGTTTCTTGTTGCTGATTATAAATGTAAACAGCAAATATAATGAATTGCTTGCAGAAAAAAAGCATGAACAGTTTTATATCACTAAAATAATTAAAGCAGACATCGATGCAACACTTTCTAAATATGAAACGATGATCGACCTTATTAATGAAGACTTTAATGAAGACTCCTCTCTAAACCAAACCATTCTCCGTAATATCCTACAAAAATCAGAATTATTAGGTGGATTTGCCCTATATAACATGGATGGTAAATTACTGGCTAAAAGCGATAACTTATCCGATGAACTTTATAACATTAAATCATCCACTTATTTCGATAGCAAAACATTACAAAGCGATACATTAACAATCAGCAAACCCACTTTTTCCCCGTTAACCAATAGATGGATCATTCCAATTCGCCAACACTTAATCAATCCGAACGGAGAAGTGATTGGTTACATGGGCGCATCAATCAACATTAAAAAATTAGAGGAAAAATGGTCACACTCTAAAGCTTTTAATAATAATATTGAATTAACATTAGACAACAGCTTTTACCGTTTAATGTACACTGGGGTCACTCCTGGTGATGAAGAAGCGACCTACAAAACGCCATTGAGCGCCACACAAATTAACAACATAGAAATACAACTTAAAAAGCAAAACCTCAGCTTAGACTTCCTAAGAAGCACTGATTCCGTAGGACAAATCATATTACCTACCGAAGATGGGGATATGTTACACAGTATTGCCTATGATAATAACTACCATTTTTGGACTCATAGTAGCCGACCATTAAATGGTTTAGCAACGCCGCTATTACATGCAACGGGCTATTATATGTTGTTACTTATTTTACTACTAACCATAGGTTTCTTTTTATTCCGTTGGATAGTCAAAGTAGAAGAAAGTAAATTATACGAATTAACTTATAAGAGTCACCACGATGACCTGACGGGTTGCTATAACCGTTCCGTCTTGCCTCACTTAACAGACAAACTTATCAAATCCCAGAAAAATTTCTCGTTGTTATATATCGATCTAGACAACTTTAAGAATATTAATGATTCTTTCGGCCATGAATATGGAGACCTTCTTTTACAAGAAGTAAGCACACGCATACAAAGCAACTTAGCACCATTATCAGGTGAACTTATACGTTACAGTGGCGACGAATTTATCTTACTATTGGAAACTAATGACAAGCAAACCATACAAAGCTTCACCATTCGTTTATTAACTGAATTAGCAAAATTTCATTCAATAGAAAATAACTCGTTCTCTGTCACAGGCTCAATCGGTATTACACGCTACCCAAATGACTCAAGAAGTTTAGATACTTTAATTAGCTATGCTGAAAATAGTATGGCGATTGCTAAGAAAGTAAAAAACCAATATCTATTCTTCTCTCAAGAGGTACATGAAAAGTTACTTAAAGAAGCACAAATAGAACAAGCTTTACATTACGCCATTGATAACAATGAAATCAGCCTAGTTTTCCAACCTCAGTTAGACCGCCGACAAAATTTATATGGGGTTGAAGCATTAGTAAGGTGGCGCAGTAAAGAGCTAGGTTTTATTCCGCCAGATGTATTTATTCCTATTGCAGAAGAAAGTGGTTTAATGCCTAAATTAGGGCAATACATAATGAACACGGCAATGCATGAAATAAGTACATTACAAAAACAATTAGAAGTCGACTTTGCATTGTCTATTAACGTGTCTGTAAGGCAGTTTGTCCAAGTTAACTTCTTTGATTTATTAATGGCAAGTATCAATAACTTCGGCTCAGAATCACTAAAAGTTACCGTTGAAATTACAGAAAGCTTATTCATTGAAAGCCTCGATGTCTTATTGCCTATTTTTGAGAAGATGAAAAGCAACAATATTTCACTGGCATTAGACGATTTTGGGACAGGCTACTCATCACTGAGCATGCTAAAAGATGCACCTATTGATGAATTAAAAATAGATAAAAGCTTTGTGGACCAAATCTCCACCAACAAGAAAGATCAGGCAATGGTGAAAAGTATCATTGGAATCGGTAAGAACCTTGATATGCGAGTATTGGCAGAAGGTGTCGAAACCATTGAGCACGTAAAAATCCTAGAAAATGCAGGCTGTGATTTATTCCAAGGCTACCACTTCTCTCACCCACTAAGTATTTATCAACTCTATGAGTTTATTAAGGACTTGCAGAAGGTTTAAAAAATAATTTAAATCGTAGAAATGAAAAAGCCCCGACATAAGTCGAGGCTTTAAAATGTGGCAGGGGTGGAGAGATTCGCTGGCTTTAAACATAGACAACATACGGATTTTCGCGAAGCGAAATGTAATCTCCCTCTAAAACGAAAAAAGCCCCAACGATTTCTCATTAGGGCCTCATCTAAATGTGGCAGGGGTGGAGAGATTCGAACTCCCAACATACGGATTTGGAATCCGTCGTTCTGCCGTTGGAACTACACCCCTGTAGACGTTGCGGATAATACCTAAGCTAGATTTAATGTAAAGTATCTTTTTCGAAAAACGAGGCTGATTGGTTACAAAAACACCAAAATAGGCTGAATTCAATTAAAATTACTAATTTAAACAATTAAAAGGTAATGTATTAACACGATTTCAGACTTATCAAACTCACTATAAAAGTGCTTTTTTTGACCTTCGAACCAAGCCTTTTTAAGCAGTGAAAACGTCAATATAAAGCTTATTTTAGCTAATCTAATAAAATTGCATAGTTACATTCCAACAAATAATTGATAAGCCCCGTTGTCTGGTGTATTTTCAATCCTATCTTTCCATTATCATTCAAATACTAAATTTGTATTCACTTAAAAGGATTGTCGACATGAGCGACGCTTTACCCGCTGTTAAACCTGCATGCCCTAATTTTTCTTCTGGTCCTTGTGCAAAACGCCCAGGTTACGATGTTAACCAATTAGCTCTATCAACATTAGGCCGCTCGCATCGTTCAAAGTTGGGTAAAGATGCATTACAAAAAGTGATCACTGATACCACTGAATTATTAAACCTACCTGAAGGTTACCGTGTGGGGATTGTTCCTGCATCAGATACCGGTGCAATGGAAATGATCATGTGGTCAATGTTAGGTCCTCGTGCGGTTGATATTTGCTACTGGGAATCATTTGGTCAAGGTTGGTATGCCGATATCACTAAGCAATTAAAACTTGAAAACGTAAACGAAATAAAAGCAGATTACGGTCAACTACCCGACTTAAGCAAAGTGAATCCAAGTAACGATTGTATTTTCACTTGGAACGGCACGACATCAGGCGTAAAAGTAGAAAATGCAGACTTCATTAGTGAGTCACGTGAAGGCTTAACCATTTGTGATGCGACTTCTGCGGTGTTTGCAATGGAAATGCCTTGGGAAAAATTAGATGTCACCACCTTTAGTTGGCAGAAGGTATTAGGCGGTGAAGGTGGGCACGGTGTGATCATTTTAAGTCCACGCGCGGTTGAACGTTTAGAAACTTATACACCAAGCTGGCCATTACCAAAAATATTCAGATTAACTGCGGGCGGAAAATTAATTGATGGCATCTTCACTGGTGCTACCATCAACACCCCTTCGATGCTTTGTGTTAGCGATTACCAAGACGCATTGAACTGGGTTAAATCCATTGGCGGTGTGAGTGCAAGCATCAAAAAATCACAGGCGAATCTTGCAGTGTTAACTGAGTTTGTCAATAACAATGCTTGGATACATTTTTTAGCTGAAAAAGAAACAGCACGCTCAAATACCAGTGTTTGTTTCTCAGTAGATTTAACCGATGCTCAACTCAAACAATTTATAACACTATTAGCCGATCATAACGTCGCTTTTGATATTGCAGCTTACAAAGATGCACCAAGTGGTTTACGCATCTGGTGTGGCAGCACAGTTGAACAAAGTGACCTTGAAGCATTAATGCCATGGTTAACATGGGCATATCAGAGTGTCAGTACGAAATAATCTCTTTATTATCAAGAATAAGTACTAAACTCAGATCTCAAAATCATTTTAAATAGACCTTAACGGTCTATTTTTATTCCTAAATTACTGTAACTTAAGTCAGCATTTAATGACTTAACATCTAGCAAAAACATGAGGTATTCCATGAGCAACGAACAATTCGATTTTGATTACATCTGTATCGGCGGCGGCAGCGGCGGTATTGCATCGGCAAACCGAGCATCAATGCATGGCGCTAAAGTTGCGATTATTGAAGCAAAAGACTTGGGCGGTACTTGTGTCAATGTGGGTTGTGTACCTAAAAAAGTAATGTGGCATGGTGCTCAAGTTGCAGAAGCCATTAACTTATATGCAGAAGATTACGGTTTTGATCTTGATGTAAAAAGCTTTAGTTGGGCAAAAATGGTTGAAAACCGTCAAGCATATATTGGTCGTATTCATGAATCTTACGATCGAGTATTAGGAAATAACAAAGTTACTGTAATTAAAGGCTTTGCAACATTTGTAGATAAAAATACAGTTGAAGTTGATGGCAAAAAAATCACAGCAAAACATATCACTATTGCAACGGGTGGGCGCCCTACTATCCCTAATATTCCAGGTGCAGAATTAGGGATTGATTCAAACGGCTTCTTTGATATTGTTGAACAACCTAAACGTGTTGCGATTGTTGGTGCAGGTTATATTGCCGTAGAAATTGCAGGCGTATTAAGCGCACTAGGCACCGAAACACATTTATTCGTTCGTAAAGAATCGCCACTACGTAGTTTTGATCCAATGGTTGTAGAGACGCTAGTTGAAGTGATGGCTGCAGAAGGTCCAACTTTACATACCCACTCAACACCAAAAGAAGTGACTAAAGAAGCTGATGGAAGTATTACATTACATCTAGAGAATGGTGAAAGCCAAAACGTTGATACATTAATTTGGGCCATTGGCCGTCACCCAGCCACTGATGTTATCAATCTAGCAGCAACAGGGGTTGAAACAAATGCACAAGGTTATATCAAGGTAGACGAATACCAAGAAACTAATATTCCAGGTATTTACTGTGTTGGCGACATCATGGAAGGCGGTATCGAGTTAACACCTGTGGCAGTTAAAGCAGGTCGTCAATTGTCTGAGCGTTTGTTTAATAACAAACCTGAAGCCAAAATGGATTATAACTTAGTTGCAACCGTTGTATTCAGTCACCCTCCTATTGGCACTATTGGCCTAACAGAAGCAGAAGCAATCGCTAAGTATGGTAAAGATGATGTAAAAGTTTACCAATCAGGTTTTACAGCAATGTACACAGCCGTTACTAAGCATCGCCAACCATGTAAAATGAAATTAGTATGTGCTGGTGAAAACGAAGTGGTCGTTGGCTTACACGGCATTGGCTTTGCTGTTGATGAAATGATCCAAGGCTTCTCAGTAGCAATGAAAATGGGCGCAACTAAAGCAGACTTTGATAGCTCAGTAGCCATCCATCCAACCGGCTCTGAAGAGTTTGTTACTATGACTTAACATCACAAAGGTCGTCATGGTTTAAACGTAGTCTACTATCAATAACTACGCATAAAAACACATTAGAAGCAAATTCTAGTGTGTTTTTTTGTATCAGAAGAAGAAAATTTTCTCTTGCTAGGTAATCTAAAGTTGGTATAAGATAAGCGACTATACAGACTGGTACTGTTTAAATAATGGGTTTATAGTTCCTAACATCAATTTCTATCAATAACAGATCTACCTACCTTTTTAAAACAACTCACTTCTTTATTGTGAACTTCGTAAAGTAGCTATTTACGTCAATTCACACCTCGAATTAAATTGTTTTTTCAGCGTAAAGTTTAGATCATAAACACAATATGATTGATACAAAAATGGCTATTCGTTGTGCATTTAGCCTTATAGATCTTTTACCTTACGTATTAATTGCAACTAATTTTATTAAATAGGAAGTTTAAGTGGCTTATCGATTACAAATTACGACCGCTCAGGGAACTAAAACACTACCTTTAAATAGCATTGCAAATAGCAATATTCCAGCCGCCCCTTCTGCGTCTTATACATTGATTGATGAACAAGGTAATCCAGTCATAGAAGACCTTTCATTAACACGTAAAGGCGATAATTTAACCTTAGAAGTTGAAGGTGAATCCGTTGCAAATATTGAAGAATTTTACACTGTCGATGGCTCTCAATATGTCGTTG
>NZ_SNUB01000049.1 GCF_004378355.1 Psychromonas algicola
ACAAGTAGGACTTTGATTTTTTTGAAATCACATCAACAATAAGTGCTCACACAGATTGTTTGATTAAATTGTTAAAGAGCGTGCCTTTCGGCTAGGCGGCGTATACTACGCGCCTTTCGAACAAAGTCAAAGTCTTTTTGCTTTTTTATTTATTGAGATAAACATCTTTCTAAATAATCACTTACGTCTTTAGTTTTGTTCTCAGACGGTAACAGTAACTTGCGTTAGCTGCTGTGTCTGTGGGGTCGCATTATAGGGATTGAGATCACATTGGCAAGCGTTTATTTACGTTTTTTATCAAAATTAATCTGAATGATTATTTAGCGAACAAAGTGTGCTTTTTTCATACTAATTTCTAACGATATTAGTGATTATATCCAGTTATAATGTTTTTTATTTTTGTAACGTTATTTTTATCTATATATAGAGAGTAAACAATTTAATGAATATTGAAATTTTAGTTGGTAGTACTTTAGGTGGAACAGAATATGTTGCAGAAGCGATTCAACCTTATTTAGAAGAGGTTGGTATGACTTCTACTATTCATTTCAATCCAGATTTAAATTCACTATCTATTGAAGATGAGCAAATATGGTTAATTTGTTTGTCTACGCATGGTGCTGGTGATTATCCAGAAAACTTTAAAGCCTTTGTTGAGCAAATCAAACAAACGACAGGCAGTTTATCTAAATTATCTTTTGGCTTAATTGGTATTGGTGACTCTAATTACGATACTTTTTGTTTTGCTGCAAAACGCTTCGATGAGTTACTACTAGAGAAAGAAGCAACAAGATTAGGTGATGTTTTTAATATAGATGTCGTTAATTCCCCTATTCCTGAAGATCGTTTAGTCGACTGGATCCCATTATGGATAAAAGATCTAAGTAATTTAGCTATTTAATTTCTAAGTTACCCACAAGTTTCTGTGCATAAATCATTTATAAGTATTGAATTACTTTGGAGTAATCACCTTATAACAATGTGCATAAATTGGGTTGTTGATAAGTGATGATTCTATACGCAAATTGATCTCAACAAGATCCCTTATTATGCACACGATCGGATCTCTTTTAAGATCCTGATCTTTAACCGTTTAAATGTGTTTTGCACAGAAATTCAATTACTTAATAAGTATAGTAATAAAAGATCTTTAAAGATCTATATATAATACTAATACTATTGTTTTTCTAAATTGGGTCTTGTTCCTTTCCTTTATTTTTTAAAAGGGTAAAATCCATTTTTAATTTTATAAAGCTGTATTTGGAATATTATGATTTACCATGAACAATTTGACGTTATCGTTATAGGCGGTGGCCACGCAGGAACCGAAGCCGCTGCTGCACCTGCTAGAATGGGGTTAAAAACGCTATTACTAACTCATAACATTGAAACTTTAGGTCAAATGTCATGTAACCCTGCCATTGGTGGGATTGGTAAAGGACATCTTGTTAAAGAGATCGATGCACTAGGTGGTTTAATGGCATCTGCAATCGATAAAGGTGGTATTCAATTTAGAACACTTAATTCAAGTAAAGGCCCAGCTGTTCGAGCTACCCGAGCACAGGCTGATCGTCTTTTATATAAAGCGGCTATTCGTGAAAAACTAGAAAACCAAGAAAATTTAAAAATATTCCAACAAGAAGTTGAAGATCTTATTATTGAAAATGATCGCGTTGTTGGTGTTATAACTAAGATGGGCGTACGTTTCTCGGCTAAAACTGTTGTTTTAACAGTAGGTACTTTCTTAAATGGTTTGATCCATATTGGAATGAAAAACTACAGTGGCGGTCGTGCTGGCGATCCTGCTTCAATTACTTTATCTGATCGTTTAAAAGAAATGCCTTTACGTATGGGACGTTTAAAAACGGGGACTCCTGCTCGTATTGATGCACGTAGTATCGATTTTTCAGCTTTAGAAGTTCAACATGGTGACGATCCTACGCCTGTTTTTTCTTTCTTAGGAAGTCGTAGTGAACATCCTCGTCAAATTCCTTGTTATATTACGCATACCAATGAAAAAACCCATGACATTATCCGAGCTAACTTAGATCGTAGCCCTATGTATTCTGGTGTTATCGAAGGTGTTGGGCCACGCTATTGCCCTTCTATTGAAGATAAAATCATGCGTTTTGCAGATAAAAATTCACATCAGATCTTTGTTGAACCTGAAGGTTTAACAACACACGAAGTTTATCCGAACGGGATATCTACCAGTCTGCCTTTTGATGTACAGCTTCAATTTATTCAATCTATGAAAGGATTTGAGAATGCTTTTGTTACTCGTCCTGGTTATGCCATTGAATATGATTATTTTGATCCACGAGACCTTAAGTCAACGTTAGAAAGTAAATATATTGATGGTTTATTTTTTGCTGGTCAAATCAATGGTACTACAGGTTATGAAGAAGCTGGCGCTCAAGGTTTATTAGCAGGTATGAATGCAGGCTTACAAGTACAAGATAAAGAAGGGTGGAGTCCTCGTCGTGATCAAGCATATATGGGCGTACTCGTTGATGATTTATCTACATTAGGTACAAAAGAACCTTATCGTATGTTTACGAGTCGTGCTGAATATCGTTTATTGCTTCGTGAAGACAATGCCGATACACGTTTAACAGAAAAAGGCAGAGAACTTGGTTTAGTTGATGACTTCCGCTGGGAAGCTTATAGTAAAAAACAAGAACTTGTTGAAACGGAATGCCAACGTTTAAAAAATCAATGGATCAATCCTAATTCTATTAATGCAGATAAAATTAATGAATTATTGAAAAAACCAATGATGCGTGAAAGTACATTAGAAGCAATGATTCGACGTCCTGAAGTAAGTTATGAATCGCTTATGAAGGTTGAAGGTTTAGGTCCTGCTATTAGTGATCCTATTGCTGCTGAACAAGTTGAAATTAGAATTAAATATCAAGGTTATATTGATCGTCAGTTAGATGAAATTGAAAAGTTAAAACGTCATGAAAACACGTCTTTACCTGTTGATCTCGATTATTCTGAGATCAAAGGGTTATCTAATGAAGTGACTGCTAAGTTAAATGAACTTAAACCTGAAAGCATTGGTCAAGCATCAAGAGTTTCTGGAATTACACCTGCTGCTATTTCTATTCTATTGATACATTTAAAGAAAAGCGGCGTTCGTCGTAAGGCGGGTTAATGAGTTTACGATCTGAATTAGATGGACTTTTAGCGCAAACTGATTTAAATATTACTAATGAGCAAGCTTCACAATTGGTTCAATTAGTTGAATTATTGGTAAAGTGGAATAAAGCTTATAACCTGACATCTGTCCGAGATCCATCACAAATGCTTGTCAAACATATCATGGACAGTATAGTTGTATCTCCTCATTTAGAGGGAAATAGCTTCATTGATGTTGGGACTGGCCCTGGTTTACCTGGGTTACCATTAGCGATTTTAAATCCAGATAAACATTTCGTACTATTAGATAGTTTAGGGAAGCGTTTACGTTTTATTCGCCAAGCTATATTAAGTTTAGGACTTAAAAACGTTGAAATTGTTCAAAGTCGTGTTGAAGAATATAAACCTGAAATAGGGTTTGATTGTGTATTAAGCCGTGCCTTTGCTTCATTAGAAGATATGTTATCTTGGTGTCACCATTTACCAAATGAAGATGGGCATTTTTTAGCTCTTAAAGGGCAATATCCTGAATCTGAGATACTTAATTTAGATTCTAAATTCAAATTTATTGAGTCTGTTACCTTACAAGTCCCACAATTAGATGGTGAACGCTGTTTAGTGAAAGTTAAGCGTGTATCGTAATTAACTCCAGTATAACGAGGTAGGTGTTTGTGGGTAAAATAATAGCAATTGCAAATCAAAAAGGGGGCGTTGGTAAAACAACGACCTGTATTAATTTAGCTGCCTCTATGGCTGCAACAAAACGCAAAGTTCTTATTATCGATCTCGATCCCCAAGGTAACGCAACCATGGGAAGCGGAGTTGATAAATATGAAGTTGCTCATACCGCATATGATCTCTTAATTGATGAATTACCGCTATCCGAAGTGGTTGTAACAGAAACAAGTGGCGGCTTTCATTTAGTTGCTGCTAATAGTGATGTGACTGCTGCTGAAGTTAAGTTAATGAATTTATTTTCTCGTGAAACACGTTTAAGAGCCGCATTAGAAGGCGTTAAAGATCAGTATGATTATATCTTTATCGACTGCCCTCCTTCTCTAAATATGTTAACTGTTAATGCAATGACTGCGGCTGATTCAGTATTAGTACCTATGCAATGTGAATACTATGCATTAGAAGGGTTAACTGCATTAATAGATACAATTAGTAAACTTGTTTCTGTGGTTAATGAAGATCTGAAAGTTGAAGGGATTTTACGTACTATGTATGACCCTAGAAACAGATTATCAATGGATGTTTCTGATCAACTTAAAAAGCATTTTGGTGATAAAGTTTATCGCACCATCATTCCTCGTAATATTCGTCTTGCTGAAGCGCCTAGTTTTGGTAAGCCTGTAATGTATTACGATAAACTTTCAACGGGTTCAAAAGCTTATTTATCGCTAGCCGGTGAAATGTTAAGACGAGAAGAACAAATTATTACCAGCGATCAGGAAGTTATTTAATATGGTAAGTAAAAAAAGAGGTTTAGGTAAGGGACTTGATTCATTATTAAGTAGCAGTACTGTTACACGTAACAAACAAGTTTCTCATGATATTTCTGCAGAAAAAACGCAGCAACTTGTTGATAATGAACAAGGAGCACTTGCAGACATTCACGTTAACCAACTTCAAGTTGGTAAATATCAACCTCGAAGAGATATGTCTTCTGAAGCATTACAAGAATTAGCTAATTCCATTCATGCTCAAGGTATTATTCAACCTATTGTTGTTCGTGAGATCGGACATCAAAAATATGAAATTATTGCTGGTGAACGTCGTTGGCGTGCCGCAAAAATAGTTGGTTTAGATTACATCCCCTGTTTGATTAAAAACGTTGAAGATGATGCTGCAATTGCGATTGCGCTAATAGAAAATATTCAACGTGAAAATCTAAATGCGATGGAAGAAGCAATCGCGCTTAAACGCATTGTTGATGAATTTGAACTGACCCACCAAGAAGTCGCAAAAGCGGTAGGTAAGTCACGTACAGCGGTGAGTAATTTACTGCGCCTTAATAATCTTAATAACGATGTTCAAATATTATTAGAGCATGGAGATATTGAGATGGGGCACGCTCGTGCTTTATTAGTTTGCAATGGAGAATTGCAATCAGAGCTTGCAAAAATTGTGGTTAGTAAAGCATTAACCGTTAGAGAAACCGAGAAGTTAGTCAAACAGTCTCAAACTCCCAAAAAAGAAAAAGAAAATCCTCCATATTGTGCAAAAACTGAGTCATTTGTAACAGTTTTAGAAAATAAATTCGGATTTAAAGTCACAGCTAAAAACACTAAAAATGGTGCGGGTAAATTGGTTATAGATTACGCTTCTGTGAAAGATTTAGATGCATTGATCACATTAATCGAAAATAACTAAGTATAAATTATTATTTTAAGCTGTTTATTTTTAATTGAATTAGATTATTTATCTATTTGTCATATTTATTGTTAATAAAAAGATGATTTCCTGCCCGATTGCTTCAGTTGCATCAATTGCATTGACATTTTTTGTCGGTATAATTCGGCGGATGTTTTAATCTGGGTCAATAAAGTAGCGGATTAATGATGCTTTAATGTCACATATTCAAAAGTTTAAGGGAATCAAGTGGTTGATAAACTAGCAAAAAAAAGTCAGAAATCAGGGCTGAAATTGATGGTTTTTCAATTGTTAATTGTATTAACAATAGCATTGATTTCAACAGTGTTTTTTTCAGTTAAATCTGGTTACTCAGCTTTAGCAGGAGGAGTCACTTTTTTGCTTCCTAATATTGTTTTTGTTTTGATGGCTTTTGCACATGCAGGCGCTAGACAAACTAAGAAAGTACTTAGGGGGTTTTACGCAGGAGAGGCTATCAAACTATTTTTAACTGTTATTTTGTTTGTGGTTTTCTTGAAATATATACCGTTGGTACTTACCGCGTTTTATATTTCATTTGTACTACTTGTATTATCGCAGTGGTTAGCACCTTTCTTTTTTTATAACAACGATGGGATAAAACATGTCTAGTCATGTAGAAGAAACATCATCAAGCTATATCCAACATCATTTAACAAACCTTACGTGGAGTGTTGATGGTGGTTGGAATGCTCATGATGCTGGATTTTGGACTTTTCACGTCGATTCTTTACTGGTAGCAGTAGGTCTCGGTGTATTATTTCTTTGGTTGTTTCGTAGTGTTGCAAAAAAATCAACAGTAGGTGTACCTGGTAAGTTACAGTGTTTCATTGAAATGGTGATTGATTTTGTAGATGAGAATGTAAAAGATACGTTTCATGGCAAAAATGCTTTGATCGCACCTTTAGCATTGACTATTTTTGTTTGGGTTTTCTTAATGAACCTAATGGATTTAGTCCCTGTTGATTTTATACCTCACGCGGCGAAACTTGCTGGAGTTGATTATCTTAAAGTTGTACCTACTACTGATTTAAACGTTACGCTTGGTATGTCATTAAGTGTTTTCGCTTTAATCATTTATTACACTGTCAAAGTAAAAGGTTTTGGTGGGTTCGTTAAAGAGCTGACTATGCAACCGTTTAATCATTGGGCATTTATTCCTGTAAACTTCCTACTTGAAGCTGTAACGCTATTAGCGAAACCTGTTTCATTAGGTTTACGTTTATTCGGAAATTTATATGCCGGTGAATTAATCTTTATCTTGATAGCATTACTGGGTTACTGGCAACTACCACTTTATTTCCCGTGGGCCGTATTCCATATTTTAATTATTGTTCTACAAGCTTTCATATTCATGATGTTAACCATCGTATACTTGAGTATGGCGCACGAAGATCATTAATAAAGTTAGGTATGACATTAATTTTTACTTTTTAAGTAATTACTTTTTAAACATAAAACAATTTATTTTATTTGGAGAATTTTCATGGAAACAGTATTAGGTTTTACTGCAATCGCTGTAGCACTTCTAATTGGTCTAGGTGCTGCTGGTACAGCTATCGGTTTTGGTATTTTAGGTGGTAAATTCCTAGAAGGTGCTGCACGTCAACCTGAAATGGCACCTATGCTACAAGTTAAAATGTTCATCGTTGCAGGTCTTATCGATGCAATCGCAATGATCGGTGTTGGTATTGCATTATTCTTCACATTTGCAAACCCATTTGTAGCTCAACTAGCGGGCTAATAACGGATCCTAATTAACTTTATAATTACTAAGGAGCTGTTATGAATATTAATGCAACCCTAATTGGCCAAGCTATCGCATTTGCGATATTTGTTTGGTTCTGCATGAAGTACGTGTGGCCACCACTTTTAGATGCAATTGAAACGCGTCAAAAGAAAATTGCTGATGGTTTAACACAAGCTGAGCGTGCAGGAAAAGATCTTGAACTTGCGCAAGCTAAAGCAGCTGAAAAGCTGAAAGAAGCTAAAGCACAAGCGGCAGAGATTATCGATCAAGCTAATAAGCGTCGTACACAAATTGTTGAAGAAGCTAAAGGTGAAGCTGAAATTGAGCGTAATAAAATTATTGCTCAAGGTGAAGCGGAAGTTGAAGCTGAACGTAACCGTGCTCGTGAAGAGTTACGTCAACAAGTTGCTACGTTAGCTATTGCGGGTGCTGAGAAAATCATTAAGCGTTCTATTGATAAAGAAGCGAATAGCGACATTATTAATAAATTAGTTGCTGAACTATAAGGGAGCGAAGTTATGTCTGAATTGACTACTGTAGCTCGTCCTTATGCAAGAGCCGCTTTTGAATTTGCAGTGAGTAATAACAATATCGATGCTTGGTCTACGATGTTGTCTTTTGTTACAGAAGTTGCACAAGATGCAACGATGGCAAAAATATTAACTCGCGATAAAGCACCACAAGAGTTAGCTGAATTATTCCTTAATATCTGCGCTGATCAACTCGATGAGAATGGTCAAAACTTTATTAAAGTATTAGCTGAAAATGGACGTTTGAGTGTTTTGCCTCGCGTTGCCCAGCTTTTTGCTGAATTAGAAACTGAGTACAATAAAGAGGTCGACGCTGATGTTGTCTCTGCTTATGCTCTTACTAAAACACAGCAAAATGAGTTGAGTAAATCGCTAGAAAAACGTCTCGCACGAAAAGTAAACCTAAATTGTAGTATTGATAAGACTTTAATTGCCGGAATGGTAATTACTGCAGGTGATTTAGTGATTGATAGCACTGCTAGCGGTCAACTAACTCGTTTATCACATACTTTACAATCATAATGGGAAGTTAGCATGCAACTGAATTCCACTGAAATTAGCGATCTTATCAAGCAACGAATTGGAAAATTCGAAGCGGTAAGCGAAGCGCGAAATGAAGGTACAATCGTTTCTGTAAGCGATGGTATTATTCGCATCAACGGCCTTGCTGAATGTATGCAAGGTGAGATGATCGAACTACCAAATGGTAGCTTTGCTATGGCACTTAACCTTGAGCGTGACTCGGTAGGTGCTGTTGTAATGGGACCTTACCGTGACCTTAAAGAAGGTGAAAAGGTAAAATCAACTGGTCGTATTCTTGAAGTACCAGTAGGTAAAGGTCTTCTTGGTCGTGTTGTAAACACTATGGGTGAGCCGATTGATGGAAAAGGACCTATCGAAAACGATGGTTTCTCTCCTATTGAAGTAATTGCACCTGGTGTAATCGATCGTAAATCAGTTGATCAACCTGTACAAACAGGTTGGAAATCAATCGATTCAATGATTCCAATCGGTCGTGGTCAACGTGAACTTATCATCGGTGACCGTCAAGTAGGTAAAACTGCTATTGCAATCGATGCAATCATTAACCAAAAATCAACAGGTTTATACTCAATCTATGTAGCGATTGGCCAAAAGGCATCAACAATTGCTAACGTGGTACGTAAACTTGAAGAGCACGGCGCATTAGAAAACACTATCGTTGTTGTTGCCTCTGCTTCTGAAGCAGCTGCACTACAATACCTAGCACCATATGCTGGTTGTTCAATGGGTGAATACTTCCGTGATCGCGGTGAAGATGCACTGATTGTATATGATGACCTTTCTAAGCAAGCTGTTGCTTACCGTCAAATTTCACTATTGCTTAAACGTCCACCTGGCCGTGAAGCATACCCTGGTGACGTTTTCTACCTTCACTCACGTCTTCTAGAGCGAGCTTCTCGTGTAAGCGAGCACTACGTTGAGACATTCACTAAAGGTGAAGTGAAAGGTAAAACTGGTTCATTAACAGCATTACCAATCATCGAAACACAAGCGGGCGATGTATCTGCATTCGTACCAACTAACGTAATTTCTATTACTGATGGTCAGATATTCTTAACGACTGAACTATTTAATAATGGTGTACGTCCAGCTGTTGATCCAGGTATCTCTGTATCACGTGTTGGTGGTGCTGCTCAGTGTAAAGTGATTAAAAAGCTTTCAGGTGGTATCCGTACCGCGCTAGCGCAATACCGTGAATTAGCGGCGTTTGCACAGTTTGCATCAGATTTAGATGAAGCAACTCGTAAACAGCTTGACCATGGTAAAAAAGTAACTGAATTAATGAAGCAGAAACAATATGCTCCAATGTCAGTGACTGAACAAGCGTTATCACTATTTGCTGCAGAGAAAGGCTTCTTAAATGATGTCGATGTTGAAAAAGTCCTAGACTTTGAAGCGTCATTAATCTCTTACGCTAAAAATGAGCATGCTGAGTTCTATGCTCAAATTAATGAAACTGGTGATTACAGCAAAGAAATCGAAGGACAATTCAAGTCTATCTTGGAATCTTTCGTTGCGACGCAAACCTGGTAATTAATTAGCGACGAAAGTCGTTAGTTAAGCATTAATTAGGAGTTAGAAATGGCCGGCGATAAAGAAATTAGAAATAAGATCGCGAGTGTAAAAAACACTCAAAAGATCACTGGTGCGATGGAAATGGTAGCTGCATCTAAGATGCGTCGTGCGCAACAGCGCATGGAAGGTAGCCTTTCGTACGCAACTACTATGCGCAAAGTGATCGGTCATATCGCACTAGGTAACTTGGAATACCACCACCCTTATCTCGAAGAAAGAGAAATTAAGCGTGTTGGTTATATTGTCATTTCAAGTGATCGTGGTTTATGTGGAGGTTTAAACATTAATTTGTTTAAACCGGTTATCAAAGAAATGCAAGCACACAGCGAAGCTGGTGTTGAAGTTGATTTAGCCGTTGTCGGTTCTAAAGCAGCAGGTTTCTTTGGTGGTATAGGCGCTAACATCGTTGCTCGAGCTACGTCTCTGGGTGATGCACCTGAAATCGATGATTTGATCGGTTCGGTAAAAGTAATGTTAGATGCTTACGATGCAGGACAACTTGATCGCTTATACATAGTGAACAATAAATTCATTAGTACCATGGTACAAGACCCTACAATTAGTCAGTTATTACCACTGCCAAAAGCAGAAGGTGATGAAGAAGTCGCTACCAAACACTGGGACTACATTTACGAAGGTGATGCTAAAGATATTTTAGATTCATTACTCGTTCGTTATGTTGAATCTCAAGTGTATCAAGCGGTAGTAGAAAACTTAGCGTGTGAACAAGTTTCACGTATGGTTGCAATGAAAGCTGCAACTGATAACGCAAGTGACTTAATTGATGATTTACAACTTGTTGCCAATAAAGCACGTCAAGCTGCAATTACTCAGGAGCTTTCTGAGATTTGTGGTGGTGCGGCTGCGGTATAATTTTAAATATAAGATTTTAGAGGATCAGAAATGAGTTCAGGTAAAATCGTACAGATTATCGGTGCTGTTGTGGATGTTGAATTTCCACAAGAAAGCGTACCGAATATATACAGTGCACTGATCGTGACTGAGAAAAACCTTACAATGGAAGTGCAGCAACAAATTGGCGGCGGCGTTGTACGTTGTATCGCTATGGGTGCTTCTGAAGGTTTAAGTCGTGGTTTAGAAGTTACTGATACTAAACATGCAATCACAGTACCTGTTGGTACGGCTACATTAGGCCGTATTATGAATGTATTGGGTGAGCCGATTGATGAATGTGGTGAAGTTCCTGCTACAGAGCATTATGAAATTCATCGTGCTGCGCCTTCTTATGAAGAGCAGTCTGCATCAACAGAAACCCTAGAAGTTGGTATTAAAGTTATCGACTTAATCTGCCCATTCGCTAAAGGTGGTAAAATCGGTCTATTCGGTGGTGCAGGTGTTGGTAAAACAGTAAACATGATGGAGCTTATCAATAACATCGCACTTAAACATTCAGGTTTGTCTGTTTTTGCTGGTGTTGGTGAGCGTACTCGTGAAGGTAACGATTTCTACCATGAAATGCAGGAAGCTGGCGTTGTAAACGTTGAAAATCCTGAATTATCAAAAGTAGCAATGGTTTACGGTCAAATGAATGAGCCACCAGGAAACCGTTTACGTGTTGCCCTAACTGGCTTAACAATGGCTGAACGTTTCCGTGATGAAGGTAAAGACGTTTTACTATTCATCGATAACATCTACCGTTATACACTAGCCGGAACTGAAGTATCAGCTCTACTAGGCCGTATGCCTTCAGCCGTTGGTTACCAACCAACACTTGCTGAAGAAATGGGTGTTTTACAAGAGCGTATTACCTCTACTAAAGTCGGTTCGATTACTTCTATCCAAGCGGTATACGTACCTGCGGATGATTTAACGGATCCATCGCCTGCAACAACCTTTGCTCACTTAGACGCAACAGTTGTACTTAACCGTAATATCGCATCTATGGGTCTATACCCAGCGATTGACCCGTTAGATTCAACTTCTCGTCAACTTGACCCATTAGTTGTAGGTCAAGAGCACTATGACGTAGCACGTGGCGTACAAGGCATCTTACAGCGTTATAAAGAGCTAAAAGATATCATCGCAATTCTTGGTATGGATGAGCTTTCTGAAGAAGATAAGCAAATTGTATCTCGTGCTCGTAAAGTTGAGAAGTTCCTTACTCAGCCTTACCACGTAGCTGAAGTATTTACTGGTGAACCAGGTATTTATGTACCACTTAAAGACACATTAGCTGGCTTTAAAGGTTTAATCGCTGGTGATTACGACGACATTCCTGAGCAAGCGTTCCTATACGTAGGTGCAATTGAAGAAGCTGTCGAAAACGCTAAAAAAATGTAACAGCTGGAGGTTACTATGGCTAAAGCAATGACCACAAATTTAGATGTTGTAAGTGCTGAAAAATCTCTGTTCTCAGGGCTTGTTTCACACTTGTCGGTATCTGGTCAAGAAGGTGAGCTAGGCATTATGCATGGCCACACGCCATTACTTACACCAATCAAACCAGGAATGGTGCAGTTGGTTAAGCAAGATGGTAGCGAAGAAGTCATTTATATTTCAGGCGGTTTTCTTGAAGTACAGCCAGGTGGCGTAACAGTGTTAGCAGATACTGCAATTCGCGGTCAAGATCTTGACCAAGCGAAAGCAGAAGAAGCAAAACGCGCTGCTGAAGCAAAAATGTCAAATCCTAATAAGGATGTTGACTTTGCACTTGTAACCGCTCAGCTTGCGCAAGCAGTTGCACAGTTACGTGCTATTAAGTTAACTCGTAAGTAAATATTAAACTTTCGTATTAAAAAGGCGACCTTCGGGTCTAATGCCTGTCAGTTAAGAACTGATGGGCATTTTTTTACCTTTTCTTTCTGCGTATCTTTTGGGTCTCGCTTTAACCATTCTTGGGTAACTTCTCTCTCGCCGTTCAGGCAAAACAAAT
>NZ_SNUB01000005.1 GCF_004378355.1 Psychromonas algicola
AGGCTTCGAGTGAGTGGAAATCGTAATCTAAAGGCATAAAAAAATCCGATGTTGAGTGAACATCGGATTCTGATCCCATTCGGGTAAAAATCAACTAATTTTTCTTAACTGATCGGCATTAGACCTTCGGGTCGCCTTTTTTGTTTTTATTTAATAATGCCGATAAAAGTAATCTCTATGAAGTGCTTAAATTAGGCCTTAATTAAATCTTATAGCAATAGGTAAATTAAACTAATCATGATAAATAGCTTATCTATTTTACCGGCTAAAACAGCCCACTTCTTCGTCATATTTTTATTTTGTAGATGTTGTAAAGGGAACAACCATTAAAGTTTTAAAGTGTTTTACTTAATACAACCGATAGAAGGTTAACGAAGTTAACCTCTCGAAAGGTGTCAATTTACGCCTTGAACTGTTTTTCTTCGAAAATTTAGATAACCTATTTAACGCAATCGGTATTATATTTATTGTTTTGATGTAATGATTAAGTGAAGATTTAAACTAATCATTCTATGAATGAACATCAGTTTTGAAAGTATTCAATAGGAAATTGATGATGGGTTGTGAGTCATTACTCATTAAATTTATTTTTAATCGATGTGATAATTATGAAGGATAGTTTTGGTGTGTTCTAGTTATTAAAAAGCGCTTCCAAGTTGGAAACGCTTTGTTTCATAATATTTAGAGGTAAACTCTAATATTATTCACCACAAGCGCCAATAGCACCTGAGATAGAAATAGCAGGAACTAAGATGAAGTCTGTTTTACAGTCTCCAGCTTTGTTGAATTGGCTACCAGTACAACCAGCAAGAAGAATTACAGCAACTGCAGCAACAGCAAATTTAGCAACATATTTCATAATGTATTCCTATATTTATTTAATAATTATTTGTGACAATCGAATTGTTGTCGAATGTAAATATAACTTATTGCAATTAAATAGGCTATTTATTTATATAAAAATAAATAAACTCACTGTGATCTGCTAATCAAATAATAATATTTAAATGATTGTTTGTTATGAATTAATACTGGTAGCGCTGCTCTTCCACTCGGGTAATTCTAGTCTTCCTTTATCTGATATTTCATAGACTCCTCTGTCTATTTTATTAAACCAGCCATAATAATTATCTCTCAAAAATTGTGTTGCTTGTGGCTCATCAATTGCTTTATTTATTTCAGCCCCTTTTGCTGAAGGCTGTGTAAGTAAAAAGTTCGCGATACGAATACTGCGTTGGCGATAAACAGTTAAACCTGCTTTAGAGCGTGTTGAACCGCCCTTTTGAGGATCTCCTTGTCGTAAACTGAATTCTTTTAATAAAGCCGTTTGTTTGCGTTTATTTTTTCTTGGGGTGTAATCTTGTGGGTCATTAATGATTTCTACATATTGTTGTGTTTTTTGTATATCAACAATAATTAAGCCTAATCCTAAACGAGCAATGAGTTTTTTTATTTGTTTTTTCTTGTTTTTGAATATAGTTGCTTGTTTGGGAATGGCTATATAAACATTGTCAGCTAAAGTAAAGCGATCTACTGCTTGCATTAATAGAGTGATATTTAATGTTAATTTTAGTTCGATAATAAGTATGTCATCGCCTTTCTTGGCAACAATATCACAATCTTTTATTTCCCCTTTTACTTCAAAGCCTAGTCCTTGAAGATGATCTTTGATTGGAAGATATAAATCACTTTCTTGTAGTTTTTTATTCATTATTACCTATCTATTTTCAAGGCTGATTAATAGTATGTCGTACTTTACAAATTATCGTTGTTGTTAACTAGTGATTGTTAAAATTAATTCGTGGTAGTTTTATTAAATAAAAACACAAGAGGTTAGTTAATGCTAACTTACATCTGGTTTTAGGTCGTGTTTAAGCTGCTGAGGTTACAATTTGAATTTAATTTATTTGGATTTACGTTGGAGTGATAAATATAAATGGAGATTATATATTGTAAAGAGTATTAGATTTTAAAAGGTTCTCCTCATATTTATTATTAATAGTAAAATACAAGGAGTGATTAATTCATTTAATAACGAACTAACTTTGTCCGTCTAGAAACTTATTTAAAATATAAATACATTTTTTAGTTGCTGTCATATCATTACTTACATAAGCCGCTGTAGTAGCGCCTTCTTTCATTAAACAGATTGCATCTAATAATAATGGATCTTTTGTTGGCATGTATTCTTCAATTAAGTCTCTGATATTTTGTTTGTGGTACAAACAGAACAACGGGATTGAATCTTTCTTTTCGCTAAACTCTGCTGAGCTATTAATAAAGAAGCATCCTCTAAAGTCGCCGAGTTCTGGATTTGAACCAGTGAACCATTCTTCCAACCCTGTAAATAACTTAATAACAATTTCTTTGTTGGTTGTCGCGCCTTCAAGTGTTTCTTTTATCCATTCCACAAACAGAGTATGACGCTGTTCTAAAGCGGCAATAATTAACTCTTCTTTGCTGTTAAAGTGATTGTAAAGTGTATTTTTAGCAATGCCAGAGACCTTAAGTATTTCGTTAATACCTGTACTATTGATTCCTTTTGCATAAAAAAGAGTCAGAGCGGTATCGATCAGCATTTGGCGTTTATTGTTCATTTCATATCCAGTAGAGTGCGTTTTTATTGAAGGTTGCTACTTATCTTAGTCTAAGTTGAAATAAATAAACCTTTTTTGTGAAGTTTGACATGAACAACCTTTTTTTACTACAGATTGGCAGAGGCTTAATAAACAAATTAATTAAAAACATTAAATTTTTAATTAATTTGATTTTATTCGTGCCCATTCATCTATCTCTAAATACTGGACTAGATAAATTAAAAACGGTTGGAAAAGTACTTATTTCTACATAGAGGATGATTGTTGAAGACTTAAACTTGGTCTAAACCCTTATCCTGACTTGTTTTCAATTGCTATCAAGTGCTTGAAATGGGTATAATAACCACCAATTTTTATAATCAACTCGAAGCCGAAACCATGCAAAAATTCGATACAAAAACATTCCAAGGGCTGATTCTTGCGCTGCAAGACTTCTGGGCTCGTCAAGGCTGTGCCATTGTACAACCGCTTGATATGGAAGTAGGGGCTGGAACATTCCATCCTCAAACATTCCTTCGCTCAATTGGTCCTGAGCCGATGAGTAGTGCTTATGTTCAACCATGTCGTCGACCTACCGATGGCCGATACGGTGAGAACCCAAATCGTTTACAACATTATTATCAGTTCCAAGTGGTATTAAAACCTTCTCCTAAAAATATTCAAGAATTGTACTTACAGTCACTTGAAGAGATTGGTATCGATACTTCAGTTCATGATATCCGTTTTGTTGAAGATAACTGGGAGTCACCAACATTGGGTGCTTGGGGATTAGGCTGGGAAATTTGGCTTAATGGCATGGAAGTAACTCAATTTACTTATTTCCAACAAGTTGGCGGTTTAGAGTGTTCGCCTGTAACTGGTGAAATTACTTATGGTTTAGAGCGCCTTGCAATGTACATTCAAGGTGTTGATAGCATTTATGATCTAGTTTGGACTGATGGTCCAATGGGCAAAGTGACTTACGGTGATATTTTCCACCAAAATGAAGTAGAACAGTCTACCTACAACTTTGAACATGCAGATGTTGATGCATTATTTGCACAATTTGATCAATGTGAAAAAGACAGTCAAAAATTAATTGAATCTAGTCTTCCTTTACCTGCTTACGAGCAAGTAATGAAAGCATCACATGTATTCAACTTGTTAGATGCTCGCCATGCTATCTCTGTGACTGAACGTCAACGTTATATCTTACGTGTTCGTTCGTTATCAAAAGCGGTTGCAGAAGCATATTACGCAAAACGTGAAGCGCTTGGTTTCCCACTTTGTAAAAATTTAGATAAATAGAGGCAAGTTTAATGTCACAAGAAAATTTATTGATTGAGCTGGGAACCGAAGAGTTACCACCAAAGTCACTTCGCAAACTTGCTGAATCATTTGCTAATAATGTAGAAGCTGAGTTAATTAAGGCTGATTTAAGTTTTGATAGTGTTCGTTGGTTAGCATCGCCAAGACGTTTAGCCGTAGTTGTTACTCACTTAGTTTCTGAGCAAGCTGACAAAATTGTTGAAAAACGTGGCCCAGCGGTCAATGTTGCATTTGATGAAAATGGAACGGCGACACAAGCGGCACAAGGTTGGGCTCGCTCTAATGGTATTACCGTTGATCAAGCGGAACGCTTGGTGACTGATAAAGGTGAGTGGTTACTATTTAAATCTTCAGCTAAAGGGCAACATGTTAAAGAGTTAATACCAGCAATGGCTGCGACGGCTTTGTCGAAGTTGCCTATTCCTAAGCCAATGCGTTGGGGAGCTGAAAGCACACAGTTTATTCGTCCTGTTCATACAGTGACTATGTTATTTGGTAATACGTTAATTGAAGGCGAATTATTAGGTGTTGCTTCCGATCGCGTTATTCGTGGACACCGTTTTATGGGGGATGCTGAATTAACATTAACTCACGCTGACGACTATGAAACATTGTTAGATAGCTCAGGAAAAGTGATTGTAGATTATGAACGTCGTAAATCAATCATACGTGAACAGGTTGAAGCGGTTGCTGCACACGAGAATGGTGTGGCTGCTATTGATGAAGATTTATTAGAAGAAGTGACTTCATTAGTAGAATGGCCTGTAACATTGGTTGGTTCATTTGAAGAAAAATTCTTAGATGTACCTTCCGAAGCGCTTATTTATACAATGAAAGACCACCAAAAATACTTTCCAGTATTAGATAAAGAAGGCAAATTGTTACCTCGCTTTATTTTTGTATCTAACATTGTAAGTCGTGATCCTAAACAAGTTGTTTCTGGTAATGAAAAAGTTGTACGTCCACGTTTAGCGGATGCAGAGTTCTTTTTTGAAACAGATAAAAAGAAAACACTAGAAAGCCGTTTAGAATCTTTATCTACCGTATTGTTCCAAAAGCAATTAGGTACGTTAAAAGAGAAGTCAGAGCGAATTGCTGATACAGCAGAAGCCATTGCACTAAAAATTAAAGCTGATGCTAAGCATGCAAAACGTGCCGGCTTACTATCAAAAACAGATTTAATGACGGAAATGGTTTTGGAATGCCCAGATGTTCAAGGCATTATGGGGATGCACTATGCTCGTTTTGATGGTGAAGCAGAAGAAGTTGCTATCGCATTAAATGAACAATATCTGCCTCGCTTTGCTGGTGATAAATTACCAGATTCTCTTGTTGCTTGTGCCGTTTCATTGGCAGACAAGTTAGACTCGTTAGTCGGTATATTCGGTATTGGCCAAGCACCAAAGGGTGATAAAGACCCATTTGCATTGCGTCGTGCTGCCATTGGTTTATTACGTATTATTACCGATAAAAACTTAGACTTAGATATTGTCGATTTAGTTGAAATAGCTAAAACAAGTTATGCAGATAAATTAACAAACAATAATAATAATAATGTCGTTACTGATGTGGTTGATTTCTTATTTGCTCGTTTCCGTGCGACTTATCAAGCGAACGGATATTCAGTAGAGCTAATTCAATCTGTGTTAGATCGTCGACCAACTAAACCTGTTGATTTTGAAAAACGAATTCAAGCGGTTGCTAAATTCCAAACCTTACCTGAAGCGGCTCCCATTGCTGCTGCTAACAAACGTATTAGTAATATTCTTGCAAAAGTTAACGAAGAGATTAATAGTGAAGTTAATACTAACTTATTACAAGAAAATGCAGAGAAAGCCTTAGCAGAAGTATTACAAGCACTAGAAAGCAAGTTAAGCCCTTTATTTGAGTCAGGCAACTATGAAGCTGCATTGTTCGAATTAGCTAGCTTACAAGCTCCTGTAGACGCTTTCTTTGATGATGTAATGGTAATGGCTGATAATAAAGAAGTTAAACAGAACCGTTTAGCATTATTGAATCGTTTACGTAACTTGTTCTTACAGGTTGCGGATGTATCAGTGCTTTAATTTACAATAAACAATCTTGATACTATTAAAAAGCTCAGTTTATACTGAGCTTTTTTGTTTGTTTCACGTGAAACATTACATTTGTTTTTATCGGATTTAGGCGTTAATCGTTAATTAGGTACCCGATGAATCTTATTTATATGTAACATTATTCATTTTATATTTTAAAAAATAGGTTGTTATTTATTTAAGCACAACCTTTCAATGAAAGAATAATAACTAGAATTTTCAGTTTTTTTGTTCAATTAAAATTAGGATATGTATGCCCTACTCTATTTTTGGAAATAAATTTACACAGCATTCCGGTATTACCGAATTAATGGATGATTTAAATGAAGGTGTAAAAGGAGGAGAAGAACTTCTAATGTTAGGTGGTGGTAATCCAGCGTCGATTCCTCACATTGAAGCGCGTTTAACAGAGCTTATGCAGGAGTTATTAGATCAAGGTAAGTTAGTTGATACATTAGCTAATTATGATGGCCCTAAAGGTAAAGATACCTTTGCAATAGCAATTGCTGAATTATTTAACGAACTTTATGGCTGGGAGTTAACATCAGATAACGTAATGTTAACGAATGGCAGTCAGAATGCTTTCTTTTATTTATTTAACCTTTTAGCTGGGAATTTTAACGATGGTAAAAAGAAGAAAATTCTTTTTCCGCTTGCTCCTGAATATATTGGTTATGCGGATGCGAGTGTTTCTGAAGATGCCTTTGTGGCCGTTCGACCTAAAATTACCGAACTTGAGAATCAGATGTTTAAATACAATGTCGATTTTGATGCATTAACAATAACCGATGAGATAGGAGCGATCTGCGTATCAAGACCCACTAATCCGACTGGGAACGTTTTAACTGATGATGAAATTGAAAAATTAGACGTGTTAGCGAAAGCGAATAATATTCCACTCATTATTGATAACGCCTATGGTACACCTTTCCCTAATATCATCTTTGAAGATGTTAAGCCTCATTATAATGACAATACGATACTTTGTTTGAGTTTGTCCAAGTTTGGATTGCCAGGTGCACGTTGTGGTATTGTGATAGCGAATACTCACATCATTAAAGCAATGGCGAACCTTTCAGGGATTATGGCCTTATCACCAGGCGGGATTGGACCTGAAATTGTTTTACCCTTGGTGAAAAATAAAGAAATAATTGAATTAAGCGATAAGGTGATTAAACCCTTTTATCAGCAAAAATCTCAAATCGCAATTAATCTATTGCTAAGTAAAATTAATAATAAAAACTTTCGTATACATAAAGCTGAAGGCGCTTTGTTCCTTTGGCTTTGGTTTAAAGAGTTACCTATCACCTCCAACGAATTGTATAAAATACTTAAGGAAAAAGGCTTAATCGTTGTTTCTGGGCATTACTTTTTCCCTGGTCTAGATCAAGATTGGCAGCATAAAAATGAATGTATAAGACTTAATTATGCGCAAGATAGTGAAGTTGTAGAAAAAGGAATTAGTATTTTAGCGGATACTATAAATGAGCTTTATTCTGCTTAAAAACCGAAGTGATCATTTACTTATTATTTCTAATTCTAATGTAGATTTTAAATAATAAACCTGAATAATCAGTATTATTAAAAGTCAGATGATCAAAGAAGCCAAGTATGTTTCACGTGAAACGACTTGGTTTCTTCTTTTCAACAAGTACAAAGCAACAAGCACTATCCTTCAAATATCCATTATTGATTGCACTTTATTATTCTTTAATATTGTTAACTATGCTCTGGCTTTACCCTCTAATTATTCATCAATAATACATAACGTATTTCGCTGAAATTTACCTGATAATTATTTTTCGATACTTACTTTCTACGTTATAGCTCCTCATGATATTTCTGTATGGATAGATAAATTTATTTTTTAATAAGGGATAAAATATTAAAAAAAGCGAGATAGTAGCAGTGAATTAGTGACATTATTTTAAAACTAATAATGTGGGTAGCTGTTTATGAGTACTATATAAGAAATTAAATCATTTTGAATTAATTTATCTATTACTCCTTTTATTACGGATCTATACCGATCGTACTTTAATTGCGACGTTATATTTCATGATCGTTTCATTCCTTAAAATGCTAAGAATAAATAAAAGAACATAATCATTTAACTCATTATGGGCAGTCAGATAAGTCTCTATGGCGCGTTGCATACTTCTTGACCTTTGGTTAGGAAAAGAGACTTACTCGTCTCTATGTGCTTTATTTTGCCCATAAAGGAGTATGCTTAGATATAGTTTGTTTGTTGTATACCGATCGTATTATTTGTAATTACATTTGATGATCTATTTACAGTAGTTTGTTTCACGTGAAACAAGATCGTTCTTATTTGAATACTTCGTGGCTTTTATTTATCTAAATACTTTATAAGGGTATAACAACCGCCTATATTGCTTTTTCAAGCTATTATGAATGGCCTTTCTTTTCTATAAAAAATTATGCTAATTTTTTAGCTGCGTTAATAGTTTATTTAATACTTCGCTGATCTCTTTGATTGTGTCGCTTGAGTCGTTAATATCTTCCATATCATTGCTTACACGTTTTGCATGTCTTTCAATGGTTTCGATATTGGCTGAAACCTCTTCAATTGTTACCGATTGTTGTTCTGTTGCAGAAGCAATGCTGTTATTAAACGAATAAATGTTATCAATAACTTCAGAAACAAGTTTTAATTCTTTTTGAACCGCTAAACTATGTTCTGCGCAATCTGTTGCTACATCACCTTGAACTAACACATATTCATTAGCTTCTGTCGCAGTAGTAATTAATTGATCAATGATGTTTTGAATTTCACCAGTTGAGTTTGAAGTTCTTATTGCTAGTGCCCTAACTTCATCAGCTACAACAGCAAAACCTCTTCCATGTTCACCAGCTCGAGCCGCTTCAATAGCTGCATTTAATGCAAGCAGGTTAGTTTGTTGAGAAATGCTATTAATTACATCCAAAACAGAATTAATTGAATGTGTATCTTCTGTGAGTTTCTTGACTAATTCGCTTAATGACAAAATGTTTTCAGCTAATTTTTTTGTTTTGGACACTTCACTCGCTAATGCTTTATCTGCTTTTGTTACCAATTTAACCGCTTTATCAGTTTGCTGAGAAGTTTCCGCTGCGCTTTGAGTCACTTCTGAAAACGAATTTGAAAGTTGAGTAATTGACGAGCTAACAATACGAGTTTGCTCTCGTTGCTTTTTACTGCTTTCGTTAGCTAATTTTGTTCTATTTTGTAATGAGTAACTTGCTGTTAAAGCCGCTTTCGATTGTTTTTGTAATGAGGCCGTTAGATTTTTTAAATAATCTTGTAACTTAAGGCTACGAAGACTTAGTGTATTAAATTCAGTTAAGTTACTTTTTATTTCTAATGATTGATTAAAATCACCCGCTGTTAATGAATCGAAAAAAGGTAATAACTGGCGAATGATACTTAAAGTTTTAAATTGCAATGATGTAGATAAAGCGACCATACAAACAAACAATAACAATGAAAAGCCGCCTATAAGCTTCACCTTATTTGTAATTGTTTTCTTTTGTTTATCTACAATACTCGCATAGGAGGTGAAAATTTCTGTTAATGCAGTTAATTGAATAGAAATATTTTTTCTACTTTTTTCTACTGCACTTAACATTGATGCTGTATTGGTTATTTCTTTTGGATAACGAGAGGTAAGGCTTCTTAAATTATTAAGACTATCTTCTGTTAGGTCTATGGTTTCTGGCTCACCAAAACTAAACTCATCTGTTTCTTCTGTTTCAAATAAATTTAAACTAGGCAATGAAATTAATTTTGCGATTTCTTTACTTAATAAATAGTTTTCGCTGATTAACTGTTCTTTTATAGATTGTTTATTTTGTTGTAAATATCGTTGACGTAATACTGAAACTTGCTGAAGCTGTTGGCTAATTAAAAGCAATTGGTCTTTATATTGTTCTTTAATTGTAGACGCTACATCTGATAGTTGAACATATTTTATAACATCAGATATGGCTGCTGCCCTTTCCATTTCATTATTAATTAATAACACTTCCGGGTCTGCTGCAAGTTTTCCAGCTCCTCTTGCCTCTTGTATTGCAAGTTGTAACTTATTAATGGTTTCATTTATCGATTCAGTTTGTTGTGCATCCAGCCAATAAATAGTATTAGATTTTAACGCGTCTAATTTATTTTCTGCGTCCGTTAATTTGGTGGTGTTCCCTGAACCCAAATATTGTTCTAAGGATAAGGCTATGTCTGCTTTTAGGTCTTCTTTAATTTCATGATAGGACTGATTTATTTGGTAAGGTTTATCTATTTCTTGCCATGCCCAAAAAATAAAAAAACTAATAATAAGAAGTAATAAAGCAATTCCGCCAGAAGTTATTTTTGTAAGAAAATTTACAGACATAGTTCACTCAAGTGATTAATGGTGAACGCATGATAAGTTTTTATTGTGACACTAATGTTTCAGTTTGGATTTTAGTTTAATTAATATGGTGGAAATTAATTCCAAAAACTAATTTCAAAAAACTATAGGTGTTTCACGTGAAACATAGGAAGTAAATAGAGTGCATGAAAGCGAGTTAAATGAAAAGGATTTAAGTGCTTTGTTTATTCAATTTAACTCTTTTAGATACAACTCTAGAAACAAAAAATCCAGCTAGATAGCTGGATTTTTATGGTATTACTATTTAAAAACAACAATATTTAGATATCAATATTACCAACACGAAGTGCATTTTTCTCAATGAATGCACGGCGAGGCTCAACGTTATCACCCATTAATGTAGTAAAGAGTTGATCTGCACCCACCGCATCATCAATTGTTACTTGTAACATATGACGCGTATTTGGATCCATGGTTGTTTCCCACAATTGACTTGGATTCATTTCACCCAATCCTTTGTATCGTTGGATGTATAAACCACGTTTTGATTCATGCATTAACCAATTTACAGCTTCGATAAAGTTGTCTACTGGTTTAGTACGTTCACCACGTTGAATATAAGCACCTTCTTCTAATAGGTTTTGTATTTCAATACCTAATGAAACAAGTGATTTGTACTCTGTCGAACCAAAGAACTCTTCGTCAAAAGTGTAAAGAGTGTCAACACCATGTTTACGAACACTAAAGATTATATTGTTTGTAACTTCATCTTCAGATTTAACCACTTCTGCTTTATACGATGTACCTTCTAAATCTTGACGATTTAAAACTTCAATAATCGTTTCAGCCCACTCTTTTACATGATCGGCATTAGTTAAATCAGAGGCTTTCAATTCAGGTTGATAAATTAACTTATCTAAAACAACATTTGGAAAGCGACGAGTTAAGCGAACAATTGTATCTTGTGCTGTACGGTAACGTTCAATCATTCCTTGTAAAGCAACACCTGAAATACCTGGTGCATCGCTATTTACATGTAAAGACGCCCCTTCCATTGCTAACGTAGTTAAGTATGTTTGCAGTGATGGATCATCTTTAATATAACTTTCTTGCTTACCTTTTTTCACCTTATAAAGCGGTGGTTGAGCAATGTAAATATAACCATTTTCAATCAATTCAGGCATTTGACGGTAGAAGAAAGTTAATAATAATGTACGGATATGAGAACCATCGACATCGGCATCGGTCATGATAATAATACGATGATAACGTGTTTTCTCTGGGTTATATTCGTCACGACCGATACCACAACCTAATGCAGTGATCAGTGTTGCAACTTCCTGTGAAGAAAGCATCTTATCAAAACGTGCTTTTTCAACATTAAGGATTTTACCTTTAAGCGGTAAGATTGCTTGATTTTTACGAGATCGGCCTTGTTTCGCACTACCACCAGCCGAGTCCCCTTCCACTATATATAGTTCAGAAAGAGCTGGGTCTTTTTCTTGGCAATCTGCTAATTTACCAGGTAAACCTGCTAAATCTAATGCACCTTTACGGCGAGTCATATCACGTGCTTTACGCGCAGCTTCACGTGCTCGAGCAGCATCAACAATTTTGCCAACAATGACTTTTGCTTCATTAGGGTTTTCAAGTAAAAAATCTTGTAAACGTTCATTCATTGCACTTTCAACAATTGGACGAACTTCTGAAGAGACTAAACGGTCTTTTGTTTGTGATGAGAATTTAGGGTCTGGTACTTTAACCGAAATAACGGCAGTCAAACCTTCTCGTGAATCACCACCTTCAGTGGTTGTTTTATTTTTATTATTTTTAACTTTTGCAAGTTCTTTTTCAATGTAAGAGTTTAATGTACGCGTTAATGCGCCACGGAAACCTGTTAAGTGAGAACCACCATCGCGTTGTGGGATGTTGTTTGTAAAACAATAAATGTTTTCTTGGAAACCATCATTCCATTGCATTGCAACTTCAACGGCTACGCCATCTTCATGTTCAGTATTAAAGTGGAACACTTTGCTGTGAACGGGTGTTTTGTTTTGATTTAAATACTCAACAAATGCACGAGTACCACCTTCATAATGGAAGTGGTCAGATTTATCTTCTTCACGTTTATCAACTAATTTAATCGATACACCAGAATTTAAGAATGATAATTCACGTAAACGTTTTGCTAAAATATCGTAATGGAATTTTGTATCGGAAAACGTAGAAGGACTTGGCCAAAAACGAATCTCAGTTCCTGTTTGATCGGTATCACCAATAATAGCAATCGGAGCTTCAGGCTCACCTTTTGCATAAGTTTGTTGGTGAATATGACCGCTACGTTTAACTGTTAAACGCAATTGATCTGAAAGTGCATTTACTACGGAAACACCTACACCATGTAAACCACCAGATACCTTATAAGAGTTATCATCGAATTTACCACCGGCGTGGAGTACTGTCATGATGACTTCTGCTGCAGATACACCTTCTTCTTCATGCATATCAACAGGAATACCACGACCATCATCTCGAACAGAGACACTACCATCAGTATGGATAGTACAAATAATATCGCTACAGTGGCCTGCCAAAGCTTCATCGATTGAGTTATCTAAAACTTCGAAAACCATGTGGTGTAGACCCGTACCATCATCGGTATCACCGATATACATGCCAGGGCGTTTACGAACTGCATCTAACCCTTTTAGTACTTTAATACTTGACGAATCATAACTATTCTCAGCCATAAAACTTTCACCTTTCTACTGTAATTTTGCCTTGTTTCACGTGAAACAAAGAGCGTTTTTGCATAAATAAATCTTCAATGCTATTTGCTGAAATAGCGCTAATAAATACCTGTGCATCAGAATCTATAATATGTTTTGCTAATATTGCTTGCTTACTTTTATCAAGTTCAGAGCTAAAGTCATCAATTAAAAAAACACACTGTTTATTATCAACAGAGTTTAAAAATAAACCTTGTGCTAATCGTAAAGCGTAAACAAGCAACTTTAATTGACCTCGAGATAAAACATCATCCACCGGCAAATTATTTATTTTTATTTTTAAATCTGCTTTTTGTGGACCAACACTTGTATAGCCTAATTGCTTATCTCGCTGAAAGTTATCAGCTAGATATTGTGCTAAAGGCTTATTGTTTTTATCCCATCCGCAAAAGAAGCGACTATCGATAGTAAACTCTGGCAGAAAATCTGCAATAGTTTGTGCTATTAAAGGCTGCAATTTTGCGAAGTAATCGGCTCTCTGTGCACTTATTTGCTCACTTAGGAGACAAAGTTCATTATCCCACACTTCAAGCTCTTTGTAAGCGTTACATTGCTTTAAAGCGGCATTCCGCTGCTTTAATATTCGCTTTATGCGAGACCAGTTACTATAAAACAAAGGATCATGATAAAAAACCCCCCAATCTAGGTAAGCGCGCCGATTTTTAGGACTACCTGAAAGTAAAGTGTAACTTTCAGGAGTGATTAATTGCATGGGAATATATTGTGTCAAAGAGGCTAACTTCTTGACGATTTGACCATCAATCTTAAGAGTAGTTTCACCACTTTTCGATTTTTGTAGACCGATAGGTAACAATCGCTCTTGATGCATTATTTCACTATATAAAGTGAAATGAGATTGTTCATATTGAATAACGCGATTGGTCAAATGGGTACGAAAAGAACGACCTAATCCTAATAAGTAAATCGCTTCTAATAGTGAGGATTTGCCACTGCCATTTTCTCCAACAATCAAATTGATTTTGGTGTCGAAGTCTAATGTTGCAGAATCAATATTTCGGAATTGATTGATGATTAATTTTTGTAATGACATTAACCAACACCTTTAACCAAAAACAAAGGTTGTTTGTGTGTTTTGTTACCATCATTGTTCATGTTCGTTATAACAATGATGGTCTTGATGATCAAAGGATTGATAACGATAATAAGCTAATTACAAGCGCATTGGCATCAATACATATAGTGAGTCATCACTATCAATTGATTCAATTAAAGCGCTGTGATCTGATGTGCTAAATGTAATTTTAACTTGCTCACTTTTAAGTGTGTTTAAGACATCAAGAACATAACTTACGTTAAAGCCAATTTCTAGTTCTGCTGAGTGGTAATCAACATCTATATATTCTTCAGCTTCTTCTCGCTCAGGGTTATTTGCGGTTATCTTTAATAAGTTCTCAGATAAAGTTAAACGTACGCCACGGAATTTTTCATTGGATAAAATCGCTGCGCGAGTAAAAGCTTGTTTTAATGTTTCACGACCAGAAATTAATTCTTTATCGCCATTTTGAGGAATAACGCGTCGATAATCAGGGAAGCGTCCATCAACTAATTTTGTTGTAAAAGTATAACCATCAATTACTGCTCGTAAATTATTTTTACCTAATTGAATGGTTACATTTTCTTGTTCTTTATCTAACAGTTTAACTAATTCTAAAACACCTTTACGCGGCACAATGACCGATTGTTCTTCAATATGCTGGTTTATATTAATTGCGCAAGAAGCTAGGCGGTGTCCATCGGTTGATACACTACGTAATGTATTACCTGATACTTCAAAGAACATGCCGTTTAGGTAATAACGAACATCTTGGCTCGCCATAGCAAATTGTGTAAATTCAATAAGCTTTTTAAATTCACTTTGTGGCACAGTAAGTTCAATCAAACTCTGCCAGGTTTCAATATTAGGGAAATCAATGGCAGGCAAGGCTGATAGTAAGTAACGACTACGCCCAGAGCGCACAGTTACTCTCTCATCTTTAACTTCAAAGGTCACTTCACAAGGATCAGATAAACCACGGCAAATATCCAACAATTTACGTGCAGGTACGGTAATTGAACCATTCACTGAAGCTTGCTCTAATGGAATTTGAGCCATTAACTCAACTTCCAAGTCAGTACCAGTAAGGTTTAAAAAGTTGTCTTTTACTTCAATCAGTATATTACCCATGATAGGTAATGCTGGGCGTCCGCCTGCCACTGAGCCAACAACTAATTGCAATGGTCTTAACAAGACTTCACGAGAGATAGTAAATTTCATGGTTTAACCTTTAATTACATCGACAATGTGCGAATAAGAATTTTGTAGTCTTCTTGAATGTCATTATTTTCACGGCGTAACTCTTCAACTTTACGACAAGCATGTAATACAGTGGTGTGGTCGCGCCCACCAAATGCCTCACCTATTTCAGGTAGACTATGTTGTGTTAATTCTTTGGCTAATGCCATCGCTATTTGACGAGGGCGAGCAACTGTACGTGTGCGGCGTTTTGAAGACATATCTGATATTTTGATACGGTAATGTTCAGCCACTACTTTCTGAATGTTATCCACTGTTGTTTGTTTTGTATGTACCGCTAACATATCACGCAATGCGTCTTGTACTAATGCAATGGTAATATCTTGTCCTGTAAATTGTGCTTTTGCTGAAATATTAGCAATTGCACCTTCTAAAACTCGCACGTCGGTAATGGTTAAGCGCTTCGCAATAAAGAAAGCAACGTCGTCTGGTAATTGTAAACCACGTTCTTCTGCTTTAGTAATTAAGATGGCAACACGTGTTTCTAATTCTGGTGGATCAATGGGAATCGATAACCCCCAACCAAATCGTGTACGCAGTCGTTCGTCGATGCCTTCAATTTCTTTTGGAAAGCGGTCACTGGTTAAAATAACCTGTTGGTGAGCATCTAACATAGAATTAAAGGTTTGAAATAAAACTTCTTGAGAACGGTCTTTACCAGCAAAGAAATGAATATCATCTATTAATAGTGCATCTAACGAAGCGTAATATTCTTTAAATTGTTCAATGGTATTATTACGAATTGAATTGATCATATCTTGAACGAAACGTTCTGAACGAATATAAACGACTTTACTATCAGGATTCTCAGCAACAATGGCATTACCCACGGCATGTAATAAATGTGTTTTGCCTAACCCAGGATGTGCGTATAAGAAAAGTGGGTTATAAACATCACCGGGATTTTCAGCAATTTGTTGTGTCGTTGCAATCGCAAAGTTATTCGACTTACCTTCAACAAAGTTATCAAAGGTATATTTTTTAATTAAATTACTTTTGTGTGCGACTACTGGAGAAGTTGATTCGCCTTCCCATGGTTGATTGGTATTAACGGCTGGCGCTGTTTTTTCGGCGCTAGGGTTATTGGCGTTTGCAGTGCCCACTAATAAACGTATTTGAATGGTTAAGTTTGAATCGACAGCGTGACTTAATGTTTGTAACTTAGTTTCAATAAGGTCCATGTATTTTTCACGCACCCATTCACTGGTGTATTTATTAGGAGAATATAAAGACAGTACATTATTGTTATATTCCGCCTGTAAAGGGCGCAACCAAGTACTAAAGTCTCCTGCTGATAGCTCATCTTTTAATTGTGCTAAACATTCTTGCCAAATAGCGAGGGACATTGTTGAACTCCAGTAGGTGCATTAGGGCGGATTATTCTACCGATAAGATCGTCATGATGCCACAAGATCATCCAACAAAAATAAAAAAAAGATCCTTGTATTTGTTGTAATTCGATGAATGAAGCATCCACAAGCCTGCAACTATATAGAATCAACGCCTAGCTTGCTTATCCACAGCGCAATTATTCCTCTGATTAAAAAACTTCTTTTATAAGATCACGGAAGATCCTTGCTAATTCGCCCTGCTTATATATAATCGCGCCACCCTAACTTTTGAGTTTGGCTCGTAGTGATGATTTAAATTCTTAGAATTAACTTCTAAAGAGTTTTCATTTAATCTGCCAGAAAGAAGCATCTCTGATTGACTTTTAGTCAATCAATCAATAGAATTCGCTCTCTTTTAAATCGGTTGATGCTTTTGATTATTATCGTTTGCTTACTTTTTAAGTAAATAGACAATAAAGAATTAAAAAAATTAACTACTGTACAGTACTTAACAATAAGTGGAAAAGAGCATGAAACGTACTTTTCAACCAAGCAACACTAAGCGTAAGCGTTCACACGGTTTTAGAACTCGTATGGCGACTAAAAACGGTCGTGCCGTATTAGCTCGTCGTCGTGCTAAAGGCCGCGCTAGCTTAAGCGCATAATTTACCAGACGTGGTGAATTATTCGTTTTCTCGGGAGTTACGTTTGTTAACTCCCGAAGATTTTCAACCTGTTTTTAAAAATGCTATTCCCTCAGTATCTCCACACTTAACTCTTCTTGCTAGAAAAAATACTTTTGAACACCCTCGTATTGGTATGGCTATTCCCAAAAAGCACATTAAGCTTGCTGTTGGACGTAATCGTATTCGCCGCATTGTAAGAGAAAATTTTCGTCTTCAACAACATGAGCTTCCAAACATCGATATCGTCGTCGTTGCGAAAGCTGGTATTGCTGATTTATCAAATCAAGAAATTAATCAAGTATTGGATAAGTTATGGCGCAAATTAGTGCAGCGTTGCAATGGTTAGCAATTAAATTCATTCGTGGTTATCAATTAATTATTAGCCCAATGTTAGGGCCTCGTTGTCGTTTTACGCCAACTTGTTCAAATTATGCGATAGAAGCAATTAAGAGTCATGGTATGATAAAAGGATGTTGGCTAGCGGCTTGTCGTCTTGTAAAATGCCATCCTTTTCATGAAGGCGGAGAAGATCCTGTACCTCCATGTTGCGCTAATAAAAATAAACCTAAACCTTAGAGATAAAATACGTTATGGAATCACAACGCAATTTACTTGTTCTCGCTCTCTTGTTTGTAAGCTTTTTGCTATATCAAGCATGGGTTGTTGAGAAAAACCCTCAGCCAGTTGCCACTGGGCAAACGACTGAACAAAGTACAACTACCCCATCAGTTCCATCAACGAGTAATCATAGTGCTGATGTACCTGCTTCTTCACAAGACGCATCTGTTCAAATTTCAGAACAATCACCAGTTGGTGATGTAGTTGTATTAGCGAATGATCAACTTCGTTTAGAAATTACTTTAATCGGTGGTGATATTATCGTTGCTGATTTATTACAACACGATGATGAATTAGATTCAGGTGTTCCATTCCGTTTATTATCAATTGATAACGAGTTTACCTATATTGCGCAAAGCGGTTTAATTGGTAAACAAGGACCGGATGCAAATCCAAAAGGGCGTCCTTACTATACGGTTGATAGTGCTGAAAATGTTATCTCTCAAGATGCAGATTCGGTTTCTGCTGCATTACGTTATGTAGACCAAGATGGTAACGTATTCATCAAAACATTTACCCTAAATCGTGGTGAATATAATGTCCATGTAGATTACACCATTGAAAATAACACAAACAGTGAAATCAATGTTCAATTATATGGTCAGCTAAAAGAGTCACTACAAGATCATTCAACAAACTTAATGATGCCTGTTTATCGTGGTGGTGCTTACTCAACAACTGATACTAAATACAGCAAATACAAATACGATGAAATGTCTGAGCGTAACCTAAACAAACCAACTGAAGGCGGTTGGGTTGCAATGTTACAACATTATTTTGTTTCGGCTTGGGTACCTGCGCCAAATGATAATAATGTACTTTACAGTAACATCATTCAAAACAAAGATGCGGCGATTGGTTTTAAATCTCCTATTAAAACCATTGCTCCTCAAACAACAGAAGAGTTTGATACTAACCTTTGGATTGGCCCTAAACTTCAAAAGCAAATGGCTGAAGTTGGTGCACACTTAGACTTAACTGTGGATTACGGTTGGTTATGGTGGCTTGCACAACCATTATTTAAATTACTATTATTCTTCCAAGGTATTGTAGGTAACTGGGGTGTTGCAATCATCTTAATTACGTTCACTATTAAAGGTCTTTTATACCCACTGACTAAAGCACAATATACGTCGATGGCTAAAATGCGTTTACTACAACCTAAGATCAAAGCATTACGTGACCGTTACGGTGATGACCGTCAAAAAGTATCAAAAGCAATGATGGAAATGTACAAGAAAGAGAAAGTAAACCCACTAGGCGGTTGTTTCCCAATTTTATTACAAATGCCAATATTCATCGCTTTATACTGGTCACTAATGGAAGCAGTACAGTTACGTCACGCACCATTTATGTTGTGGATCCAAGATTTATCGGTACAAGACCCGTTCTACATCCTACCTATCTTGATGGGTGTGAGCATGTTCTTTATCCAGAAAATGTCTCCAACAACAGTGCAAGACCCAATGCAGCAGAAAATTATGCAATTTATGCCACTTGTATTTACTTTCTTCTTCTTATGGTTCCCAGCGGGTCTAGTACTTTACTGGTTAATGAGTAACGTAGTGACATTAACGCAACAAAAAATTATTTATCGTCAGTTTGAAAAGCAACATCCAAGCGACAAGTAATATTTTAAAATAAGTAGCATTGTAAATAATTAGCAAAAAGCTATTATTTAGTAATCAACAAAAGGCGACTATAATAGTCGCCTTTTTTATTGGCTTCACTTTTTAGGAACAGAACATGATTAAAGCTACAGATACTATTGTTGCACAAGCCACTGCACCAGGAAGAGGTGGAGTCGGTATTGTGCGAGTTTCTGGACCCGATGCAGAAGCGGTTGCACAAATAGTCTTGGGTAAAATCCCTAAAGTACGTTATGCGGAATATCTTCCTTTTTACGATCAAAACCAACAGGTATTAGATCAAGGCATTGCTTTATTATTTAAAGGGCCAAACTCCTTTACTGGTGAAGATGTTTTAGAGCTACAAGGTCACGGTGGTCCTGTGGTGATGGATATGTTAATTAAAGCTATCTTAACCATTAAAAATCTGCGAAGCGCTAATCCTGGCGAGTTCTCAGAGCGTGCATTTATGAATGACAAACTCGATTTAGCACAAGCAGAAGCAATTGCCGACTTAATTGAAGCAAGTTCAGAGCAAGCAGCTAAAAGCGCCTTAAATTCATTGCAGGGCGAATTTTCAAACAAAGTAAATGAGTTAGTTGAAAGCTTAATTCATTTACGCATTTATGTTGAAGCATCTATCGATTTCCCCGAGGAAGAAGTAGATTTTTTAAGCGATGGAAAAATCGCGAATGATTTATACCAAATCATCGACAACCTAAACGCAGTTAAAGCACAAGCTACGCAAGGTGCAATATTACGTGATGGCATGAAAGTAGTGATTGCGGGGCGTCCTAATGCAGGTAAATCAAGCCTATTGAATTCTCTCGTGGGTAAAGAAAGCGCTATCGTGACTGATATTGCGGGAACAACAAGAGACGTGATGCGTGAACATATTCATATAGACGGCATGCCCTTACATATTATCGATACCGCTGGTTTACGTGAAGGTGCTGACGAAGTTGAGCGAATAGGCATTGAGCGCGCATGGGCTGAAATTCGTAACGCCGACCGCATTTTATTTATGTTGGATGCAACCACAACGGATGCCCAAGACCCACGTGAAATTTGGCCTGATTTTATAGATAAATTACCTGAAAATGTAGGCCTAACCGTGGTCAGAAATAAAGCTGATTTAACGGGAGAATCACTCTCAATCACAGAGGTAAATGACTCTGAAAACAGTTCTGATCACAATGATGAAAACAAGCATCCTGTGTATCGAATTTCTGCAAAAACAGGTTTAGGTGTAGAGCAATTAAAGCAGCACCTTAAAGATATTATGGGTTATCAAGGAAATACAGAAGGCGGATTTATGGCAAGACGACGCCATTTAGAAGCGATTGATAACGCAGAAGCGCACCTATTAGAAGGAAAAGTGCAATTAGAAGATTACAAAGCTGGAGAATTATTAGCCGAAGAGTTACGTTTGACGCAACAGTATTTAAGCGAAATTACAGGTGAATTTACTTCTGATGATTTGTTAGGGCGCATCTTTTCTAGTTTTTGTATCGGAAAATAATGCCGTATGTTATTGTTTGTAAAGTGATTTTAAATTAATTTTAGTTTGGTTCTATTTTTATGGAACTTTTTGTGATTAGATAATTAACGATATCAATTATCAACAGTTAAGCAGTGAAATCAAAACTTTGAGCTAGATCTACTTTTGTGAAACATATCACTTTTGTAATATTTATATCATATAAGGCATCTAGACTTGTTTTGTAAACAACAGTAAGCTGTTTTAGCGTTACATCGCGTTACAACATAAAAATTATAAATTAATATACTTATTTTAAATAAACGGACGGACGAAAACATGAAAAAGACATTATTAGCATCAGCTATCTTAGCGAGCCTAGTTTCAGTATCTGCACAAGCAGCGACAGTATATGACGCAGATGGTCAAACTTTAAAAATTAGTGGTGACATCGATGTGACTGCATATTTTGATGACCAAGGTGATGGAACAACTTCTTCTGACAGCTCTACATACGGAAGCATCAATATTTTCGGAACAACTGCTGTTTCTGACACTACAACTGCTTATGCAGAATTCGAAATCGATACAGATGGTTATGAATCTAATAGTGCGACAGAGGCGACTGGTCAGTTTGCAATAGATGAACTAGTTGTTGGTTTAGATACAGCTTACGGTGATTTCTCTTTTGGTGGCGTTAGCTCTGCATTAGGTCAAGTTACTGACTTTACTGATGTGGGTAATGAGTTCGGTGGTAGTTTAGAAACTCTTGGTGGTAGCGGCGCAACTGGTTTTGCATACGCAAACACATTCGGTGGCGTTTCTGTAAATGCTGAATATATTGCTTCTTCAGATGAAGATGCTGATTCAATCGGTGTTTCTGCAGTTTACTCTCTAGACTTTGGCTTAGATATCGGTGCAGGATATGTTGTAGTTGATGAAGATAGCGAAATTCAATTCGGTTTAGGTTATTCTGTTGATGCTCTATATGTTGGTTTTGGATATGAAGCGGGTGAAGAAGGCGGTGTAGACTTTACTACTATGGAACTTGCTGTTACGTATGGTGTTAGCGATGACCTAACATTAATGGCATTCTACGGTATGGGCGATACTGATGATGCTGATACACTAGATTACTATGCGCTTGAAGCAAGCTACTCTTTAGCTAGCAATGTAACAGCTAGTGCAGGCTTCACTGCTGATAACCTAGATACTGCTACAGTTGATAACCAGTTATACACTCAAATCTCTTACGATTTCTAATTAACCCACCTTGTTAAAAGGTTTGTTTAATTAAAACGTTTGAATTAAAAATCCCGACTTAGGTCGGGATTTTTGTTTTTAAAGCTTAACAATAAGTTGTTTATTCAAATACCTAAACGCTAATTCACTTCTTTTTACACTCTTTTCTCTATAACAATATTGATAAACCCTTACGCTAATTGTTGCTTCAAGCTTTTTTCTAATGATGCATATTCAAATTTAAATCCAGCTTGTAATAATTTGGTGGGTTGAACGTGTGTGCTTGAAAGTAATAACTCTTCACCCATTTGTGCAAAAATTAGTTTTACAACTGGGGCAGGTAATGGAAATAAACAAGGTCGCTTTAACACCTTAGCTAAGGTGCTTGAAAAGGTTTGGTTACTCACCGCAACGGGCGAAACTAAGTTGATAGGGCCGGTTAACTGCTGTTCTTTGATAATAAATAGAATGGCATTCAATTCATCTTGTAAATCAATCCAACTCATCATTTGCTTGCCTGAACCAATTCTACCGCCTACTCCCATTTTAAAAGGCGTCAACATTTTAGCCAAAGCCCCGCCCTTTTTATTTAACACAATCCCTGTGCGTAAATTCACAACACGCGTATTCGGCTGTTTAACTTGTTGGCTTACACGTTCCCATTTTTCAGCTAGCTGACTGACAAAGTGATTGCCTACTGGCGAAGCTTCATCAACGGTTTGTTGCCCTTTGTCGCCATAAAACCCAATGGCAGAAGCACAAATAAATAAACTAGGCGGTGTTTTGCTGCTGTTAATGTGATCCACTAAAAGCTGTGTTGAATGAATACGGCTATCAACAATTTTTTGTTTTACTGCTTTTGTCCAACGTGATGCACCAATATTTAAACCCGCTAAATGAATAATAATATCAGGCTCAGGTGCGCCATTAAGGTGTATCTCTTGTTGTTCAATATTCCAATAGGGGGCTGTTTTACTCGGCGTTCGCTGTAAAAGGTGAACTGTATAACCGCGACCACTTAAAAACGGTGCTAATGCACTACCAATTAATCCCGATGCTCCGGTTATTAATACATTTTTTTTTGAATGTACTTGTTCAGTCATGTGTCACCGCCTAATGCTTTTGTGCCAGCTTTTATTTTAGTTCTTCATGTTGAAGACTCTTAGGTATAAATACGTTACTAATGTTAAAATGGATCTTTATGTTGTAGAGGTGCCTCTGACCCATGCTGTTAATGATTGATAATTACGACTCGTTTACTTATAACTTAGTTCAGTACTTTGGTGAATTAAAGCAACAAGTCATCATTAAACGTAATGACCAAATTAACTTGCAAGAAATTGCTGATTTAAAGCCCGATCATATTGTGATTTCTCCTGGTCCTTGTACGCCTAATGAGGCAGGCGTGTCCTTAGAAGCAATTGAACGCTTTGCCGGTGAAATCCCTATCTTAGGGGTTTGTTTAGGGCATCAAAGCATTGCGCAAGTGTTTGGTGGGGAAGTGATACGAGCAGAAAAAGTGATGCATGGTAAAAACTCATTAATTGAACATGATAATTTAGGCGTTTTTGCTGGATTAAATAATCCATTAGATGTGACGCGTTACCACAGTTTAATTGTAAAAGAAGCTAGTTTACCTAGCTGTTTTGATATCTCAGCCAAAGTTATTAGTAGCGGCGAGATAATGGGAATTCGTCATAAAGAGTTATTTGTAGAAGGGGTGCAATTTCATCCAGAAAGCATACGATCGCAACAAGGATTAATGTTACTTGATAATTTTCTTAAGCAAGCTATTGGATTGTCAAAATAAGTGCGTATATTAGCCTTTTAGTTGATGTGTTTATTCAATATGTTTTAATCGCATAATAAATACATTAAAAATCGAATTAGATTTACTTTTTATAACTTATTTTCAACCTATTAAAGGAACTTGTTATGTCAAACTCTCACATCACCCGTCCGCTATTTGATCAAGTTATGGTGCCAAATTACGCACCACTAGAAATGATCCCTGTGCGCGGTGAAGGTTCTCGAGTGTGGGATCAAGCAGATAATGAGTATATCGATTTAACGGGTGGTATCGCGGTTAACGCGTTAGGGCATGCCAATCCTGAATTAATAGAGGCGCTAACAGAACAAGCCAAAAAAGTATGGCATGTCAGTAATATCTACACCAATGAGCCAGCGTTAAGTTTAGCTAAGAAGTTAGTGGATAATACCTTCGCAGAGAAAGTGTTTTTTGCCAATTCTGGTGCAGAAGCGAATGAAGCGGCTTTAAAACTTGCTCGTCGTGTTGCATTTGATCAATACGGTGAAGATAAAACAGAAATCATCGCTTTTTATCAAGGTTTTCATGGCCGTACCTTTTTTACGGTAACTGCTGGTGGCCAAACAACTTATTCTGATGGATTTGGCCCGAAACCTGCAGGCATAACCCATCTAGCATATAATGACTTGGCTGCCTTTGAAAAAGCAATTTCAGACAAAACCTGTGCAGTGATTTTAGAGCCTTTACAAGGTGAAGGTGGCGTATTACCTATTGAACCAGCTTTTGCACAAAAGGTGAGAGCATTATGCGATAAGCACAACGCATTAATGATATTTGACGAAGTGCAAACGGGAATGGGCAGAACAGGTCAATTATTTGCTTATATGGGCTTAGGAGTGACGCCTGACATTGTAACGTCTGCAAAAGCATTAGGCTCTGGTTTCCCTATTTCGGCTATGTTAACTAAAGATTGTTTTGCTAAACATCTTATACCTGGAACGCATGGGACGACTTTTGGTGGTAATCCTCTTGCATGCGCAGTTGCGGGTAAAGCTTTTGATATGATTAACAATCAAACGCTGTTGGAAGGTGTTATTCATAAAGGGCAGTTAATACGTCAACATTTAACAGCGATTAACGAAGAATTTTCAGTCTTTAAAGAAGTGCGTGGTGCTGGGTTATTGATAGGTGCAGTATTAAATGAGCAATATCAAGATCAAGCTAAAGCTTTCTTTTTAGAATCAGCAAAACAAGGTTTATTAGTCTTAGTCGCCGGTGCGAATGTTATTCGTTTTGCGCCTGCTTTAAATATTCCTGATCAGCTAATAGAAGACGCAATGAATAAATTTAAACAAGCAGTCAAAAACACAGTGGCTGCATTTTAAAAGTAATTAGAAGAACATTAAAAACAAAGTAAACCCTTTTATAGGCTTATACGTTTTAATTAAATGTTTAACAGTATAAAAAGAGCACTTTGTTTCACTTAGATTTAAAAATTAGGAGCTCATAAGATGAGACGCGAACTAGCAATAGAATTTTCTCGAGTAACGGAAGCAGCGGCATTAGCTGGATACAAATGGCTTGGCCGAGGTGATAAAAATACTGCCGATGGTGCAGCTGTAGAAGCAATGCGCCTTATATTTAACCAAATTGATATCGATGGTGAAATCGTTATTGGTGAAGGTGAAATTGATGAAGCACCCATGTTATATATTGGTGAACATGTTGGTACAGGAAAGGGTGATAAAGTGGATATCGCCGTTGATCCTATTGAAGGTACACGTATGACTGCAATGGGTCAGTCAAATGCATTAGCTGTATTAGCAGTAGGTGAAAAGGGCAGTTTTTTACGCGCACCTGATATGTATATGGAAAAATTGATAGTAGGCCCTAATGCAAAAGATTCAATTGATTTGGAGCTTTCTTTAGAGCAAAACTTAAAAGCTGTTGCATTAGCGTTAGGTAAATCACTTTCTGAGTTAACTGTTGCAACATTAGCAAAACCTCGTCATGATCGTATTATTAAAGATATGCAAGGTTTAGGTGTTCGCGTATTCGCCATTCCTGATGGCGATGTTGCTATCTCTGTATTAGCTTGTATGCCTGATAACCAAGTTGATGTTTTATACTGTATCGGTGGTGCACCTGAAGGTGTTATTTCAGCCGCGGTTGTTCGTGCATTAGATGGCAATATGCAAGCTCGTTTAATTCCTCGCCCAATGGTTAAAGAGCCAACGGAAGAAAACATCCGTATCGGTGAAGAAGAAACAGCTCGCTGTAAAGCCGCTGGTATTGAAGTAAATAAAGTACTTAAACTTGAAGATTTAGTGAAAAACGATAACGTTATGTTTTCTGCAACAGGTATTACTAAGGGTGACTTAGTTGAAGGCGTTTCTGTTGATGGACGTTTAGCGACAACTGAAACCTTATTAGTGCGTGGTAAGTCTCGTACAGTGCGTCGTATTCGTTCTACGCATTACTTAGATAGAAAACATCAAAGCCTAAAAGACATCATCCTGTAATACCAATTGTATTAAATAACTGATCTAAATTTTGCGCAGGAAAAATAGCTTAGTTTGAGGCGTAAGTTGATGTAAATGGTTGTTCCCTTTACGAAACTTACAACGAAAAAATAAGTTATTTTAACAAGTAACATAGATCAGTTACTTACTATGATTGGTATAAATCGAAGTTGAATTTTCAGACAATAAAAAAGACGCATTAAGCGTCTTTTTTGTTATGTGCATAGAGTATTGGAGAAATTACTTTCTTAACTTCACGCAACTCACCTGGTGATTAGTGGATTTCTTTAAGATTAAATTCGCACGGTCACGTGTTGGTCTAATATTTTCTTGCAAATTAATACCATTGATTTCATCCCAAATTTTAGACGCTATCTCAACGGCTTCTCGTTTGCTCATTTTAGAGTAACCGTGGAAATAAGAATTCGGATCGGTAAAAGCGCCCTCTCTAAACTTCAAGAATCGTTGAATATACCAAGTTTTAAGTAAGTCGGTTTCTGCATCTACAAAGATAGAGAAATCAACAAAATCAGACACGTAAACACGATGCGCTTGATTAGGTTCATTGAGTGCTGTTTGCAATACATTCAAGCCTTCCAAAATAACAATATCTGGCTGCTCTACTTGCAGCGTTTGATCTGGAATGATGTCATAGGTTAAATGTGAGTAGATAGGCGCTGACACGCTCTTTTTGCCTGATTTAATAGCAGACACAAACTCAATCAAAGCTTTGGTATTAAAACTCTCTGGAAAGCCTTTTTTATGCATTAAGTTACGCGCAACCAATTCTTGGTTGGGGTGTAAAAAACCATCGGTTGTCACTAATGCAACCTTTGGATGTTCTGGCCAACGGGATAATAACGCCTGCAAAATACGCGCAGAAGTACTTTTACCCACAGCCACGCTGCCAGCGATACCTATGATATAAGGGACTTTGTCATTATGTGCATTAAGAAATTTATCTCGTACAGTATGACGATACTGGCGTGCACCAACGTATAAATTCAATAGGCGAGAAAGTGGTAAATAAATATCAACCACTTCTTCCATTGATAAAGATTCGTTAATGCCTTGAAGTTGCTTTATATCGTCTTCTGAGAGCGTTAATTTCACATTATCACGCAACTCAGACCATTGGTTGCGTTCAAAATGCATATAAGCGTTATGGATGTTTTGTTGAAAAAACGAAGCGTTATTATTCATCCGTTGTAGGTTCTGCTTCGAGATAAATTGATCGACTATTACCAATCGGATCATCCGCATAAAGGTGGTATTGACCTGCGGGCTTAATCAACATCTCAAATAAATTAACCAGCGCTTCCTGTGATTCTTCTACGTTGACGCTTTCGCTTAACTTTTTAAAAGCTTTATCGAAATTACTTTTTACCCAACAGCTGTAATCATAAAGATCTAAATAAGCTTCTTGGATAAGGTAAACACCTTCAATAAGAATAATATCGATATTCTCAAAATCATAATCAACACGTCGAGGTGATTCTGAATCGGCTAAATCAACAGATGTTTTGATGCTACCAAATAATTTTAATGGCAGTACAAGCTGTTCAAACATTTCATCAAAACGATAAGCATTTAGATAGTATTCTTCAGGGCTATTCATTATGTTAAAACGTATGCTTTTACATGCTTCCCAGTCATCCGTATGGATAACCGCGACATTTAAGCCTTCAAGTTTTAAAGCCGCTGCAATTTTTTCGGTTAACTCGCGTTTACCACTTCCCTCAATCCCACTGATCGCAACAACTTGCGCTTTAGTCGAATCTTTATTGTTATGCAGGTCTTTAATCGCACTTTTCATTTGTGCGGCATTATTAAACATGGTTTTCACGTTCATCTCCCTATCTCGATGAGGGCTATTATGCCATAAAAACAAAAAAGCCACCAAGGTGACTTTTTTATTTTAATGAGATAGTTGTTTAGTTTTTAGTCAGTTTTTTTAGTTAAAAACGAAACTAATGCAGTAAATTCTTCGGTGCTTCTAATTGAACCAGTATTTACTTTATATTTTCCGTTAATAATCAGTGTTGGTACACCACGGATATTAAATCTTTCGGTGTTACGTCTCATTTGAGATGCGAGACCATTTGCAGGGAAACTTTGTAATGCATTGGTTGCATCTTTATTTTCTACACCGGCTTTTGCAAAAATATCTAAGATATCTTGCTCGCTTGTAATTAATTTACGTTGAGTATGAATTTCATCAAAAATGATTTTAGCGACTTCATCTTCTACTTTTAAGATTTTTGCAGCAGCGTACGCTTGAGTAATTTTAGGACCCATGTTTTGACCTAAAAAGTTAACATGGTTCTTTTTAATTTCAACGCTTGAATCTAAATCTTTTTCAAGCAGCCCCATTAAAGGTTCAAATGCAAAACAATGTGGGCAGTAAAAAGAGAAAAACTCCATTACTTCTGGTTTATCTGTCGCAGTACGGCTGATCACATCGTAGTGAGTGCCTTCTTTAAAGTCTGCAGCGTTAACGCTTAACGGCAATAAACATAACCCGATTAATAGAGTAAAAAGCTTTTTCATTATTGGTTCCTTTATTTTCATTTTATTATTATTAAATTAATACTGTGGTTGGAGAGTAAGGGGTGCTTCATCGAGTAGCATTAATTGTTGCTGAAGCGATTGTAACAACTCTTTCCAATATTGGTCAGTCGTAAACCATGGAAAGTTCCTTGAAAATGCAGGATCTGACCAACGGCTGTTGATCCAGTTCACATAATTGATTATACGCATGGTGCGTAAACTTTCAATCTCGCTTAACTGGCGTGTGTCGAAGTCGTGCTCTTCTTGGTAACCTTCTAAAATCATTGATAATTGTAATTGCTGGTCGGTTTTATCACCATTTAACAGCATCCAAATATCTTGAACAGCAGGGCCCATTTTACAGTCATCAAAATCAACCCAATAAGGTTGTTCATCTTTTAATAGAATATTGCTTGCATGTGCATCACCATGAATAGCGATCATTGGAAGTGTTTGTTTATTAAGATGGCTAATTTTGTTTTCAATGTTAGCAATGGTTTCTAGCAAAGGTGTTTTGATTGTTGTGGGTATATAAACACAATTCATTAAACCATTTGCAGCCTGTTGAATGGTTTCTATTACATCAAGCGCAGGGCGATATTTGAATTGATGTTTTTCACCAACTTTATGTAATTGCCCTAGTGCGATACCTACATCATATAAGCTATCAATATTATCTACCGCCAATGAGCGAGCAGAAAGATTATTGAATAAGGCAAAATAATAACCCGCAAAACTATGTAATGTTTTACCTTCAAAAGCAATCGGTGCTGAAAGGTTTAAACCAGCTGAGAGTAAGCGTTCACTAAATTGATGATCTTCTAATAACTGTTGTTCATTCCAACGTTCAGGGCGATAAAACTTAACCACATAACGCATTTGCTGCTCATCAACGAATGAATACACTCTATTTTCGTAAGAATTTAAAGCTAAGAGTCCTGTTTCAGGATAGATACCAATACTCGCTAATGCGTCTAACTGGCATTCTGGTGTCAGGCTTTGATAGGTTAAATTCGCGTTGACCATTGTTTTTCTCCAATAAAAAAGGCGCTGAGGAATATCTCGAAAGCGCCTTTATAGAGTTTGATATTAATGATTAGAGGTTAAGAAAGAAAGAAGTATCTTGCTCAATCACTTCACCGTCGTTTACATTGGTTAGCTTGATAGTGATCGTGACTTTTTTCGCTTTAATATCATAAGGGTCAACAGCAATTGAAATTGGTTGAGTAAATATTTCACCCGTTGTTAGGCTAATGGTTTCTGGGCCAATTAACACCGCTTCATCTAAGCCGGTAAAGCTAATCTTATATTGCTGAGTTTCAACAGTTTTGTTTAATACTTTTAGAGTGTAAGTATTTTCAATTAACCCATCTACATTTTCTCTATACAGCGCTGATCTATCGCGTACGATTTCCATTTCAACCTTGGCTAATGTTGCAAAATTAGCGATGAATAATCCCATCATAAGCAATAGCATCAAGCCATAACCGACAATCTTAGGACGTAATACTTTTGTTTCTTTACCTTCTAATTTTTGTTCTGAAGTATAAGAAATTAATCCTCGCGGATAACCCATTTTATCCATGGTTTCATCACAAGCATCAACACAAGCACCACAGTTAATACATTCGTATTGAAGACCATCGCGAATATCGATACCAGAAGGACAAACTTGCACACACAAGTCACAGTCAACACAGTCACCTAGATCTGTTTCAGAACGATCTAGTTTACGAGAACGAGGGCCACGTGCTTCACCGCGTGTTGCATCATAACCAACGCTGTAAGTATTTTTATCGAACATGGCTGATTGGAAGCGAGAATAAGGGCACATATGGATACAGAAAATTGAACGCATCCAGCCTGCATTGGCATAAGTTGAACCAGCAAAAATCGCAATCATTAACAACACTAACATGCTGCTTTGACCCGTGAAAAAGTCGATGTAAAGTTTATCCACAGGAACAAAGTAAGAACAAAATGCTAATGCGGTTAATAAAGAAACGATGAGCCAACTTGTGTGTTTGGCTGTTTTTCGCCACAGTTTATTAAAGTCCCATGGCATTTGATCGAGTCGTTTACGTTTATTAGCAGACCCTTCAAAACGCTCTTCAAACCAAATAAAGATAAACGTCCAAACTGTTTGTGGACAAGTATAACCACACCAAACGCGACCTAAATAAGTGGTAAAAAAGAATAATGCAAAAGCGGCAATGATAAAGGTCCACGCAAGCAAGGTTAAATCTTGAGGGAAAAGAGTCATGTTAAATAAGTGAAATTGCTGTTTATCAATATCAAATAAAACGGCTTGCGCACCATTCCAGCGAAGTAGCGGTAATCCAACAAAGAATAAAATTAATCCCCAACCCGTTAACTTACGAATTTTCTGAAAAAAACCATAAGCAGCACGTACATAAATTCGATTACTTGGATTAAAACGATCGGCACTCTCTTTGTGAGTTGTCTTGATCTCTTTTATTTTGATTTGTTGAGTCATCTTTAACTCCTAATATGGATAATCTCGCGATTATAAAGGAATTATTAAGGAATAAATGTAATCAATAAAACAAAAATACCTGTTCATTTTTTAACTGATACTCGATATCATTTGTATTTGTGTGGTTTTTGATTTGTTTGCAATAAAAACAATGTGTTACGTGTTTATGTTTCCGAGTTTTACTTGTTTTTTTAGAAATAAAAAAGTTAAATTTTTTTAACGTTTTTTAGAGTAGAGTGGAAATAATGTGATGGTTTGCTTTGTTTTTAATGCCTCTGGTTAAAAAGAGCGACAAATGATGACTTGCCACTCTCTTGGTCATGTTTATTCATCTTGTTTAAATTGATTTTGCGTTGCATCGTAATGTAAGTGGTTTGTGTTAAATCGCTCTATTAGTGCTTGTTCGTCAATTTGATACGTGATGCAAAAGTCTTGAAGAGACTCTTTTTCATTGCGTAATTTCATATTAACAATGCTTAATAACATATTAATATCCATGGTTTTATAGCTTTCTAACATAAACTGACCTCGCTTCAATTTAAAGTTTTAAAGTAATCCGCGCGCTTTTAATAATGCGGTTTGAAAATCGTCTTCACAATCTTTTGCAATACCAGGAATCATTGCGTCTTTTTCTGTCTGATCCATTTTTAAATGATAAATAATAACTTCGTCAGTTAATTCAGTCACAGGTTTATCAAACCCTGATTCTTTAGCAATTTGATTTAATATTTCTAATAAGCCTAAATCTTTATTTTTTAACCAATAAGGCTTAATAAGCTCTAAAATTTCATTGATGCGATGTTCTTGCATATTTATCTCCTATTCACTCTTCTTGTTTGCTATCTGTTTTATTTAAAGTGGCAATAGGTAAACCTTACCATCTTCACTAAATGCTTGATCGTTAATCATTTGTTCTGCGATATCTTCTATATCAAAGCGAGAAGACTCAAATACCCCCAATATTTCGGTGTCACTAGTATCTTGTGATTCCGCGCTTTTATCATTGAGTTATATCGTTCATTGTCTGAAAATAAAATGGCTTGATTCATAGTTAACTCTTTGGAAAATACCGCGCCCCTAAAAAGGTTAACCGGCCAAGTTATGACGTAATTCATTTAATACTTGTTTCGCACCAGGTTTTACACCACGCCAAATAGCAAAACTTTCAGCGGCTTGTCCTACTAACATACCTAATCCATCAATGGTTAAGCGCGCACCACTTTCTTTTGCCCAAGCATTGAATGCGGTGGTCTCTGCGTTATATGTCATATCGTAAATGGCCGTTTCTGGTGTGAATAATGAGCTTGGAATATTAGGAAGACTGCCGTGTAAACCCGCTGAAGTTGAGTTGATAATTACATCAAAAGGGCCCGTTAATTGATCAAACTCGACGGCATTCACATTGCCGAGCTGTTCAAAAATAGAAGCTAGGGTTTGTGCTTTTTCAAAGGTACGATTGGCAATGGTAAGTTGCGCAGGTTTTTCTGCTAATAGAGAGCTACACACTCCACGTGCAGCACCACCAGCGCCTAACAAGAGAATACGTGCGTTAGCTAAATCGACATGGTTATTTTTTAAATCTAAAACCAGTCCTGCACCATCGGTGTTATCACCAATAATTAAACCATCGTCGGTTTTCTTTAATGTATTAACAGCTCCAGCTAAACGCGCTCGGTCAGTTAATGATTGTGCGAACTGGAAAGCTTCTTCTTTAAATGGTGCTGTAATATTGCAGCCCTTTGCGCCTTGCTCAAAGAAAGCTTGAACGGCTTCTTTGAAACCATCGACGGGAGCTTCAATAATCCCATAGCTCATAGGCTGTTGAGTTTGGTTGGCAAATAAAGTGTGAATAAATGGCGATTTACTATGTTTGATGGGATTGCCAAAAACAGCGTACTGATCCATGTGAGCTCCAATTTCAATAAATTTAGTAAGGATAATTTACCATGTCATAGTGATTCAGGGTATCTATAGCAGCGATTTTTCTAGGAAACCGTTTTTATAATGATAACTTTGGTTGTATAAAATCGATAAAAGCTGAAATTCGTTTAGCAATCGCTGAGGATTTGTAATAAACCGCATTAATCCTTTCCCTATCGTTATTAAGTAATCTCTCATGATCCAATAGCTTAACTAATAATCCTGCATCAATATCTTTTTTAACCATAAAAGCCGATAAACAAGCAATACCATTACCTGCTAATGCTAATTGTCGAACGGCTTCACCATTGCTCGAGGTAATGCTAGGTTGAATTGTTGAAAACCCTTTTAATGGCCATTGGTTAAGCGTTTTTGCTCCAGATAAACCAATCAAATCATGCTCTGATAATTGAGCAGTGCTTACTGGAACTCCTCGTCTAGCGAGGTAATTTGGAGATGCGACAATGTGTAATGGGCTTTTACCTAAAAGGCGAGCGTGTAATGTTGAATCCTCTAATCGGCCAATACGGATCGCTAGGTCAGTTTTTTTCTCTAATAAATCAACAATGCCTTCGTTGGAGGTGAGCGCTAATGTAATGTCTGGGTAGGCTTCTTTAAAAGGCTGTATCAAGGGGACTAATTGATGGAAGACAAAAGGGCTCGCAGCATCGATCCTTAAATGCCCCTTTGGTAATTCACCACGAGAGACAAGCTCTTCCTCTGCTTTGTGCAGTTGCGATAGACCATCCCGAATGGTTTCAATAAATAACTGCCCTTCATTGGTAACTTCAATACGACGCGTTGTGCGATTTAAAATGGAGACGCCTAATTGGCTTTCTACTTTACTTACTGAGCGAGAAACTCGTGCGACTTGTATGTTAAGCGCTTCAGCTGCGGCAGAAAACCCTCCATTATCAACAACTGCTAATAATATGGCTAAATCATCGGAACGTGTTTGCATTGAGTTTCCCTTATTTTCACACTGGCATTTATATATTTGTAGTTATAACAAAAGAAATTTGTAATAAACACTGTTTTTGTCAACAACGATGCTGAGCATAATACTTGAAACATTAGCAACGACACTCAGGTGTGTCATTGATATAGCCAACAATAAAAGAGAGAAAAAATTATGCCATTAGCTTTATATGCTTTGATGTTAAGCGCTTTTGCAATAGGGACCACGGAGTTTGTGATTGTCGGATTAATTCCCACCATGGCAATAGACTTACAAGTATCTTTGCCTTCTGCTGGGTTACTCGTTAGCTTGTATGCATTGGGTGTTGCCGTTGGTGCCCCAGTGCTAACTGCTTTAACGGGAAAATGGAACCGTAAATATGTATTGCTATCAGTGATGGCTTTATTTGTTATTGGTAACTTACTTGCGTGGCAAGCACCCGGCTATAGTAGTCTAGTGGTCGCGCGGATTATGACAGGGTTAGCTCATGGCGTATTCTTTTCTATAGGTTCAACCATTGCAACAGGGTTAGTAAGCAAAGAAAAAGCAGCTAGTGCAATCGCTATCATGTTTACAGGCTTAACTGTTGCGTTAGTGACTGGCGTTCCTTTAGGTACTTACATTGGCCAACACTTTGGCTGGCAAGCAACGTTTTTAACTGTTGCATTATTGGGGGTTATTGCTTTGATTGGTAGTCTCTTATTAGTGCCAAATGATTTACAACAACCGAAGGCAGCTAAATTATTTGCGCAGGTTAAAGTATTAACTGAACCTAGGTTGTTATTAGTCTATGCCATTACCGCGTTAGGTTACGGTGGTACTTTCACTGCGTTTACATTTTTAGCGTCGATATTAGAGGAAGTTTCAGGTTTTAAACCTAGTGCAATTAGCTTAGTGATGTTGGTATATGGTGTTTCAGTTGCCTTCGGTAATATTTTGGGCGGAAAAATGGCAGATAAAATGGGACCAATCAAAGCGTTAACTCTTATTTTTACTGGACTGATTGCCGTATTAGTTATGTTTACTTATACCGCACCGCATCCGATAACGGCAGTATTAACTATCTTAATATGGGGCGCGTTTGCTTTTGGTAGTGTTCCTGGCTTGCAAGTTTATGTGGTTAAATTAGCAGAAAAATATACACCGCATGCCGTTGATGTTGCTTCTGGTTTAAATATCGCGGCGTTTAATGTCGGTATTGCGCTTGGTGCATGGACAGGTGGATTGATTGTTTCTGAATTTGGTTTGATGAATACACCTTGGGTTGGCGCTTTAATTGTTTTTATTGCTTTAATCTTAACGCGCTTAAGTGGCATTTTAGATAATAAATCATAAGGGGCTGTTTGCTTATTAACTCATTTTTAAAAAGAAGCGCATAACCCTGAGCTTTCGTAAAAAAGCCCAATGAACTAAAAAACCAAGCTATTTATAAATAGCTTGGTTTTTGTTTTGTTAACTGATGTGGTTTGGTATTATAGCGCTTCATTATCTGGCATTAGTCTTTGCTGAATAGCTGTTTCTCTTTTATGAGTTTTTGATTATGCCAATAACTGCTTTATTAATCAGTGCGTTAACAAAACGTGCCGATCTTATTAATCCTTTAATTAACCCTTCTGCTGATATAGCAAAGACAGATTGTTTTCGTGTCTTTCACGGTACCGTTGAAGGTGTGAATGGATTGAATATTGATCGTTATGGTGATGCTTGGTTGATTCAAACCTTTCATGAAACGCTCAGCGAAACAGAATTAAATTCAATCAGTGATGTATTGGTGGATTTATTTGATTTACCCATTGTGTATAACGATCGGTCTAACAAGAATTCGCGCATTATTAATCAACTTGAACTAACTGCGGAAACATATTCACAGTCAGAACAAGTTATTTCTGAAAACGGTATTTTATTTACAAGTAAATTACGCCATGAAGGGCAAGACCCATTATTGTTTTTAGATATGCGCGTGGGCCGTGAATTTGTTAAAGCTAACAGTCATAAAAAAAGCGTATTAAATCTATTTTCATATACTTGCGGTATCGGAACGGCAGCCGCTGTGGGTGGTGCTAAACGTGTTGTGAATGTGGACTTTTCATCGTTTGCGTTAGCTGCGGGTAGAAAAAATGCTGAATTAAACGGTGTAGAATCGGTTTGTCAGTTTATCCAAAGTGATGCTTTCCCAGCACTTCGCCAATTAGCAGGTTTAAAAGTCGCAAGCCGCGGTAATAAAAAATTGCCGAGTTATCCTAAAATGTCAGCTTCGCAGTTTGATTTAGTTTTTTTAGATCCGCCTCGTTTTGCTAAAAGTGCTTTTGGTACTGTGGATTTAGTGAATGACTATCAGAGTTTATTTAAACCTGCTTTATTAACGACTAAGTCTGGTGGCATGATTGTTTGCTGCAATAATGTGGCTAAGGTAGATAAAGAAGCTTGGTTTAATAGCTTAGTGCGTTGTGTTGAAAAACAAGGGCGTTCAGTGAGTGCTGTTGAATGGTTAGATTGCCATCAAGACTTTCCTTCTTTTGACGATAATCATCCTTTAAAAATAGTAGTATTAACCATTGCATAATGAGCTTGCAACAAGAGTCTAAAGTAAATGCTTACTGCAGCTAAACGCTTAGCGTAATCGTTCGCCAGTCAACGCAAGGTGAATCTGTGATGGGTTAGCTAATCCAGCAACGGGTTCATTGATCACGTAATCTAATAAATCATTGCCAACAAACATCTGCTCAACTTGCTCTGCTGTGATGCAAGCGTCTAAACCTGATAAATTTGCGCTGGTGGATATAATCGGTTTATTGAACTCATTACATAATGCTTGCACAACGGGGTGATCACTCACTCGCACCGCAACACTATCAAAATCTCCACTAATTAATTTAGAAAGACTTTCCTGTGCAGGTACCACCCAAGTAAAAGGGCCCGGCCATGTTTTTTTCACGTTGTTAAGTAAGGTTTCATTCAGTGTTGAAAAATCAGCGTAAGCCTCTAGTTGTTCAATATTTGAAGCAATTAAAATGAGCCCTTTATGTGCTGGGCGTTGTTTTAAATCGAGAATCTTTTGAATCGCGAGATCGGAGTCTGGATCACAACCAAGACCAAAAACAGATTCAGTAGGGTAAGCAATAACGCCTTCGGTTTGTAATGCATTAAGGGCATCAGAAAGATTGTAATGAGTCATTGGAAATCAACTTTAAAATTATATGTTCAGTGGGTTACAGTTTAATTTGAATTGTATCAATTGATAGGCAATTGCCCTTTGCTCGAAATTATAGCGGTTTACTTCGGTAACCACAGCTTTTTTTAGGGCATATTAAGCGCAATGCGGTATTGGTTTTTCGTTCAACCATAATCGGCCAATCACATTCAGGGCAAGGCTCGTTAACAGGTTTATCATTAACTGCATATTTACAAGCTGGATAGTTATCACAGGCATAAAAAGTTTTACCAAAGCGCGATTGGCGTTGAATTAAATGGCCATTTTTACAGCTTGGACAAGCAATGCTTTGCTCTTTTTCTGGATTTTCTTGTGGTTTGTTTTGTTCTGAAAGCTGTGCGGTATGCTCGCAGTTTGGGTAATCACTACAGCCAATAAATAGACCAAAGCGACCTTGTTTTAATACCAACTCATTTTTACAAAGTGGGCAACTACTGCCTGTTAATACTTTTTTTACTTCACTTTTTTCATGCAGTGGACGTAAATAATCGCATTCAGGGTAAGCGCTACAACCTAAAAAAGGGCCTTGTTTACCATTTCTAATATGTAACGGAGAAGCACACTTGGGGCAAGCTTCTGTTACTTTTTCATGGTGAGTATCTAAGTTGGCCATTTTAGTGGATTAACCCTTCCTCAAAATCCATTAACATGGATTCTAATTGTAAAAATGCATCATCACTAACGGGATCATTAAATAGCACCATTAGGATTAACCATTTCAAATCTTCTAATAATAATTCTGCGCTGTCTAATGACATCACACAATCAATCACCATTTCACGAGTATGAGTGGTTAATATTTTTGCGTCTTCTAGGTAGCTAATATATGAGCGACATTCCACCGATATTTGGCGTTGTTCTATTTTGCTGTAAATACGGTGTGATGTTTTTTGTTCAGCAGACGTTTTGCTTTCAGGGTCTTGGTTATGCATATTCGCTAGCTTGTCTAACCATTCTAGCGCTTTAGTAATGTCAGTTTTTTGAAAGCCTTCTTGGATCAATTCATCGGTAACCTCTTGTGTATCAAGCTCCATCGTTTGATCAACTTGGATATAACTTTCAAAGAGATACATGATAATTTCGAACATAACTAACCTTCTAACTTAATATAACCTTGCGGTTGGGCGATGATTATACCATTTATCTCTAATTCTATTAACTCATTTTGTAAGGTCACCACATCCAAACCACTACGCGCTAAAATGGTATCAAAACTAGTGAGGTGGTAATCAATCATATCTAACAAAAAATGTTTATTTTTAGTGGGTTTATGCTGTTTTTGATGTATCGCTTCGCTAATGTTTAATTCTGGATATTCAGTAATAATATCATTAGCATCCAACACTAATTTCGCGCCTTGCTGGATCAGCTTTAAACAACCGCAGGCTTGTGGGTTATCCACCGAACCGGGTAATGCAAAGACATCGCGATTTTGCTCTAAAGCATAACGTGCAGTGATCAATGAACCACTTCTTAAAGAGGCCTCAATCACTAAGGTGCCAATACTTAATCCTGAAATAATACGATTACGTCTTGGAAAGTTGCTCGGATAAGCAGGCGCGTTTGGCCAAAATTCAGATAATAATAATCCCTTTTCTCGTATCTCAGAAGCTATCTTAACGTGTCGTCTCGGGTAAATATTGTTTAAGCCAGTCCCTAGAACCGCAATTGTTGAACCACTTCCTTTTAAAGCGCCTTGATGTGCCATGCCATCAACACCAATCGCCAATCCACTGGTAACAGTGAATCCGGCTTGTGCAAGATGTTTGCCTAAATCATGAGCTTTTTGTTGTCCATAGGGAGTACAACTTCGGCTACCCACGATGGCGATTTGTGATGCTTCAAGTCGGCTTAAATCTCCCTGTGCATACAACAATAAAGGAGGGCTAGTAATTTGTTTTAATAACGCAGGATAACGTGGATCGCCATAACTGATAATATGATTATCCGCTGCACTTTCTTGCCACTCTAAGCAATGTGTTATGTGTGTTGAATTGGGGGCGAGGAAAGCATTAATTTGCTCTGGTTTAAGTTTGTGCTTTGCTAGTTGTTCTGCGTTAAGGCTAAATAGTTGTTCAATGCTGTAGTGCGATAGCAAAGTAAAAATTTTACGTTTCTGCAATGAAGGGATCGCATCCAAAGCAATCCAATAATAAAGATCGCTCTGTGATGGTGTGTTATTGGATTCGGAATCAAATAGATTATGCTGAATAATAACCTCTCTTAATGAAAAAGCATTTAAGCTCCCTTTGCATTTAATGGCGCTTTATTGCTTCTTCAATCCACCTTGTATTTTATTTTCCACTCGCATTGCTTGTTTTGCATGTAACACCACTGCAACGCTGACTTTTTCATAAACGTTAATCACCATTAACTCGCCAATAACCTCACCTCTTAATTGATTGGGTTGAGAGATTAAAACTGAAAAAACAGAGCCTAATTTTAATTGCTCTCGTTTACCCTTATCAATTATGACAACATCCCATTGTGCAGCTTCTGTTTGGTTATCTTTAACAGCGAGTATATGTCCTTTCACATTGTGGGAGACAAGTCGGGGGACGAGATTGTTAAACACGTTTTCATATTCAGTAATAGGTGCAATTAAATCACCTTCTCGCGCTTCCTTAGTGCTTTTAATGAAACGGTGCGATGTTACTTTCTGTCCCAAATGTACTTTTGGATTATTTGTCTCCAGTAATACTTTTGAATAACCAATAAATAGTAGTTCAGTGCCTAATGCTTCGCCAGTGAGCAAGTCTTTAAAAGTACTTCCTAAACGATAAACACCATATCTTTGATCTTGCTTGAACTGCCCTGCAGCATAAAAAATATCACCTTCGATAAATCGAGTTTTTGTAGGGGTCATATTCACTAATCTAGGCATTGCTTGTAGTTGCTCTGGGTTAACAATTAGGTTGCCAGATACAAAATCCGCAAAGCTAGTGGTAGGAATGATTGAAATAGGATTTACCTTCTCTTGCAGTCTTGCATCTGGAGATAGCTTAATCTTTCGCTTGTAAGCTAATTGAGGTTCGTCTTTTATCCAGTGCAGAGTTAATTGATCTCCGGGATAAATTAAATGAGGACTTTGTGTCGATTGATTTATTTGAGTTAGATTTTTCCATAGTTTGGGCCATAACATTGGGTTATCTAATAAGTTGGCAGAAAGCTGCCATAACGTATCTCCTTCTTTTACAATGTAAGTTCGAGGTGATTTAGTTTCCAGCTCTTGCGCTTTAAGTGTTAATGACAACGCAATACCAGTGACAAATAACAGCATGAGTTTGTATTTCATTGCTCGCATTACCTTATTGTTCGTCAACCCAGTTAATAAATATAAGTAATAAAACTGTTTTTTGTAAAAGGAAATGACTAGAATTACCCTTCTTTAAAATATTAACCATGAGCTAAGAATATTATGCCAATACTTGACGTTTTACATTTTCCAGATGACCGTTTAAGAACAGTCGCTAAACCAGTTGAAGAAATCACACCAGAGATCAAGAAGTTAGTCGCTGATATGATCGAAACTATGTATGACGAAAATGGTGTTGGCTTAGCGGCAACACAGGTAAACGTACATCAACGCATCGTAGTTATTGATGTTTCTGATACGCGTGATCAACCAATGGCTTTAATTAACCCAACGATTGTTGATACATCGGGTGTAGAAATCTCCGAAGAAGGTTGTTTATCTGTTCCAGATACTAATGCAGAAGTTGAGCGTGCTGAATTTGTGACATTCGAATATTTAGATTTGGATGGCGAAAAACAAGTGATAGAAGCTGACGGTTTATTAGCGGTTTGTATTCAACACGAATTAGATCATTTAAAAGGTAAGCTGTTTATCGATTACTTATCGTCGTTAAAACAAAAGCGTATTAAAACCAAGTTAGAAAAACTAAAGCGTCAAAATAAAAAATTCGCATAAACCTTTGCTTTCAAATTTTTTATTTTTATAACGTGTCTAAACATATTATCTAAGGTTGTTCTTTGGAAAAGTTAAATATTATCTTCGCTGGTACGCCTGATTTTGCTGCTAATCATTTACAAGCATTAATTGATGCTGACTTTAATGTTGTGGCGGTTTATAGCCAGCCAGACCGTCCAGCAGGGCGCGGCAAAAAACTAACGGCAAGTGCAGTAAAGGAAGTGGCTTTAGCTAATGATATTGCTGTTTATCAACCAGAAAACTTTAAACAAGCAGAAAGCGTAGAACAACTTGCTTCGTTAAATGCTGACCTGATGATAGTGGTTGCCTACGGTTTAATTTTACCAAACAGTGTTTTAACCACACCGCGTTTAGGGTGCTTAAATGTACATGGTTCATTATTACCAAGATGGCGAGGTGCAGCACCTTTCCAACGCGCTATTTGGGCGGGTGATAAAGAGACAGGTGTGACTATTATGCAAATGGACGAAGGCCTGGATACGGGCGATATGCTTAAAAAAGTCACTTGCCCGATTGATGCCGATGAAACCAGTGCTTCTCTATATGCCAAAGTCGCCAAACAAGCACCATCAGTATTAATTGAAACCATTAAGCAATTACAAGCTGGTGAATTAACAGCAGAAAAGCAAGATGAAAGCTTAGCCACTTACGCGAAGAAACTAAGCAAGAGTGAAGCGTTAATTGATTGGAATGATGACGCTGAGTTTATCGACCGTTGTATTCGTGCCTTTAACCCTTGGCCAATTAGTTATTTCGAATGGGCAGGGCAAGTTATTAAGGTGCATCAAGCTAAGATAGTAGCAAGCACAAGCAATGAACCAGCAGGCACCATAGTGAATGTTGATAAAAAGGGTATTCAAGTCGCGACTGGTAAAGGCGTACTTAACCTTGAAGTGATTCAGTTAGCAGGCAAAAAAGCCATGCCTGTACAAGATGTATTAAACTCCCGCCGTGAACTGTTTACCGTTTCTAGCAACTTACTCGAACAAGGTTAAAGATAATGAATGTACGTGCAATTGCGGCTAAAGTGTTAAATCAAGTAGTCGAAAAAGGGCAGTCATTATCGCAAGCATTGCCAGCTATTCAGCAAGACCTATCGCCTAAAGACAAAGCCTTAGTGCAAATGCTTTGTTACGGTGTGTTACGCACCCTTCCTCGTTTAGACTTCTTTTGTCGTTCGTTAATGAAAAAACCATTAACCGGCAAACAACGTGATTTACATTTTTTGATTCTGGTGGGGATTTACCAATTATTGTATACGCGCATTCCAAGTCATGCGGCAGTAGGAGAAACGGTTAATGGTGCGAAAGCGCTTAAAAAGCCCGCGTTAAAAGGGATGGTTAATGGCGTTTTAAGAAGTTTCTTACGTGAACAAGAAAGCCTGATTGAGCAAGCGGATCAACAACCTGCTTTATTATATTGTCATCCAAGTTGGCTAGTGAAACGTTTGCAAGCCGCTTATGGTGAAGAAAAAGCAGCGCAAATCATGACTGAAAATAATCAGCAAGCACCGATGTGGTTACGCGTAAATTCACGTTTTCATGATCGTGAGCAATATCTTGATTTACTAAAAGCGCAGGATAAGGCCGCTGAAATTGCAGAGTTTAACGACAATGCATTGTGTTTAGAAAACGCCTGCGATGTGTATCAACTACCTGGCTTTGAAGAAGGTTGGGTCTCAGTGCAAGATGGTGCCGCACAATTAGCCGCTCATTACTTAGATGCACAACCTAATGATTTAGTATTGGATGCCTGTTCCGCTCCGGGTGGAAAAACCGTTCATACATTAGAATTACAACCTGAGCTTAAGCAAATGGTTGCCGTTGATTTTGATGAAAAGCGTTTATTACGCGTAAAAGAAAACTTAGCACGTTTAAACTTACAAGCGACTGTGATTCATGGTGACGCATCAAAACCTGACGACTGGTGGAATGGCGAACAGTTTGATCGTATCTTATGTGATGCGCCTTGTAGTGCAACTGGAGTTATACGTCGTCATCCAGATATTCGTTGGTTACGACGTGATAGTGATATTAGTGAACTAGTGTCACTACAAAAAAATATTTTGAATGCATTGTGGAAAAAATTGAAACCGGGCGGCGTGTTGTTATATGCAACCTGTTCCATTTTGCCCGATGAAAACGATTTACAGATTAATGATTTCTTAAAAACAACAAGCGATGCATCATTGATTCCATTATCTACACAATATAATGAACAAGTAACACCTCGCCAAATTTTGCCAAATGAGCAAAAGATGGATGGTTTTTATTACGCAAAATTACAGAAAGCGTTATAACTCTGTAAGCGATCAAGTATCGACGCGTAAATTGATAAGCAGTGAGATGACATGAAAATTATTATTTTAGGTGCAGGACAAGTTGGCGCTTCTTTAGCTGAAAACTTAGTTGGCGAAAATAACGATATTACCGTGGTTGATGAAAATCACGAAGCGCTTCAAGAACTGCAAGACCGTTTCGATTTACGTGTTGTACAAGGTAGCGCATCAAGTCCTCAAACATTAGGTGATGCCGGCGCAATTGATGCCGATATGCTAATTGCCGTGACCAATAGCGATGAAGTGAATATGGTGGCTTGCCAAATCGCTTTTACCTTATTTAATGTACCTAAAAAAATTGCGCGTATTCGTTCTCAAAGTGTCGTAATGCACGAGAAAGAGCTATTCAATAAAGACGCTTTTCCTATTGACCACATTATCGCGCCAGAAAAGTTAGTGAGTGATTACATTGCACAGCTAATTGAATATCCAGGGGCAATGCAGGTTGCTAACTTTGCAAATGGTAAAGTGGGTTTAGTGGCTATTCGAGCTTATTACGGTGGTTCTTTAGTAGGAAGCGCACTATCAGCGCTAAAAGAACATATGCCAAATATCGAAGCGCGTGTTGCCGCTATTTTTAGACGTGGTAAAGCGATTCGCCCACAGGGTACAACCATTATCGAAGCTGATGATGAAGTCTTCTTTATTACAGCAAGTCCAAATATCCGCGCCATTATGGGTGAAATGCAAAAGCTTGAGCATCCTTATAAACGCATTATGATTGTGGGTGGTGGTTATATTGGTGAAAGCCTTGCGAGACGTTTAGAAAAAGAAAACTCAGTGAAGTTAATTGAAAAAGACTTCCGTCGAGCAGAATATTTATCTGAAACCTTATCTAATACTATCGTCTTTTGTGGTGACTCTTCAGATCAAGATTTGTTATTAGAAGAGCATATTGAGCAGACCGATCTGTTTATTACTGTGACCAATGACGATGAAGCCAATATTATGTCTGCGATGTTGGCAAAACGTTTAGGTGCACGAAAAGCCATGGTGCTCATTCAACGTAATGCTTATGTGGATTTGATCCAAGGTAATATCCTTGATATCGCGATTTCTCCGCAACAAGCAACCTTGTCTGCACTGTTAACACACGTTCGTAAAGCCGATTTAAAGCACGTTTATTCATTACGTGAAGGATTTGCCGAAGCCATTGAGATTGTCGCTCGTGGTGACAAAATGACGTCTAAAGTCGTCGGCAAAGAGTTGTCTGAACTGAAGCTGCCAAAAGGGACTAGTGTTGGTGCGATTGTACGTGACGAACAAGTATTAATTGCCCACGATGACACCGTCATTGAAAGTGATGATCATGTGATATTGTTCCTAGTGAACAAAAAATACATCAGTGACATCGAAAAATTATTCCAACCAAGTCCGTTCTTCTTATAAGCATTCGTTTATGAATTATCGTCCGCTGTTTTTTATCACGGGATTAGTATTGTCGAAAATGGCAGTATTTATGTATTTCCCTATGATTCTAGCGTTTTACACTAATACGCTGGGTGGGATTGAATTTGTTTTTTCAATCGTGATAACGCACATCGCCTCTATCTTTTTTCTTTATATAGGTGATGAAAAACATCGCTCGCATTTAGGTGTGAGGGAAATGTTTTTATTAACCACTGGAGTCTGGGTTCTAGCGAGTTTATTTGCTGCTTTGCCCTTTGTGTTTATCGAACACATTAGTTATACCGATGCCTTTTTTGAAACCATGTCAGGGATCACCACAACGGGAAGTACTGTATTACATGGTTTAGATAATATGCCGCAAAGCATTCTATTATGGCGATCCATTTTACAATGGTTAGGCGGTGTTGGTTTCATCGTGATGGGTGTAGCTATTTTACCTTTCTTAAATGTGGGAGGTATGCGTTTATTCCAAACCGAATCTTCAGATTGGTCAGACAAAGCGGAATCTAAAACCCGTCGTGTCGCGCTTGATATTCTATTGGTTTATATCGCACTTACCTTCTGTTGTTATATTGGATACCGACTTTCTGGTATGCATAGCTTTGATGCGGTTAATCATGCTATGACAACCATCTCGACTGGTGGTTATTCAACTTCAGATGGATCAATGGGACACTTTTCTACCTTTGCGCATTGGAATGCTATTGTCTTTATGTTTTTAGGTGGTTTGCCCTTCTTATTATTGATCCGAGCGGTTACTAAAAAATCACTGAAACCCTTATGGCAAGATGCGCAAATTCTTGGCTTCTTAAAGTTAGTTTTATTTTGTGCATTAAGTTTAAGTATTTACCTGATAGTTACCCACCAATTCTCTTGGCTAGATGCAATCCGCCTTAGCTTATTTAATGTGGTTTCTGTGGTCACAACGACAGGGTTTGGCTTGGATGATTTTTTGACTTGGGGGGATTTCAGTATCGTTATCTTCTTTGGTCTGTTATTTACAGGTGCTTGTTCTGGGTCGACGGCTGGTGGTATTAAAATCTTCCGCTTTCAAATTGCCTTTGCACTATTAAAACGCCAATTAATGTTATTAATGCATCCACATGCTTTATTCCCTCAGAAGTATAATAATCGTAATGTGAGCGATGAAATCTTACGTTCTTTGATTGCTTTTGTGATGGCTTATATCGCCACTATCGTTGCCGCAACTTTATTGCTTGCTCTGTTTGGCTCTCCAGCAATGACAGCATTAACCGCATCTATTACTGCTGTATCAAATGTTGGTCCGGGCTTAGTGGCTGAAATTGGTCCATCGGGTAATTTTGCTGCATTACCTAATGCTTCTAAATGGGTGTTATCGATTTGTATGCTGATGGGGCGTTTAGAAATATTAACCGTTGCGGTAATGCTAACGCGTCATTTCTGGCGTCGTTAAAAAGTAATAGCATCGACTCTGGTTTTATGAAGCTAGTTGTTAGTCATTGATTGTTTCACTTAATGTCGTTCGTGGTTATGGCTGAAAAACTGAATCGTTTTTCTAAAAAATCATAGGATAAAGTTTTTCTTGATGGTGGTGAAAATAAAATAATGAACAGTGCAGAACTAAGTCAAAAAATATTGCAGCTTACTCAGATAAAAACTGACTACCTTGCCAATATTTCAAAAATACTAAACGTGAAGCTGCATCGGGTTGAGCAAGTTGAAGATCCCTTTCTATTAATACCTATACCTACAAATATCGAGTTATATCAGTCAAAAGACTTTGATAACGGCTCTTTGTTACGCTCAGTTGAAGCTAAGATATTTACCAGAGACAGTGAAAATATAGGTACTCTTTCCCTATCGCTAGTTGAAGGGGAGAATATTTACGTTGAAGAGTTAATTGATGGGGCTTCTTTAACTAAAGCGGACACGCAGATCACTCAGATTATTCCTGAGATTGACTCATGTCTTATTACCTATCCGGTTAATGGTAATCATGTGATCTTTTATCAAAAAATAGCTGATAACTACAAGTTAACAGATATCATTATAAATACAGTGAAGGTAAACCATCCAAGCTGAGTTTTCTCTTATCAATGATTATTTTAAGCAATAACTGGCGAACCCATTTTTAAAGCAAAACAGTCAACCTCGTTGCAATGAGATTGACTGTTAGTGACTCATTACTTACTTGCGTAAGCGCCACTAGCATAATGTAATTCGTAGCTGTGGCTGTAAATTTCCAAGATATTACCGAATGGGTCTTCCATATAAATCATGCGGTAAGGTTTTTCGCCTGGGTAATAGTAACGTGGTTCTTTCATGCGACGCTTTCCACCAGCAGCAACGATTTTATCGGCTAACTCTTCAACATTTGGATCTTGAACGCAGAAGTGGAAGATACCTGTTTTCCAGTATTCAAAGTTATCTTCAGGATTCTCTTGGTTTTTGAATTCAAATAACTCAACGCCAATGCGATCGCCTGTCGATAAGTGCGCAATACGGAAACGTTCCCAACCTGCACCAAATACATCGGTACACATTTCACCAATCGCGCTATCATCTTCAACAACATCGCTTGGCGCCATGATGGTGTACCAACCTAATACTTCAGTATAAAATTTTACTGCCGCTTCTAAATCCGGTACCGAAATACCAATATGTGAAAAACTACGTGGGTAAGCATTACTCATTATTTATCTCCTTTTAATGAACCTGTTTAAGTTAGGAAGATAATAAAGAACAATGAATGGTATGTTAAATTATCATTTGTTATCACTTTAATAATATTTTGTTATGATGTGGTTTTGGATAAAAGCCCTCAAAGAGAATTTAAAATGATCAATCAAAAGCATTTAACGACGTTTATGAAACTGGTTGAGACAGGGCATTTCACTAAAACCGCGGATCAGTTGTTTATGACGCAACCGGGTGTGACTCAGCATATAAAAAAACTGGAGCAACACTTTGATACTTTATTGTTGCAGCGTTATGGTAAACGGTTTGAGTTAACGCTAGCGGGAGAAAAACTCTATCAAACAGGTTTAACGATGCGCTCTTTAGAAGATCAGTTAAGCGAGCAAATTAATCAAGATGATCCAAACCAAGGCAATTGTTCACTTGCCTGTTCAGGCTCTATCGCAAGCTTTTTATATCCGCATTTTATTAAGCAGCAAACATTACATCCTCAGTTAACCATTTCCGTAGAAGCTGCGCCGAATAAAAATATCATTAATGACTTATTAACTAACCAAGTTGACCTTGGCATTGTTACCGTTGAAACGTTTCATGAACAATTAAAGCAAACATTAGTGGGCGTTGAAGAGCTGCAATTAGTGTTACCAGCAAGCATTGAAGTGAATGCAGAATGCGGATTTAAAGAGCTGAATCAAATAGGTTTTATTAATCATCCAGACGGATTACATTTTATAGAAAAAGTGTTTTCAGCGAATTTTAAGGAAGAATACAAAGGAGCGGAAAGTTTAAACATCAAAGGTTATGTTAATCAGTTACAACAAATACTCTTGCCTGTTGCTGAAGGAGTGGGTTTTACAGTGTTACCCAAACGTGCTGTTTTACAGTTTGAGCAACAATCTAAATTGCGTGTTTTTCCCTTACAGCAAAGCGTTCAAGAGGCTTTATATTTAACTCAAAAACGTTACCGACAATTGCCTATACGTTACCAATGGTTTGAGAATAAAATTAAAACGCTATTAGTTTAGCTGTTTATCGTCCGCATCACTTACCGATTTATCTGATTGATTATGCTCAGTGAGTTGTTCTGCTATTGGTCGTTTAATCGGTACGCCTAAACCTTTTAGTTGTTCTGCTTGTTGAATCAAATTGCCTCGACCTGAGCTCAACTGCTTAACTGCGCTGGTATAGGTTTTCTGCGCTTTATCTAACTGCGAACCCACTTCTAAAAAGCTATCGCTGAATAAGCGTAACTTATCGTATAACTTACTGGCTTGCTGCGCGATCAGTTGTCCATTCTTCTCTTGATGCTCAAAACGCCATAGGTTTTCAATGGTTCGCAAAGCAATCATCAAGTTACTTGGACTTGCCAGTAGAATATTATGATCTAACGCTAATTGCACTAAACTTGGGTCGTGATCTAAGGCGCTGATAAAGGCTGGCTCAACGGCAACAAAGAGCAACACATAATCTAATGTATTGGTGCCAATTAAATCCTGATAGTCTTTTTTGCCTAAGCCTCTAATATGTTGACGAATGGATAAACAATGCGCCTCAATCGCTTGCTTCTGCTCGGAGACATCTTGGCTATTAAAATAACGTTCGTAGGCAACCAAAGACACTTTAGAGTCGATAATAATATGGCGTTGTTGCGGTAAATTAACCACCACATCGGGTAAGAATCGCTGCCCTTCCGTATCTTTCAAATTCACTTGTGTTTGGTATTCATGGCCTTCGCGTAAACCTGAGTTTTCTAAAATACGCTGTAAAACCACTTCACCCCAATTACCTTGTTGCTTGTTATCGCCTTTTAACGCATTGGTTAGATTTTGTGTCTCCTGATGCATCAAGCTATTTAAGTTAGCGAGTTGGTCAATTTCACGTTTCAAGTTAAAGCGTTCTTTGCTTTCATTAATATAACAATCGTTAACCTGTTTCTTAAACCCTTCCAATTGCGTGCTTAAAGGATCTAATAACTGTTTGATGGATTGCTCATTAAGCTGCTTAAACTGCGTAGATTTGTCTTGGAAAATGCGTTGCGATAACACTTCAAACTGTTGGCTTAACTTCGCCTCTGTGGCTTGTTGGTCCTTTAAACGCTGTTCGCCAGCTTGTAAACGCACGTCAGATTCTCTAAGCCGAGAAGTGAGTTTATTTACCTGTATTTGTAAGCTTTCGTTATGCAAGGTTAAATCTTCAATTTGAACTTGTTGTTGTTGGCTCAATTGCGTTTGATGCTCAAGGTTTTGTTCAGCTAATTTAAACTCAAGATGCTGTGAGATTAATTTCTGTTTATTACGCGAATAGGCGATCACAACCAATAATAAAACAACAAACAGCGAGCCACTTAACATAAAAAGTAAAAGCTGAATATTATTAACAATCAGATCCATTGGCATTTTAGTATTCCAATTTTTTCAAAATAGTTTTAACGAACGGGTTTAATCGATTCCAACATAATAAAAAAGCAAGGTAGAGTGCTAACACTAACCATTTGTGTATGTTTTTGCCTTGGTCCAAATCAGCAAAGCTAAATGGCGTATAGCAGGTGTCTATAATTTTAATATAGAAAAAAATAATAATTGGAATAATAAGGACGGTGAGTAATTTCCAGATTAAAGACAATATTTGATTAAGCGAGTGATTAAACATGGTGTTTCCAATCTGTAACATAAGAGCTGTAACTTTAAACAGTAATTGAATATAAGTGAATAGCCAACATTAAAAATACGAACGTGTAGCCTGATTTTATATAAATTTATGTTACAACTTGCATATTTGTGCGCTTTTCATAGTTTTATTTGCATTTTTTATTACAAATTTAAGTTTTTTGCATGTTTGTGCTGTTTTGTGCGTGATTTTGGTTTGAAAATGCACTAAAGTAGCGTTAATTATTTATTAACTCTAAATCTAGTGAACAAATAGTCATTGCTCGGTGGATTTAAACACTTATTCTGAAGGGGAAAATTATGTGCGGTATCGTTGGTGCAGTTGCGCAAAGAGAAGTATCTGAAATCTTAATCGAAGGTTTAAAAAAATTAGAATATCGCGGATATGATTCTGCAGGTGTTGCCATTGTTGATAGCGAAGGTAAATTAACGCGCGTTCGTCGTTTAGGTAAAGTGAAAGAATTAGCCGATGCCGTTGCAGATTTAAATACAATGGGCGGCACAGGTATTGCGCATACACGTTGGGCGACTCACGGCGAACCTTCTGAAGCGAATGCACATCCACATGTTTCAGCTGATATCTCTATCGTACATAACGGTATTATCGAAAATCACGAACCGCTACGTATTTTATTACAAGAACGTGGTTATGTTTTTCAATCACAAACCGATACTGAAGTCATTGCGCATTTAGTGGAATGGGAATTAAGAACCTCTAGTTCATTACGTGAAGCAGTACAAAAAGCAGTACCACAATTAGATGGTGCTTACGGCATGGTGGCATTGGATAGTCGCGACCCATCACGTTTAGTGGTTGCTCGTTCAGGTAGTCCGATCGTTATAGGTCACGGTGTTGGTGAAAACTTCCTAGCATCAGATCAACTTGCATTATTAAACGTAACACGTCGTTTTACTTACCTTGAAGAAGGTGATGTAGCAGAAATTACACGTCGTGACGTGAATGTGTTTGATCATAATGGTAAAGCAATTGAACGTGAAATCATCGAATCAACGGTTGAGCAAGATGCTGGTAGTAAAGGTAAATACCGTCACTTCATGCAAAAAGAAATCTTTGAACAACCAACTGCATTATTAAGTGCATTGGAAGGCCGTATTAATGAAGACAGCATTTTAGTTGAAAGCATTGGTAATGGTGCAAAAGAAATCTTATCTAAAGTAGAACACGTTCAAATCATCGCTTGTGGTACGTCATACAACTCAGGCATGGCGGCACGTTATTGGTTTGAAGCTGTAGCTGGCGTAAGTTGTGATGTTGAAATCGCGTCTGAATTCCGTTACCGCGACTTTGTGGTTCGTCCAAACAGCTTATTACTGACATTGTCTCAGTCAGGGGAAACAGCAGATACATTAGCGGCGTTACGTTTAGCGAAAGAGAAAGGTTACATGTCGGCAATGTCAATTTGTAACGTATCAGGCTCTTCATTAGTACGTGAATCTGACCTTGCATTTATGACACGCGCAGGAACAGAAATCGGCGTAGCATCAACGAAAGCATTCACAACACAATTGGCAGCAATGTTAATTTTAGTGACTGCAATTGGTAAACAGCAAGGCACTATCAGCAAGCAAAAAGAAGCTGAGATCGTGAAAGCATTACATTCATTACCAGCACAAGTTGAAAAAGCCTTAGCCTTCGATAAAGAAATTGAAAAGCTGGCGACAGACTTTGCAGATAAACACCACACATTATTCCTAGGTCGTGGTGAATATTACCCAATCGCGATGGAAGCGGCGTTAAAACTGAAAGAGATTTCATACATTCACGCAGAAGCTTATGCAGCAGGTGAACTAAAACATGGCCCATTAGCCTTAGTTGATGCGGATATGCCTGTTGTGGTGGTTGCACCAAACAATGACTTGTTAGAAAAACTAAAATCAAACGTTGAAGAAGTACGCGCACGCGGTGGTTTGTTATATGTATTTGCCGATGAAAACTCAGGTTTTGAACCATGCGATGGCATGAAAATCATCTCATTACCGCACGTTGATCCAATCATCGCGCCAATCTTCCACACAGTACCAATGCAATTATTGTCTTATCATATTGCATTAATCAAAGGTACAGATGTAGACCAACCACGTAACCTAGCGAAAGCGGTGACTGTGGAATAAGGAAAAGGTGGGTTTGTTAGAAAATAACAAAGCCATTTATTCATAAAGCTTGATGTTAAATAGCGATAATATTTAAAATATTATCGCTATTTTTTTACCTGCTTTTTGAAATGCAAATGGCAGACTATTTTATCTCATGGAATAAACGATAAAATAGACAGCAGAATAAGCGCGAGTGTTGATAATAAAAAGAATGTTTCTCTTTAAAAAATCAAAATAAGTCACAACGCCCTCTTTTAATTCAGTTAAGCACAAGACCTGATTAAAAAAATAGGTGATACTTAGTCTAAGGTTAACTTATTCAATTAAGTATCCAAAAACCAATAACACGAATCACAATATAAACACGGCAATATAACGCATAGGTCGTGAAAAAGAGCAAAGCTCACTAGGAAAATGAATGTTTGAACAAGTATTTAAAAATATCGATGATATCTTCCATAAAGATGCAGGCTGTTCTTCAGAACTAGATTACACCGAACAATCATCATGGATGTTATTTTTAAAATACCTCGACGATCTTGAATTTACCAAATCGCAAGAAGCTGAAATGATGTTGGAAACTTACCAATACATCATTGATGAACCTTACCGTTGGAGTGCTTGGGCGGCACCCAAAGATGCCGAGGGCAAGTTTGACCACAACAACGCTTTAACAGGCGACGATTTAATGGACTTTGTGGACGGTCAATTATTCCCTTACCTCAAAGGATTTAAACAACGCGCCGATAACGCCAATACCATTGAATATAAAATTGGTGAGATTTTTAGTGAAATAAAAAACAAAATTCAAAGTGGTTATTCGCTGCGTGACGCATTAGAAAAAGTAGACCAATTACGTTTTCGTTCACAGCAAGAAAAACACGAATTGAGTCATTTGTACGAAGCTAAAATTAAAAACATGGGTAACGCAGGGCGTAATGGTGGCGAATATTACACACCACGTCCCTTAATTCGTGCCATGGTAGATATTATTCAACCGAAAATTGGTGAAACTATTTATGATGGCGCCGCAGGCTCGGCAGGCTTTTTATGTGAAGCTTATGATTATTTACGCCAAGGTGGGCGTGACAAAAAACAGCTTAAATCCAGCGATTTAGAAACCTTACAAACAAAGACTTTTTACGCCAAAGAGAAAAAGTCATTGGCTTACGTTATCGCTATTATGAACATGATATTACACGGCATCGAAGCGCCTAACGTATTGCACACCAATACCTTGTCTGAAAATTTACAAGATATTCAACCAAGCAATCAACACGACATCATTTTAGCGAACCCTCCTTTTGGCGGTAAAGAACGCAAAGAAGTGCAAGAGAACTTCCCCATTCAAACGGGCGAAACTGCCTTCTTGTTTTTGCAGCACTTTATTAAAATGTTGAAACCCGGCGGCCGTGCAGCCATTGTGATTAAAAATACCTTTTTAAGTAATACCGATAACGCCGCCATTAAATTACGTAAAGAGTTATTAGAAAACTGTAATTTACACACGGTATTAGATTGCCCCGGCGGTACCTTCTTAGGCGCAGGTGTAAAAACCGTGGTGTTGTTCTTCACCAAAGGTGAGCCAACCTTAAATACTTGGTTTTATCAACTTGATGTAGGCAGAAACTTAGGGAAATCTAATCCGTTAAACGATAATGACTTAAAAAACTTCGTGGAATTACAGACAGAATTTAAAGAAACGAAACAGTCGTGGTCTATCAATAAATCAGATTTGAACCAAGAAACATTAGATCTTCAAGTTAAAAACATTAATCAAGAAGACGAAAAGCCGCTTCGTAGTCCTGAGGACATAATTTCAGAAATATCTAGCCTTGATGCTGAGAGTAAAATGCTAATTAGGAATATTGAGGCATTAATCAATGGGTAAATTTGAGAAACTTGGAGACGTTTGTGACTTTGTTGGGGGTTCTCAGCCAGCTAAATCAAATTTTGTTTATGATTTAACTGATTTAGATAAATCTGCATATACCCGCTTAATACAGATCAGGGATTATAAATCGGACAAGCATATTGTTTATATTCCTAAAGTTAGTACTAAGAAATTTTGTAAAGCAGATGACGTAATGATTGGCCGTTATGGCCCTCCAGTCTTTCAAATTTTAAGGGGGCTTGAAGGCGCATATAATGTAGCTCTAATGAAAGCTATCCCTAAATTGGGTTTACTTAATAACGAATACCTATTTTATTTTCTTATGTCCCCAAGTATTCAAAATTATATTATTAAGTTGTCTGAGAGGGCTTCGGGACAAACAGGGGTAAATAAACCGGCTCTACATGGCTTCCCTATCCTTGTCCCTAGCATCTCAGAACAAAAACGCATTGTGGCATTGCTCGACACTGTGTTTGCCGATTTAGAACAAACACGCGCTAAAACCGAACAAAACCTAAAAAACGCCCGCGAGTTGTTTGATAGTTATCTACAACAAGTATTTAGCCAGAAAGGTGATAGTTGCAATATCCGTTCAATGTCAGATAAGTCGATGCTTTTAATGATTGACGGTGATAGAGGAAAAAATTATCCCAAAAAATCTGAATTTCTTCCTGAGGGGCACTGTTTATTTTTGAGCACCAAAAATGTAAGGCCAGATGGATTTCTATTTGATCAAACAATGTTTATTGATGAAAGTCGTGATAGCTTGCTAAGAAAAGGCAAGCTTGAGAGAAATGATGTTGTTATCACTACTAGAGGAACTATTGGCAACTTGGCTTTATACGATGATGGAGTTGAGTTTAACAATATTCGTATCAATTCAGGCATGTTAATTCTTAGACCTAATAGTGAAATTATTCTTCCTTCATATTTGTTTGAAATAATGAGGTCAGGAATTGTGCGTAAGCAAATTGATGAAAAAGTATCAGGTGCAGCTCAGCCCCAATTACCTGTGAACACGCTCAATTCATTTAGCTTTCCAGTGCCATCATTAGAAGAACAAAAGCATATAGTTGATCTAACTAAAGAAGCTGAAGTGAAAATAAATGAACTAACTAGGATCTATACAAAAAAGTTAGCAGCAATAGACGAACTAAAAAAATCCATATTACAAAAAGCCTTTAGTGGTGAATTAACGCAATAAGCCGAGCTGAGTTAACTAGATTAAAGCAACTAAATAGGGTAAATAAATGTCCGATTTAAAAAGTACCTCATTGATCGAAAGCCAACGTATTGAGTTTAAGCGCGAGCTGACCGATGGTTTAGAAAAAGAAGTGGTGGCTTTTTTAAATGCAAAAGACGGCGGCCTTATTTATATTGGTATTGACGACCAAGGCAAAGTGGTTGAGTTAGGCGATCTCGACAAGCTGCAATTAAAAATTAAAGATCGTTTAAAACATAATATTAACCCGTCAACCATGGGATTATTTGATGTGTTGATTGAGCCTTACCAAGGTCAACAAGTCATTAAAATTGTGGTGGCACGAGGTTCAGAGCAACCTTATTTTTTAAGTAAAACCGGTATGTCGCCTAAAGGGTGTTTTATTCGCATTGGCTCCGCCGCTGAGCCCATGCCACAACGTATGATTGAAACCTTATTTGCCACACGTACTCGTAACTCCATTGGCAATATGCGATCACGCAATCAAGCGTTACATTTTGAACAACTTAAAATTTATTACCAAGAACGAAACTTGCCTTTAAACGATCAATTTGCCCGTAATTTAGAATTATTAACCACAGAAGGTGATTTTAATTATGCCGCTTATTTATTAGCAGACGACAATGGTATGTCCATTAAAGTCGCGAAATACGCAGGGTTGGATCGCGTTAATTTAATTGAAAATGAAGAATACGGTTATTGTTGTTTAATTAAAGCCACCAAAGCCGTGTTAGAAAAGTTAAAAGTAGAAAACAAAACTCTTGCCACTATTACCGATACCACGCGTAATGAAAGTAAACTATTAAATCCCATCGCACTGCGAGAAGCGGTGATTAACGCCATGATCCATAATGCTTATAGCCGTGATGTGCCGCCTAAATTTGAGTTATTTGCCGATCGCTTAGAAATCACTTCCGCTGGTGGATTGCCACAAGGTTTTAGTGAAGCTGAATTTTTCATGGGCTATTCAGTACCACAAAATAAAGAGTTAATGCGCGTATTTAGAGACGTTGATTTAGTGGAACAACTTGGCTCTGGTATTCCGCGTATTTTACAAAGTTATAGTAAAGACGCTTTTTATTTTACAGAGAATTTTACGCGTTTAGTTTTACCCTTTAGCCAAGTGTTAAACACTACCGGACAAGTTACCGGACAAGCTACCGGACAAGCTACCGGACAAGCTGAAAACTTATTAAATTATTGCCTTGAACCAAGAAGCACCAAAGAAATGATGGCTTTTTTAAAGGTGAGCCACCGAGAACATTTTAGAGATAATGTGTTATTACCACTGCTTAATACAAAGCAATTAAAAATGACGATTCCAGATAAACCTAAAAGCCCCAAACAGCGCTACTTGACGGTTACCAAAATGGACAAAGCTCATGACTAGAAACGAATCAGAAACACGTGCAGAGTTAATCTCGCCTAAGTTAACCCTAGATGGTTGGGGCGTGATCGAGCACAGCATTATTCGCCGTGAAAATAAACAGGAGCGAACATGTTTCACATTGAAGATAAAGTAGATTTGTTGGCTCTTTCTGAGTCTGCTGAATTAGAGTTTAAATTAGCTGAAGGCCAAGATGGCAAGGGAAAGCTACCTAATGATTTCTGGCCCACTTATAGCGCAATGGCGAATTGTCGGGGTGGTTATGTGGTGCTAGGTGTACGTGAAAGAAAAGGAAACTTGACACTTGCTGGTATTAAAGAGATTGAAACGGTTCAAAAACAACTGTTTGATATTGCCGACAATGCTGGCAAGGTAAATATCAACCTACTTAACAATGATAACGTGAAAGTCGTTATCATTGAGAAAAAGCAATTATTGGTTATTAAGATTCCTGCTGCACGACGAGAACAAAAGCCTGTTTACTTAAAAAATCAACCGATGAAAGAAACCTTTATCCGTTTGCATGAAGGTGATCACCGTTGTAGTGAAGAACAAGTTAAGCGTATGTTCGCGGAGCAAGTAGAAAGTAGCCGTGACGATAAGATATTGATAGGCTTTAATTTTGCTGATATTGATATTGGCAGTTTAAGTGCTTATAAAAATTTATTTGCAGCGGCTAAGCCGCAACATCCTTGGTTAGAACTTGAGCTTTTTGAGATGTTTAAGCAATTAGGTGGGTGGAGAAAAAATCGTCAAACTGGTGAAGAAGGGATAACATTTGCAGGTGTAATGATGTTTGGTACATGGGACGCTATTCAAGAGGCTGCACCTAATTACTTTGTCGATTATAGAGAACGTGATGAAGCTAATACCCAACGTTGGATTGATCGCATTTATCCTGATGGGTCTTGGTCCGGAAATATATTCGATTTTTATCGACGAACCTATCGAAAATTAATTACCGATCTAAAAGTACCATTCGAGTTACAACAAGGCAGGCGCATAGATGAATCTAAAACCCATGAAGCAATTCGTGAAGCCTTAGTTAATACTTTAGTTCACGCTGATTACACAGGTAGAAGCTCAATATTAATCATTAAGCGGCCCGATTTATTTGGTTTTCGTAATCCAGGTTTAATGAGAGTTCCTCCTGAAATTGCCGTAAAAGGTGGTGAAAGTGATTGTCGTAACCGAAAAATGCATCAAATGTTTTTGATGATTGGTGCTGGTGAACGAGCAGGTTCAGGTATTCCGAAAATATACAGCGGTTGGGAATGGGCAAAATGGAGGAAACCAAAACTATATGAAAAACAAAACTATATGAAAAACAAAACTATATGAAAAACAAATCCCTTCTGAGCAAACATTGTTAGAGCTTTCTACTGTCAGTTTAATTCCTAAGGAAGTCACCGATCTATTAAGTAATTTATTTGGTATTCGTTTTTATGACCTGAATGAACTAGAGCAAATGATAGTAACCACAGCAGCTATTGAGGGTTGGGTTAATCATGAACGAGCATGTCAGTTAACGAGTAAGCATTCTCGAGATGTGACTTTAGCTTTACCTAGGCTTGTAGACAAAGGTTTTTTGGTTGCTGATGGTATAAAAAAAGATAAATCTTATAGCTTACCTGGTATGGAACCTCTTTCACCTGAAGATATATTTACCAATACGTTAACCACTTTAGATAACTTAACGCATAGTGATACAAGCTTAACGCATAGCGAACTAAACTTAACGCATAGTGGCTTAAACTCTAAAGCGGAAACATGTGATGAACGCGACGTAGAAGGTCGTTTTATCAGTGATAAGCTTAATAAACCATTTGTTGATGAACTTGATGCATTAACTGAAAAGTTTAGAATTGAACTTAACGCATTAGGTGCTCAAGCTAGAGAGCATAAACGATTAGATGTTGATACGATGAAACAGTTAATTAATGAGCTATGTAAAGGCCATTATATTTCAGTATCGGTACTTGAAGTTTTACTTGATAGAAGAGCTCAAAGTCTTCGTCAGTACTATTTAAAACCAATGATTTCTGATGGTGTGTTGCAGATGGCTTTTCCGCATAAACCGAATTCACCATTACAAGGCTATAGCACTGTTGATTAGCGTGTTTGAGTGATTTTTTTTACCATCAATATGGTCTCAGAATAATAAGTGATTGTTAAACGCAGGTAAGTGTAATGACTAGAAACGAATCAGAAACACGTGCAGAGTTAATCTCGCCTAAATTAGCCTTAGATGGTTGGGGCGTGATCGAGCACAGCATTATTCGCCGTGAAGTGAGCATTACCGCTGGGCGCATTTTAGGTGGTGGTAAACGCGCTTCAGTTCTGAGTAGTGATTATGTTTTAGAATTTCAGGGGCGAAAATTAGCGGCCATTGAAGCTAAAAGAGAAAGCTTAAGTTATACCGAAGGTGTGCGCCAAGCTAAAGACTATGCGCAGCGTTTACAATGTCGTTTTGCCTATGCGACTAACGGCCACGATATTTATCAAATAGATATGGTGACAGGTGTTGAAGAGTTGGTTGACCATTATTTAGCACCCACTGAAATGTGGCAACTTACCTTTGCTGATAGCGCCCTTTCTGATGCTGATTCTTCTAACAATAATGGCGTTGTTATTACTGGTAAAACGGAACCTCATTACACATCAACATGGCGTACTCGTTTTTCAAAAATCCCCTTTGAATGTAAAGGCGATTGGCAACCTCGTTATTATCAAGAAAATGCGATTAACCAAGCGCTAGAAGCAATCGCTTTAGGTAACAATCGTATATTACTTACACTTGCAACAGGGACGGGTAAAACTTGCATTGCATTTCAGACTGCATGGAAGTTATTTCACAGCCGTTGGAGCCTACAAGCGGCAAAAAATCCAAGTCATGCTAAAAAGCGCCCACGCATTTTATTTTTGGCTGATCGTAATGTGTTAACCAAACAGGCGTTTAATGATTTTGGGGCGTTTGGTGAAGATGCTGTAGTGCGCATTACGCCGAGTGAAATTAAAAAAGCCAAGGGTGTGCCTAAAAATGCCAGTATCTTTATGGCCATTTTTCAAACACTAATGACAGACTCTGCGACTAATGCTTCAAATAGTACTTCAACTAATACAAGCGGAGAAACATTAGAAGAACTTGAAGACGAAGATTATGAGTTACCGATTTTAGCGGATACAAGTAATTGTCATTTCAGACAATATCCCGAAGATTTTTTCGACTTTATTATTATCGATGAATGTCACCGTGGGGGCGCAAATGATGAAAGTTCATGGCGCGATATTCTTGATTATTTTGCACCCGCGGTACAGTTAGGATTAACTGCAACACCAAAGCGTACAGACAATGCCGATAGTTATAAATACTTTGGCGATCCCGTTTATAGCTACACGTTGAAACAAGGTATTAACGATGGTTTTTTAACGCCCTTTAAAGTTTATCCGATTATCGGCACGATGGATGAGTACATTTATACGCCGGGTGATGCGGTTACTTTTAAAGGCGAGCCTGAAGCGGGCAAGTTATATAAAGAAGGTGACTTTAACCGTATTATCAGCATGCCACAGCGTGAACAAAAGCGTGTGCAATATTGGATGGATCATATTAATCCTAATGATAAAACCATTGTGTTTTGCGCTACCCAAGAACACGCAGGGCAAGTGCGCGACACTATCAATCAATACGCGGTGAAAAAAGGGTGGACAACCAACCCAAGCTATTGTGTTCGTATTACTGCTAATGATGGTGCGGCAGGTGAAAATGACTTGCGCACATTCTGTGATAATGAAAAAACTATCCCAACTATATTAACTACTTCGCGTAAGTTATCGACAGGTGTGGATGCACGTAACGTCAGAAATATTGTATTAATGCGTGAATGTAAAAACATGATTGAGTTTAAGCAAATCATTGGCCGCGGCACACGCATGTATGATGGGAAATCATTTTTTACTGTGTATGACTTCGTTAAAGCACATCATAATTTTGCCGATCCTGAATGGGATGGTGAGCCTTTACCGCCTAAAGACAATCCAGAAGAAGCTTGCGATATTTGCAACGTCAGTCCTTGTGCTTGCCTCTGTGAAGTTTGTGGCTTCAATCCATGTAATTGTCAGGATGAGGACATAGATGAACCCTGTGGAGAATGCAATCAATCACCTTGTGAATGTGTTGTTCAGCCAACAGAGCCTTGCAATCAGTGTGGGAATACACCATGCAGTTGTGATTTAGGTGATGACGAGAAAACAGGAAGACCAGAAAAAATATTCATTACCTTAACAGATGGTAAAGCTCGCCAAATTCAGCACATGAAAAGTGTTTTATTTATGGGGGCCGATGGCGAGATGTTAACTGCTAAGCAATTTTTAGAGCAAATGTTTGATGATTTACCGCGTTTTTTTGGTAATGAAGATGAGTTGCGTGACATTTGGGGAAACCCAAGTACACGCCAAAAACTATTAGAGGCATTACACGACGCAGGTTATGACGATGAAAAACTCGATAGCATGAAAACCATTATTGATGCGAAAGACAGTGATGTTTATGACTTGTTGGCTAATGTGGCTTATGCGAGGGAAACACACACGCGTAAAGAGCGTGTTGAAACAGCTAGAGCAAGCATTGTGAGAGAGTTTACTTACAAACAAATCGAGTTTATTGAATTTATATTAGATAAATACATAGAAGATGGCGAACAAGAATTAGCCGCTAAAAAAATGCGTAGTTTAGTTGAGCTGAAATACAATACGATTAATGAAGCGACTGCTGAGTTTGGTTCACCGTCTGCGATCAGAGAAACCTTTATCGGATTTCAAAAATATTTATATGAGTAATGTCATAAATAGCTGTTTTAGCATTATATTTGCTTTGTAGATTGGGCCATCGATTGTTTGATAGATAATAGTTCTTGAAGTGAAGTAACCTTTTGAGCTGCCTTTTACATGCACACGTTTTTTGATTATGTTGTGCACATAAAAATGACGTAAACATGTTATCTGCTTTATTTGTGATTGAAGATAATCGAAGGTGTCTTGTTTTTTGCCATTATCAAGTGAAGCCATATCGTTTTACTGCGAAGCAGAATACATATTCTAAGATCGATATAAACTATCAATCTACGACCCATTATATTTAGCCACAACAAGCTATCAGTTTCACAAGCAACCTAATTACCTTTCAAATTTGAGCTTAATAGTTAATAAAAAACACGCTTATTTGATTATTTTTGTTTGGCCTTACTCGGGAAAATGCCTAGCAAATTCATCACCATTATCATCTAGAACGCTTTTCAATACAGTGGGGGAGATTGGGATCAAACCTACATTTAAACCAAAAGGCTTGAACACTTTATTCAAAACCTCAACGCTTGGGTTACTTCTGTTGTTTTCTATATCAGAAAGTTTTTTACGAGAAACGTTAACTAATTTCGCATATTTTTCCTGGTTAAAGCCTAGTACCTGTATGCGCAACTGAATTAAGGCATCTCCTTGTGTGATGTCTGAAAATAGCAATTTAGTCATAACACTATTAATAATTGCTTTACGTAACTTTGTGTCCTTAATCGCTGTGTTCGTAGACGAACGTTGCCTAGTTTGAGTTCCATCACTCTTTGTTGTATTACTTCCAAGTACTTTACGCCTAGGTAAAGTAGCCTTCTGAGCAAGAGTTGCTTCTTCGACTTTTTCAGCTGCCATATGGAGAACGGATTCATCAACTCGATTCGTTTCAATTTGACTGTGTGCAGTCTCGTTCCTAGACTCGATACGCTCACCTTTATTGTTAAATTTTAGGTTCTTATCTGCATTATTTTTTTTAAGAAAATTGACCGTATTAGTTAAGCTTTTCTTGCTCATAATAATTCCCATCGTTGTAATTTTTGATCTAAAAAATCAAACCCAAATATTGGCATATTAATTATTTGCTCAGGAACACCACGGTCTATTAACCTTTGCTTTAAGCCCACTAGTTGGCGTGCTGTTACCTTTAATTCATTCATTAATACTTCTGGGTCAATCAAATCACTTAAAGAGTGTGCAATATTGATAAAGTTAAAGTCGCCACCCAACTCTAAATCTGGCGCTGCCCACTTGGTTGTTCTTGGTATGCCTTCTGGATCCGCTTTCATAGGAGCAAAGTCATAAATGGGGGTTAATCGGATCCCTTTTTCATCTCTATAAAATGAGGTGTTTCGACCGTGGTTATCGCTATTACCAAAGGCAATGTTTAATAAATCACGGCGAACCCATTCAATGATAAATGCCTCAACATCAAAGAGGAGGTCTTTCTCTTTGACCGTGTTACTTTCGGTGATCAGAGCAATCAACTCACGTATAGTCTCGCCATGATCTAAAATAGTTCCAGGCGGTTTCTTTAGCATTGAATACACAGACTCCATTGCATAACGCTTGGTCGTTCCATCTGCTTGGGTTGTTATATCGAACCTTGGTAACCAAAGTGAATGATGGTTATCACCTTCTTCTAGTTTCATGTCTGCGACAGGTATAGTACTAAAACCCATATCAGTTAATTCATGATAATAATGATACTCTGCAACTAACACTGCATCATCAATGCCGCTTCTGTTTCCTCTTGGGAATTTAACAAGGTAATACATATCATTGATATTTGTATTTTCTTGGTAGGTATCTATCCACACAGCATCATTTTTACTGCGTCTTAGTAGTAATTTGGGGGCTTCTCCTCCGGCTCCAGTTGCACCGCCAGCTGCAGCTCCCCGAGTTTGTGCGTAACTTAAAAAGTCTGCGCCTCTATTTGCTACCTCTGAAACTTCAAAGTATTGAGTTGGCACTTTAGTAACCGCTTCGATAGATTCTTTGATGCGTAAATTTCCAATGGGAGAAATAGCGCCATATGCTAACAACACGAATTTTTGTTGGTTCGCTGACATCCCCTCTGTATCTATTTGTGTTAGCCAGTATTTACGGCTTGAACCACTAGGGATGATGTCGTCAATGAACTTCAACCAACCTTGTTGCCCACCGTCATCAAAAAATAATTGAACAGGGTGATTGATAGATACTGCATGATGATCATCTGCAAAAAGATTCTGAGTCGCATAGTCCGATTCATAATGAACTTCAGTAGCGTCAAATGTGTAGTCAGTATTTTTGGGGAATATTATCTTCGCGATATCTTTCCATGCATTATCAATGAAAGCTTGTACAGTGAGCTCATTTAAATTTTCAAAATTAATCGCTTCCATTGAATATTCTCCCTAGACTCAATGAGCATTATGTTACTCAAAAAACCAATAAAAATCAAATAAAGTGTTTTATAGTACTCAGAGTTTGTTGTTATTTGTTTTTTTGAGTTTTATAGTGCTCAATGTTTTTAGGCGATACATTTTTGGGTGTTATAAAATTCAATTAATCTACTGAGCAATGAAATTATTATTGCTCATGTCGGGTCTACTACTATGATATGACTTCGTCCGTCTATCACAAAGCTAGAAATAAGATGTTAAAAGAGAGTGTTATGAAAAAATTAATAGGGTTAATGTTATCTGCTTCGATGCTTTTTTATGTGTCATTGGCTAGTGCTGAAAAAACAGTATTAGCGGGTGGATGTTTTTGGTGTATAGAATCTGATTTTGAAAAGCTACCGGGTGTGACTGATGTTGTTTCAGGATTTACTGGTGGTGAAGTTAAGAATCCAACTTACCAAGGCAATCACAAAGGGCATTATGAAGCGGTTGAAATCACTTACGATGCTAAACAAGTGAGTTATCAACAGATATTAGATCACTACTGGGTGAACATTGACCCTTTTGATTCAAGAGGTCAGTTTTGCGATAAAGGCCATGCTTATTTAAGTGCCGTTTTTGTTGCCAATGAAGAAGAGCGTGCGTTAGCTGAGAAATCTAAGCAAGCTGTGATTGATGAGTTCTCTGATCAAACCGTAGTGACGCCTATATTAACGGCAAGTACTTTTTACCCTATTAAAGGTAATGAAAGTTACCATCAAGATTATTACAAGAACTATCCGTACCGCTATAAAGCTTATCGCTGGAATTGTGGCCGTGACCAACGCTTGAAAGAAATCTGGGGTGATAGAGTGACGCATTAATTAATGCTTAACCACTGTTACTAAATAAAATTCTTAATATAAAAAAGCCAGCTTGAAGCTTAATCCCGAGCAGTTAAGAAAAATTAGCTTATTTTTAGCGCAAGAAGATCAAAATCCTATGCCTCAAAAGGTCATGGGATTTTTTATGGAACATTCAGAGAGCACTTGCTCGCTCGTCAATTAATACCAATTTCGTTAAATATGTTACCTAAATTTTGCGAAGAAGTGGGCTGTTTTAGCCAGAAAAATAGATAAGCTATTTATCGTGATTAGTATAACCGTCTTACCGAATTTTCTTCTTTGTCTGATATCTTAGAGCTGGATATTATTGAATCTTGCCTGCAATCTAACGGCATCGCTATGTTAAGAAAACGAAAACTCTCTATTGATACCGATATACTCACCAGGCAATGTCCCGAAAATAGTGGTTCATATAGAAAGAAATGCGGCAAAATTTGAGTTGGAGGGAAAGCGCGAACGAAGTTATCCGAGGTGTTTAAAAGCGTCTAAAAACAGATATCCAGTGGCTAAAAGTAAATATGCCGTTCACCTTAAGTGAACGGCATTAAGCTTAACGCTGGCTTAATTTATTCTATTTCTTTGGCTTTTCAGCTTTTGCTGCTGGTTTAGCTCTTGCTCTAGTGCGTGGTTTTGGTTTTTCCTCTACCACTGGTTTTTTCTCTTCTATCACTGGAGCTGGAATTGGCTCTGGTGCTTGCACTTTTGCTTTTTGCGGATTTAAACTTATACGCGTTGGGCTGTTTAGTGAAACAAGTTTTGTTTTACTAATGCGGTAACGGTAAATTTCACGTAGGTATTTGATAGCACGTTTAACATGATCTGATGTTAAGCGAATATCATTGATTGATACAAAGCTATCTTGATCATCACCTAAAATCTCACGGTATTTTTTCTCGTACATTGGCTTGATTGCATGCCAGTTTGTATCAAGAATTTTCGCTGGATTTTCAAACTGTTCAATCATTACGTCTAATTTGTCTTCGTCAAACTCTTCATCTTTGATTAGTTGTAAGAAGTTGCTATCGAAGTCTGCATCAAAACAAGCATCACCGCGTGCAAAACAACGTTTAACGTAAGATACGATTAATGTTAAGAAGTCATCACTTAAACAAGGGCTCTTAGCAATTAATGTTGTTAATGAAATATTTTCAGACGAACCAATAACTAGCGCGTAACGCTTAAGTGTTGTATTCGGGAACAAGTTATTCAAATGAGATTTAAGTTTGTTTAAATCCATGTATGAAAGTTTGTAGTCTTTTGGTAATGAAATAATCGATACAATAGAAGAACATTTTTCAAAGAATAGAATTTCTTTTAGTTTGCTTGTATCAAAGTTATTTGCACGACATTCAGCTAATAACTCTCGGTAAGCTTCAGCTTCCATTGGTAATAGACTGACACCTTCAATCGCTTTTGTTTCTTTATTGAAGTGTGGTAAATCGATTGAACGGAAGAATAAATCATCGATATCTAACTCAACTAATTCTCTATTAGTTGCTTGTTTACCATCGATAATAGGTGCTGTTTTGTTAACTGTTGATTCTGCGTAAGCAATCGTTACAGGACCCGCTAAACTCATGAATAAGTCGTTCGCATCTAATCGAATGGTTTCACTAATATCCACACCTGCACGACGGAAGTAATCTTGGTCGTAATCTTTAGTCACTGCTTGTGCTGTTAAGATGTTGAATATTTGTTGTGAAATGTATTGGTTTGCGTATTTTTCCATGGTGCTAACGTCAACATTTTGCATGCTGCCGCCATTGGCTTCTTCAGCATAACGCATGATGTCATTCGAAATTAACATCATTGAGTTCCATGGACGTAAACGACGAGCAGCACTTGTGCTTTCGCCATTACGATCTAAGTTGTATGAGAAATCCCACTCTTCAGATAGGTATTTACATAATAAACGACCCGAGTTGATATGTAGAGCTTCTGAAATTTCTACTTCTTGGCAAGCAATATTTGGTAAAACACAAATACCACTACTAAAGATTGGTTCGAAAACAAATGAATGATCACCTGATTGTTGTTTCTCTTCATCGAACTCTTGTTTTTGTAGGTCTAATGTTTTGCTCATGTAAGCATACTGTTGTGCTAAACCAATTTCTGATGCCATACCAGAACCAGTACCACCACCTGCACTGAAGATATAGAAGAATAGGCGAGATTGGTTGGCTTTCATGCCACAAGAGTCAACAATGTAAGAATGGATTGGATTCCAGTCTTTACTTGCGAATGCTTCTGGTTCTTTATTTAATACGATTTTAGCTAGGTATTGACCTAATACTGGTGCATTACCAGCACCACCAGCATGAACTTCAGATAGGTTCATTATTTTCATTTTTGAATAGTTATCAAGTAGGCTATTTTTGCCACTCATATAAGAAGAACGAACACGTCCTTCTATATCTTGGTCTAAATCACCAAGGATAATGAAAGGTTCAATCAAAAATGCGGCACGTTTATCGATGCCTTTTGGTAAACCTAGGCTGCCTCTAATCCAAGTCGAAAGAGGAGAGTTTTTCGCAATTTTGTCTTGCTCGATATCTTTAAATTCATTTAAGTAGAATGTACGCGCACTGTGTACAAGGCTTGCAAGGTCTAATGAAACATTAGAACCACAACGACCTATACCTACTAAACAAACAGAAGGGAAATTAGCTTCTTCTAAATCTTCTTCAGTAAATGAATCTGTGATAGGGAAAATTTGTTGTTTGAGGATATCTAGGTTGTCTAAGATACGATCTGTATCATGCTCAATAAAGTAGCTTTGTTTAGGAGTTGAACTTGCATTTAAACTAGATCTAGATTCAAAACTATTAGCCGCTTTAAATAGTGGGCTGTGATCTAATTCATTATCAATTTCTGTTGTTTCGTTTGTATCTGTATGCTTTTCCATAACGTCCCTTATATTGACATCATTAAACCGATCTTAAATGTGCGCTTTATTATGACTTGGAGATCAAGTGTATATTAGGGGTGACTCATTGAAATTGGTATTTGATCAAAACGGGCAATTTAGATGTTTTTTTGTGAACTAGATCATCTTTTAATTTATTTATTTTTGAACTTTTAATGAAATTCACTAGTTCAAATTCGTTAAGTTGGACAAAAAATGTCCATTTCAAATTAGTTTTCATTCATATTTACACATTTCTTATGTTTCTAATGTGAAAATTGATCAATCTATAAAGTAATTAATAGGTTAGGTAAACCCTATTTTGATTAAAAATCTAAATCTGAGCAATTTACTAGGTTATTTATCCCTAAAATATGATTAATTATTATTCGTTTTGCTTTAGATTATTGAGGAATTAGTTTTTATTTTGGAAAAATCAAGCCGCTGAGCACTTGAAAAAACCTACGCACTGACTTTATTGCTTAATCTTCACTTTGATCGCTTTGATTTAATCAGTATTTTTAAAATGATCTCATTTATAAATGTGTAAAGTGTTCGACTATTGTTCCAGTTTTTCAATGCATTCTTGAATTTTAATGCCTTTTAAAAAGCATTGCTTGATTGTTTGCTCTTGCGCTTTAGATAGAACGAAGGGGCTTGCTTGCTCTGTGTGTGTTGAAAAGTGGCGGATAATACGACGACGATAAATCGCTAAACGGTTGAATTGCATTATTAATCCTGAGATTGCAAACACTAGGCAACCGCAAATAATATAAAAAACTAGCATCATCTTTTCTCCTATCAATTTATACTCTTGGCTCACTCTATCACCTTCTTGATTATTTAGGGACTTATATGCCTTTAGCAAGTGTTTTACGGTTAATATTATTAGCTTCAATATGGGGTGGTTCATTCTTGTTTATGCGACTTACTGCTAATAGTTTGGGGCCTGCTTTTTTGATTGAAGGAAGAGTTTTGTCGGCAGCATTATGCTTGCTGCTAATCAGCCTTTATTTACGTCGACAATTGTTGTTTGTCTCTCACCTAAAACATTTCTTTATTATTGGTGCGTTAAATACGGCTTTACCTTTTTTGTTATTTGCTTACGCTGCGCAAACATTAAATGCATCAACATTGGCTATTTTAAATTCAACGGCGCCATTGTTTGGTGCTGTTATCGCAAGTCTTTGGCAAAAAGAACCCTTAAAGTTTAAGGCTGGTGTTGGTTTATTAGTGGGAATGGTGGGAGTGTCTGTATTGGTTGGACATCAAGCTTTAGCTTTGGGTGAGCAAGGTTTATGGGCGATTTTGGCTTGTTTACTGGCTGCGTTAATGTACGGTTTTTCTGCTAATTATACCAAGGTTGCTCCGGTTGTTGCTCCTTTTGAAAATGCTCACGGTAGTATGTGGGCTGCAGTGATTGTGGTATTACCTTTTCTTGCTTTTATGCCAATTCGTGATCCTGTGACTTTACCTATTAGTTTATCCGTTTTGGCTTTAGGTATTGCGTGTACTGGTTTTGCTTATTTGTTGTATTTTAGATTAGTAAAAGATGATGGGCCTGCATCAGCATTATCAGTGACTTTCTTAGTGCCTTTGTTTGGTATTTTATGGGGAAGTTTATTTTTAAATGAAGAAATAGGGCTTAATACATTATTAGGTGCGCTGTTAGTTATCACCGGAACTATTCTTGTTACTGGCTTTTCAATTAAGAAATTGTTTAATAAGAAAAAATGATAAGTTAACTTTAAAGCGACGTACAGAGTAGAGCATAATATTTAAATAGCGGATAAAGAAAAGGGAGCTTGTTAGCAATAACAGACTCCCTTTTTATTTGTCGTTAAGTGACGACGAATTATGCTTCTTTAAAAGTAACTTGGTATTGCCCAAAGCCTTCATAAGCAATGTCAGTTGTTTTTACTGGTACTTCAATTGCGCCCGCGTAAGAACCGGTAATGATTGCTTGGCCTTTTTCAAGATTAATGCCGCGCTCAGACATGAAGTTCACGAACCAGTAAATTGGTGCTTGTGCAGATAAGTTAGGATGCTTGCCATCGTAATTATTTTCATCAATTGATAGTTTGATTTCAGCTGCATCGTAAGCTTGTGCTTTAGTGATTTCAGGACCCACGAAGATACCTTCGTTTAATAAACAATCTGCTTGTCTGTCTGCAAAAATCAGTTCATCGTTTGCGCTTGCAGCGTAACGACGTTGTAATAATTCTAATGCCATGTGGTATGAACCGATAGCATTGTCTACTTCTGCTTCAGTATATCCTGATTCACGAGCAGGTAAGTCAGCACCTAATACAAATGCGATTTCTGGTTCAATTAACGTTTTACCTGGTTCTGTACATTTAACTAAACACTCTGCACCTTGTTGTACTGTCCCTTCTAATACAGGACCGACAATGATTTGCTCTGGGTTAAGTGGAACTAAACATTTCCAGCCAGCTATTTTTTTACCGCTTGCTTCAACTGTTGCAGCTTGGATTGCTAATGCATCTTCTAGGTTAGCTGGACGGCAGTCTTCTGGTAAACGATCACCGCGGTGGTTTGCACTACGACGAGCTAAAAGTTCTTGAGCTGCTTTTAAACAAGCTTCTTTGCTTAATGTTTGTGTCATCTTATTTCTCTTTTTAAAGTAAATGTTTGAATAGGATAAGAGGGTAAAACTGGCGCTAATATTACTCTTAAATTGATGAAAAAGTTAGTGCTTGTTGTATTTTACGGTTTGTTTGTTATTAAAAATGTTGAATTCCTCGACATTGAGAAGATTGCTTTTATACTCAGCTTTACTTTATTAGTATGGATTTAATGATTGATTATGGTTTTTTTTCGTTTAAATGTTTTATTGATGTTATGCGGTAGCTTTTTTGCTGTGCTTGTTAAAGCGGATTCTTTAGAAGTTGAATCATCACCAGCAGAAACAATTGAAGTTGAAAATATAATACCTACAGAAAGTGAAAATAATACACTGGATCTATTTTCAATTAATACAGGTTCTTTTTTATATCACGCTTTTCCTAAAAATGATGATTCTAATCAGTATTTTGATAATCGCCTATTTTTCATTGAACGAAAATTTAGTGTTGATTCTGACTATAGTTTAGTGGCGGGTACATTTCTAAACAGTCAAAAAAATCGCTGTGTTTTATTAGGCATGCGTAATGATTTATATCGCTTTGATGATAATTTGGTGATTAAAGGTGTTTACGCCTACGCGGGTGAGTTTTTTATTAGCGCCTTTGAGCGCTGTGGTGATGATGGTTTTTATGAAACGATGAGAGAGCATACTGGTGTTGCATTTGCCCCTTATATCTATCATGCTGCACAGTATAATTTTACTGATTATTGGGGAGTTGAAGCTGGATTGATGTTGCCCGGTATTGTAGTCATGAGTATGCAATGGAGTTTTTAAATCTTTAGTGCTCGCTTTCACTGCTAGCGTCTAGTTTTGGATGCTAGTTTAACCTGTCTTTTCTAATCCCTCTTTTCTAAATTTATTTTTTTATTAATATATCTTTTACTTCAATTTATTTACAGATGATTTGTGGCGAGTCTGTTTGTGCATTTTCTCGTGAACACAGTTGCTATTACTTAAATAATCATTGAGTTCATTGTTTATTGAATGCGAGTAAACAACTGTTTTTCAATGCTTGATCACGAAGTGTTGAGAGTTAATAACAGTTATGCGAAGTCGCTACTGACTGATTTATCAACTTGGAGTACAGTGATGCAACTGTTCAAGTTTTAGACAGTGTATTAATGAAGGTAAAGCAGTATTTATTGCTCAATTTGAAGAATTTATACAATTAAAAAAAATGGAGTTATTAATGGAAAAGTCATCGTTGGGTCAAGCCGGTGTGAAAGGTAAGTTAATCGCTGAAATTAAAAAGTTGGTAGAAAGCAAAAACACATTACAACTAGCAACGGTAGATGAAAATGGTAAACCTAACGCAAGTTATGCGCCTTTTGTTTCCTGCGACGATGGCTATTATATTTTAATTTCAGAGATGGCAAGGCACGCACAAAATATTTTAATCAATCCTACTGTTTCATTAATGGTCATAGAAGATGAATCACAAGCCGACTGTTTACATTCTCGTAAAAGATTAACTTTAGATGCTACCGCTATACTTATATCAACAGAGACAGAACGATGGTCTGAAGTGACTAAAGTGATGATCGAGAAGTTGGGTGAAACAGTGAAAACACTTGTGCAGTTATCCGATTTCCATTTGATTCATTTACAACCTGAGCAAGGTTTATATGTAAAAGGTTTCGGTAAAGCTCACCATGTGGCATTTAATGAATTATTTAATCCTGTCGTTGTTGATTAGGAAATGCTTCCTCTTATTTTTGGTAAAGTGGTTTTTATTCATCAAAAATAATATTTTAAAGAATTTTATAGTTAACCTACAAATTTTAACTGTTTTATTATATTCATCACGTGATGGATATATTGTGATGAATTAAAGGTATTAATGAATAAAATTAACCAAGTTGGTCGCCCTACTGAAAACAAAGGTCATCGAGATAAGTTACTTATTGCAGCTAGAAAGTTATTTGTAGAATACGATTATGATAAAGTTTCATTACGTATGATTGCTAAAAAAGCGCAGGTTGATAGCGCACTTATTGGCTACTATTTTCAGTCTAAATTTGGCTTATTTATGGAGATGTTGAAAGAAACAGCTGCACCAGTTAGCGTTCAGTTGGAAAAAGCTGAAAGAAATATTACTATTGATAGTCCTGAAATATTGATGAGAACTTACTATCAGGTAATGAGTGATAACCCTGATTTCCCCAAGTTGATGTTTAAAATTGCATCCATGCCAAATACCGATAAAAATGCTAGTTTTAAAGATATATTAGCCCAAACTCTACGGTTCAAAAATACCAATATATTTTCTTCAATGTACGAGCAGGGATTATTAAAAGAAGGTACTGACCCGCTTTGTGCGCAGATGAGTTTTTTTAGCATGATGATTTTTCCCTTCCTCATGCCTGAAAGTATTAAAAGTGCAATGGGAATTGAATTCAATTCAGACTTTATCACTAAGCTTGCAGAGCAAAATTCAAAATTATTATTACATGGATGTTTATTGGATTCATCTACAGGAGAAAATAATAATGATCAACATAAATAATAAAAAAAGATTTTTAGGATTTGGTATTGTTGTTGGTGTTGCTATTTTAGTGTTATCTATCTTGCTTAAACCTTCTCCTACTCTTGAACCTAGCTTTGATAATGCTCGTTTAGTTTCTGTTGAACCACTTATTTTAAAGCAAACTGCTCCGAATATTATTGGTTTTGGTCGAATTGCTCCTAAACATAGTTGGCAAGCTATTTCTGAAGTGACTGGCAAAGTGCTATATCGGCACCCTGAGTTGGAATCAGGCGGCTTATTATCTGCGGGGACTTTAGTATTAGAGATCGAACCACTTCAATATGAATTAAAACAAGCACAAGCATTAGCTAATGTTAACTCTACCTACGCACAATTAACTAGATTAGAACAAGAGCAAAAGAATCTTAATGCAAGTTTAGAGATTGAAAATGAAAAGTTAAAATTAGTAAATCAAGAGTACCAGCGCAAATTATCTTTAAAGCAAAAAAGCTTAATCTCTAGCTCTGATATAGAAGGGCAAAAACAAAATTTATTAGCCCAGAAAAAACTAGTGCAAGATTTGACCAGTGCTCTGAAGTTGCTTCCGGATGATAAAAAGGTTGCCCAAGCACAGTTACAGGTTAATCAATCGTTATTAAAAGATGCACAACGACAATTAAAAAATACCCGCTTAATATTGCCATTTGATGCGCGTATTTCAGAAGTTAATATTGAACAAGCTCAAGCAGTTTCAGTTGGTAGTGTTTTATTTGAAGCTTATCAACTTGGCACCGTTGAGGTAAAGGCTGAGTTGTCATTGCAAGATGCAGAGACACTTATGTTAACGATTCATGACCTCCCTAAAAAAAATGATTTGCCTGATATTGAGTCTTTAGGTTTAACTGCGAATATTGAGTTACAAATGGGAGAAAAAGTACACAAGTGGCCAGCAAAGCTAATGCGTATTTCTGGCAGTATTAATACAGAGCAAGCTACGATTGGATTTTATTTGGAAGTTGCCCAAAACATTAAACAGCCAGATCTACAAAGTCGGCCTCCATTAACAAAAGGTATGTTTGTAAGCGCCAACATACAGGGCTTTCATTCCAGTGAGTTTGTTATTCCAGAAAAGGCGCTTCATGGAAAGCAGGTGTATATTATGGATGAAAATAAACAACTCAGCCTTCGTAATGTTCAGGTTAAATTTCGAAGTAAACAAGGTGTTGCTATCACTGGAGATATTAAAGAAAAGGAGTTACTGATATTAAATGATTTAATTCCTGCTATTCCTGGTATGTCTTTGAAAGTATCGAAGTCATTACTTAATACTCAGGATCTTAACTTGTGATCAAGCTATTCACTCGACATCCGACTGTTGCCAATTTATTGATGCTTGGTTTTTTTGTTTTAGGCTTGAGTAGCATGAGTTCTATTAAGCGAGAAACTTTTCCTGATTTTGCATCTCCTTATATTATCGCTAATGTTGTCTATCCTGGAGCATCCCCTGCGGAAGTAGAAGATAGTTTATGTTTAAGAATGGAAGATGCAGTCGATGGTTTAAGTGGCATAGAGGAAACTAAGTGTGATGCCCAAGAAGGTTTTGCGTCATTGGTTGTTAAAATGGGAGATGAGATTGATATTGGGCGAGCATTGGTGGATATTCAGACAGAAATCAATGCTATTAAAGATTTTCCAACACAGATTGAACCACCAACAGTAAAAGAACTTGATTGGGCTGAACCCGTTGTTGATGTTGCTGTTTCTGGAAATGCGACTTTACCTCATTTAAAAGCCTATGCGGAAAGGCTAAAAAAGCGCTTAAAGATAGATTATGACGTTAGTTTAGTGAGTATCGCTGGTTTTTCTGACCACCAGTTTAGGGTGGAGTTAAACCAGAATAATATTAGAAACTTAGGGTTGACTGTATCGCAAGTTGCAGAAAAAATTGGCCGCCAAAATGTGAAACTACCTGCGGGTAATATAGAGCTTAATGATAAGAATTTATTGATTCGTTTTGATGAACGTAAGGTTACACCTGAGGCCTTAGGTAATACTATTATCGCTTCCGTTGTTGAAGGGGGTGTGGTGCGTTTAAAGGATATTGCTAAAATAGAAGATGTATTTGAATTGGATGAAGAGCAGATATTCTTTAATGGTAAACCTGCTGCAATATTGAAAATTAAAAAAAATAAAACTGACGATGCATTGCGTATAAAAGAGCGGGTGTCTGCCTTTGTTGAAAATGAACAAAAAGTTGCGCCAGAAGGCATTACTTTAACGTTAACTAATGATATGTCATCGTTATTAGCTGATCGCTTAAGCATGATGTTAAATAATGGTTTGCAGGGGATTATTTTAGTTTTTTTCGCTATGTGGTTATTCTTTTCATTCCGTTATTCTTTATGGGTTTCTGCTGGTTTGCCGGTTGCTTTTTTAGGTGGTTTGTTTCTAATGGGCCTATTTGATATCTCAATCAATGTGATGAGTTTAGTGGGGTTGTTAATGGCGATAGGCATTATGATGGATGATGCTATTGTGATCGCTGAATCTGTTGCCGCTCATGTCGAAAAGAAGATGCCAATTAATGACGCAGTTGTTGCTGGAGTTAAAAAAGTTGCTCCGGGAGTTGTTTCTTCGTTTCTCACAACTATTTTCATTTTTGGTAGTTTGTTATGGCTTGATGGGCAGATGGGGAAGGTTTTATCTGCAGTCCCTATGGTGTTAATCATGGTCTTGAGCATTAGCCTTATTGAAGCTTTTTTGATTTTACCTAATCACCTCTCTCATTCGTTATCGAAACCTGAAAAAGCAGATACAACATTAAAGTTTAAACGTGAATTTTTAATTAAATTTGAATATTTTAGAAATGTCATATTAATTGAAAAAGTAGCTTTTGTGGTCAAATGGCGTTATATCAGTATTGGTTTGATTGTTGGTTTATTTATTGCCTCCTTTGCCTTAGTTACTGGTGGTGCTTTAAAATTCCTACCTTTTCCAGAGCTTGATGGTGATATAGCGGAAGCGCGTATTATTTTGCCTCCAGGCTCTACTTTGCATCAAACGGAGCAAATTGTAGACAAAATTATTCTTAGTGCAAAACTTGTTGGTCAACGAGCAACTAAAGAAAATAAAGAAACGACTTCTTTAATAGAAGATATTACGGTGCAGTATAATTTTAATGCTGACGCTGGTGAAAGTGGTCCTCATGTCGCAACTGTCCGCTTGGATTTATTATCAGCGGAAATTCGTAATACTTTAATTGAATCTTTTATAGACTCATGGAGGATAGAAGCAGGTGAATTAGTCGACCCAATTTCTTTAGTTTTTAAACAACCCGCAATAGGTCCTGCTGGGCGAGATATAGAAGTGCGCTTACAACATGAAAACTTAACTTATTTGAAGCAAGCCTCTGTTGAGCTACAAACTTATTTAACTCAATTTTCGGGGGTTAATGGCGTGTTGGATGATATGCGTCCAGGTAAAGAAGAGGTATTGATTAAATTGAAGCCCGGAGCTGCGAGTTATAATGTTGATGGACAAATGATTGCCAGCCAGTTACGGGCTGCTTATTTTGGGGAAACGGCCGATGAAGTCCAAGTTGGTCCAGAAAGTATAGAAATAAAAGTAGTACTTAATAAATTACAAGCAGGTGATTTACAGGTGCTATCTAACTTTCCAATTATTTTATCAGGAGGGCAACAGGTCCCATTAAGTGCAGTAGCATTTTTACAGAGTGAGCGTTCTTATGTACGTATTCAACGTGTAGATAGCCAACGAACAGTAACTGTGATGGCTGATGTAGATAATAGCAAAGCTAATGGTAATGAGATCGTGAGTAATATGCGTCGTTATTTTATTCCTCAGTTACAAAACCAGTTTTCAGGTTTAAAAGTAGATTTTGAAGGAGCTGCAAAAGAGTCGGCTAAAACAGGTAGCTCTTTAATAAAAGGGTTTGGGATAGGTTTGTTTGGTTTGTTTGCCATATTAAGCTTTCAATTTCGTAGTTACTTAGAACCTTTTGTGGTGATGTTAGCGATACCTTTGGCATTAATTGGAGTGTTATGGGGGCATTGGTTAATTGGGCATAGTTTATCGATGCCATCTATTCTTGGGTTTATTTCGTTAGCGGGAATTGTGGTTAACGACTCAATATTATTGGTGCAATATATTCGGCATCATATCGATGATGGTGATAATGTTTATGATGCGGTAGTTAAAGCGAGTCGAGATCGCTTTAGAGCGGTATTTTTAACATCATTAACAACGGCAGCAGGTTTATTACCTCTATTGTTGGAAACAAGTTTGCAAGCTCAAGTGGTGAAACCGATTGTTATTTCTATCGTGTTTGGTATTTTCACTTCTACATTATTAGTGCTATTTATTATTCCAAGCGCCTATGCCGTTCTTGCTGATTTTGGTTTAGTGCATAAACACAAAGACTTGAGTGAAGAGCATTCAATATGAAAAATTTGTTGTTATTCATTATGTTCACTATTAATTGCTTGTTTATTAAAGCTTAGTAACTGCTAGAATGCACGCTTATATTTTACCTTAGCATGATTCGGAAATTACTATGTCAGTGACGCTTAATACCCTTGAAGATTTTTATATGTTGTTATCAACAGGTTTTGATAATAATAAGGTAGTGAAGCTGCTGTTAAGTAAATATCGAGGTGAAGATAAGACCTTAAATAGAGTGGCGATCCGCCCTATTACCTTACAAGGTGAAACGGTACTAAGTTTTGTTTACGAATACCAAACCAATCACATCACTAAAAACCACAGAATTGATCTAGCCATTACTGAAATTAAAAGTTTATTAGGTGACGATTTTAAAAGCGCTTATTTAACCTTAAGAGATATCGAAGTTCAGCTGGAATTTAGTAAAAAGGGTAAACTTAAAATATCTCAACATAAAGCTAAGCAAATACAAGCCGCGCCAGAAGCCCACAATCGAGAGAAGAATCGTTTTGTCGATATTCAACGTCCATTTTTAACCGCGTTAAAAGTGACAGATAAACAGCGTAAATTAATTCCAGCGATGTCCAATAAATGGAAACAAATCAATAAGTTTATTGAAGTGTTTAGCCAAGCATTAGAAGTGTCACCACACGATAAAAAAACACCTTTAAATGTTGTCGACTTTGGTTCGGGTAAAGGTTATTTAACTTTTGCTATTCATGACTATTTGCGCCATACATTGAAAAATGAAGCGCAAGTGACTGGGGTGGAGTTACGTCAAGCATTAGCCGATTTATGTAATGAAACTGCATCGACATTAGATCATCAAGGATTAGACTTTGTTTGCGGTGATGTGAAAACGCATGCGCCAAAACAAACTGATGTCATGATTGCCTTACATGCTTGTGATGTTGCTACGGACTACGCAATTCATTATGGCATTCGCGCCAACGCGAGTATTATTATGTGTTCACCTTGCTGTCATAAACAAATTCGTCCACAAATGCAAAGCCCTGAATTATTTCAACCTATGTTGCAATACGGTGTACATTTAGGACAGCAAGCTGAAATGGTGACCGATTCATTACGTGCATTATTATTAGAAGCAAATGGCTATACAACCAAAGTGTTTGAGTTTATTAGCTTAGAGCATACCAATAAGAATAAGATGATTTTGGCGGTCAAGAAGGCAAAAGTGAATGCGAAAGAACAAGCTAAAACATTAACTCAAATCGCGAATATTAAAGAATATTACGGTATTCAAGATCATTGTTTAGAAACGTTACTAAATGAAAGTATGACTGAGGGGTAACCATTACTTATTGGGTGATGATTAAGAGAATTTATAATCACCACTAGTGTAGGCTTTTGTTTAAAAATTATGGCGTTGTTTATCTAAATCCACGACTTTATTATTATCTGCATTTAATAAAATCCCTTCTTCTTTTAATAACGCAATTTTCTTGTCTGTGCCTAGTGCATACTTTCCAATGGCGCCGTTACTATTGACCACTCGGTGACAAGGAACCACGATCACATCTGGATTACTCGCCATGGCGTTACCCACGGCTTGATAGGCTTTGCCACCAAGCTGATGAGCGATATCGGCATAGGTCACGACTTTGCCTTTAGGAATTTGACGCAATAAGTCGTAACATTGTTGGTTGAATGATTTATTTGAATCCATTCACTTCTTGCTCCGTTAAAAAACGTGATTCACCTAAAGCGAGATTAAGATCTAACTCTACATCACCAATTTTTTCTCGATGTAGTTTAGTCACAAAGTTCCCTACTGCAGCAAACATTCGTTTTACTTGATGGTATTTACCTTCACTGATAGTTAATAATACTTCGTTTTCACTGAGTATTTCTAATTTTGCAGGTAAACATGGGTTCGGTTCACTTTTAAGCTGAATACCTTCAGCAAAAAGTGCAATCGCTTCTTCACTGATTGGATCTTGTAATGAGATGCGGTAACGTTTTTCACATTTTTTACGTGGGCTTGTTACTTGATGAGACCATTGTCCATCGTCTGTGATCAGAATTAATCCTGTTGTATCTGCATCTAATCGACCTGCGATAAAGACGTTTTTCTTTTTCTCGATATCAATTAAGTTTAATAAGCTTGGCATTTGTTCATCAACATTTGAACTAATGAAACCAGGCGGTTTATTTAGCATAATGTAACGAAATCCACGCAGTGTTAACACTTGCCCTTTTAGTTCAATAATATCGTCGGCTGTGACTTTGTACGATCCGCTGCGCAATGCGCCTGCTTGATTGCTTATTAATCCTTTGCGGATTGCATTCTTTGCTTCGCTACGGGTTAGTTCTGTCGATTCGCAAATGAATTTATCGAGTCTCATTGTTTTCTTCTTATAAGTTCTTTCAGTTAATTAAGTTAACTAATATTGAGTAAGTAAATCGCAGATACAGTTTTTTAAGAATGCTTGCGCTTGTTTTTGTCCGGTAAAATGATGCTGTTGTACCATTTCTTGCCAGCTATGATTTTGGATTATTTTTTCAATCACGCAACGTTGTTGCTGTTTGTTTAAGGTTTCTAATGAAGAAACCATCAATAATTCAATTAATAAATATTCGACACTCTCATAACCACGATTAGCATTAATATAACCCGATAACGATGAGCGTATCGATTCAAGTGGTCGATTAGATGCTATTTGCGGCCATAAAGCGAGGATCAATGATGCATCTAATTGATTGAGTTGTCGGCTGAGTTGTATTTTAACCTGTTTATTAAACTCAGTCTGTATTTGATGGTGTAATTGTTTCCCTTGTTCAGTTAGAGGGTGATTCACGATAAAAGAATGCTCTCCACTGCTTTTATCTTTTTGTGTACCAATTCGTAATACTTGTAGCTGGTGGCGTAACCAAAAGCGAAGAATGTTGTCACTGGCGGCAAAGCTTGCACAGAGGTGATCAAACTGTTGTTGTTTTGCCCAATTTATTATCCAAGTTAATAATTGACTGCCTAAGGTTTTATTTTGCAGTGTTGGTTGTATCGCAATGCGTTGTAGTCGAGCATAACGTTGTGAGCCTGCTTCAATAAAACCGCTATGGAAAGTTAACGATTGAGCCACTAGATGACCATGAGGTCGACGAGTCCCTTGATAGATTTGTTCGCATAATGCGCTATCAAATCCACCTTCATGATTAATTAATGCGACACCGAGTACGCTGGTGTTTTGTTTTGGCTCCAACTGGCTTTGTTGTATTGCAATAATGGTTAGCTCAGAGTCATTTAATAGAGCCGCTAAATCCGAAGGCTTTGTCTGATAATGTGCGTTAACTAATAATGAAAAGATTTGGTTTAATAATGCAGGTTGCTTTAATAGTGTCTGTTTATTGATTTCGCTAATAACAAGGTTAGACAGTGCGTTAATATTGCTTGGCTCTTGCTCTTTTAAACAGAGTGCTGAAAGTGTAAAAGCTTCAACAGGGTCATGGTTAGACCAACGTATTGCTTGGTTTAAATGGAAAGAGCGAAATTCAGGTGCAATTTCATGAAGCTTTTGTTGAAAGCGTAACGCAAAACCACGGCCAGATCCTTCATAACCGAATTGGGTTGTGGCAAAAACCAATCGAGAATAGCGTTCTGTAAAAAGCGTTAATAACTTAATTGGGATTGCAGCTGCTTCATCGATAAGCAATAAATCGCATTGTGCTTGTTCTTTTGCTAACGCGTCTGGCGCGATAAATTGTAAGCGTTGTAAGTCATCTTTGTTTGTCAGTGTTAATGTTGCATGCTTATATAAGGTAGAAACCGATTGTTTGCTGGGAGCACAAACGAGGATTTTGTTTAAACCTTTATTAATTAAGGTTGCTGCTGCGATACCTAAAGCGGCGGATTTCCCTCTTCCTCTATTAGCCGTTAATACTAAAGGTCTACGTCTATGTCCTGTTACCGTTTTAATAATATGTTGAATAGCTTGTTTTTGTTCTGCTAAGTCTAGTTTGTTACTAACAGCTGGAATAGCGGAACTTTGCACTGCTGGCAATGATTGGTGTTGTTGCCATATCGGGAATTCATGTAATGCTAGCTGTTTTGTTATGTATTGATAAAAGAGGTCAGTAGCTATTACTTTATCTGATAATAAAAGAACAATAATACCTCCACCAGAGACAGATCCTTCAGCGGCTGCAAACTTGTTGGCATCGAAGCCATCTAACATATTTAGAAAGAGTAGCTCTACATCTTGCCCAAGTAGTGATGAGTAGGGAGATGTCGTGATAGTGGTAGGACTTTCGCCGCACCATTGATAATCAGCTCTCTCGTCATCGACAATTACTGTGGCTTGTTCAAAGCACCAACTCTGTTCGCCCTGTAAACAGCATAGTTGTCTATGATTGGATTGTTGAGCTAAGTCTTTAAGTTGTCGATAAAATTCAATCACAGTAGACACGAGAGATCCTAAATAGAAATTTAAAAGCATTATGGGTATTGATAAGGATAAAATGTACCATAAAAATGTTGTCTCATGTGAGTAAGCGTGGACATCTCTTTATAATTAAGCAAGGCAGATCCTTTTGAATGTTTTTTACACAAAACACCATTAAGCACTTGCTTTAGTTAATAGATAATGTAATATACGCCCACTTGCCAATATGGCGGGTGGGTTTTTTAACCCCATAGCCAGATAATTTATTGGTTATCAAAAATGTCTCCCAATTGGGGAGCTACTAGTTTGAATATACACTTGAGATCTATCTAGGATAGGTTGTCAGGTGTTTATTTGTATGTTGTATTTTTAACTATTGGAGTTTTGGTCCATGCAGAACCAAAGAATCCGTATCCGCCTTAAAGCTTTTGATCATAAACTGATCGATCAATCAACGGCGGAGATCGTTGAAACTGCAAAGCGCACAGGTGCTCAGGTACGTGGTCCTATCCCACTACCTACTCGTAAAGAGCGTTTCACAGTACTAACTTCACCGCATGTTAATAAAGATGCGCGTGATCAGTATGAGATTCGTACTCACAAGCGCTTGATTGATATCGTAGAACCAACTGAAAAGACTGTTGACGCACTAATGAAGCTAGATCTAGCTGCTGGCGTTGATGTTCAAATCAGTTTGGGTTAGAGAGGAGTTATCGTAATGACAATCGGTCTAGTAGGTCGTAAAGTTGGTATGACTCGCATCTTCACTGAAGATGGTGTCTCTATTCCAGTTACAGTTCTAGAATGTTCACCAAACCGTGTTACTCAAGTTAAATCACTTGATACTGATGGCTACCAAGCTATTCAAGTAACTGCTGGCTCTAAAAAAGCAAGCCGTGTAAACAAGCCTGAAGCTGGTCACTTTGCGAAAGCAGGTGTAGAAGCAGGTCGTGGTTTATGGGAATTCCGCCTTGGTCAAGACGAAGGTGCAGATATTCAAGTTGGTGCTGAGCTAAGCGTTGAGTTGTTCAACGAAATAAACAAAGTAGATGTTACTGGTCAATCTAAAGGTAAAGGTTTCCAAGGTGCTGTTAAGCGTTGGAATTTCTCTATGCAAGATGCGACTCACGGTAACTCTATTAGCCATCGTGCTCCAGGTTCAATTGGCCAATGTCAAACACCAGGACGCGTATTTAAAGGCAAGAAAATGGCTGGTCATATGGGTGCTGAGCGTGTTACGACTCAAAACCTTGAAGTTGTTCGCGTAGACATTGAACGCAACTTACTGCTCGTTAAAGGTGCAGTAGCTGGTGCGAAAAATGGCGACGTATTCATCAAACCTGCTGTTAAAGCATAGCCGAGGAGTTAGTAATGGAATTGGTATTGAAAGATGCACAAAGTGCTCTTGAAGTTTCTGACACTACCTTTGGACGTGAATACAACGAAGCCCTTGTACATCAGGTAGTCGTTGCATATGCAGCCGGTGCTCGTCAAGGTACTCGTGCTCAGAAAACCCGTAGTGATGTTCGCGGTGGTGGGAAGAAGCCATGGCGTCAAAAGGGTACTGGTCGCGCACGTGCAGGTACAATCCGAAGCCCTATTTGGGTAGGTGGTGGTGTAACTTTTGCAGCTCGTCCTCAGGACCACAGCCAAAAAGTTAACAAAAAAATGTATCGCGGTGCTGTAAGAAGTATTCTGTCTGAGTTAGTTCGCCAGGATCGTCTAATCGTAGTCGAGAAATTTACTGTTGAGGCTCCTAAAACTAAAGAGCTTGCAGCTAAATTAAAAGACATGGATCTTAAAGATGTTTTAATCATCACTGAAGAATTAGATGAGAATCTATTCTTAGCAGCGCGTAACTTATACAAAGTTGACGTTCGTGATGTTCAAGGTATTGATCCAGTTAGCCTAATCGCGTTTGATAAAGTTTTAGTAACTGCTGATGCAGTGAAAAAGATTGAGGAGAGCCTAGCATGATCAGTGAAGCACGTTTACTGCAAGTTATCCTAGCTCCGCATGTCTCTGAAAAGGGAACTTTATCTGCTGAAAACCATAACACTATGGTGTTCAAGGTTGCAGGTACTGCGACTAAAGCAGAAGTCAAAGCGGCAGTTCAGAAATTATTTGATGTTGAAGTTACAGGTGTTCGCACACTAAACGTGAAGGGTAAAACCAAGCGTACAGGTCAACGTATGGGTCGCCGTAGCGACTGGAAAAAAGCATACGTTACTCTGGCTGAAGGTGCAGACATTAGTTTCGATGGCGCTGAGTAGAGGAATTATAGATGGCTATTGTAAAATGTAAGCCTACGTCTCCAGGTCGTCGCCACTTAGTTAAAGTGGTAAACAACGATCTGCATAAAGGCAAGCCATACGCTCCACTTTTAGAGTCAAAATCTAAATCTGGTGGTCGTAATAATGGCGGTCGTATTACGGTTCGACACATCGGTGGTGGTCACAAACAACACTATCGTTTAGTTGACTTTAAACGTAATAAAGATGGTATCCCAGCAAAAGTTGAGCGTTTGGAATATGATCCAAACCGTAGTGCAAATATTGCACTAGTACTTTACGCTGATGGTGAACGTCGTTACATCCTTGCCCCTAAAGGCTTGGTTGCTGGTGATGTGATCCAATCTGGTGAAGATGCACCGATCAAAGCGGGTAACTGCTTACCGATGCGTAACATTCCAGTAGGTACAACAGTACACGCTGTAGAAATGAAACCTGCTAAAGGTGCACAAATTGCACGTTCAGCTGGTGCATACAGCCAAATTATAGCTCGTGATGGTGCTTACGTTACTCTACGTTTACGTAGTGGTGAAATGCGTAAAATCCCTGCTGAGTGTCGTGCAACAATCGGTGAAGTTGGTAATGCAGAACATATGCTACGTCAATTAGGTAAAGCTGGTGCTACGCGTTGGCGTGGTGTCCGTCCTACCGTTCGTGGTGTTGTAATGAACCCAGTAGATCACCCACATGGTGGTGGTGAAGGTAAAACAAGTGGTGGTCGTCATCCTGTTTCTCCTTGGGGTGTTCCAACTAAGGGTTACAAAACTCGTAAGAACAAGAAAACTGATCAGTATATTGTTCGTCGTCGTAATAAGAAATAAGCAGAGGTATCGCCATGCCACGTTCTCTCAAGAAGGGTCCTTTCATTGACCTACACTTGCTGAAGAAGGTAGAGAAAGCGGTTGATAGCAACGAGAAAAAGCCTATTAAAACTTGGTCTCGTCGCTCAATGATCATTCCAGATATGATTGGTCTAACTATCGCTGTCCATAACGGGCGTCAACACGTTCCAGTATTCGTAACTGATGAAATGATCGGTCACAAACTGGGTGAATTTGCACCAACTCGCACTTACCGTGGCCATGTCGCGGATAAGAAAGCGAAGAAATAGAGGTAATTATGGAAGCTTTAGCTAAACATTTATACGCTCGTTCTTCGGCTCAGAAAGCGCGTTTGGTGGCGGATCAAGTACGTGGTCTTCCAGTAGAAAAAGCACTAGAACTTTTATCATACAGCCCTAAGAAAGCCGCTGTTTTGATTAAGAAAGTTGTAGATTCTGCAATTGCAAACGCCGAGCATAATGAAGGCGCTGATGTTGATGAGCTAGTTATCACAAAAATTTGTGTTGACGAAGGTCCAACAATGAAGCGAATCATGCCGCGTGCGAAAGGTCGTGCCGATCGCATAATGAAGCGTTCTTGCCATATCACAGTAGTGGTATCAGACAGGGGTTAAACAATGGGACAGAAAGTTCATCCTAACGGTATTCGCCTAGGTATCACTAAAGCATTTAGCTCTACTTGGTATGCAGGCAAAAAAGAATTTGCAGATAACTTATACAGTGATTTTCAAATCCGTAAATTCTTAACAGAGAAATTGAAAAATGCTTCTTTGTCTAAAATTACTATTGAACGTCCAGCGAAAAGCGTACGTGTGACTATTCACACAGCTCGTCCTGGTGTTGTAATTGGTAAAAAAGGTGAAGATGTTGAGTTACTACGTACAGCTATTGCTAAAATGGCCGGCGTTCCAGCTCAAATCAATATCTCAGAAGTTCGTAAACCTGAACTTGACGCAAAACTAGTTGCAGATTCTATCTCTTCTCAGTTAGAGCGTCGTGTTATGTTCCGTCGTGCTATGAAGCGTGCGGTACAAAATGCTATGCGTCTAGGCGCTAAAGGTATTAAAGTTCAAGTTAGTGGTCGTCTTGGTGGTGCAGAAATCGCTCGTGACGAATGGTATCGTGAAGGCCGTGTGCCGCTACATACTCTTCGTGCCGATATTGATTACTCAACATCAGAAGCATTGACTGTTTACGGTATCATTGGTGTTAAGGTTTGGATATTTAAAGGCGAAATTCTTGGTGGTTTACCACTTCAACAAGAAGAGCAGCCAGCTAAACCAAAACGCAAAGGCCGCGGTAAGTAGGAGAAATACGCTATGATGCAACCAAAACGTATGAAGTTCCGCAAAATGATGAAGGGCCGCAACCGTGGTCTTTCTAAAGGTGCGGAAGTAAGCTTTGGCGAATTTGGACTAAAAGCTGTCGGTCGTGGTCGAATTACTGCTCGTCAAATTGAAGCAGCACGTCGTGCAATGACTCGTCATGTTAAACGTCAAGGTAAAATCTGGATCCGTGTGTTTCCTGATAAGCCGATTACCAGCAAGCCTTTAGAGGTTCGTCAAGGTAAAGGTAAAGGTAACGTGGAATATTGGGTTGCTCAAACTCAACCAGGTAAAGTTCTTTATGAAATGGAAGGTGTTCCAGAAGCATTAGCTCGTGAAGCATTTGCTCTTGCAGCAGCTAAATTGCCAGTGGCAACAACTTTCGTAACTCGTAAGGTGATGTAATGAAAGCTAACGAACTTAAAGAAAAAAGCGTTGAAGAGCTTAATGCTGAACTTCTAAACTTATTACGTGAGCAATTTAACTTACGTATGCAGTTAAACACAGGTCAGTTAGAAAAGCCGCACTCAATTAAACAAGTGCGTCGTGACATCGCCCGTGTTAAGACAGTATTAAATCAGAAGGCAGGTGCGTAATGAGCGAAACTAATACTCGTACTCTTCAAGGTAAAGTTATCAGTGCAAAAATGGAGAAATCTATTGTTGTAGCGATTGAACGTAAAGTGAAGCACCCGTTATACGGTAAATTCATGAAGCGTACTACTAAGCTACATGCACATGATGAAACTAACCAATGTAGTGAAGGTGACATTGTACTAATTAGTGAATGTCGTCCTCTATCTAAGAAAAAATCTTGGACATTGGATAAAATCGTAACCAAAGCATAATTAACTTTTTAAGTTAATTTAGTTTGATTACATAAGCGAAACGGTACTCATTTTATGGGTGCCGTTTTTTTAGACTATCTTTCTATAAAAGTTGGTGGTATGATGCCGCTCCCTGAATTTAAGGGAACACGACTCAATTAGAGAGTATCAATAGTAAATAGCGGAGCACTATAATGATCCAAATGCAAAGTGTGCTAGATGTCGCCGACAATAGTGGCGCTCGACGCGTAATGTGTATTAAGGTCCTTGGTGGCTCGCATCGCCGTTATGCAGCAATCGGTGACATCATCAAAGTTTCTGTGAAGGAAGCAATTCCTCGTGGGAAAATTAAAAAAGGTGATGTTCATTCAGCTGTGGTAGTGCGTACCAGAAAAGGTGTACGTCGTCCCGATGGTTCTGTTATTCGATTTGATCGCAACGCTGCGGTTATCTTGAATGCAAACAACCAGCCAGTCGGTACACGTATCTTTGGCCCTGTAACCCGTGAGCTACGAAATGAAAATTTCATGAAGATAGTTTCACTGGCGCCAGAAGTACTGTAAGGAACCGAAAATGGCAGCAAAAATAAAACGTGACGATGAAGTAATTGTTATTGCCGGTAAAGATAAAGGTAAAACTGGGAAAGTTTCTCAAGTTTTAGCTAACGGTAAAGTAATTATTGAAGGTGTAAATGTTCAAAAGAAACACCAAAAGCCAAACCCTCAAGCGGGTGTGACTGGCGGAATCATTGAACAAAACGCACCGATCGAAGTATCAAATGTTGCGATCTACAACTCGGCAACGAGTAAAGCAGATCGTGTTGGTTTTAGAATTGAAGACGGACAAAAAGTACGTTTCTTCAAGTCTAATAATGAACTTGTGAAGTAACTGGAGTTTACGATGGCGAAACTGCATGATTTCTATAAAGACAACGTGGTGTCTGATTTGCAAAAGCAATTCGACTATACGTCTGTCATGCAAGTCCCTCGAATAGAGAAAATCACCCTTAATATGGGTGTTGGTGAAGCACTGGCTGATAAAAAAGTCCTAGAGCACGCTGCGTCAGATATGGCAGCAATCTCAGGTCAAAAGCCAATGATCACTAAAGCACGCCGCTCTGTGGCAGGCTTCAAAATTCGTGAAGGCTACCCGATTGGTTGTAAAGTAACACTACGTGGAGCACGTATGTGGGATTTCTTTGAGCGTTTGGTAACAATCGCTATCCCTCGTACTCGTGATTTCCGTGGCCTGAATGCTAAGTCATTCGATGGTCGTGGTAACTACTCTATGGGTGTTCGTGAGCAAATCATTTTCCCTGAAATCGATTACGATAAAGTTGATAAAGTACGTGGTTTAGATATCACAATTACTACTTCAGCTAAATCTGATGAAGAAGCTCGCGCGTTGTTAACAGCGTTCAACTTCCCATTCCGTAAGTAAGGAGTTAGAAAATGGCTAAGCAATCAATGAAAGCGCGTGAAGTAAAACGTGAGAAGCTAGTTGCAAAGTTCGCTGAAAAGCGTGCAGCATTAAAAGCAACTATCAGCAATGTGAATACTTCTGACGAAGATCGTTGGAACGCAGTGTTAGAGCTTCAATCGCTACCTCGTGATTCAAGTTCAGTACGTCAACGTAACCGTTGTAACGTAACTGGTCGTCCACATGGTTATCTTCGTAAATTTGGCATGAGCCGTATTAAGGTTCGTGAACATATGATGCGCGGAGAAATCCCTGGCCTGAAAAAAGCCAGCTGGTAATCAATTAATCACGGAGTAAATAGTTATGAGCATGCAAGATCCTATTTCGGATATGCTAACGCGTATTCGTAACGGTCAAGCAGCAAGCAAAGTATCTGTTAAGATGCCTTCTTCTAAGCAAAAAGTTGCAATTGCAGCTGTGCTTAAAGCAGAAGGTTACATTACAGATTTCGCTGTTGCTGGTGACACAAAGCCTGAATTAGAAGTTACTTTAAAGTACTTCGAAGGCAAAAAAGTAATCGATACTATTAAACGAGTAAGCCGCCCAGGTCTTCGTATCTATAAAGGTACAAACGATCTTCCTAAGGTTATGGCTGGTTTAGGTATTGCGATTGTTTCAACTTCTCAAGGTGTAATGACTGACCGAGCTGCGCGTAATGCAAGCATCGGCGGTGAGATCATCTGTTACGTATCTTAAGGAGTAATCTATGTCTCGTATAGCAAAGGCACCGATTACTGTACCTTCTGGCGTTGAAGTAAAAGTAAATGGTCAAGAGATCACTGTAAAAAGTGGTAAAAGCGAATTAGTTCGTACTCTTAATGATGCAGTTGTTGTTAATTTAGAAAACGGCGTATTAACATTCTCACCTGTTGAAGGTGTTTCTGGCGCATGGGCACAAGCAGGTACTGCACGTGCTAACGTTAACAACATGGTTGTAGGTGTAACTGAAGGCTTTAAGAAGACTCTTCTTCTTCAAGGTGTTGGTTACCGTGCACAAGTTAAAGGTCAAGATGTAAACCTAACTTTAGGTTTCTCTCACCCTGTTGTATACACTTTACCTCAAGGTGTTTCTGCGACGGCTCCTAGCCAAACAGAAATCGTTCTTGAAGGTGCAAGTAAAGAACAAGTAGGCCAAGTAGCTGCAGAGATTCGTGCATTCCGTCCACCAGAGCCTTATAAAGGTAAAGGTGTTCGTTACGCTGATGAAAATGTGCGTCGTAAAGAAGCGAAGAAAAAGTAAGGTAAGACACTATGGATAAGAAAGCATCTCGTCTTCGTCGTGCTACTCGCACACGTAAGAAATTGCAAGATCTTGGTGCAACTCGCCTTGTGATCAACCGTACACCTCGCCATACTTACGCGCAGGTAATTACAGCAGACGCACAAGTCGTAGCAAGCGCTTCTACATTAGAAAAAGAAGTGCGTGCACAAGTTAAAAACGGTGGTAATAAAGAAGCAGCTCAACTAATTGGTAAATTAGTTGCAGAGCGTGCGGTAGAGAAAGGAATTTCTAAAATTTCTTTTGACCGTAGCGGTTTCCAATACCATGGTCGTGTTGCTGCACTAGCTGATTCAGCTCGTGAAGCTGGTCTACAGTTCTAAGGGTACAGACTATGTCAAAAGTAGAATCTCAAACCGGTGATCTGAACGAAAAGCTAATCGCAGTAAACCGTGTTTCAAAAGTAGTTAAAGGTGGTCGCATCTTTAGCTTTACAGCACTAACTGTTGTTGGTGATGGTAAAGGTCGTGTTGGTTTCGGCTATGGTAAGGCACGTGAAGTTCCAGCAGCTATTCAAAAAGCTATGGAAAAAGCACGTCGCAATATCAGCGAAATTCAATTAAAAGGTAACACTCTGCAACACCCAGTTAAAGGCCGTCATTCTGGCTCTAAGGTGTACATGCAACCAGCATCGGAAGGTACTGGTATCATCGCAGGTGGTGCAATGCGTGCCGTGTTAGAAGTTGTTGGTGTACAAAACGTACTATCAAAAGCTTACGGCTCAACTAACCCAATTAACGTTGTTCGCGCTACGATGGATGCACTAGAGAGTATGAACTCTCCTGAGCAAATCGCAGCTAAGCGTGGCTTAAACGTTAGTGATATTCTGGGGTAATTCAGCATGGCTACTAAAACGATTAAAGTAACTCAAACCAAAAGTGCAATTGGCCGTTTACCAAAGCACCGTGCAACAATCACAGGTCTAGGCCTGCGTCGCATCGGTCATACTGTTGAGTTGGAAGATACTCCAGCAGTACGTGGTATGGTTAATAAAGTTTACTATATGGTTAAGGTTGAGGGGTAATTATGAAACTAAATACTCTATCTCCAGCTGCTGGTTCTAAACCAGCACGTAAACGTGTCGGTCGTGGTATCGGTTCTGGACTAGGTAAGACAGGTGGCCGCGGTCACAAAGGTCAAAAATCTCGTTCAGGCGGTACTGTACGTCCTGGTTTTGAAGGCGGTCAAATGCCATTAAAACAACGTTTACCAAAATTCGGTTTTACGTCTCGTAAATCTCTAGTTAGCGGTGAAGTTCGTTTGAACGAAATTGCTAAAGTAGAAGGCGATATCGTAACTCTAGAAACGTTGAAACAGGCAGGTCTACTAACAAACAATACTAAGTTTGCTAAAGTAGTTCTATCTGGTGAAATCTCTCGCTCAGTAACAGTACAAGGCCTTGGTGTAACTAAAGGTGCTCGTGCTGCAATTGAAGCGGCAGGCGGAAAAATCGAGGAATAATAGGCAATGGCTAAGAAACCAGGGTTAGATCCAAAAGCGGCACAAGGAAGCAATTTAAGCGAACTTAAAACTCGTTTACTATTTGTTTTAGGCGCTATATTAGTGTTCCGTGCAGGTTCTTTTGTACCAATTCCTGGTATTGACGCCGCTGTCCTAGCTGATTTATTCGAACAGCAAAAGGGTACCATCATAGAAATGTTTAACATGTTCTCTGGTGGTGCGCTTGAGCGTGCTTCTATCTTTGCATTGGGTATTATGCCGTACATTTCGGCATCTATTATTATCCAACTGTTAACGGTAGTTCATCCTCCTTTAGCTGAGCTAAAAAAAGAGGGTGAGTCTGGTCGTCGTAAGATAAACCAGTACACACGTTACGGTACTTTGGTATTAGGTACATTCCAAGCAATTGGTATTGCGACAGGTTTGCCAACGATGGTGCCTGGACTTGTTGAAAATCCAAGTCTAAGCTTCTACATCACGGCAGTTGTAAGTCTAGTAACAGGAACTATGTTCCTTATGTGGCTAGGTGAACAAATAACTGAACGCGGTATTGGTAATGGTATTTCTATCATTATTTTTGTAGGTATTATTGCTGGGTTGCCATCGGCAATCGGGCAAACTGCTGAGCAAGCACGTCAAGGTGAAATTCATCTTTTAGTGTTACTCGCATTAATTGTTATCGTTTTTGCAACTACTGCTTTTGTAGTATTTGTTGAACGTGGTCAACGACGTATCGTTGTTAACTACGCAAAACGTCAACAAGGCCGTAAGGTTTTTGCAGCTCAAAGCACACATCTTCCATTGAAATTAAATATGGCTGGTGTAATTCCTGCAATTTTTGCCTCGAGTGTTATCTTATTTCCTGGTACTATTGCCCAGTGGTTTGGTCAGACTGAAGGTTTAAGTTGGTTATCGGATGTTTCTTTGGCGTTACAGCCAGGACAACCGTTGCATATGATGTTATATGCAGCCGCTATTATCTTCTTTTGCTTCTTTTATACTGCACTTACGTTTAATCCACGTGAGACAGCAGATAATTTGAAGAAAAGCGGTGCCTTTATCCCAGGAATCCGTCCAGGAGAACAAACATCACGTTACATTGATAAAGTGATGACTCGCCTAACTTTAGCTGGCGCGTTATATATCACCTTTATCTGTTTGATTCCCGAGTTTATGATGGTAGCAATGAATACGCAGTTCTACTTCGGTGGTACATCGTTATTAATTATCGTTGTTGTTATTATGGACTTTATGGCACAGGTGCAGACTCATTTGATGTCTAATCAATATGATTCTGTCTTGAAAAAAGCTAACTTGAAAGACTACGGTAAATAACCAAGTCTGATAGTTATAATCACGGAGTGTTGCAATGAAAGTTCGTGCATCCGTTAAAAAAATCTGTCGTAACTGCAAAGTTATCAAACGCCACGGTGTGGTGCGAGTTATCTGCGTAGAGCCAAAGCATAAACAACGCCAAGGCTAATCTTGCAAAGATTTTGGATATATCAAGCAGCTTAGATGATTAATTTCTTCTAAGCTGTGTTTTGTTTGCTAATTTATCATTTGTCGAGTATCCTACCGGGCTTTTCGCAAATGAATCGTTAACTTTAAGGAGTGCATAGTGGCCCGTATCGCTGGCATTAACGTTCCTGATCATAAGCATGCAGTTATCGCATTAACTGCTATTTTTGGCATCGGCAAAACTCGTTCACAGATTATCTGTGCTGAGTCAGGTGTTGCTGAAACTACTAAGCTTAAAGATCTGGATGAAACACAAATCGAAGCTCTTCGTACAGAAGTAGCTAAATTCGCCGTTGAAGGTGATTTACGTCGTGAAGTATCTATGAGCATCAAGCGTCTAATGGACCTTGGTTGTTACCGTGGACTTCGTCATCGTCGCAGCTTGCCTGTACGTGGACAGCGTTCTAAAACGAATGCTCGTACCCGTAAAGGTCCGCGCAAAGCAATTAAGAAATAGGGTAAGAGATCATGGCTAAAACACCAACTCGTGCTCGCAAGCGCGTTAAAAAGCAAGTTGCAGATGGCATGGCTCATATCCATGCTTCTTTCAACAACACAATCGTAACTATTACAGACCGTCAAGGTAATGCTCTTTCTTGGGCTACTGCAGGTGGTTCTGGTTTCCGTGGTTCTCGTAAATCTACTCCGTTCGCTGCGCAGGTTGCTGCTGAACGTGCTGCTGAAGCAGCTAAAGAGTACGGTCTTAAAAACGTAGAAGTTTTTGTAAATGGACCTGGACCTGGTCGTGAATCTTCGATTCGCGCACTAAACGCGGCGGGTTTCCGTGTAACTAATATTACTGACGTTACGCCGATCCCACACAATGGTTGTCGACCACCAAAGAAACGTCGCGTTTAATCGCAACTTTCTAAGGTAATTGGAGAAAGAACAATGGCAAGATATTTAGGTCCTAAGCTTAAGCTTAGCCGTCGTGAAGGAACTGATTTATTCTTAAAATCAGGTGTCCGCGCGATCGATTCTAAGTGTAAAATCGAAAACGCACCGGGTGTACATGGTGCGCGTAAACCACGTCTATCAGACTACGGTTTACAATTACGTGAAAAGCAAAAAGTACGTCGTATGTACGGTGTACTAGAAAAGCAATTCCGTAACTACTATAAAGAAGCTGCTCGTTTACAGGGCAACACTGGCGAAAACTTACTTCAACTTCTTGAAGGCCGTTTAGACAATGTTGTTTACCGTATGGGTTTCGGTGCTACTCGTGCTGAATCACGTCAACTAGTTAGCCATAAAGCTATCCTAGTAAACGGTAAAGTTGTAAATATCCCATCTTTCAATGTGAAAGCTGGTGATGTTATCGCAATTCGTGAAAAAGCTAAAAAGCAAGCACGTATTGGCGCTGCACTAGAAATTGCTGGTCAACGTGAAGCCCTTGGTTGGGTTACTGTTGATACAACGAAGATGGAAGGCGCATTTGCTCGTCAACCTGAACGTTCAGATTTATCTGCTGAGATTAACGAACAGTTAATCATCGAGCTTTACTCTAAGTAAAGTTAACTGCTAAGAGAGGACACAAATGCAGGGTTCTGTAATTGATTTTCTAAAACCAAGATTAGTTGATATCGAACAAATTTCAACAACTAGAGCTAAAGTGGTTCTTGAGCCACTAGAGCGTGGTTTCGGCCACACTTTAGGTAATGCTCTTCGTCGCATTTTGTTATCATCTATGCCGGGAACGGCGGTAACAGAAGTCGAAATTGATGGTGTACAACATGAGTACAGCACAAAAGAAGGCGTACAAGAAGATATCCTTGAGATACTTCTTAACCTTAAAGGTCTAGCTGTAAAACTTGAAGGTAAAAACGAAGTTTTAGTTAGTTTAACTAAATCTGGCGCTGGTCCTGTTACTGCAGGCGACATCATTCATGATGGTGATGTAGAGATAGTCAACCCAGAACATGTGATCTGTAATTTAACAGGCAATGCTGAAATCAGCATGCGTATTAAAATTGAATCAGGTCGCGGTTATGTTCCAGCTTCAACGCGTATTCATAGCGAAGAAGATGAGCGTCCAATTGGTCGTCTACTAGTAGATGCGACTTTTAGCCCTGTTGAGCGTATTGCTTACAGTGTTGAATCAGCTCGTGTTGAACAGCGTACCGATTTAGACAAGCTTGTTATCGATATGGAAACAGATGGTACTTTAGAGCCTGAAGAAGCAATTCGTCGCGCAGCTACAATTTTAGCTGAGCAATTAGACGCATTTGTTGATTTACGCACGACTTATGAAGCACCTGTTGTTGATGCGAAACCTGAGTTTGATCCAATTCTTTTACGCCCAGTAGATGATTTAGAACTAACTGTTCGTTCTGCTAATTGTTTAAAAGCAGAGTCGATTCACTATATCGGTGATCTAGTACAACGTACTGAAGTTGAGTTACTTAAAACACCTAACTTAGGTAAGAAGTCTCTAACTGAAATCAAAGATGTTCTTGCATCACGTGGACTGTCTCTAGGCATGCGCTTAGAAAACTGGCCACCAGCAAGTTTAATCGAAGATTAGTCTAAAACCGATTTACGAATAATAAGGATTAGGTTATGCGCCATCGTCAAAGTGGACGTCAACTTAACCGAAACAGCAGCCACCGTCAGGCTATGTTTCGTAATATGGCAATCTCTATTGCTACGCATGAAGTTATTAAAACTACCGTGCCTAAAGCAAAAGAATTGCGCCGTGTAATTGAGCCATTAATTACATTAGCTAAAACGGATAGCGTTGCTAACCGTCGTTTAGCATTTGCTCGTCTTCGTGATGATGCAGTAGTAGCAAAATTATTTAATGAACTAGGTCCTCGCTACGCGACTCGTCCTGGTGGATACACTAGTATCATTAAATGTGGTTTCCGTACTGGTGATAAAGCTCCTATGGCTTACATCCAGTTCGTTGACCGTCCAGTTGTGGCTGACGAAGAAGCGTAAGCTTTTTCATAGTTGCATAAAAAAAGCCGAACTTATGTTCGGCTTTTTTGTTTCTGCTTGTTTATTTTTGTTTTAAGCGCCCTCTTTCTCTAATATTCAGCCAGTCTTTCAGCAACGGCTGTATGTATTAGTTGTGCTAATTGATCAAAACAAACCTGACGTGCGCTGTTATTTCTGCTCAATAAAGTAATGGTACGAACTGGGCTTGGAGATTGAAAAGGTACGTACTTAACCCCTGATTGATGACGATTTAATGGTATCGACAATTGTGGTAATAAAGTTAATCCGTTTTCAGCACTGATCATATGACGCAAAGTTTCTAAACTTGTCGCTTTAAAACTGTTGTCTTCAATGGCGCCAGCTGTAAAACAAAATCCTAATGCTTGATCTCGTAAACAGTGACCATCCGCTAGCATAAGCACATGTTCTCCGCTTAATTCATTAAGATCTATCATTTCCTTTTCTGACCATGGATGTTTATCTGATAAAGCGAGCTCTAAAGGTTCATCATATAAGTCTAGTTTATTAAACGTTTCCATCCCCGGTAATAAAGCCAGTAATAAGCAGTCTAATTCACCTTCTTCTAATTGCTTAAGTAACACGTGAGTTTGATTTTCATGCAGGTAAAGCTCTAAATCAGGAAACGTCTGTTTAATGATTGGTATTATAACGGGTAGTAAATAAGGGGCCACCGTTGGTATTAATCCAATGTGTAAAGTTCCACGCATTGGCTCATTATGGCTTTTTGCAATCTCTTTTAAGGATTTAGCTTCTAGTAATATAGTTTTGGCCTTGGCAACGATGTCTAAGCCCGCTGGTGTAAAAATAACTTTACGAGACGAACGCTCCATTAGCTGTACATTCAATTCGTCTTCTAGTTTTTTAATTTGTCCGCTTAGGGTGGGCTGACTTACAAAACATTTATCTGCAGCTTTTCTAAAATGCTTTAATTCTTCTAATGCAATTAAGTACTCAAGATCTCTGAAGTTCATACACTATCCTATTTAAACTTGTTATTTTTAATAGCTTTACTCTATCATAATTTTGTAAAAGTGGTTTTATTGTTAATCAAACTTGCTATTAAATTGAGGTCTATACCTGCCATGATAAATAGCTTATCTATTTAATCTACTTTAGTGATTGTTTTGGCATAGTTCATGCTTTATTAGGTATGTGTGACAAACTATTGGCGAGGAATAGATTATGAAAGAATTTTTACACCGAGTAAGTGAACGACAAGGCATTACAGCAACCATGTTGTGGATGTGTTTCAGCTGTGCTGTGTTATTGGTGATGCCAAGCTCTTTGTTTTCGCTGAATAACTCAGATCTTCTACCAAATACTTATTCTCCTTATTTGTGGATCTTAGCTTTATTGACGGGTTCGTATTTGTTAACTCGTTTGTTTACTTTCTTATTTGCACGTCTTACTAAGCATTATGATGACCAATATTTATCTGCTCGTCGTAATAAGATGATCCGCCAGCTTGATTTTGAAGAAAAAGCCTTACTACGTGAATTTATCATTCAACGTAAAACCGTGTTAGCGTTACCGCTGAATGAACCTGCTGTTAATAACCTATTAGCATCGGGTGTATTGGCTCCTGCTTATGAAACGCAAGAGATCAAAGGTGCTACACGTATTATTAAGTTGTCTATTGCCATTGAAGCACGTGAGCAACTTACCCATAAAGTCATTGGCTTACCTGTCGGAAAATTGACTGAAGCTGAAGCAGAATTGCTTAAGGCTGCTCGCCCAGAATATGCACGTAGTAATTACATTGCTTTATAACTTTATTTTTAGTGTCAGAAAATAAGTTTGTTTTTTGACACACCTTTAGCCCCTGCCAATAATTCTATATAATCACCTCTTTTACCGTTTACTGTGTGAGAGAGTATGACTCCTGAGCGTTTTGCCCGAATAACTTCAATGTTAAATCGTCGCCAACCAGATTTAACCGTTTTTATGGAACAAGTTCATATGCAGCATAATTTAGCTGCGATTGTGCGTACAGCTGATGCTATTGGCATTAATAATGTACATGCAACTTGGGACATAGATTCAACGCGAATTTCTCGTAACGTCGCTTCTGGAAGCCAAAAATGGGTTAATGTTCATTCTCATGATAATGTACAAGATGCTGTGGCAGTAATGCGTGAACAAGGTATGCAAATTATTGCCACTAACTTATCTGATACTGCAATAGATTTTAGAGAAGTGGATTATACTAAACCTACTGCCATTATTATGGGACAAGAAAAATTTGGGATCAGTCAAGAAGCGCTTGCCTTAGCCGATCAAGATGTGATTATTCCAATGGTTGGTATGTGCCAATCATTAAATGTGTCGGTAGCTTCTGCGTTGATTATGTATGAAGCACAGCGTCAACGAGAAATCGCAGGACTGTATGATCTAGATTGTCGTTTGCCTAAAGAAGAGCAGCATCGAATTTTATTCGAAGGTGGTCACCCTATATACCGTCAGCTTTGCCGAGAGAAAAATTTACCTTATCCTCCTCTTGATGACGAGGGGCAAATTGATGCATCGGAAGATTGGTGGAATGCTATTCGTGGTCGCAAATAAATAATGGAGAATACTTGATGGACTTATACCAACGCCATTTATTAACGGAAGGTATTCGTGTCATTGAAAAAACAGCTCCTTCTGACAAATTTAAAGCGCCATATCAGAACTTAAAGTTTGAGGATGCCGTCTTAAAGCGTACTGATCTTGCTGAATTACGTTACCAAACAGCACCTATTTTTAATCACTTCAAATACTTAATTAATTTATTAAGTGGATTAATGTGTTTTGTCTTTTTAATTTTAGGGGCAACAAGTATTTCACAGTTGTTAGTGAATGAGAACAATAGCCAGATTAACTTTTTTTGGGCACTTTTATTATTCATTGTGCCTAACTTTCTCTCTCTTTTACTTTGGTTTTTTCTATACTTTAAATCTAAAGTGGTTAATTTTACTTGGGTGGCCAGTTTCAGTTTGTCACTGATAAGTTTGCTAGATAAATTACAACATAAAATAACAACTCAACATTTATATTATCCTGCTCTTTTTCAATATTACTTCGATCATCGCTTTGGTAGTTATTTAGGACGTTCTCAATTCTCCTTTATGAGTCACTTTTGGTGGTGTAGTTATTTGCTAGGAGCGACATTCTCGTTATTGCTTGTATTGGCAACACATCAAGTTGATTTTATTTGGCAAACGACAATACTAAACGAAGATGCTTTTTTATGGTTAACACAATTACTTACCTATTTACCTGAGCTGCTTAATATTTCAGTACCTAGTGTTAAGGAAGTCGCTTATGCGAGTATCAATGCAGTAAATTCAGTGGACATGGCTCAATATAATCGTGTTAACTGGTCTAATTTATTAATTTTTAGCTTAGTTATTTATGCGTTAATGCCACGTTTAATTTTAACTTTCATTTTTTATCGTCGAATTAAATATAAGCAGAAAAATTTTAAACCTGATTTTACTTTGCCTTACTATTTGCAATTAAAAAATATAATCCATCCGATTATGAATGCTCGATTTATTAAGGATGCAGATAGGCAGATTTCTGAGAATACCAACAAAAGGATTCCAGCGGCTGATTTTAATCACAATATGAGTATGCCATTAGATGCTTTTCCGATTGCGATTGAGTTAACACAACAGGCTTATCAAGATGCTTTAAAGATTGTTAACGCGCATTACTCTGTGAAATTGTTGAATATAATTGATAGAGAAAGCGAAGAAAAAGTGTTATCTGCTTTAGCGTCTTCACATCTTTCTGGTCTTATTGTGTTTGTTGATATCGCTCGTTTACCCGATCGAGGGTGGTTAACATTAATCAAAAAATGTAGTGATAAAATAAGCGGTGAAATGTATCTGGTCATATTAGGGCAGGAAACAGTGGATAAAAATCCTCGGTTATTTGCTCGTTTGCAAAATTGGATTGAAATCGCGGTTAAAGCCAATATTAGTGAAAAAAATATGACTTATATTATCGGTGAGCAGCATGAAGATAATCCAAAGGGCACTCATGAAGGAACTGAATATGAATAAACATTTATTGTCAGTTGCGGTAGTTGGGCATGCTAACACAGGTAAAACTTCATTAATCCGCACATTATTGCGCGATGCCAGTTTTGGGGATATTGCTGATAAAGCTGGAACAACGCGCCATGTTGAGGGCGCTGAAATCCGTATCGATGATAATCATAACTTGGTTATTTACGATACTCCTGGGTTAGAGGATTCTATTCATCTATTAAGTCTACTTGATTCAGATTTTGCTAAATTATCATCTGCAGGTTATGAGGATGGTATTGATCGCTTGTTAGCTTTTATTCAACGTGAGCATGAATTTCCAGAACTAGATCAAGAGATCAAAGTACTGAAAGCTTTGTTGAGTAACGATTTGATTTTTTATGTTATCGATGTAAGAGAGCCCATTTTAGGCAAATACAGAGATGAGTTAAAAATTCTAAGTTATGCTGCGAAACCTATTATACCTGTACTTAATTTTATTGAAGCTGGAGAAGCAAATATTAGTGTATGGCAGGCGCAACTTGCACGATTGAATTTACATGCTTTTGTAAGCTTTGATAGTGTTGTATTTCGATTTTCAGATGAAATGAAGATCTATCAAAAAATGCAAAGTTTACTCGCAGATTATGACCTGCAACTTGAAGCGTTAATTCAACAGCGTCAACTACAATGGTTACAACGCGAAAAAGCTGCGCAACAATTGATAGCAAGTCTGCTGGTAGAAGTGGCCGCTTGTCGTTTTAAAGCTGTTAATAACGAAGAGAGTATTCAACAAGTCAGTGAGCAATTACAAGCTAATGTACGTCTGTTAGAAAGCCAAACTTTAACTCAATTATTAACCTTATATCAGTTTAAACAACATGATATTGATCTCTATGAATTACCGATCCAAGAAGGGCAATGGAAGTTAGATCTTTTTTCTGCTGATAACTTACAAGAGTTTGGTATTAAGGCAACTAGTAACTTTGTAAAAGGTGCCGGTGTTGGAGTTGCTGTTGATTTAGTTGCCGCAGGCATGACATTAGGTGCTGCTGCTGTCGTTGGCGGTGTGGCAGGCGTTCTGTGGGGGGTAAAACAACGTTATTATGATGAGTTACAGGCTAAACTAAAAGGGCATCGTTACTTATGTGCTGATGATATTACCCTACAAGTGTTATGGAAACGACAGTTACATTTATTATCAGTGTTACAGCAACGAGGACATGCGAGCGTTAATAAAATGTCTATTGATGGTAGTGCTTTAAATGAAACTGGCTTACCTAAAGCATGGGCTAAGTGGTTAAAATCAGCGCGACAACACCCTCAATGGGCTAGCTTAAATGAGAGTGATCAACCTTTGTTTACAAATAAAAAAAGCGCTTTAATCAAAGAGATTACAGAGCATTTAATTCAAATTGTTAAATTGAAGTAGTTAGGCTTTATAGGAAGTCGATAACGGAGATACCAATACCTATCGTATTAGTATGCACGTTATACTCAATCAGACTGTTTCCATATCCAGAAAAAGCTTGTATATAACCCTTAAAACTACCAAGAACAGGAAAGCTCCAAGATAACGACACCGAACCTTTAGTGAATCGGCTTTGTATATTGTTTCGACTTGTTATGGAGAAGGTATGACCATCTTTTGAATAAGCGAATGATATAGTTCCATTTCCATAGTAATCTAATATATCTGGGTTATTATCTTCCGAGTCATCTAATCGACGCCAATATTTTCCTGCAATATAGAAATTATTATTCTCAAATACAGCGCCTGCATAAGATCGATTCCAGCTGCGAGAATCAGGTAAAGAAAGGCCATTAGATTGATGAACTAAACCTAAACTAAAGCGTTTAATTATCCAGTCTGTACCAAGAAAAGAATATTCATTATAAGGTTGCCAATATAAAAAGGTTTCTGGTTCATAGTTTGTTTCGCGAAAAGGGGATGAAAAGTCACTGTTATAAGCCTGCCAAAAAGACACTTGAGTGTAAGCAATATAAGCTGACAGAGGGAAGTCACCAATACGGCTAAACATAGGTACTTTAAAACTAACTTGATACTTTATTTCGGTGCTTTGAGCTGGCGTAATGCCATTTTCATCTTGATAAACTAAATAATCTTGGATCTTTTCGTTAAAATTAAATGGTAATAAGTAGGTTGGCTTATGAGGAAGCATAGGAAATTGAGCCGTAGACTCGCCGCTTGAGAATTGATCAAAAGCACTAATTTCAGAAAATGCAGTGGGACTGAAAAAAAGAATAGTCCAAAAAATAAAATGTATTTTTTTAATTTTAAAAAACATTAATTATTGTCCTTTACCTATGTAAAAAATATACTCACGAATATTTTAATTGTAAGCGTGTTTACATTATTTTTGAGCCGCTATATGTTTACTTACTATTAAGATTCAATAAACTAAGTAAATTTTTCAAAATTAAGACTGTAGGCTTTTGTATTATATAGTTAACCTGTAAAAGAAGTCTAAAATAATTGTAAACACTTATAATTTATTAAATTCATCAACTGCTAGGATAAAAAATGAAATTAAATAAGATACCTTTATCCGCTTTAAAAGGAGTTGGTGCCAAAGTTGCCGAAAGACTTAGTAAAATAGGCCTGAACTCAGTAGAAGATATACTGTTTCACTTGCCATTACATTATCAAGATCGTACTCGACTTTACCCAATAAAAGATATTAAAGATGGAATGCAAGTTTCGATCCAAGGTGAAATTGTGAGTTGCCAAGTACAATTTGGAAAGCGTCGTATATTAAAATGCAAAATTAGTGATGGAGAAGGGATGGCTACTCTGAACTTTTTCCATTTTAATGCTGGCCAAAAAAATAGTTTTAAAGAAGGGCAATGGATAAAGTGCTTTGGTGAATTTAGACGAGGTTATCAAGGTTTAGAAGTCACACATCCTGATTACTCTTTAGTAAATGACAATATAACAACGCAAGTAGAGGAAGTGCTCACACCTATTTACCCTACGACAGAAGGCTTGAAACAAAATAGCCTGCGTCAATTAACAGAGCAAGCTCTCCAGCACCTTCAACAAAATAGTGTAGAAGAACTGATCCCAACTGCCCTTTTATCACACCCTATTAGCTTATTTGATGCATTAATGACAGTCCATAGGCCGTCACCAGAAACCGATATTAGCCAGCTAGAAGATCGAACACATCCAGCGCAACAACGTTTAATTATTGAAGAATTATTAGCACAGCAAATTAGTATGTTAGCGTTAAGGGAGCAGGCACAACAATATAAGTCTCCTTGTTTAAAAGGAACAGGTGAGTTATCTAAAAAACTATTAGATCAATTACCCTTTTCTCCAACCGGTGCACAGCAACGTGTTAATCTTGAAATTCAACAAGACTTAGCACTCAATTTACCTATGATGCGTTTAGTGCAAGGTGATGTGGGATCAGGTAAAACCTTGGTTGCTGCTTTAGCTGCATTAGCGGCCATTGAAGCAGGGTATCAAGTTGCGTTAATGGCACCGACGGAATTACTAGCAGAACAACACTTATTAAACTTTCAAAATTGGTTTGAGCCTTTAGGCATTCGTGTTGGAATGCTTTCAGGCAAAATGAAAGTAAAAGAAAAACGTGACCAATCTGAGAATATTGCGCTAGGTCTATCGAAAATGGTGGTGGGAACCCATGCTTTATTTTCTGATAATGTTCAATTTCAAAACCTCGCTCTAATTATTGTTGATGAGCAACATCGTTTTGGCGTACATCAACGTTTATCTTTACGTGAAAAGGGCATTAATAACGGATTAGTACCACATCAATTAACTATGACTGCAACGCCTATTCCGCGTACGTTAGCAATGACTGCGTATGCAGATTTAAGTGTTTCTGTCATTGATGAATTGCCACCAGGTCGAACCCCTATCACGACGGTCGCATTAGCAGATACTCGAAGAGATGAAATTATTCAACGAGTATATCAAGCTTGTAAAAATGAAGACAGACAAGCGTATTGGGTGTGTACCCTAATTGAAGAATCAGAAGCATTGGAGTGCCAAGCCGCAGAGGATACAGCTAATAGTTTGCAACTCGCATTAACTGATTTACGAATTGGGTTAGTTCACGGCAGAATGAAGGCGGCAGAAAAACAATATGTTATGGATGCGTTTAAAGCAGGTGAATTAGATTTATTAGTGGCAACCACTGTGATTGAAGTAGGAGTAGATGTTCCTAATTCAAGTTTGATGGTGATTGAAAATCCAGAGCGCTTAGGCTTAGCACAATTACATCAATTACGTGGCCGTGTTGGCCGAGGTAATATCACGAGTCATTGTGTTTTATTATATAAATATCCGTTATCCAAAACGGCGTTAAAACGACTTAATGTATTACGTGAAAGTAATGATGGATTTTATATTGCGGAACAAGATCTTGCTATTCGTGGACCAGGTGAAGTATTGGGAACCAAACAAACTGGGATTGCTGATATGAAAATCGCTGATTTATTACGAGATCAAGCTCTTATTCCACAAGTTCAGCAGTTAGCGTTAACCTTAATAAAATCAAATCCAGAATATATTAAACCGTTAGTTGAAAGGTGGTTAGGCGATAAACCTGTTTATGCACAGGTTTAGTATGCTTACTTTGCTATTTTTTGCATCTAGTTAACAAGGTGGAAGTAATGCTAGAGCTTCGCCTTTATTATTAAATGAGGCTGCAGATATTTGTTTGTTTTCAGTTGTGATTTGAATGTTTGCATTGGTGATTTCAGATCCAGAAACTCGAATATTTCCCAGTTCGCTACGTACCAGCGTATCGTCTACATCAATGGTGAAACTGACGTGATCCTTTGCATTTAGGGTTGTAATGCTTAAGGAGAGTAATGAGTCACCGTCTTTTACATCGGTAGAGGTGAGTTTCAAATTTCCCCTTGTGATCTGAAAAGGTTGGAACACTTCCACTCCTGCGCCAGTTGCTGTCGTATCAAATATAAGCTTTCCAACGCTGTTTGATAGATCAATATTAACCGTTAAATCCTTCAACATACATTGACCGGTGTTGGTTAATACGAATTTATCTTTGGGTGCGCTTTCAAAAAAAGTGACTTCAATATTGGCATGAGCGAACTGACTTACAAATAAATATGTAAAAGAGAGGATAGATAAGCGAATATTAAACATAGTACTTTTCCTTGATCGTTAATTATTGATCCATCATTGATTATATTAACGTTTGAGATGGCTATAGGGATCACTTTATAGGGGAAAGACTAACGGGATTATTTTATTCGAGAAAGGCTTTTGTAATAAAAGATGTAAGTAAGGTTACAAGCTAATTGAAGTGAGTGTTTAACAGTCAATATGTTTAGTTCATCATTATAGTGGATTTGAACATCTACAAACTCCAATGTTCAAATCCTTGCTGTGAGCTCGCTATTCAGTAAGGTTTAATTCCTTTAACTTACGTGTCAGGGTATTACGCCCCCAACCTAATAACTTAGCGGCTTCATGTTTTTTACCTTGAGTATGCTTAAGAGCACTCTGTAACATTATTTTTTCAACTTCAGGCAATAGCTCGCCTAAAATATTGGTTTCACCATTTCTTAATTGCGCATCGGCCCATTGTTTTAGGCTTTCTTGCCATAACAAAGGTTCGCCTGCTTGTTGTGGTGCTTCCTGTTCACTAAGCTCTGGAGGTAAGTCACTTATATGCACTTCTTGTCCACTGGCCATTACTGTTAACCAACGACAAATATTTTCTAATTGGCGTACATTACCCGGCCAAGGCAAGTTGCTTAGATATTCTAGAGTTGGTTTAGTTAATTGTTTGCTTTCAACATTCAGTTCGCTAGCAATTTGATTTAAAAAGTAATTTGCTAATAACGGTATATCTTCACGTCGCTCTCGTAATGCAGGAAGTTGTAAACGAATAACATTTAAACGATGAAATAAATCTTCTCGAAAATCGCCACTTTTTACTTTTTCTTCTAAATTTTGATGAGTTGCTGCAATGATACGTACATCAACTTTAATCGCTTGGTGTCCACCTACACGATAGAATTGACCATCGGCTAAGACTCGTAATAGACGTGTCTGTACATCTAACGGCATATCACCAATTTCATCTAAAAATAGTGTTCCACCATCGGCTTGCTCGAAGCGTCCTTGCCGATTCGATGCCGCACCGGTAAACGCTCCTTTTTCATGGCCAAATAATTCCGCTTCAATTAATTCTTTAGGGATTGCTGCCATATTGAGTGCGATGAAAGTTTCTTCTTTACGTGGGCTGTGTTTGTGTAAAGCTTGTGCAACTAATTCTTTACCTGTTCCCGATTGGCCGTTAATTAATACACTCATACTCGAACGAGATAAACGCCCTATGACTCTAAATACTTCTTGCATTGAAGGCGCTTCACCAATGATTTCAGGTGTCGCTAACAGAGATTGTTCATTAGGTTTTTTCTGCTGTTTTAATTCTTTACTATGATTTAAAGCGCGTTTGATTAGCGCTGTCGCTTCATGGATATCAAAAGGCTTAGGTAAATATTCAAAGGCACCACTTTGATAAGCATTAACTGCGCTATCTAAGTCAGAATGCGCGGTCATTATAATAATTGGGATAAGTGGGTAGCGCTGATGAATCTTTTGCATTAGCTCTAAACCATCAATCCCTGGCATACGAACATCTGAAATAATAATCTCAGGTTGCTCTATTAATAATTGTTGCCATAAGCATTCAGCATCAGGAAAGCTAGCATATTCAATGTTTTCTGCTTTTAATGTGCGTTCTAATACCCAACGAATGGCGTGGTCATCATCTACAATCCAAGCGGCCATTTTGATTCCTTATTTTTATTATTTTACTTTATTTTTTTAAAGACAAATTGAACTCTTACATCGGTAAATAAATAGCAAATTCCGTAAGACCTTTAGCGCTGTTAAATTCAATTCGACCATGATGTTGTTTTATTAATTCTTGTGCGATTGATAATCCTAATCCTGTACCGTCTTTACGCCCTGTTACCATTGGATAGAAAAGAGTGTTTCTTAGATGCTCTGGTATACCAGGGCCCGTATCAATAATTTTAACTTCAGTTGCTAAGCGCTGCGGTAAACCGTTAATTGTTATTTGATGCGCTGTACGTGTTCGTAAGGTAACAGTATGCTCTCCTTGTTCATTTTGCAAAGCTTGTACAGCATTTTGTACTATATTGAGAAAAGCTTGTTGCAAGAGATCTGTTTGCATTTCGAAATCAGGAATACTTGGGTCATAATCCATTTGAATAGTGACGTTGTTAGGCAAATCTAAATTAACCAGCTTACGTACTTTTTCTAATACAGAGTGAATATTATGTATGCTTTTTGTACCTATTTTTTGTGGTCCTAAAAGTCGGTTCACTAATGCGCTTAAACGGTCTGCTTGTTCAATAATAATCTGTGTAAATTCTTTTAATTCAGGGTTTGGCAACTCTGATTCTAGTAATTGTGCTGCACCACGTAAACCGCCTAAAGGGTTTTTAATTTCATGGGCTAAACCGCGTACAAGTTCTTGTGCGGCTTTTTGTTGATGTTCTTGATAATGAACTTGGCTAATGCGTTTTTGCTGATCGATTCCACGCATTTCTATGATCACATACTCTTCGGTTTTAAGTCCTAAGTAACTTGCACTTAAATTGATTAAAAGTGGATGACCGTCTACAAGTAATGTGATTTCATTTTCAGTAAAAGAAGATTTTTCACCTAATAAGTTTTCAATAGAATCCGTTGAAAAATGAAATTGTTCTGCAAGTGTTTTTAAATTTTGTTGATATAAACGTTGTTTACTTTGCGAAAGTAGCTGCTCACTGGCTGGATTTGCATAAATTAAGTTCAGAGAGGCATCTAAGGCTACAAAAGCGGTTTTAGCTTCTTCAAGAAAAATAAATGTAAGGTTTGTGCTGGGTTCATTAAACATATTTTTAAAATCTAATTAATTAAAGGTGCACTGGAAAACTTCATTATATAAAACCTTAATAGCGTTAGAGATTGCCAGTCATATAAAGAGCTTGGGTAATAAAGAGTCATACTATAAACACAACTTAAATTAGGTTGTTAGTATTTAATGTAATATATGATCATTTATTAAGGAAAGTATTGATTGAAACCTTTTATTTAAATCAATATTGATGCGTTTTTAAATGAATAAAAGAGCAAGAAGTGAGAGATGCTCACTTCTTGCTTGGCCTTAGTACTTAAATTATTGAGTACTGCTATTACTTAATAAATAACATTTCTTGATATTTAGGTAATGGCCATAGTTCATCTGCAACTAATAATTCAAGTGCATCTGCGTGAGTACGTACTTCTACCATTAATGGAATAAGTGTATCTGCACTATGACGCATATGTGCTTCAGCATCAGCGAAGTCATGTTTAGTTACTTCAGCTTCAAGCTTAGTGACTGCTGCTAATAAACCATTTGTGTGCTCAGCAACTTCTTTAGTGATTGTTGTATCTAATTCAATCCCTAAGTCTGCAACTGATACAGATGCATGAGTTAGCTCTGATAAGTAAGCAATTGCTGCTGGGTAAATTTTAGTTTTTGCAATGTCAGCAACTAATTTTGATTCAACTTCAATTGTTAAGTTGTACTGTTCTGCATAAACTTCGTAACGGCTTTCTAGTTCAACTGGTGATAAAACACCTGTTCTTTCGAATAAACCAACAATATTTTCAGACATGAAGTGTGGAAGTGCATCCGCTGTTGTAGGGATGTTTAATAAACCACGCTCTTCAACTGCAGCTTTATGCCATTCTGAAGAATAACCGTCACCGCCAAATACTGCATTACCGTGCTCTTCCATTAACTCTTTTAATACAGAGATAACAGCAGCAGTTTGATCTTGTTTAGCTAATGCTACTTCTAACTTATCAGCAATCCAGTTTAGTGAATCAGCAAGCATAGTGTTCATTGCGACTAATGGACCAGAAACTGATTGTGATGAACCAACTGCACGGAACTCAAAACGGTTACCAGTGAAAGCAAATGGTGAAGTACGGTTACGGTCACCTGGATCACGGTCAAAGTTAAGAATTTGAGCAAGACCTAGGTCCATTTCGCCGCCATCTGTAGAGCCAGTTAATTTACCTGCTTTGATGTCTTCGAATACTTTCTCTAATTGGTCACCTAAGTAAACTGACATAATTGCTGGTGGAGCTTCATTTGCACCTAAACGATGATCATTTGACGCCGTTGCAATAACTGCACGCAATAAAGGACCGTATTTATGTACACCACGAATAACCGCACCACAGAATAATAAGAATTGTAAGTTGCTGTGAGGCGTTTTACCTGGATCAAGTAAGTTACCTTGTGTGCTGTTACCAACAGACCAGTTAACGTGTTTACCTGAACCATTAATGCCGGCAAATGGTTTTTCATGTAATAGACATAGGAAGCCGTGCTCTTTCGCAGTTTGCTTCATTGTTGTCATTAATAATTGCTGTTGGTCAGCACCTACGTTTGCTGCGCCGTAGTAAGGAGCAATTTCAAATTGACCTGGTGCAACTTCGTTATGGTGAGTTTTAGCTGGGATACCTAACTTGTATAGTTTGTCTTCAAAGTCTTGCATGAACACTTGAACACGAGCTGGGATTGCACCGAAGTAATGGTCATCAAATTGTTGACCTTTAGCTGGTGAAGCACCAAATAAAGTACGGCCTGCTAATAGTAGATCAGGACGTGCATTAGCAAAGTTTTCATCTACTAAAAAGTATTCTTGCTCTGGACCACAGCTTGAGTTTAAGTCTGCAATCTCAGTCTCACCCATTAATGAAAGTACTTTTTGAGCAGCTTCATTCATTGCTGAATTAGAGCGTAAAAGTGGGATTTTTTTATCTAGCGCTTCACCAGTCCAAGACATGAATACACTTGGGATCATTAATGTTGCACCATTCGCTGTTTGCTGAATGTATGCAGGGCTTGTTGGATCCCATGCAGTATAACCACGTGCAGCGTTAGTCATACGTAGGCTACCATTAGGGAAAGAAGAACCATCTGGTTCGCCTTTAATTAATAATGTGCCTGTGAATTCGTTAATTGCAGCGCCATCTGAATTGGTTAGAATAAATGCATCATGTTTTTCAGCTGTTGCATTCGTCATTGGGTAGAAAACGTGAGAGAAAAATTTAGCACCTTTAGATAAAGCCCAATCTTTCATTGCAGCAGCAACAATATCTGCAGTCGCAGCGTCTAATGCTTTACCTGTTTGAACTGTCTTTTTAATCGCTTTAAAAGCGCTTTTAGACAATGCTTCTTCCATTTTTTGGAAGTTAAAAACGTCTGTTGCCCAAATTTTACTTAGTGGCTCAGTTAGAGCGACCTCTTTTGGTGCACGATTAGTAATTTGCTCAATTGCTTGAAGGCGGACTTGATTTCCACTCATGTAAGGCTCCTGCTTGTTATACATAGCGTTGTTGCTAACAACGTAGTGATTGAAAAAGGTTTAAACGTAAAAATTACTATAAATAAAGCAAGAAATAGACCATGTTGGTTAAAATTTGAGTGCAACTGATAAATAATGCCCAGTTGAAAAGAATTATGCGCATTAGGTTGAATGTAATAGTTTGTTTTTAAAATAAAAAAGGACTACCGAAGTAGTCCTTTGAATTTATTATAAGCTCAACGGCTTTAGATTATACGCTGTAGTATAAGTCAAACTCTTTTGGATGTGTTGCTTGAGAAACTGCTTCACATTCTTTCGTTTTAAGCTCAATAAATGCATCGATAGCTTCATTTGAGAAAACGCCGCCTTCAAGAAGGAAATCACGATCCGCATCCAGTGCTGCTAGTGCTTCTTCGAAAGAAACAGCAACTTGTGGGATTGCATCAGCTTCTTCTTTAGGAAGATCATATAAGTCTTTATCTAAAGATTCACCTGGGTGAATTTTATTTTTGATACCATCAAGACCCGCCATCAACATTGCAGAGAAACCTAGGTAAGGGTTCATTGTTGGGTCAGGGAAACGTACTTCAATACGCGCTGCACGGGCCGTTGGTACAATTGGAATACGAATCGATGCTGAACGGTTACCCGCTGAGTAAGCAAGCATTACAGGAGCTTCAAAGCCTGGAATAAGGCGTTTGTACGAATTTGTTGATGCATTAGTAAATGCATTGATTGCTTTCGCATGTTTGATGATACCGCCAATGTAATAAAGCGCCATTTCAGAAAGGCCGCCGTATTGATCACCAGAGAACAAGTTAACGCCATCTTTACCTAAAGATTGGTGACAATGGTTACCAGAGCCGTTATCGCCAACTAATGGTTTAGGCATGAAAGTCGCTGTCTGACCGTATGCGTGAGCCACGTTATGAACGACATATTTGTAGATTTGAATTTCATCTGCTTTTTCAACCATCGTATTGAAACGACAAGCAATTTCATTTTGACCGGCAGTCGCAACTTCATGGTGATGTGCTTCAACAACTAAGCCCATTTCTTCCATGATTAAACACATTGCAGAACGGATGTTTTGAGCGGAATCAACAGGCGCGACAGGGAAATAACCCCCTTTGATACCAGGACGGTGACCTGTATTACCTTCTTCATATGAAGTACCTGAATTCCATGCAGCTTCTTTTGCATCGATTGAATAGAATGCACCTGCGATACTGTTACCGTATTTAACATCGTCAAATAAGAAAAACTCTGGTTCAGGACCAAATAGAACGGTATCTGCAATCCCTGTTGAACGCATGTAAGCTTCAGCACGTTTAGCAACAGAGCGAGGGTCTCGATCGTAACCTAGCATTGTTTTTGGCTCTAATACGTCACAACGCAAGTTGAGTGTCGCATCGTCTGTAAATGGGTCAAGTACAGCGGTAGAAGGTACAGGCATTAATACCATGTCTGAATCTTGGATACCTTTCCAGCCTGCAATTGAAGAACCATCGAACATTTTACCTTCTTCAAAGAAATCTTCAGTGACTTGGTGGTGTGGAATTGATACGTGTTGCTCTTTACCATGTGTATCAGTAAAGCGTAAATCAACGAACTTTACGTCTTGCTCTTCAATTAGAGTAAGAACGTCCTGGATTGTTTGTACAGACATGTTGTAAAACCTCATTTGACATTAAAAATGTTGAAGGAATAAAGCGTTTTTCATAATAAAAAAACACTTTATCGTAATTCTGAACTTACATTGCAGCCAAGAAACAAAAGTGAAATTCACTTGACGAATTTCATTATACCTAGGTTTCCATTTTCCGATATGCGCAATTATTACTATTTTAGCACCATGTTGGTGCGATCGCGATCCATATTGGTGCTTTTTGTCTTGTGGCTGAATACCTGTCTACTTTTTTAACCTTTTTCAGCATTTAAGCTAACTGTGATCGACTTAAAACTTTCTATTTTTGAAATTATGTTTACAATGTGCGCACATTTGGCTATGTCACTTTTATGCTGTCATAGTCCATTTCTTTTTATACCAATTAAATAAAAGTGGGAAATGCTGTTTTTATTTAATTGGTATTTTTAATTAGTAGTTATTTTTGAGGCGCATCATGTCGTTAGATAAATTAAGAAATATTGCCATTATTGCTCACGTTGACCATGGTAAAACAACATTGGTTGATAAACTGTTAGAGCAGTCTGGTACATTAGATTCACGCGGTGGTTCTGAAGAACGTGTAATGGACTCTAACGATCTTGAAAAAGAACGTGGTATTACCATCCTTGCAAAAAACACGGCAATCGTATGGAACGATTACCATATCAATATCGTAGATACACCTGGACATGCCGATTTCGGTGGTGAAGTAGAGCGTATTCTATCTATGGTTGATAGTGTTTGTCTTATTGTTGATGCGGTTGATGGTCCAATGCCACAAACGCGTTTCGTAACACAAAAAGCATTCGCACATGGCCTTAAGCCAATTGTTGTTATTAACAAAATTGACAAACCAGGCGCACGTCCTGAGTGGGTAATGGATCAAGTATTTGATTTGTTCGATAACCTAGGTGCAACTGATGACCAATTAGACTTCCAAGTTGTTTATGCTTCTGCATTAAACGGCTGGGCAAGTATTGATATGGACGAGAAAAAAGATGACATGGAAGATTTATTCCAGACTATCGTTGATACTGTTGCGCCACCAGAAGCGGATCGCGAAGGCGATTTCCAAATGCAAATTTCTCAACTTGATTACAACTCTTATGTTGGTGTAATCGGTGTTGGCCGTATTACACGTGGTAACGTTAAAGTTAATCAACAAGTTACTATTGTGGGTGCTGACGGTAAAGAACGTAAAGGTAAAGTTGGCCAAGTATTAGGTTATTTAGGTCTTGAGCGTCATGATGTTGAAGTCGCAGAAGCGGGTGACATCATCGCAATCAGTGGTTTAGGCGAGCTTAAAATCTCTGACACTATCTGTGCTCAAACCAATGTTGAAGCATTACCACCGTTAACAGTTGATGAACCAACGGTAACAATGACATTCCAAGTAAATACTTCTCCATTCTGTGGTAAAGAAGGTAAATACGTTACTTCACGTAATATCTTAGATCGTCTACACAAAGAGCTAGTACATAACGTTGCACTTAAAGTAGAAGAAACAGAAGATCCTGATAAATTTAAAGTATCAGGTCGTGGTGAATTACACTTAGGTATCTTAATCGAGAACATGCGTCGTGAAGGTTACGAATTAGCAGTATCTCGTCCTGAAGTAATTGAGAAGATAATTGACGGCCAACTACATGAGCCAATGGAAACATTGACTGTTGACTGTGAAGAAGAGCATCAAGGCTCTATCATGGAGCAATTAGGTATCCGTAAAGCGGAACTAACTAATATGATCCCTGATGGTAAAGGACGTGTTCGTTTAGACTTTATGATTCCAAGTCGTGGTTTAATCGGTTTCCAAACTGAATTTATGACAATCACTTCTGGTTCTGGTCTTTTATACCATAGCTTTGATCATTACGGTCCTCATAAAGGCGGTACTATTGGTCAACGCCAAAATGGTGTATTGGTTTCAAACCAAGCGGGTAAAGCGGTTACTTACTCTTTATTCTTCTTACAAGATCGTGGTCGCCTATTCTTAGGTCATGGTACAGAAGTATATGAAGGTCAAATTATCGGTATTCATAACCGTGCTAATGATTTAACAGTAAACTGTGTGAAAGGTAAGCAACTTACTAACGTACGTGCATCTGGTACAGATGAAGCACAAACATTGTCACCAGAAATTAAACTAACACTTGAGCAAGCGTTAGAGTTTATTGATGTTGATGAGTTGGTAGAAGTAACACCTGAAAGCATTCGTATTCGTAAGAAATTACTGACTGAAAACGAACGTAAACGTGCTGCACGTCCAAGTAAGGGTTAATTCGGTTATTATTAAGCGAAAAATACTCTAATATTAAGGTCTTACTTCGGTAGGACCTTTTTTTTGTTTATAATTTATAAATGATTCTTTCACGGTTAGGGATATTATTTTGCAATTGAGTAAGCACTTGTTATTACAGAAAGTTAAATTAGCCTATCATTATTGCTTTTTCCTATGGAAACGAAGCCAAGAAGATAATATTAAAGTACCAGCAGGACATCTTGCTTATGTGACTTTATTGTCCGTTGTACCTTTCCTTGCGGTTATTTTTTATATGTTATCCGCATTTCCTATGTTTTCCGAATTGCATAAAATTATAGAGAATTTGATTTACAATAACTTTGTCCCAACAGCCGGAGAAGCGGTTAAAGTTCACATGACAGGGTTTATTGCGAACACTAAAAAGATGAGCATGATGGGAATTGCTTCTTTGATTGTGATTGCATTGTTATTGATTTCAAGTATCGACCAAACCATTAATCGCATATGGCGGTGTACAAATAAGCGCTCAATGGTACAGGCATTTACTATTTATTGGACGATTCTAAGTCTAGGCCCAATTATTATTGGTGGTAGTATTGCCTTGAGTTCTTATATTTTTTCAACCGTAAAAGCGGATGGTTTTTTATCTGTAGGTCAGCATTTTTTAAGTTTCATGCCATTTGCGTTCTCATGGTTAGCTTTTGCGGGGGTATATACTTTAGTCCCAAATCAACGAGTTAGTTTCCGCTATGCTTTAATTGGTGGTTTTGTTGCAGCATTTTTATTTAATTTTGCAACCGACTTATTTACTTTATATATTACTAATTTCCCTTCACAACAAATCATTTATGGTGCTCTTGCGGTTATTCCCATTATGTTTGTTTGGATATATTTTAGTTGGTTAATTGTATTGATTGGCGCAGAAGTGACTTCAACACTAGAAGACTTTTTACAAAAACACGACCACCCTATTGAGGATGAACAATGATTGCTATGATTCAACGCGTAACCAATGCTTCGGTTAGCGTAGAAAATGAAATTGTAGGCTCTATTAAAAGTGGGTTGTTAGTCCTATTAGGTGTAGAGAAAGGTGACACAGATAAACAATGCCAACGATTAGCTGAAAAAGTATTAGCATATCGAATCTTTGCCGATGACAATGGAAAAATGAACCTAAACGTACAACAAGCAGGTGGGGATTTACTCGTTATTTCTCAATTTACCCTTGCGGCCGAAACCAAGAAAGGTAATCGTCCAGGGTTTACTAATGGTGCTGAGCCAGATGAGGCTAGGCGTTTATACGAACTGTTTAGTCAGCAGTGTATTGAGTTAGGTTGCCATGTTGAAAATGGTATTTTTGCTGCTGATATGCAAGTCACCTCGACCAATGATGGACCCACGACTTTCTGGTTGCAGATATAAGCAAGAGGCCTCCGCGCAACTATTTTAATTTTACCATGTCTATAGGAATAACTATTTCACATGGTTATAAAGAGATCACTTAATGTTTCCTAAGAATTTTGTTCGAAGTATTGGTTTAATTACACTTACTTTTTTAAGCTCCCTTTCAGCACAAGCCACCGAGAATAATATGCAGCCATTTGAAATTATCGATAAACCTATTGTTACTAGCCCTAATGACACACGCGATTATCAAGTGATCCGTCTTGCTAATGATTTACAGGTATTATTGGTTTCCGATCCTGATTTAAAAAATAGTGCTGCCTCTTTATCTGTTCCTATTGGCAGCATGCATAATCCTGACTCGCAACTCGGTTTAGCACATTATTTAGAGCATATGCTGTTTCTCGGCTCAGAAAAATACCCAATCATCAATGCTTACAGTAAGTTTATGAGTCAAAATGGCGGGTATACCAATGCTTACACTGCGCAAGATGAAACTGTGTATGGATTTGAAGTAAATGACAACGTATTTGCAGAAGCCTTAGATAGATTGGCTGATGTAATGAGAGCGCCTTTATTAGATGAAAAATACGCAGAAAAAGAGCGTCATACCGTTAATGCTGAGCATAAAACGAACTATGATAATGATATGCGCAAGCTTTATGCTTTACAGCGTTATTCATTAAATCCCGAGCATCCAATGTCGCGTTTTAGCACTGGTGACTTAAGTACTTTAGTTGATAAACCCAATAGTAACTTGCAACAAGCATTAGAACGTTTTTTCAAACAGTATTACTCAGCTAATATCATGAAAGTTGCTTTAACAAGTCCGCGTTCCATTGAAGAGATGCAAAAAATTGCGGTTAAATATCTAACACAGATCCCAAATAATAACGTCACAAAGCCAGTGATTATCACCCCTTTGATCACCGAACAGCAGTTGGCTGTTGAAGTGAAAATGAAACCAACGGCGGATCTGAAATTTCTACAAGTTAACTTCCTTGTTCCAAGTCTTAAAGACGAATATATGTATCAACCAGGTGGCTATATTAGTCGCTTATTAGGCTCAGATCATAAGGGAGGATTGTCTGATTATTTAAAAAATAAAGGACTAACAGAATCGGTTGGGGCAAGTTTTTATAGCACACAAAGTGATGAATATTCTCAATTCAGTATGACCTTTAAGTTAACCCAAAAAGGATTACTTGAACAAGACACAGTGATCGCAAGTCTATTTGCTTATATTAATTTAATAAAAGAAAAAGGCGTTAATCAATTACAATATTCGCAGCAGAAAAAAAGCTTAGATAATTATTTTCAATTTCTGCCTAAAAATTCAGGCTTTAACTATGTAATGTCTTTATCGTCAACGATGCAAAAATATCCCTTGGCTGATATCTTGTCTTATTCCTTCCGTTTAGATGGTTTTAAAGTTGACTTTATTCAGCAAGTATTAAATTATTTAACACCTGAAAATAGTCGTTTATTCTTAATGTCACCAGATGCCGTTGTTGATACCGATATTCCTTTTTATCACGGCCAATACTCAAAGGCTAAAATTCCTGATCTGCGTTTACAAGCTTGGCTGCAAGATGCACAAAGTATTGAGTCCGCTATGACACTGCCTGTGAGTAACGAATGGTTGCCTGAAGATTTAACTTTGGTGAATGAAGGCAAAAATAAAGAAGCATTACATCTAGTTGAACAACCTGGATTATCGGTTTGGATGAAACAAAGTCAACTTAACGAACCTAAAGGGATCTATAAATTACAGTTAAATAATAGCCTTAATGATCGAAGCCCGAAAGATAGAGTTAAAATGAGTTTGCTATTGGATATTATCCAAAAACAATTATCTGACTTAAGCTTTATTACTCAGGAGGCAGGGTTAGGTTTCTCTGTGAGTAACAGTAATGGTTTGTTTATTAATACGCGTGGTTATAGCGATAAACAAAGTCAGTTATTATTCATTTTACTTGATCATATTCATCAACTGAGGGTGGATGAACAAACACTTAATCTATCAAAACAAGAGTTAAAACGACGTTTAAAAAACAGAGCCAAAAGTAAACCAATGGATTTAGCATTGGATGGTTTTAGAAAAGTAATACGCCAACCTGCGTGGTCAGATAAAACCTTACTAGCGCAAATTGAACACGTTACACCAGCCGACTTATTATCATTGGTTGATGAGATCTTTTCACAATCTAGTGTACGTTTATTGGCTTTAGGTAACTTTTCAACTGTGGATGTATTGAGTGTTACCGATCAACTGAAAAAGAAAATTCAAATACAGGAAAATGCTTTTTATAAAATTAAACGCTTAAATGCCGAGCCTAAACAAGGTCCTTTAAACTTCTCTCGTCATTCAGATAAAGAAGATGACGCATTAGTGAGCGTTTATTTAGCTAAAAGTGAAGGGGCGATCTCATTTGCTAAAGCTGAATTACTTAATAAATTACTTAAGCCTGCTTTTTACAATCAAATCCGTACACAAGAACAACTTACTTACTCGCCTTTTACGGCTAGTTTTGAAGTAGAAGACAGTATTGCTTTTGGGTTATTTACGCAAAGCCCAGCGATCGGAAGTGCTGCTCTATATGGGCGCTTTAAAGTATTTTTAGAGAACTTTAAAGTGACTTTAATGCAGACTAAAGAAGATGATTTTGAAGAAATTAAACATGCTCATATCGCCAATTATTTAACTAAACCCAATAGCTTAGGTGGTGAGTTTTCATATCTAACTAATGAGTGGATGGATAATAAAAAAGAGATAGATACAAAACTTGATTATGTGCATGTATTAGAAGCAATAACCCTAAAACAAGTTCAAGATTATTATTCATCGTTATTCTTTGATGACAAAAATACGCAGCAAATTATAGTGCAAGTGAAAGGGAAAAACTTTGTTAAAGAGGCGCCTTTAACTTTGCCTCAGCAAATGACTATTTTAGATATTGATAGATTATCAAAGGGAGAATTGAAGTAATCAGCTTGTTAGTAAAATGATAATGAAAGCGGTTTTATGTTAAATGTAACAGTCACATGTTAACCGCGTCACAGCTTATCGCTTACAACTTGTTTTTTGTTCACAATTTCAGCATTTACTGTCAGTGTCTGATAAAATCCCTCGGTCTTAATAATAGGGTTTTGTATGTCTCGCTTGTTATCTCATTTTTCATTATTGATTGGCTTTTGCCTTGCTGCGATATCTAGCGTAGAAGTGGCAGTGGCAAATACTTTGTTGAGAACTGCTGATCTTACCCATGAAGAGCAAGCATACCTACAAAAAAATCCTTCTATTAGAGTGCACGCAGAAAGTGCTTGGTATCCATTTAACTTTATCGATAAAGGCCGAGCATCTGGATATAGTAATGATTTAATCCGCTTAGTTGCTAAGAAAGTAGGCTTAGAAATTGAATTTGTTGCTGGTTATCAGTGGAGTGAATACTTAGCAAAATTAAAAAATAAAGAAATTGATGTTATTACTAACATCAAGATAACGCCCTCCCGCGAAGAATATGCGATCTACACTCGTTACCACTCGTTAACTGCATTGGATGGTTTGTTATTAAATGATAATAAAAAACTAAAGCCAGACTTTAGTAACATTGATTCATTAGCTGTTGTGGAAGGCTTTTCCTATCAAGAGTCCATTCAAAATAAATATCCTCGTATTCGACTGACAACTACTAAAGATACAGCACAGGCCATTGAGCAGTTAAGATTAGGGCATGTTGATGGTGTATTAGATACTTTTGATACGATTAATTTTTATCTACAAGGATCAGCAATTAAAGGCGTTAAGAACATTCCTCTGTATGACCATCAAATAGTCAGTTATTCACCACAATTTATGGCAGTGCCCAAAGATAAGCCGATACTGCGCAATATTTTAGATAAAGGCTTATTAGCGATCACGCGAACAGAATTAAGAGATCTACATAAAAAATGGTCATTGTTAAGTACATCGGCAGCATTAAGGCATAAAAATAGCTTTCAAGAGCAGCGTGTTACTTTCTCAACTCGTCAAAATCAATACCTTGAAGATCATAAGCAATTTAAAATGTGCGTGGATCCAGATTGGCTGCCTATTGAAGCGATAGAAGAAGGGCAATATGTTGGTATCGGTGCTGATTTTATTAAAACATTTAGTAAAAATATCACCAATGAGATTACGTTAGTAGAAACTGAAACATGGCAACAATCTTTAGATTTTTTTGCCGAAGGCAAGTGTGATTTCATTCCAGTGATCAGTAAAACGCCACAACGACGAAAGACAATGTCTTTTACATTCCCCTATTTGCGCTTTCCCTCTGTACTCGTTACTCATCAAAATAATCCTCCTTATAAATTACAACAGGTGCTGCATAAACCTCTCGGAATTGTAAAAGGGTATGCATATAAAGAAACATTTGAAAATTTATATGAAGGTGTAAAACTCAAAGAATATGATTCAATAGCAGCAGGTTTTAAAGCTATCAGACAAGGTGAAATTTATGGGTTTATTGATGCTTTGCCTGTTATAGCTAAAAAAATTCAAAATACTTATCCTGAATTTAAAGTGGTAGAGAAGTTTGAAAGTGAGTTTTCATTTTCTTTGGCAGTAGCAAAAAATAATATTGTTTTGTTAGATATCTTTAATAAGTTACTGGCCTCTATTGAGCTGCAGGAGCAGGAATATATTCTTAATCGTTGGTCTCCGGTTTTGTATGAAAAAGACGAAGATGTTTCTGGTTATATCGTTTTGATTGCTTTTTTTACCATATTTATTTTGTTTTTATTGTTTGGTTTATATTATTCCAAGGTTTCAAATAAAAAATTAGCGATAATGAAAGCTAAATTGGAAGCATTGGCAATACACGATTATTTAACAGAATTGCCTAATCGAACCTATTTTAAAGCACAACTTAAAAAAGAGTGGAGCCGTGGGCAACGTTCTAAAGAGATGCTTTCATTAATCATTGTTGATATCGATAATTTTAAAGATGTTAATGAACGTTTTGGGCGATTGGAAGGTGATAATTGTTTAATTGAACTATCACGCCGATTGCAAAACATTGTTAAGCGACCTGCTGATATTTTAGCGCGTTGGGAAGGTGAAGAGTTTATTATTCTTTTACCGGATACCAATGAAGAGGGCATCAAAGCAATCACTGCTGAGATCTACTATATGTTAAATGGTTGGACACCTGAATGTATGAATTCAGGCAAGAGTAATACATTATCTGTGAGTATTGGTGCTGCTTGTATGTTAGTTAGCCCAACTTATACAGAGAAAGAGTTAACGCGACGTGCAGCTCGAGCTTTATATCGAGCACAAGATGCAGGTTATAATCAAATGATGATTTATAAACCAGGTATTTAATCTGCATTAAGTAATTAAAAATACAAGTAGAGCATAGTTATTCGATTCTTTGCTTTATAATGAGCCTTCATTTATTAGAAGGCTTTTTTATGCGCTTTAATTTAGCGTAGTGATAGCGAGTATTAGCAAGATAGTTGAATATGAAATCAGTATCTGAAAACAAATCGTAGAATAAAAATAGTGACAAGGGTGGAGTAAAGCATGAAAGATTATCAAAAAGAATTCATTGAATTTGCAATTGAAAAGCAAGTTCTAAAGTTCGGAGAATTTACATTAAAGTCAGGGCGTATCAGCCCGTATTTTTTTAATGCTGGATTGTTTAATACTGGGCGTGATTTAGCGCGTCTAGGGCGTTTCTATGCCGCTGCATTAAAAGACTCTGGCATTGCTTATGATTTGTTGTTTGGCCCTGCTTATAAAGGTATTCCTATTGCAACAACGACGGCTGTTGCTTTGTCTAACGATTATAATATTGATGTGCCTTATTGCTTTAATCGTAAAGAAGCAAAAACACATGGTGAAGGTGGTAGTTTAGTAGGCTCTGAATTGTTAGGTAAAATTATGCTGGTGGATGATGTGATCACTGCTGGTACCGCGATCCGTGAATCCATGGATATTATTAATGCCCATAACGCAGAACTTGCGGGTGTATTGATTGCATTAGACCGTCAGGAAAAAGGTAAAGCTGAGTTATCTGCAATTCAGGAAGTCGAACGAGATTATGATGCAACAGTTATTGCCATTGTTCAATTGAGTGATGTTGTGGAATATTTGCAAGATAAACCTGAAATGGAAGCACACTTGAAAGCAGTGAAGGCTTATCGCGAAACATACGGTGTTTAAACTAGATTAATCTCAGCACTTATAAAGCCATCTAGCGATGGCTTTTTTGTTTTGAGATTGTCGTTAATAAAAATTTTGGTTAAAAAATGAACTGTTTTTAGTTTTCCTGCGTATTGTGTTAAACCACCCATCATGCTTCTTGGAGAATAATATGCCAACTACACAAGCGCTACAGCATCAGCAGTCCAAATACGCTAGAACAATCGAATGTAATCAATTAACAATTGGTGCGCCCTTTCATTGGTTATCATTGGCCTTTAAAGACTTTTTGAGTAGCCCATTAATTAGTCTTGTTTATGGGATTGTATTTAGCATTATTCCTTACTTCACACTTCAGTTGCTTTCTGTTGAAGCCAGTCCATTATTTATTATCCCTATGGTTGTTGCATTTACTCTTATTGGGCCTGTGTTCGCTTCTGCATTATATGATGTGGCTTGGGAAATGGAAAAAGGTCATAAGCCTTCCTTTAAGCATAGTGTTAAAGCGTTATTAAGAAATCAAATCAGCCTTTGGGCATTCGCATTTATATTACTGTTGATCATGATTGCATGGGTGCGGTTAGCTAGCTTAGTTTTTGTTATCTTTCCTACTACTTCAAATGCTTCATTAATGGATATGGCTGTATTCTTGGGGATCGGGTCGTTAATTGGTGGCTTTCTATCGATCGCAGTATTAGTTATTTCTGCATTTACTCCTCAAATCATTATGGAACGTCGTATTGATATTATGACGGCCGTATTTACTTCGGCGAATGCAGTAAAACGTAATTTACTAGTAATGTGTATTTGGGGAAGTCTCATTATTGCAGCTGTTGCTATTGGTTTTTTAACATCGGCGGTAGCTTTTGTGGTGATCATGCCATTACTTAGTTTTGCCAGCTGGCATGCTTATATCCAAACCATCAAAACTAAAAAACAGCGTGCATTTGAGTAATACCAATTGTATTAAATAACTGATCTAAATTTTGCGCTGGAAAAATAGCTTAGTTTGAGGCGTAAGTTGATGTAAATGGTTGTTCCCTTTACGAAACTTACAACGAAAAAATAAGCCATTTTAACAAGTAAAATAGATCAGTTACTTACTATGATTGGTATAAGTATAGATAGAATGATTAAAGTGCAGAATAAAGCCCTTACTTCATTATATAAGGGCTTCTTTATGTTTTATTCTTTAATCTTAAACGCGCCAACACTGTTATCTAATTCATTGGCTAGCTCATCAACTAATTGACAACCTTCTTCCAAACTTCGGTAGCTTGCTTGCATTTCAGTGTATCCATCTTGAATATTAATCATGTTACGGTTAATTTCTTCCGTTACACTGCTTTGCTCTTCAGCGGCCGTTGCTATCTGTTCGTTCATTTGATTGATATGTTGAATACTATTGGTAATTTCTGAAATATCTTTACCTGTTTGGGTTGCGTCATCGACACTCTTTTCAACCATATTAATGCCATTTTCCATGGCAAGTTGCGCTGAACTGGCATCTGATTGTAATTTTTTAATCATCACCTCTATTTCATCGGTTGATGTTTTAGTTTGCATAGAAAGGCTACGGACTTCATCAGCAACAACGGCAAATCCTCGACCAGATTCACCTGCTCGTGCAGCTTCAATCGCCGCATTTAACGCTAATAAATTTGTTTGGTCTGAAATATCCTTAACTGCATTTAAAAATTTTCCAATATTTAATGCCGACTCATTGAGCGTTTTTACAATAGTTGATGCATTATTTAATTCACTTGAAAGGCGATTAATATTTTCAATGGTTCCTTCTACTTCTGCATTACCGTGCTGCCCTTTCGCATTAGCGGTTTCAGTCTCCGTTGAAGCCTCCATTGCGTTGCGTGCAATGTCTGCAACTGTTGATGTCATCTCTGTGGTCGCAGTCACTACTTGGCTAACTTGCTCAATACCACTATTTACCTTGCCTTCAATCACATGATTACTTTCGATGTTTTCGGCTAAATTGGTTTTGAGTATGGTAGAGGTCTCTTGTATTTTACTAACCAAACCTTGTAAGTGTTGCACTAGCTTATTAATTGTATTGCTTATATCTCCCAATTCATCTTTGCTTTGTACTTCTACGCGTAAAGTTAAGTCATTGTCGTTATTAATATTAATAAGTTTAGAGGTGATTTCATGGATGCCTCTTTGTAATTGTTTTGTGATAATCCAAGATAGGAATAAAACAAAAAATAATGGGAATAAGATAAGTATTGCTAATGTTGTTAAGCTACTTGTACGCTCAGAAATAAGTAGTAGATTCTTTTCATGCATTTCCATTAATAATGAAACTTCTACATCTTTTAGCTTATTAATCTTTTCTGTGATGGTGTTAAACCAAGCTGTTGCATCAGTATTAAATCCACCTTCTAGCATTTTGTTTAAAGCAATATCTCGGTAGTCTTGTACTGGCTTTAATACGTTATCTGTCATATTCACCGAATATATGTCGAGTTGGGCTAGGGTTGCATGTGCTTTGAAGGTTTCAATATAAGATTGTTGCTCTGCTAATAGGCGAATAAACTTTTCTAAGAAAGCAGGTGTAAAGCGATCAATTGAGAAAACATTGCTCATTACTGCTCTTTCAATACCTGCACGTTCTTTATGTTGCAAAAAACTTCCGACAGTAACAGCTGAAATTGATAATTCTGGATCGGTACTGTCATTGGCTGTGATATCAATAATAGAAAGTAATTGAGCATTTAATCCAGTATAAAAAGCGACCTCTTCGGCGGCAGTAATAGAGAAGTTATCAATTTGTTGGCGTACTGTTTGGAGTTTATCAAGTTCTTGGTTTATCTCTGAAAAAATAGAGACTAGATGAGGTGTTAAAGGAGTCGTTTTGATGAAATCTTGTAGTTCTTTATTTTTTTGATCTGTCAGTAATCGCTGCTTGAGCATAATATCTTTAAACTTTGTTCCCTTGGAAGATAGATAACCTGCTGATGCTCCTCGCTCTTTTTGTAATTCATGTACTAAAAAAGAACCTGTCGCGGCTGAATTACAGAATATAAGCATATTCTCAAGCTCAACTTTTTCTTTATAGGTTCGTATAAAATCATGCCCTGCAAAACAAATAAAACCAATAAGAGGAAGAGTAACTAAAGTTAATAGCTTACCGCGTATTGATAAATTATTAATAAAATTGAGCATGTCATCACCTATGTTTGATAATTTACAAAAATTTAAATATAGGTGGGATTGTTTATTATTCAAACAAAATGAGTGACAAATTACTTAATAGTTTAAAAATATGAAGCAGGTTAAGTTTATTAACCTGCTCTCTATGTTATGAGTGGAAAAGGTGTTAATCGATAAAAGTTTCTATTGCTTATTCACCTTTATATTCGATTGCATTCACTTTAGGTTTCAGTGTTTCATCAAACTCTTTTGATTTTTGATGATTACTTCCTAGGAATGAATAAATAACAGGTAATATAAATAGGGTAAACAAAGTACCAATAGATAAACCTGCCACAATTACAATACCAATACCAAAGCGACTTACTGCACCAGCGCCTGTTGCGAATAATAGAGGAATAAGACCTGCTACCATCGCTGCGGTTGTCATTAATATCGGGCGTAAACGAACGGCTGCTGCTTTTTTCACGGCTGCTATTTTGTTTAATCCATGATGCAGCTGCTCTTCTTTCGCCACTTCAGCAATCAAGATACCGTGTTTAGTAATAAGACCTACTAAGGTGATCAATCCCACTTGCGTATAGATATTCATGGTTGCAAATCCCCAAGCAAGTGCGACAAGTGCACCACTAATTGCTAATGGAACTGTCATTAATATCACTAATGGATCTCGAACACTTTCAAACTGACTCGCTAAGACTAAGAAAATAATCAATATCGCGAGAATGAAAGTGAAATATAGCGCATCACCTTCCGTGACAAATTGACGAGATTCACCTAAGTAGTCATGGCTATAACCTTGAGGAAGTTTAGTTGCTGCCATTTCTTCAAAGAAGTCGATCGCCGTACCCATTGTTACACCTGGTGATAATACAGCCCCAATAGTTGCACTATTAAGCTGATTAAAGTGAGGTAAAGAGCGTGGCTCTGCGACTACATCAATAGAAATTAACTCACTAAGCGGCACCATATCGTTATTCTTAGCACGCACGTAAAAGTCGCCTAGTTTATCTGGAGATAAACGGTATTTACGTTCAACCTGAGCAATCACTTCATAACTACGTCCACCTAAGTCAATGCGATTTAAATAACCATCACTTAATAAAGTACCTAAAGTAATGCCTATATCTTGCATTGTGATGCCGTAAGCGCCTGCTTTATCTCGATCTATATTGATATTCATCGTCGCAGAATCAAAAGCTAAATCTAATGTTGAGTAGACAAAAGTAGGGTTGGCTTGTGTTGACGCTAAAATATCAGACGCAATACTCACTAAACTTTCAAATGAATTCGAAGTTGTGATCACGAACTGTACAGGTAACCCACCAGAGGCTCCTGGAAGCTCTGGCATTTGGAATGCCGTTGTAGAAACTGACGGAATATTATTAAATGCAGGTGCAAGTGTCTGTGACAGTGCCTTCGGGCTCTTCTCGCGTTGACTCCAAGGTTTCATGATTGCAATACCAAACGCTTGATTGGCATTGGGTATACCTGACATCGCTAACGTTCCAACTACTTCTGGTTGTTTTGCCAGTTCATCAGTCACTAAGCGCATACTATTTTCAATAAAATCTAAGTTAGCATTTGCAGGTGCTTTAGACATCATCATCAATGCGCCTTTATCTTCTTGAGGTGCTAGCTCTGAAGGAATGAACTTGAAAAGCAACGGTAATGAAGCAAAAACTAACAGTGCAAAAATAATGACTGCGGGGCGACGTTGCATTACAACATCTAAAACGCGGCTATAAGCATTGGTTAAACCTGTTAGCGTATTATCAACTCCTTGCTCGAAGCGATTTGGCTCATGATTCATTGTTAACATTTTACTACACATCATCGGTGATAATGTTAGCGCGAGAACACCTGATACAAATACAGCTCCGGCTAGTGTTAATGCAAATTCTGCAAATAATGAACCGGTAATGCCACCCATTAGAGCAATAGGCGCATATACTGCAGCTAATGTAACCGTCATGGAGATAACTGGAATTGCGATTTCACGTGTACCAATAATCGCCGCTCGGAATGGGTCTTCTCCAGCTTTGATATGCCTATCTATATTTTCTACAACAACAATGGCATCATCAACTACCAAACCAATCGCCAGTACCATAGCTAACAGCGTCATCAAGTTAATGGTAAAACCAAACAATTGCATGATCGCTACTACACCAATGATGGATAGTGGAATGGTAATAATAGGAATAATAACGGCACGCCATGAACCTAAAAATAGGATCATAACAATAATAACAATGAGCGAGGCCTCAGTAACTGTTTTGATTACTTCGTTAATAGATTCTTCAATAGCGATAGTTGAGTCATAGAGCACTCGCATCTCAATTGAACTTGGGTTATTCGCTTCTAGATTAGGTAATAGTTTTCTCACCCCTTCAGTAATATCAAGCGGGTTAGCTGTTGGAGCTGCATCGATCGCAACCACAACGGCATCATTACCATTTGCCATTGCTCGGTAACTGTCGTGGCTTTTTTCAAGTGATACACGCGCAATATCTTGTAATCGAATAGTTTTACCATCGTCACGAGTGGCTACGATAAGATTTTCTAATTCGCTCGCATTTTCTACTTGGGTCTTAGAGTTACCATTAAATAAAGTGTAATACCCCATCGCTTGGCCAGAAGCTGACTGAATATTGTTAGCTTGTAAAATTTGTACAACATCAGCAGTATTTAATCCAAATCCAGCCATACGTTCAGGATCTAACCAAATACGTAGTGCAAATTTAGTCCCACCATATAGGTTAACTTTAGCAACACCATTAACACTAAATAGTTGTGGCTTAATCACGCGTTCTAAATAGTCGGTGATCTCGCTTGAGTTTAATTTTTCACTGGAAAAAGCGATATAAATAACAGACGTTGACGATCCAGTACTTACATCTACAGTAGGGTTTTCTGACTCACTTGGTAATTGCGAACTAACACTATTTAGTTTTGCTAATACATCAGCAACGGCACCATTTGGGTCGGTATTTAATTTCATGTTTACAGTGATAACGGAACGACCCATAAAACTCTGTGAACTAATAAAATCAATATTATCAACTTGTGCAATAGCTTGCTCAATTGGCTGGGTAATAAACCCTTGGATGAGATCCGAGTTTGCACCGTAATAACCCGTCGTTATGGTGATCACGGTATTGGTCATATTCGGGTACTCACGTACCTGCATTTTTGATAAAGCTTGTAACCCTAATAAAACAATCAACAAGCTCAATGAGATTGCTAAAACGGGGCGCTTTATAAAGATATCAGTAAATTTCATGATGGCTCCTTATAGAGCTGGAAGAACAGATGGGATATCCAGCGCGTTTGACTCAACAATTTTTACATGAGAGCCATTACTCAATCGAACTTGTCCGCTTGTTACAACAACATCGCCTTCATTCAGGCCAGATAAAACATGAATTTCACCGTCTTTACTTTTGCCTAAATTAACTATTTTCTGTTTTACTTGTAAGATTGATTTGCCGTCATTGGTTTTTTGTTCGTTGACCACATAAACGGTTTTACCATACAAAGTAAAGTTAACTGCTGTCTCTGGAATGATGACCTGTTTTTCTAATGTTGGTAAAATAATATTGGCTTTGGCAAACATACCTGAACGTAAAACTTGGTCATCATTTGGAATCGAGGCTTGTACTTGAACAACACCACTTTGGTAGTTCACTGCCGGTTCAATCGCAGAAATTACACCGGTAAAAGTCGTATCAGGTTGCGCATCAACAAATACATCCATTGCTTGACCAATAGAGATCTTATTTAAATCATTTTGTGCAATAGTAAAACGCATTTGCATACGACTTATATTCTCTAAACGCACAATCTCTGAACCACTTGTAAGGTATTCACCTAAGAACACGTTTCTTAACCCAGCAATACCAGAAAATGGCGCTCGGATAGTACGCAAGCGAATCGTTGCTTCATAGCTTTCTATTTGGCCCTGTAAAGCCAAAAAATCAGCTTCTGCTTGATCCATATCGCCTTGAGAAACCGAGCCTGTTTTAAATAGCGAATTGATACGTTTAAAGTTACGCTCTACAGCTGGTAATCGAGCTTTAGCTGATTTTAAATTGGCTTGTTCTACTTCACTATCAAGGTAGATGATTGGGTCACCTTTACTTAAATTTTGACCTGAAGCGAAATTCACTCGAACCACTTTACCTGCTACCTCATTGGCAATGGTTACGCCTTGAATGGGCTCAATAAAACCAATGGCACGTAGATGTGGTGTCCAATCTTCAAGTTTCACTGTGGTTGTGGTCACTGGAAATTCAGGAATAGGGCGAGCAGCCAAATATTCTTTAATTTTTTGTGCTTTGATCATGTTAAAGCCAATAACACTACCAAATACCAGTATTGCTATGATGATTGCCGAAGCTATCCATTTTTTCATGATTTAATCCTGTAACTTAAAATGTGGGTTTTGAATAGTTGCCCATGAGGCATCGCGAACTTGGTTTAATTGTTTTTGTTCGGGCTTAACTCGCCCTCTAATTACTTGTTTTGCTAAAGAAATTGAAGTATCAAGACTGACAGCAATTAATGCGAATAATTGCCAGTCTAAAAATACTTTGTTATCTATTCCTTGTTGATAAAAATCAAGAAGAGGTTTAAAAGCGACATCTTCAAACAAGGTTATTTCTGTTTTATCGATAGAAGGCGTGCAATGTAACATCTCAATAACGGTCAACCTTTTAGGGTTCGCGAGTACGCAATCAAAGGTATTCTGCCAAATCAAATGGTATTTTTGTTCTGGCGTATCGCTATCTTGCCAATTTGTAAAAATGTCTTTTGCAGCTTCTACGCGAATGAATTTCTGCAATTCATGCATTAGCTCTTCTTTGCTTGCGAAATAACGGTAGATAGTGCCGGCAGCCACTCCCGCGGTATCAGCTAAATTCTGCATTGAGAATCCATGGAAACCATGTTCAGCTAAAATCGCTTCAGCTGAGGTTAATATTTGTGTGCGCTTGGTCATATTATTACTTGAAAATGAATGAACGTTCATTATCGTTTAATCATTTTCAATTGCAATATTAAAATGCAAATAGATCTAAATTTTTCATTTATTCTTAATTTACTCCCATGTTTCATCGCTTTACTTGATTATTTTTCAGAGGCTAAAGTAGAAGAAAAGATCTGTTACTAGCTTTCACTTGTAAGATGGGTAAAATCAAATTGCTTTTTTTATTTTTTTAGGACATCTCATGAAATTAAATCCTGGACAAGACGCCGCAGTAAAAATGATCTCCGGACCTTGTTTAGTACTTGCTGGTGCTGGTAGTGGCAAAACGCGAGTGATCACTAACAAAATCGCTTATCTAGTACAAAAGTGTGACTATCAGGCAAAGAATATTGTTGCTGTTACCTTTACTAATAAAGCTGCTCGAGAAATGAAAGAGCGAGTTAGTGAAACATTAGGACGAAAAGAGTCTCGAGGATTAATGGTCTCTACCTTTCACTCTCTGGGTTTGGATATTATTAAACGAGAAGTAAAAACGCTGGGAATGAAAGCGGGATTTACGCTATTTGACGATCAAGACACCATGGCGTTATTAAAAGAACTCACAGAGAAGCAACTCAAAGAAGATACGGATCTATTAAAAGCCTTAGTGACTCAAATTTCTAATTGGAAAAATGCACTAATATTACCACCGCAAGCGATTAAACAAGCGAAAGGTGAACGCGATGTTATTTTTGCACATTGTTATGATTTATATCAGCGTCAACTTAAGGCTTATAACGCCTTAGATTTTGATGATTTGATTGTATTACCTACGTTATTACTTAAGTTTAAAGAAGAAGTACGTTTACGTTGGCAGAAAAAAATTCGTTATCTGCTGGTGGATGAATACCAAGATACTAATACCAGTCAATATGAGCTAATTAAAGCATTAGTGGGTGAACGAGCGCGTTTTACTGTGGTAGGTGACGATGACCAATCTATTTACTCTTGGCGTGGTGCTCGCCCAGAGAATCTAGTCCTATTACAAAACGATTTTCCTCAGTTGAAAGTCATTAAATTAGAGCAAAATTATCGTTCTAGTCAGCGAGTACTTAAAGCCGCCAATATATTAATTGCAAACAACCCTCACGATTTTGATAAACGCCTATTTAGTGAATTAGCTTATGGGGAACCGATCAAGGTTTTATTTGCTAAAAATGAGCAACATGAAGCAGAACGAGTTGTTATGGAGTTGTCTGGGCATAAATTTATGAATGGAACGCGTTTTCAAGACTATGCTGTGTTATATCGAGGCAATCATCAAAGTCGTTTATTAGAAAAAATGATGATGGAAAACCGTATTCCTTACAAAATCAGTGGCGGCACTTCATTCTTTGCTCGTAGCGAAGTTAAAGACATCATGGCTTATTTAAAACTATTGGTTAACCATGATGATGAGAATGCTTTTATTCGTGTCGTTAATAAACCACCTCGAGGCATTGGTGCAGTGAGCCGTGAGAAATTGGGTAATTATGCGAATTTACGAAATATAAGTATGTTTGCCGCGAGTTTTGAAATGGGGTTAGAGCAAACCTTAAATGGGAAAGGCTTACAGTCTATACAAGCCTTTACACGTTGGTTAGTTGAATTAAACGATAGGTTGAAGCGTGAAGACCATATCGATGTGGTACGTGATCTCATTCGTGATATTGGTTACGAAGATTGGTTGTATGAAAGTAGCCCAAGTCCTAAAGCAGCAGAAATGCAGATGAAAAATGTATCTACTCTGTTTAAGTGGATTACCGAAATGTTAAAAGGTGATGACTTAGATGAAGAAATGACATTGGAGCAAGTGGTTGCCCGCTTAACGTTACGTGACATGTTATCGCGCAATGAAGGTGAAGAAGAATTAGATCAAGTACAATTAATGACGTTACATGCATCAAAGGGATTAGAGTTTCCCTATGTGTATATGATCGGTATGGAAGAAGGTTTATTACCACATCAAGTCAGTATTGATGAAGATAATGTGGAAGAAGAGCGAAGATTGGCCTATGTTGGTATCACTCGTGCACAAAAAGAACTGACATTTACTTTAGCAAAGGAACGAAGTCAGTATGGTGAGGTCATTAAACCAACGCCAAGTCGCTTTTTGAATGAGTTGCCACAGGAAGACGTAGAATGGGAAAGTGGCCCTAAGAAACGTACTGAAGATCAGAAAAAACAATTGGCAGATAAAGGTATTGCTAGTTTGAAAGCATTATTCGATTAATAGCCAAAACAACTTAATAAATTAATAAGTATAGCTAAAAACTATCATTGATAGCTTTTTGCTATCAATTTGAGAATAACAAACGATTTTAACTATTTATGTTTTTTTTGCATAATAACTCCATCGCAGCAAGCAAGAGCTTGTTAGCAACTTTAAACACTAAAAATTGATTAATATTAGGAGCAACACATGTTAGATAATATCGAAGGCCAAAACGTACCAAATGTTACTTTTCCAACTCGCCAAGGTGATGAATGGGTTAACGTCACAACTGATGAATTATTCAAAGGCAAAACAGTGGTCGTATTTGCATTACCAGGTGCCTTCACTCCAACTTGTTCTTCTACACATTTACCTCGTTATAATGAACTAGCGGGTGTATTGAAAAAGAATGGCGTTGATGAAATTGTTTGTTTAAGTGTTAATGACACATTCGTAATGAACGCATGGCTAGCTGACCAAGAAGCTGAAAATATTACCGTTGTACCAGATGGTAGCGGTGAGTTCTCTGCAGGCATGGGTATGTTAGTAGACAAAAGTGAAATTGGTTTCGGTAAGCGTAGCTGGCGTTACAGTATGTTGGTTAAAGATGGCGTGATTGAAAAAATGTTCATCGAGCCAAACCAACCAGGCGACCCGTTTGAAGTATCAGATGCGGACACTATGTTGAACTACATCAATCCAAACGCTAAAAAACCAGCTGCTGTGACTTTATTCACTAAACCTGGCTGCCCTTTCTGTGCAAAAGCAAAAGCAGCATTGAAGGATAATGGCATTGGTTTTGAAGAAGTTGTATTAGGTACTGACGCAACAAGCGTAACGTTAAAAGCGGTATCAGGACAAACAACTGTGCCACAAATCTTTGTAGATGGTAAACATCTTGGTGATAGCGAAGCGGCGATTGCTTACGCAAATAGCTAATTAGTTATTAACCTATAAGTTCAAGGTTTAGGCGTATGTTCACAAAATGGAGCATGCGCTTTTTTTAAACCTAAAATCTATCAATTAAGCAAAAATGGGGAACAAGATGAAGCAGATTAATATAGAAGTTGCAGTTATCGGTGGTGGAACAGCTGGATTAGCTGCTTACCGAGCAGCCAAAGAAAAAACAGATTCAGTGGTATTAATTGAAGGTGGTAAATTTGGTACTACTTGTGCTCGTGTTGGATGTATGCCAAGCAAGCTATTAATTGCAGCTGCCGAAGCTGCACATAGCGCTGCGCATACTGAACCCTTTGGCGTTTTTGTTGATGGCGATGTGCGTGTTGACGGCAAAAAAGTGATGCAACGTGTACGTGATGAACGTGATCGTTTTGTTGGCTTTGTGGTTGAAGCGGTAGATGAAATTAAAGCTGAAGATAAGTTAATTGGTAAAGCGACATTTATTTCTGAAACACAATTACAAATAGATGATCACACTATTATTAATGCTGAACGTATCGTTATTGCTACAGGATCTCGACCAAGTTACCCACCCGTTTGGAATGATTTAGGTGATAAATTAGTGGTTAATGATGATGTCTTTGATTGGACTGACTTACCAAAATCAGTGGCTGTCTTTGGCCCTGGTGTTATTGGTTTAGAACTAGGTCAATCTTTACATCGTTTAGGTGTTGAAGTGCTGATGTTTGGTATGGGTGGGCAGGTAGGGCCTTTTACCGACCCAGAAGTGATGGCTTATGCAGAAAAAGCATTCAGTGATGAATTTTACTTAGATGCGGATGCTAATGTTAAAAATATGCAACGTAAAGGCGATCTAGTAGAAATCACTTATATTGATAAGCAAGGTAATGAGCAAGTTAAAAACGTTGAGTTTGTTTTAGCTGCCACAGGACGTCGCGCTAATGTGGATAATCTCGGTTTAGAAAACCTTAATGCAAGTGAAGTAAAACTAGAACTTGATGGTCGTGGTGTTCCGGTTGCTGACCCTTACACAATGCAAACGTCTATTCCTTCAATCTTTATTGCTGGTGATGCAAGTAATCAGATCCCACTATTACATGAAGCGGCGGATCAAGGGAAAATCGCAGGTAGCAATGCGGGTGTTTATCCTAATATTCGTGTTGGATTACGTCGTTCATCAATTGCAGCTGTCTTTACCGATCCGCAATTAGCCATGGTTGGATTCAGTTACAAGCAAGTAACTGAAAAATTTTCAGGTTGTGGTTGTTTCGAAACGGGCACTGTGTCTTTTGAAGGTCAGGGTCGTAGCCGCGTGATGTTAAAAAATAAAGGATTATTAAACCTTTATGGTGAGCAAGGAACAGGTCGTTTCTTAGGTGCTGAAATAATTGGCCCACAAGCTGAACATCTTGCGCATTTATTAGCTTGGGCACATCAAAATAGAATGACTATTTCACAAATGCTGGATATGCCTTTCTATCACCCAGTAATTGAAGAAGGGGTAAGAACGGCATTACGAGATCTTAATGCGAAGCTAAAATTAGGCTCAGCAATGATCAGTGAATGCATGGAATGTGGTCCTGGTTGTTAATTGTCGCAGGAAGCATTAAATAGAAAAGAAGGCTGTTGGTGAATAACCTGCAGCCTTTTTATTAATAAACGCTAAAAGTAAGTTAAAAATAGACCAGAGAAAACCATTAATCCCACATAGTTATTATCTAAAAAGGCTTTAAAACAAGCATCGGTATTACGGTCTTTGATCTGCTTTTGTTGTTTTAAGAATAATAAACCTGCAACCACTAAAGATAAATAATAAAACCAAGTTAAATGCTCAATCAGCCCCACTGCAATTAGAAGGCCTAAGGTGGTGAATTGTAATAAACCAATAATGACCTTGTCGTATTGACCAAATAGAATCGCTGTTGATTTAATGCCAATCTTTAAATCATCTTCTTTATCAACCATGCCATACATAGTATCGTAAGCGACAGTCCAAGTGACGTTTGCCATAAATAAAAGCCATACACTTAACGAAAGCGTATTAGCTTGAGCTGCATAAGCCATTGGAATAGACCAACTGAAAGCGAGGCCTAATACAAATTGTGGTAAATGTGTAAAGCGCTTCATGAAAGGGTACATAAACGCGAGTAATAACCCAATAAAAGAAAGTTGAATGGTCAACATATTTTGGGTTAACACTAATAAAAAAGCGCTTAATGCTAATCCTAAAAATAGATAAATAGCTTCTTTGCTGGTGGCTCTACCTGATGGTAAAGGACGGTTTTTTGTACGAGTGACAAATCCATCAACTTTTCTATCTGCAAAGTCATTAATGACACAACCTGCACTACGCATTAAAAATACACCAAGACAAAATACAATGAACACGTCAATATGAGGTAGCCCTTTTGCTGCAATCCATAACGCCCATAACGTTGGCCATAATAATAAAAGGGTGCCAATAGGTTTATCTACGCGCATCAGTTGCAATAAGGCTTGGCGTTTAGCTGAGGTAAAATAGACCATTAATTATAAATTCCTGAAGAAGGTAAAAAGACTTCACTCACTAATAAAGGTTTTTCTCCAATATAAAAAAGTGAACGTCTTGCCCATAATGAGTGCGTACAAGTTTGCTCTAAAGACGCTATAAAATCATGGACTGGAGAGCCGACAGTAAATTCTGCGACTTCAAATTTTCCACGTTGTAATGTTTTATCTTGAAATAAAACCTTTCCCAATGACTCAGAACCGAGATTTGTTAATTTTTCTTGGGAGCTAGAAAGGGTACTATGAGGTATCTCTGTTTGTGCAAATACAGTCGCAATATTGTCGCAGTGAAGAATCACTTCTCTAACGAGAAGTTTTTCAGAATCAATAAAGTAAGGAGAGAGTGCGAATTGTTCAGTATCGGTATTAATTTGTTGCTTTACCTGTACACTGAATTGATTGCATTGTTGTTCTAGTTTTTTAGTTAATGAGGTTTCATCTAATAACCAAGAAAGTACTTTATTAGAACATCTATTAGCGGGAATATCTTCTTGCCATTGAGTGGATGTTGCAATGTTAAGTAGTTGATTAAGCATGTGAACCTTTGATCAAAAAAATGAAATTATTTTATTTGTTTCTAACAAGCAAACAATACACTATTACGTTATTATATCAGTTAAAAATATCAAGACTTTCGTTGAAGGAATTAATTATGCTTAAAAAAGTACTAATATGCGTCTTTTATTTTACCCTATTCTCGCCGATTTCTGCCATGGCAGCAGAAGGTACGCCTAGCAATACAGGGGTAGATTATCAATATTACCCACTAGAGCCTGATATTATTACCAACTACGTTAAAGTGGGAAAGACCATTGGGTATGTAAGAATCAGTGCTGAGTTATTAGTTAATTCAAGTGCTAATTTTGCTACCGTAGAAAAACATTCTCCATTAATACGCGATCGCATTATTACAATATTGGGCGAGCAGAATGAGAAAGAGATCAAGTCTGCTGCTGAAAGAGAATCTATTCGCTTACGTTGTTTACTTGAAATCAACGATGTTGTTGCTGCTGTCGCTGGCGTAAGACCAATACAAGATTTGTTTTTTACTAAATTCTTATACCAGTAATTAAGTTATAGTAAAATTTACCATTTTAATTTACTGCAAATACTGGCGAACAATAAACCTGCTAACAAACCAACTAAATGCGCATAATTGGCGATATTAGCAGGTAGTACATCTACAAAACCTAATACTAACCAAGCTAACAAGAAAAGAAACATGTTGTTAGGTAATTGAATGCGATTGTTTTTATTTAATCTTCCGTAAAGCCAACAATAACCAACCAGTGCGTAAACCACACCACTTAATCCGCCAAAATAAGGCCCTACTAAAAAGAATTGGGCTAAGTTTGAAGCGACGGCTGAGAATAAAAATAAGAGTATTAAACGCTGTTTTCCCTGTTCAGATTCTATTAGCCCACCTAATTGCCACCACCATAATAAGTTAAAGGCAATATGTAACACACTGAAATGTAAAAAAGCTGGGGTGATAAATCGCCAGCTCTGCGAGTAATCAAAAGGCTGCTGAATAAAGAAAAATAACTCAGAAGTGAGTGACTTAAATAGACCAAGTGTGGAGAGGCAATAAACGAGTAAACAAACAGCCAAAATGCTATGCGTGATCAACCCACCGTGTTTTTTAAAATTACTTAATAAATTTGCATTTGCGTAAGCTAATTGTGAGGAATTCTTTTCAATATGCCCGGATTCCCAACTCGCTGAAAGGTATTTATTGTGAGTTGGATTTTCCAAAAACTGAGTTAGTTCTGATTGCGCTTGGATGAACTTACTTGGATCGGTAATGATTATCTGATGATAAAACTCATTTTTTTCAACAATGTTAGCAATTGCTAAACTTGTTAAATAATCTGAAAATGCTTGAGCAAGTCGTAAATGTTCAAAGCGATGTAATACTTTCATGAAAATACCTCTAAAATTCAACCCTTTAAATTAAAGGGGAATTGTTGTTGAAGCCAGTAATATAGACGTTTTTAGCTATGTCCCTTCTTTTTTTGTTGTTAATTTATTGACTTAATAACAACTGCTACTAAAGTAAAAATTCGATCTAATAAAAAAGGAGAGTTTTATGTTTAATAAATTAACACGTCGTCTAATCATCATCGCGTCATTATTTTTATTACCTATTAGTTTTCAACCTTTATTAGCATTAGATGTTGGAACTGCAACCATCCCTGGTATTGAAAAAGTGAATATTAATAGTGCCGATATTAGCCAATTATCAATGATAAAAGGAATAGGCAGTAAAAAAGCACAGGCTATTATTGATTATCGTACCGCAAACGGTGACTTTACTGCGCTTGAAGATCTGACTAAAGTTAAAGGCATTGGTCAAAGTACATTGAAAAAGATTTTGCCTTTCTTAACTTTATAAATATCACCTAATCTATTAAAAATCACTGCAACATTGCGGTGATTTTTCTTATATTAATCAGTCGTCTTATTCGTTAAAAAGTTCAGTGTCGTTAAAATCAGAAAGCGACGATAATTAAAAACTATTTAATGCCTTTTTGGATCACATAACGATAGGGAATCGTTTCTGTTTGCGCTTCAATTAATTGGTGCTCCATAAAACGGCAAAAACTAGGAATATCACGCGTGGTCGCAGGATCGTCAGCAATGATTTCTAATACATCACCCACTTCTAATTTACGAACCGTTTTCCTAATGACCATAACAGGCTCAGGGCAGCGTAAACCAAGGGCGTCAAGTTGTTGAATAGGTGTTTTGTTTGTCATTGTTGTTACCATGGAACGATTAAACTCTGATTCTAACATACCCAAGGTTTCTTAAACCATAGATTAACTATTGAAATATCTGATGAGATGTTGTGAATTGAAAATGAAATTGGGCGGTTTTAAATAAAAAACGCTAACAACTTTTTAATAAAAAGCGGTTAGCGTTATTAGAGGTGCTAATTAGCCCGTATTGCGTAAGCCTGCTGCAATACCTGCAATGGTTACCATCAATGCTTGGTCAATATCTGGATTATTTTCACATGAACGAGAGCGTGATAACAATTCAGCTTGTAGCATATTCAATGGATCAACATAAGGATTACGCAATGTAATCGATTCTTTAATCCACGGGTTTTCTTGCATTAACTGGTGATCTGGGATCGTTTCCAATACGGTTTCACGTGTTAATTTAAGGCTATCACGAAGACGCTCACCTAATGGCCATAATGATTCAGGCACTAAACGCTCTTCATAGAATTTAGTCAGTTCTTCATCCGCTTTCATGAATACCATTTCAAACATTTCTAAACGAGTATGGAAGAAAGGCCAACTTACGTACATTTCTTGTAATAGGTCTTTTTTGCCTTCGTCTAATAATGTTTTTAATGATGAGCCTGCACCTAACCAAGCTGGAAGCATTAAACGGTTTTGACTCCATGCAAATATCCATGGGATCGCACGTAAACTTTCAACGCCACCATTAGGCTTACGTTTAGCTGGGCGACTACCTAAGGCTAATTTTCCTAGTTCTAATTCCGGTGTTACGCTACGGAAGTAAGGAACAAAATCAGGCTCTTCACGAATAAAGTGACGATATTCTTTACAAGATTGATCGGCAAATTGGTCCATCACATCACGCCATTCTTGTTTTGGCGCTGGAGGTGGTAGTAAGTTTGCTTCTAAAATGGCAGCGGTATAAATATTTAAACTTTGCACTGCGACTTTAGGTAAGCCAAATTTAAAGCGGATCATTTCGCCCTGCTCTGTTACACGTAAACCACCTTTTAATGAACCTGGAGGTTGTGATAGCAGTGCTTGTTGTGCAGGAGCACCACCACGGCCGATTGTGCCGCCACGCCCATGGAATAAAACTAATTGAATATCGTTTTCTTCACTGATTCTAATTAATGCTTCTTGAGATGTGTATTGTGCCCAGTTAGCGGCCATTACGCCGGCATCTTTAGCTGAATCAGAGTAACCAATCATGACGTGTTGTTCACCGTTAATATAACCACGGTACCAATCTACAGCGTATAAACGCTCCATCACTTCTGCTGCATTATTCAAATCATCTAATGTTTCGAATAATGGTGCGACTGGAATACGGAATGGACAGCCAACTTCTCTTAATAAAAGTTGTACAGCAAGTACATCAGAAGCTTGGCGAGCCATCGAGATAATATAAATCCCTAATGCTTCTGGATCTGTTTGTGCAACCACTTCACAAGTATCTAATACTTCTTGAACCGCTTCAGAGGGTTCCCAGTTATTTGGAATAAGAGGGCGTTTACTGTTTAATTCTTGTAACAAGAAGGCCTGTTTGTCTTCTTCATTCCAAGCATTGTAATCGCCAATACCTAGGTAACGTGTTAATTCAGCTAATACATCACCATGACGTTCACCATCTTGGCGAATATCTAATTTCACTAAGTTAACACCGAAACAATTTACACGACGGATAATGTCCAGCAATAAACCGTTAGCGATAGATTTCATACCCATATTGATTAATGAGTTATAACAAAGCTGTAAAGGTTCTTTAAGTTGTTTGGTTGTTGTGATGATATCTTTCGCAGTGCTTTCATGGTTTTGTAATGTTGCACTTAGTGATGTTAATGTTTCTTTTAACTCTGCACGTAGTTTACGTAAAATCACACGATAGGGTTCATCTGCTTCTTCACCAACAATTTCGCGTAGTGTTGCATCACAGTTACCCATTGATAATTCTTTGGTTAGTTGCTGAATATCTTCTAAATATAAGCTAACGGCAACCCAACGGCTTGTTGTTAATACTTCTTTAGTTACTTTTGCAGTGACAAATGGATTACCGTCTCGGTCTCCACCCATCCACGATGTAAACTTGATTGGAGAAGCATCGATTGGAAGAGAAAAGCCTAATCCATCCTCAAGCGTTTTATCTAATTCTCGTACATATTGAGGCACGGCTTCCCATAAACTATTTTCAATAACCGCAAATCCCCATTTTGCTTCATCAACAGGTGTTGGGCGATTTTTACGGATATCGTTGGTATGCCATGCTTGAGTAATTAGTTGCTCAAGACGTGCTAGTAGTTGATCGCGCTCTTTATCTGACACATCTGTTAATTCAAGAAGACTTAAACATTCATTGATCGCAGTATGTTTATGGATCAGTGTTCTACGCGTAATTTCAGTTGGATGTGCTGTTAGCACCATATCCATTTTTAATTCAGCAATTGCTTTTTGCATTTCTTCTTCAGATACATCTGAGTTCTTTAATTTTGCAATTAATTGAACCATTGGATCTGGCGCACAAACACCACTGTCACAGTGACGAGAAATGCCATGGAACTGTTCTGCGATATTAGCAAGGTTTAAGAAGTGTGTGAATGCACGTGCAACAGGCAGTAACTCATGGTCGCTTAGGTTTGAGAGCACTTCAATTAAACGCTCTCCGTCTTTACTATTACCTGAGCGAGATGATTTAGAAAGCTGGCGAATATTTTCTATCTTTTCAAGGAAAGGTTCACCTAAGTGGTCACTAATGCTCTTACCAAGTAGTTGGCCTAATAAACTAACATTGCCACGTAAGTTTGCATATTGTTCTGTCATCGTACTTCCTTATTCGTGTAATTAAATTACATTTTTCTTATGCGGAGCTAAATAAAATAGCATAATGCAGGGCCTAGTCAATCTAGAGCCGAGTTAATATGTCTATTTTAGTAGCCATTTTTATCTTTTTGTAATTAAATTACAAAAAGATAAAGTCTCTGTTTATGAGCAATAATGTTGAATCAGTTTCTCTAGTACTGCTTTTGTTGGTTTTACAAATGAAAGGTCCAAATATTCATTTGGTTGGTGTGCTTGTGCAATATGCCCAGGCCCCAATACAATAGTGTCGCAGCCTAATTCTTGAATAAATGGAGCTTCGGTACAGTAGTTTACGCTTTCTGCTTTATTTCCTGTATAAATTTCTGCATGTTCAATCAAATCCGAATGAATTGGGCATTGATAAGAAGGGATTGGTTCATGTAAATGAAAAATTTCTATGCTATTTGGATATTTTTTCTCAATTTCTGTTAATGCTTGTTTCACAGTAATGAATAATTCACTGGTGCTGATACCCGGAATAGGGCGCATATCAATATGCAATTCACAACATCCACAAATTCGATTTGGGCTATCTCCCCCATTAATCGCACCAAAATTAAGTGTTGGGTAAGGCACTTCAAAGTGCGGGTTATGGTATTTTTCTTTAAAGGTTTGCTGTACTTTTTTAAGCTCAGATAAAACTAAATGCATAATATCAATGGCATTTAACCCTTTATCTGGATCTGAGCTGTGACCGCTTCTTCCTGTGATGCGAATACCTTCTGACATATGGCCTTTGTGCATAATAACAGGAACCATACCTGTTGGCTCACCAATCACAGCATAATCTGGTTTGAATTGTTTTTGTTCTGCTATTTGTTGCGCACCGGACATAGTCGTTTCTTCATCTGCGGTCGCTAAAATTCGTAACGGTTTATTCAGTTTGTCGCGATCGATTGTTTTTAAGGCTTCAATTACAAAAGCAAAGAAACCTTTCATATCAATAGTACCTAAGCCATATAGACGATTGTCCTTTTCAACGACTTTGAATGGGTCCGTTTGCCATTGACCTTCATCATAAGGAACGGTATCTGTATGGCCTGCTAATAGTAAGCCACCCTCGCCTTCACCTAACGTTGCTACTAGGTTAAATTTTCCTGGTGCAGCTTTAACCTCGGTGATTTCTGTTTTGAAACCTAAATCTGATAACCATTCCGCTAGTTGATTAATTACTGCTGAGTTTGTTTGATCCCATGCACTATCAGTTGAGCTAATAGACGGTAATTTTATTAGGCCTTTATATAAGTCCATGAATGCAGGTAATGACATAGGTTTCCTTAATAGAGTTTGTTAATCGATCGCCAACCGTTATCACTTTATCTGCGATGCTGTATTGTAGTGTTAAAAGATATCATAGATTAATTTTACAACAATTGATTTTAATTATTATAGTACTAAGTTTAATATTGGAAATATATTTATTCACTTTAATTGCATAAATAAGCACTTTGATTTAAAGTGCTACTTTATATGTAACGATGCTATCTCTATAATGTCGTTTTCAATTATTTGAAGCAGATTAAGTCAGTAATGAAACAGGAATTTTCTTTATGTTAAAAGCGATTGTAGTAGGGGCAAGTGGTTACACTGGTGCAGAATTAGCCCTATTTTTAACACGCCACCCGAGTATAGAATTATCAGGTTTATATGTATCAGAAGGTAGTTTAGATAAAGGTAAGAAAATTTCTGATTTATACGGTAATTTACGTGGTCGTGTTGATCTATTATTACAACCTTTAGGTACTGATGGTATTGAAGCTGCTTGTAAGCATGTTGACATCGTTATTTTGGCGACTGCACATGAGGTGAGTCATAACTTAGCACCGTTATTTTTAGCTCAAAACACAGTGGTATTTGATTTATCTGGTGCCTTTAGAGTTCAGTCAGAAGGCTTTTATGAAAAATATTACGGTTTTACGCATCAACATCCTGAATTATTAGCAAAAGCAGTTTATGGTTTAGCTGAATGGAATGCAGAACAAGTAAAAGAAACGGATTTAATTGCAGTACCAGGTTGTTATACAACAGCGTCTTTAACTGCATTAAAACCATTGTTTGATGAAGGCTTTATTAAGTCAGGTATTAAACCAACAATTAATGCAACAAGTGGTGTGAGTGGCGCGGGACGTAAAGCTAACGTTGCGAGTAGTTTTTGTGAAGTGAGTTTACAACCTTATGGTGTATTTACACATCGTCACAAACCAGAGATTGATCAGCATTTAGGCACTGAAGTGGTATTTACTCCACACTTAGGGAGTTTTAAGCGTGGCATATTAGCAAGTATTAATGTGGTCTTAAATGAAGGTGTAACGGCAGAGCAGGTAAATCAAGCTTATCAAACGGCTTACGCTGATAAGCCAATAGTGCGTTTAATGGAAGATTCATTACCCGCATTGAAAAATGTCGTTGATACTCCGTTCTGTGATTTAGGTTGGGCGTTAGATGGGCAAGATTTAGTGGTGTTTAGTGCTATTGATAATTTACTTAAAGGCGCGTCTTCTCAAGCAATGCAGTGCATTAACCTACGTTTTGGTTTTGATATCACGACTTCTATTTTATAAAACGGATTTTCAATGACACAAGTACAACAAAAACCGCTATTAATTAAATTAGGTGGGGCAGTATTAGAAAGTAAGGAAGCATTGAGTAACTTATTTTCTGCACTGACTGAATATTTAGCAACACAACAGCGCCCATTATTAATTGTGCATGGCGGCGGTGTTATTGTTGAAGATGTTCTTAATAAAATGAACATTAAAAGCGAGAAAAAGAATGGATTACGTATTACACCATTCGATCAAATTCCTTATGTCGCGGGCGCATTAGCGGGAACATCAAATAAACTATTAATGGCCAAAGCATTACAAGCAGGTTTATCTGCTGTGGGTTTATCATTGGCTGATGGTTTTAGTTGTTCAGTAAAGCAGATGGATCCTGACTTAGGTGCTGTTGGTATTTCAAGCCCTAATAATCCTGCCTTAATTAATCATTTATTAGCGGGTGGCTTTTTACCTGTAATTTCTTCAATCGCAATTGGAGAAGATGGTAATCTTTATAATGTAAATGCAGATCAAGCGGCCATTACCATTTGTGAGCTGGTGGGGGCTGAGCTAGTCTTCTTATCCGATGTTGATGGTGTATGGAATGCTCAAAAAGAGGTTATTCCTGAGTTAAATACACAACTAGCTGATACACTGATTGCAGATAATGTTATTCAAGATGGAATGGCTGTCAAAGTGAAAGCAGCACTACAAGCAGCAGAGCAATTAGGTTATGTCATGTTAGCGAGTTGGAAGAATCCAGAGAATTTAGTGTCATTGCTTGCAGGTAAAGCAGTGGGAACCAAAGTAATTAAATAAAGATAAATAGAGAGTGACAATGGAAAATTTATTAACCGGTATGGAAATGACTCAACAACAGGCATTAGACCTGATTGCATTGGGTAAAGATCTTAAAGCTAATCCAAGTAAATATGCACAGGCATTAGCCGGTAAAAGCGTTGTAACTTTATTTGAAAAACAATCATTACGTACACGCGTTACCTTTGATATTGGTGTGAATAAATTAGGTGGCCATGCTGTTTATTTAGATCAAACTAATGGTGCAATGGGAAGTCGCGAAGATGTAAAAGATTTTGCTGCTAATATTTCTCGTTGGGCTGATTGTATTGTTGCCCGTGTTTTTGACCATAATACCTTGGTTGAAATGCAAGAATATTCAAGTGTTCCAGTGATCAACTCGTTATGTGATTTATACCATCCATGCCAAGGGATGGCTGACTTTTTAACCATTTCGCAAAACTATGATGATTTAACAAAAGTGAAATTGGCTTATATCGGCGACGGCAATAATGTAACCCATTCATTATTTATTGCAGGTGCGATATTAGGTGCAACGGTCACTGCAGTTTGCCCATTAGGCCATAGCCCTGACGCTCAAATTCTTAAGAAAGCGGAAGACATTGCAGAAAAAACAGGTGCAACTATTACTGTAACGAATAATATTGAAGATATTAAAGGTTATGATGTTGTTTATGGCGACACTTGGTTATCAATGGGTGATGATACGCCACTAGAACAAATTAAATCTAAATTTATGCCATACCAAATTAACCAAGCACTACTTGATGAAACTGGTATTAAACATATTTTACACTGTCAACCAGCACATCGAGGTTTAGATATTACTTCTGACGTAATGGATGGCCCAGCTTCATTGATTTTTGATCAAGCTGAAAATAGAATGCACATACAAAACGCTATTATGCTTACCCTAATTAATAAATAGATGTAGACGAAAGGAAATTATCAATGAGTAAAGTTAAAAAAGTGGTTCTCGCTTATTCAGGCGGTCTAGATACATCAGCAATCATTCCGTGGTTAAAAGAAACTTATGATGATTGTGAAATTGTAGCGTTTTGTGCCGATGTAGGCCAAGGCGAAGAAGAATTAATTGGTCTACATGAGAAAGCAATTGCTTCTGGCGCTTCTGAATGTCACATCGTTGACTTAAAAGAAGAGTTTGTTAAAGACTACATCTACCCAACTATTGCTTCTGGCGCAGTGTATGAAGGAACTTATTTATTAGGTACTTCTATGGCTCGTCCAATTATTGCAAAAGCACAAGTTGAAGTGGCATTAAAAGTAGGTGCAGACGCAGTTTGTCATGGTTGTACTGGTAAAGGTAATGACCAAATTCGTTTTGAAAGCTGCTTTGCTGCTTTAGCTCCTGAGTTGCGCGTTATCGCTCCTTGGCGTGAGTGGGACATGGTTTCTCGTGAAGATCTATTAGATTACCTTGCTGAGCGTAATATCGAAACAACAGCAAGCGCAACTAAAATCTACAGCCGTGATGCAAATGCATGGCATATTTCGCACGAAGGTGGCGAATTAGAAGACCCATACAACGAACCAAGTAAAGGAGTTTGGACATTAACGGTTGATCCACTTGATGCACCAAATGAACCTGAATATGTCACATTAACCGTTGAAAATGCACGTGTAACAGCGGTAGATGGTGTTGAACTTTCTCCATATGCTGCATTAATGTTATTGAATGAGAAAGCTGCCGCACATGGTGTTGGCCGTATCGATATTACAGAAAACCGTACTGTTGGTATGAAATCTCGTGGTTGTTACGAAACGCCAGGAGGTACTGTAATGGTAACTGCACTTCGTGGTATTGATGAATTAGTCCATGATAAACCATCTCGTCGCTGGCGTGATCAAGTGGGTCAAGAATTTGCTCACTTAGTGTATGATGGTCGTTGGTTTACACCACTTTGTGGCTCTTTACTTGCAGCATCTGAATCATTAGCAAAAGATGCAAATGGTGAAGTTGTTGTTCGTCTTTACAAAGGTCAAGCGACTGCTGTTAAGAAAAAATCACCAAATAGCCTTTACTCTGAAGAGTTTGCTACATTTGGTGATGACAATGTTTATGACCAAAAACATGCTGAAGGTTTCATCCGTTTGTACTCACTGTCTAGCCGTATTCGTAAGCTAAACAGCAACAAATAAGCTGTAAAATTATTTAAAATTCCTGCTTCGATTTGTCGTGGCAGGAATTTCTATTTATAAGCGTTTTAAAAATGAAGTTACTGATAAAGCTTTTATAAATAGAACAAACAAGTAATATTCATCCCTCAATAAATGGATTTGGCGTAATGACCAAATCAGAATGGAGTAACAAATGGCACTATGGGGCGGACGTTTCAGCCAAGCGGCAGACGTAAAATTTAAATTATTTAATGATTCATTGAAGTTCGATTACCGTCTTGCTGAACAAGATATTATTGGTTCAATTGCTTGGTCAAAAGCATTATTAGCAGTTAACGTTTTAACAACTGATGAGCAAGTAAGCATTGAGAATAGTTTGAATGAGCTGTTACTTTCAGTACAAGCAAATCCGCAGCAAGTATTACAGTCAGATGCTGAAGATATTCATTCTTGGGTTGAAGGTCAGTTAATTAATAAAGTGGGTGATTTAGGTAAAAAATTACACACAGGTCGTAGTCGTAATGACCAAGTGGCAACAGATTTAAAATTATGGTGTAAAAAAACAGCAAAAGAACTAATTGTTCATCTTGATACGTTAGAAGCAAAACTAATCGAATTAGCACGCATTCACCAAGCTGTTGTATTACCGGGATATACTCATCTACAGCGTGCTCAACCAGTTACCTTTTCTCACTGGTGTTTAGCTTATTTAGAAATGTTAGAGCGTGATCATAGCCGTTTAGAAGGTTGTTTAGATCGTATGGATACATGTCCATTAGGTAGTGGAGCACTTGCAGGTACAGGTTATCCAATGGATCGTACTGCTTTAGCACATTCTTTAGGTTTTAAACGTGCAACACGTAACAGCTTAGATTCAGTATCAGATCGAGACCATGTTGTTGAGTTAATGAGTTGTGCCACATTATCAATGGTACATTTATCACGTATGGCAGAAGATTTAATCTTCTATAACAGTGGTGAATCAGCATTTATTGAAATGTCTGACCTTGTTACTTCAGGCTCGTCTTTAATGCCTCAGAAAAAAAATCCAGATGCAATGGAATTAATCCGTGGTAAATCGGGTCGAGTATTCGGTTCATTAGCTGGTATGTTAATGACATTAAAAGCATTACCGTTGGCTTACAACAAAGATATGCAAGAAGATAAAGAAGGTCTATTTGATGCGTTAGACACATGGGGCGATTGTTTAGAAATGGCTGCAATGGCATTAACCGATCTTAAAGTAAATGAAGAGCGTACAAAAGAAGCTGCACAAGGTGGCTATTCAAATGCAACTGAATTGGCTGACTACCTAGTAGCAAAAGGTATTCCTTTCCGTGAAGCGCACCATATTGTGGGCGTAGCCGTTGTTGCTGCTATTGAAAAAGGGGTGCCACTTGAAGATTTAAGTGTTGCAGAATTTAAACAATTCTCAGATGTGATCGAAGAAGATGTTTATCCAACACTGACATTAGGAGCAACTTTAGCTGCTCGAACAGCATTGGGCGGAGTTTCTCCTCAGCAAGTTGAATTTGCATTAACTGCTGCTGAAGAGCGTTTAGCAAAGAGAGATACATCAGGAGTAACGATCAGGCCTGCAAGTTCAGCAGATCTTGAAAGTATTGAGTTCATCGTAAATCACTGGGCAAAGGAAGGTGAAAACCTACCGCGTGATAAATCTGACCTAGAACAATCAATGAGTGAATTTGTTGTTTCTGAGCTAGATGGAAAAATTACAGGTTGTGGCTCTGTACATGTTTACGATACAGGATTAGCTGAAATTCGTTCTTTAGGTGTTGCACCTGGCTTTGAAGGGCGTGGTCAAGGTAGTGCGATCGTTGAATTGTTGGTTAAGCGTGCAGAAAAAATGGAAATTAAACGTCTATTTGTATTAACGCGTATGCCTGACTTCTTTATGAACTTAGGGTTTAGCCCAGAAAGCAAAACAACCATGCCGGAAAAAGTATTAAAAGATTGTGCAATGTTCGTGAGTCAGCATGCAAGTGATGAAAGAGCATTAGAGCTAAATTATAAAACAAGTATGTTACTACACAAAGCAATGAGCAAAGGCTAACATGCAGATAAAAGAGCTTCTATTTAATAGGAGCTCTTCTTTTATAAGAGGGATTATTCTGTTTTATAATCTTTCTACTATTCTGCTTCTGCAATGTACTCATTTTTCAATTTCACATAATGGCTTGCAGAACGCTTCAAAAAAGCGAATTCAGATTCCGTTAATGGACGAGCTGCTTTAGCTGGCGCACCTACATATAAGAAGCCAGAAGCTAATACTTTATTCGGTGGGACTAATGCCCCAGCTGCTAAAATAACATCATCTTCAATACGCGCATTATCTAAAACAATTGCACCCATTCCAATTAAAACGCGATCTCCAATCTGACAAGCATGCAACATTGCTTTATGGCCAACGGTAACATCTTCACCAATATCTAAAGAATAGCCATCAATAGTTGCTTCTCCTTTTCTAGCAACATGTAAAACAGAACCATCTTGAATATTAGTTCTTGCACCAATGGAGATATAGTTAACATCACCACGTAAAACACACATAGGCCAAATGTTCACATCATCAGCCAGTCGAACATCACCAATAATGCTCGAAAAAGGATCGATATAAACGCTATTGCCAATAGTCGGATGAATGTTTTTATAAGAACGTAAAGTAGGAAGCATAATAAACCTTCGTGTTAATCATAATAAAAAAGCACTATACGACACTAAAGTGTGGATAACAAAGTCAAAATTGTGGATAACTTGTGTTAAAACAAGGTATAAAAATTAATTACAATTAATCGTCACAAAAGACTTGCCAATGTTTTGAGGATCCCTATAATGCGCATCCACAGACAGGGGATGAAGCGAAAGCAACTAACTTGAACTGAGAATAAAAAAAGCATAATTAAGTCATCAAACTAAGGTTTGAAATTAAATTTGCTGAAGGCCATTTCATATTTTATAAAGATGTTTAATCTTTTATAAAATATCAAAAATAAGACCTTGACATTATTCGAAAGGCGCGTAGTATACGCCGCCTAGCCGAAAGGCACGCTCTTTAACAATTTAATCAAACAATCTGTGTGAGCACTTATTGTTGATGTGATTTCAAAAAAATCAAAGTCCTACTTGTTAGGCAACATCAATAGAAGTGACACACGAATTAATTCATTAATTCAGAATAACAGCTTGTTAACTATTTATAGTTGGCGAGAAGTTTTAGTCAGTAATATTGAGTCGCAACTTAGGTTGCAAATTAAACTTTAAATTGAAGAGTTTGATCATGGCTCAGATTGAACGCTGGCGGCAGGCTTAACACATGCAAGTCGAACGGTAACATTTCTAGCTTGCTAGAAGATGACGAGTGGCGGAC
>NZ_SNUB01000050.1 GCF_004378355.1 Psychromonas algicola
GGCTTCGAGTGAGTGGAAATCGTAATCTAAAGGCATAAAAAAATCCGATGTTGAGTGAACATCGGATTCTGATCCCATTCGGGTAAAAATCAACTAATTTTTCTTAACTGATCGGCATTAAGCCGATGCTTCCCTTTTTTATTGCCCATTTTTCTTTAACTTTCAACTTTTCTATTAGCCTTTAAAGTTACTCCCTTCTTTGAGTCAACTTAATCTATCTCTTTTACTCAGAATGTGATTTTCAACAATCTTCACTTCGCATGACGACAGAACTAACTTTGTTATGATTAAATAATCAATAAAGCAGAAAATTGAATTCGTAATAAACCACATTCGATAAATGCAAATTAAACAAAATATGCAACTTCGTGATAAATGCACACAATTGCTATATTAAAAAGTAAATAACTCACTATGCTTAAACTATTGTTTATGAAAGCAGAAAATAAATAGAAGGATAATTTAATGAAATGGTTAATGTTAGGGCTGACTTTGTTACTGCCAGTGACAGCGATGGCAGAAGTTAAACATCTTGCTCGTTTTCAATATAACAACCAAATAAGCTATGGAGAAATTCAAGGGGAGTTTATCCAACCTCTATCTGGCGACTTATTTACTCAGTTAACTACAACAGGAAAAAAAATTGCGCTAAACGATGTAGACTTAATACTACCAACAGACGCTCAAAAAGTATTTGCAGTCGGTATGAACTTTGATAGCCATTTATCATCGCCATCCAACGCTCCACCACCTATGTTCTTAAAATTGCCTACCTCTTTAATACCTTCAGGTCAGGTTATCCAAATACCAGCAGATGCAACTAATGTACATTTTGAAGGTGAGCTGGTTTTAATTATTGGTAAAAAAACTAAGCGTATTTCAGAATCAGAAGCCGAAAGCGCTATTTTTGCAGTAACAGTAGGAAATGACTTAACCGAACGAAATTGGCAAAGTTCTGATTTACAATGGATGCGCTCTAAAGCAAGTGATGGATTTGGCCCTATTTCACCAATTATGGCAATAGGTGTCGATTTTAATAATGTATTACTAACCACTAAATTGAATGGGCAAATTGTGCAACAAGAAAATACTAAGTATATGATCCATAAACCTGCTAAGGTGATCAGTTACTTAAGTCAGTATTATACTTTATTGCCAGGTGACTTGATTTTTATGGGAACACCCGGCCGTACTAAAGCACTAAAAAATGGTGATAAAGTATCAGTAACCATAGAACAAGTTGGTACAGTGGAAAATGAAATTAGATATTAAGTAAAAGATAAGATTTAATGGTAAGCATTGAATAAACATGTAAAACACCGCATTTTAATCTAAGCTTATATAATTTATTTTTTACGATATAATCAAGAGTCTAAAGCAGAATATTGTTTTACAAATAGGATCTCAATATGAAGTCAACATCTAGCCAATCGCAAGGTTTATTACTTTTTAAACTTTCTCAGCTTCAAAGCTTTGCGTTAGGCACATTAAAAATACAAGAGCTGGTTCCTTTTCAGCCGCTGACTCAAATTCCAAATGCTGAGCCCAATGTACTGGGTGCGACTAGTATTCGTGGGCAAACGATTTCCGTAATTGATATTGCTGCTGCCGTTGGCTTCCCTCCATTAAGCGAGCAAGAGAAAAAAGAAGCCACCATTATTATTACAGATTGCAGCCGCATGCAGGTTGGTTTTTTAGTTAGAAAAATAGAACGTATTATTGAATGTAACTGGAAAAATATCGATCCACCACCTAACTCTCTAGGTGATAAAACTTATATAACGGGTATCACTCGTTTTGAAAATTCACTCATTCAGCTATTAGATGTTGAATTATTACTCGCTCAAATCTTCCCTGATGATGATGAAAAAGCAGTTGAAATTACAGGTGTACAAAAAGGTTTATTACAAAATTCTGAAATCTTGTTAGTTGATGATTCTGCAGTTGCACGTCGACAGCTAGAATCCGCATTAACGAAAATAGATGTGCCATTTAAAGTTTGCAAGAATGGTATTGATGCACTTGCAGTAATGAAAGATTGCGCAGCAAAAGGTAATCCTATCGACATTTTAGTGAGTGATATTGAAATGCCTGGCTTAGATGGTTACGAGCTTACCTTTGAAGTGCGTAGTGTTTCTGATATTTCTAAAGTTTATATTATTTTGCATAGCTCACTTTCTAGTGCGATGAGTGTCAGTCAAGCAACGCAAGTGGGGGCTGACGATGCGTTAACTAAGTTTGACTCACAAGAACTCGTTAATGCCATGCTACGTGGCGCTCAAAAGAAACAAGAGAAATAAAAAATGACACAAACTAAAACGCCGCTTCATAAGCGGCGTTTTTAATTGTATTTAAATATTAAGCTACTTTTGTTTAGGCAATACCACATTCACTTCAAGTATCGACATATCATTATCACCTTCATCGTTAAACTCACAGGTTACATCTTGCATCGAAATATCGATATATTTGCGAATAACCGCAACAATTTCTTTTTCTAATTCAGGCAAGTATGCAGGCGTGTCAAAACTAGAATGCTCATGAGCGACAATGATTTGCAGACGATCTTTTGCTAATTTTGCCGTGCCTTTTTTAGGCTCTTCTTTACGAAAGTATTGTAATAATCCCATATTATCCACCAAATATTCGGCTTAAAAAGCCTTTCTTTTCAACATTGACAAAACGTAAATCGCGCTGTATTCCCTGTAATCGATCAACAGCATCTTGGTAAGCTTTACCCGCATCACTGTCTTTATTTAAGATAACAGGTTCACCTAAATTAGAAGCGCTTAGAACATCTTGAGACTCTGGAATAACACCAATCAAATCAATGCCTAATAACTCATCGATGTCTTCAATGCTTAGCATTTCTTCACGTGCAACACGCTCAGCACAGTAACGAGTGATCAACAAATGCACTTTAACAGGTTCCAGTTGTTGTTCTGAACGATAAGACTTACTCGATAACATGCCAGTAATACGATCTGAATCGCGAACAGAAGATACTTCAGGATTAGTTGTGACTACTGCTTCATCGGCAAAATAAAGTGCCATCATTGCGCCCTGCTCTATACCTGCAGGGGAATCACAAATAATATATTCAAAACCATCGGCTTTTAAATCATCAATAACTTTAGCAACACCTTCTTTAGTTAAAGCATCTTTATTACGTGTTTGAGAGGCTGGTAAAATATATAGAGTATCGACACGTTTATCTTTAACTAACGCTTGTTGTAGATTCGCTTCCCCGTTAATCACATTGATCAAATCATAAACAACACGACGTTCACATCCCATAATGAGATCTAAATTTCTTAAACCAATATCAAAATCGATGATCACCGTTTTAGCACCTGTTTTTGCTAAACCAGTTCCAATAGCGGCACTACTTGTTGTTTTACCAACACCACCTTTACCTGATGTAACAACAATGACTTTTGCCATATAAATTTTCCTTTCTAATTTTTAAATTTTGTTTAAGTTTGAGAAGACCAGTTTTTGATCTTCTAAAAAGACTGAGCAAGAGGTTGACCATGCATCCTCTGGTAATGCTTCACTTAGCTTGTAGACACCCGCTATAGACACTAGTTCAGGCTGTAAAGTTTGGCAAAAAATAGCAGCATTAGTATTACCCATTGCCCCCGCTAATGCTTTGCCTCTTAATGTACCGTAAATATGAATACTACCGTCTGCAATCACTTCGGCCCCCGCCCCAACATCGCCACTGATCACCAAATCGCATTCTTTAGCGTAAATTTGTTGTCCAGATCGAACACGTCCAATATGTACTTTTGCTTTAACATCGCTAAAAGAAGTTAATTCTTCAGACTCTACTGAGATCACGCTATCTTGTTTTGAAACAGATTGTTTTTCATCAACAACCACTTTCTTAGTCGCTGGTTTTCTTGAACTATGTAATACAGCAATCGAATATTGTCCCGCTTGCTGCTTTTGCTTATCAGAAATATTGCCAGTAATACCTGCTAAGAAAAAACCATTCTCTTCAACCGTATTTTGTAGCTTTAAAAAATCAATATTTAAAGCTTCATTGTCAATATTAACAACCATAGGTGTTTGAGCAAAAAAATCTGGTGCCATTAAACGCTTTCTATTAAGTTCATCGGCTAAAGGTAAAAGCGTTTCTTCCTCTAAATTCACAACTAACAGGGTGAAATTTAACGATTTAAGCGTCATAATTGTCCTTTCTAATTAAATCTTTAATGTCTGACATAGAATTCAGCTAATTTCTCTAAAAAATAAATGCTGATGCATGTTATAGTTTGCTTCAACAATAGGCAAGCAAAGGGCTAGTTAAGTATTATGTTATGTGCTGTATATAAAAGTATCCGTAAACCACAGACTTACATTTTTGTCGCAAAACGAGATGACTTCTCTCAAGTCCCTGCTCCTTTGCTTGAAAAATTTGGTCCACCACAACTTGTTTCTGTATTAAATATGAATAACGATACTAAAATGGCAATAGCTGAAGCACCGAAAGTGATAAAAGCAATTGCAGAAACAGGGTTTTATTTACAATTGCCACCACCACCTGTTGATTATTTGCAGGACCACAAAAATAGAAAAAAACAAGAATTGGAGTCGCAATGATAAACAAGCCAAAATTATTTTCGAAAAAAATAACCAACTACTTAAAAATGTTACCTGCTGCGACAATATGCAGCTTATCATTATCAGCAGTTGCTCACGCTGAGCGTGATATTTCATTCGAACAATATGTTGATGACCTAAAAAAAGAAGCCATCACATTAGGTATCGATCAAACAATTGTTGAAAGTGCATTTGCCGATGTCGCTTTTTTACCGCGTAGTGTTGCGTCAGATAAAGCACAGCCAGAATTCAAATTAACATTAGACTCTTATATTCCTCGCGCAGTACCTGACTGGAAAATAAAACAAGCAAGAGAAGCTTATAAAAAGCATTACCACCTATTACAAAAAATAGGCAAAGAATACGGCGTGCAACCTCGCTTTATTGTTGCATTATGGGGTATTGAAACTAATTTTGGTAAATTAACAGGGCGTCATAACGTTGTGTCTTCATTGACCACAATGGCTTATGAAGGTCGCCGTGAAGCCTTATTTAAAACCCAACTTTTTGCTGCTTTAAATATCCTAGAACAAGGCCACATAAGCCAAGAAAAATTCATTGGTTCTTGGGCAGGTGCAATGGGACAAGTTCAATTTATGCCAACCTCTTACTTAAACTATGCAGTCGATTATGATGGTGATGGTAGAAAAGATATATGGAATACACCCGGTGATGTTTTTGCTTCCGCAGCCAATTACCTAAAAACTGAAGGTTGGGACGACAAACACACATGGGGCCGTCAAATTAAATTACCTGAAAACTTTGATATGAGTTTAGCTGGCATCAAACAACAAAAATCATTACAAGAATGGCAAGCACTAGGCGTACGCCGTTTTGATGGTAGCGATTTACCTAAGGTTGATTTGCAAGCATCATTAGTTATTCCTGATGATGACCATGGCCGAATTTACTTAACTTATGGTAATTACAAAGTATTAATGCATTGGAATCGTTCTTATTATTTTGCAACCGCAGTAAGTTATTTATCTGATCGTATTCGCTATCCGCGTATCGACGTTAAATAAAGGAATATGATGGAAAATTTTTGGGAAAAAAAGACACTTTCACAAATGTCATCATCGGAGTGGGAATCACTTTGTGATGGTTGTGGAAAGTGCTGTTTAAATAAAATTATTGATGATGAAACAGAAGAGCTGCATTTTACCAATGTCGCTTGTCATTTGTTACACAGCAAAACATGCCAATGTAAAAAATATGAAAAACGGTTAAAGCTGGTACCTGATTGTGTAAAAATTTCACTGGATGATATTGACCAATTCCATTGGTTACCAGCAAGTTGTGCATATCGCTTATTAGTAGAAGAAAAACCACTTCCTGAATGGCATCCTTTGCTAACAGGTAGCAAATCTGCAATGCATACTGGCGGACATTCTATACGTGGAAAAATCGTATCAGAAACACAAATAGATCCAGAAAATTTAGAAGATTATATTGCTATTTGGCCAGCCGAATAGCGCTTTAACAAAAACAAAGAGAGCCTAATTAATGACAGACATTATTTTTTATCACAATCCTCGTTGTTCAAAAAGCCGTGAAACATTAGCCTTAATTGAAAAAGAGCAACATAAAATTGAAGTGATTAAATACTTAGAAACACCACCATCCATTGAGACTATTCAAAACCTGGTTTCACAACTAGGTTTTAGCTCAGCACGTCAATTAATGCGAACAAAAGAAACATTGTATAAAGAACTAAACCTTGCTTCAGAAAAAGACGAATCAGCATTAATTGCAGCAATGCAAGCCAATCCAAAATTGATTGAGCGCCCTATTGTGGTTACTAACGGAAAAGCAGCGATTGGTCGCCCCCCTGAATCGGTATTAGCAATTCTTTAAATCATTGACTTCAATTTAAAATAAAAAGAGCATAAATGAACATATCACGCTTTCAACGACTTGCTCAATGTGGCTACTTTGGCTTATTGCTATTAGTACCTCTTTGGCATCTTTATTTGTCACCGCCTACACTACAAATTAGCCCATGGTTAATTACAAGCATTTGGTTGATTCCATTACTATTTCCACTAAAAGGGATCATTAAAGGCAACCCATATACTTATGCTTGGAGTGGATTTATTGCGCTGATTTATATTATGCACGCTTGTGTCATTATCATGAGTGATCAACAGGAAAGAGTCTTAGGTATCATTGAGTTAATATTTGCGAGTTTATTTTTGATCGGTAATATTTATTTTGCGAAGTATAAAGGACAAGAATTAGGATTAAGTATCCGTAAAAAGAAAAAAGAATCTTAAATTAATTACACTTTAAAAAGAGGTTGTTTGGTAAAGCTAAACAACCTCTTTTTGATATTATGCTATAAACGTAGTACTTCTTTAACAAAAGGAATTGTAAGCTTACGTTTAGCTTCTAATGAGGCGTTATCCAGCTGGTCTAATGTATTTAATAACATACACATTTCACGCGATAATCGGTTTAATAAAAAACGTCCAACATCAATAGGTAAACGCATGCCTTTTAATTGTGCGCGTAATTGTAAAGCACCTAACTTTTCCTCGTCATTCAGCGGCTCTAAATGATGGCAAGCTCCCCATTCTAAACGAGAAACTAAATCAACAAGCTCAATACCAATTTGCTTAGGTAAGTCACTTGCTGCAATCACTAAACTTGCACCAGGTGTGCGATTCTCTTTGTTATCTAACCAACGGTTATAGAAGTCAAACAGTGCTTTTTCCCATTTTTTATCACCCGCGATAGCATCCACATTATCAATACAGACTAATGTCATATTTTCCATGTTTTCAAAAATATCGAGAGTCATGCTGCGATGATGATGTAAGGGAATATAAGCGACACTTTCGCCACGTTCATCAATTTCGCTACATAATGCATGTAATAAATGTGAACGCCCACTACCAGACTCCCCCCACATATATAGAATAGGCTCGCCGATACCAACAACACTATTTTTTAATAGTGTTAATAATTCGGCATTTTTCCCGGGATAGAAACTGGCAAAAGTTTCATCATCAGGAAACTTTAGTGCCAGTAATGGATACTGAAATCTTAATTCATCTTGAGGCATTAAGTACTCTATAGTTGCCAGTTATATTGAAAATAAGAACCACCTGAAGAATCACTTTGTAAATGTGATTGTGCATTCAGCGCATTCTCTAAACTCATTAAACCGCCCTTGAGTGTCACTAAAACTTTAACTTGCTGTTGATTGATTTCAACAACTTTAAAACGTTCTACCGCATTTAAACCTTCAAGCACTTGGTTTAAAAGCGTTAAGTCAGATAGTGTTGTAATATTATTAATGCTTAATACTTGAGTTAGCTTTTCACCATTATTTTCAAAGATTGCGAATTTTTGAGCATAATAGTCTGCAATATCATTAAGCATTTGTGCCATCACATCTGTTTTTTCATCCGCAGTGATACGTTTATTAATCAATTGTTTTTTATTATTTTGAGGATCGTACTGCACTAATTCCCATTTTAATTGCCATTTACCAGTACGCATTTTGTATAGGTTAGCAAGCACAACGTACTCTGCATCGTAACGCTTAGAAGCATCGGCAACAACTTGATGAAAACGGCCACTAATATCAGAGGAACCAATCATTAATGTTTCATCTAAATCAAGAATAGGAAATTTAGCTTCGATACCACGTTGTAATTCCGCTTTTTGTAAGCCCCATGATAAGTCTTTATCTTGCTGACTATTAATCATGTATTCAGAAGTTATTTTTCTATTTTCATTCACCAGCCAAATTAATGGACTAGGGCGAGTTTCACCCCAAATGGGTTGTTGCATGTCGTTTAATGCTTTATTAATTTTACTCTTATCGAATAAAGCATAGTAGAAACGGACACCATCAATATTTTGGTAGCCAAACTGAGATAACATTGAACGTATGTTTGTCATTAGATTTCCACTTTCATCTAATGTTACAATATCAACGTTGCCAGAAACTTTAATAAGCACTTGTTTAAGCGCTTCTTCTCTTAATGCATTTTCATTTGATTGCTCAGCTAAAACTAAACCTCGATATGGGTCCATTTCAGGTAAAGCAATACTATGTATTGAGTAAAGCACACTCATTGCAGCTAAAAAACGTACCAACACATTCATTTTCATCTACTTATGCAACCATTTTATTTATCAAAGTAACTCGATCATAAGCAGATCTTTTGCTAATGCAAGTATCAGGTCATAAATATGTAGAAAAAAAACCTTAAAAAGAACCACTATTCAGTACTTTGATAACACTTATGTAAAAACTTTCATGAAAAATACAAATTCTTAGCAGAAATACTTCGACCCGTGTCATATAAATGCTAAAATACGCGCAATTTTTACCTTCTAATCTTTTTAAAGCGATTTTCGCTTTTAACTTCTATTTTTCGGAGAATGTAGTGAGCAACCAAAAAACCTCTTTAAGCTATAAAGACGCTGGTGTTGATATTGACGCAGGTACAGCATTAGTTGAACGTATTAAAGGTGTAGCGAAACGCACTAAACGTCCTGAAGTAATGGGCGGACTAGGAGGTTTTGGCGCGTTATGTCAACTACCAACAGGTTATAAAGAGCCATTACTAGTTGCAGGCACTGATGGCGTAGGTACAAAATTACGTTTAGCGATTGATCTTAAAAAACACGACACTGTAGGTATCGACCTTGTGGCAATGTGTGTAAACGACCTTATCGTTCAAGGTGCTGAGCCATTATTCTTCTTAGACTACTATGCAACAGGTAAACTGGATGTTGATGTAGCAGCAGACGTAGTAACAGGTATCGGTGAAGGTTGTTTATTATCAAACTGTTCATTAATCGGTGGTGAAACCGCTGAAATGCCAGGTATGTACGAAGGTGATGATTACGATATCGCAGGTTTCTGTGTGGGTGTGGTTGAAAAATCAGGCGTAATTGATGGGACAAAAGTCGCTGCGGGCGATGCATTAATTGCAGTTGGTTCAAGCGGTCCTCACTCAAATGGTTACTCACTTGTACGTAAAATTTTAGAAGTCTCTAAAGCTGATACGAGTGCACCATTTGGTGATTCAACACTAGGTGAGACCTTATTAACACCGACTAAGATCTATGTTAAATCAACATTAGAGCTTATTAAAAACTGTCCTGTACATGCTATTTCTCATATCACTGGCGGCGGTTTCTGGGAAAATATCCCACGCGTATTACCAGCAGGTAGTAAAGCGGTTGTTGATGGTAAGAGCTGGGAATGGCCTGCTATTTTCAACTGGTTACAAGAAAATGGTAACGTTGAAACAGAAGAAATGTACCGTACATTCAACTGTGGTGTTGGCCTAATGATTGTGGTTCCAGCTGCTGAAAAAGACAAAGCAGTAGAAATCTTAACAGCACAAGGTGAAAACGCTTGGGTATTAGGTCACATTGAAGACGCCGCTGAAGGTGAATCTCAAGTAGAGATCAAATAACAACATGAGCACTAAAAAGATAGTTGTACTTATTTCTGGTAGCGGGAGTAATCTGCAAGCGCTAATGGATAAGTTACACAAACAACAAGTTGACGGTCAACAAGTTGAAATTGTTGCTGTTATCAGTAACAAAGCTGATGCTTATGGTTTAGAGCGAGCACGTGAAGCAAATATTCCAGCAATCTTAGTAGAGAGCAAAGGTATTACATCACGTGAAGCTTACGATTCATTATTATCAGCAGAGTTAGACAAGCTTCAACCAGATCTTATTTTATTGGCTGGCTTTATGCGTATTTTAACCACTGACTTTGTTAATCAATATCAAGGTAAAATGCTGAACATCCACCCTTCTTTATTACCTAAATATCAAGGCGTTAATACACATCAACGCGCGATTGATGCAGGCGATAAAGAACATGGTGCGAGCGTTCATTTTGTGACGCCTGAGCTGGATAGTGGCCCAACCGTGTTACAAGCTAAAGTACCTATTTTTGCTGAAGACACAGCACAAGACTTAGCAGAGCGAGTATTAACACAAGAGCATCAAATATATGCACTTGCGGCTTCTTGGTTTGTGAGTGGTCGTTTAAATATGCAAGCACAATTTGCTTATTTAGATGGAAATAAATTAGAGCAGTTTGGTTACGCAGCAGATTAAATTTAAAAGTGTCATTCTCTGAATTAAAAACCGAAGCAAGCTTTAATGCCTGTCAGTTAAGAACTGATGGGCATTTTTTTACCTTTTCTTTCTGCGTATCTTTTGGGTCTCGCTTTAACCATTCTTGGGTAACTTCTCTCTCGCCGTTCAGGCAAAACAA
>NZ_SNUB01000051.1 GCF_004378355.1 Psychromonas algicola
TATTTCTAGCAAAAGAATTCGTTGAACTGATGATTATCACGTGGAGTGGTAGTTCAGTTGGTTAGAATACCGGCCTGTCACGCCGGGGGTCGCGGGTTCGAGTCCCGTCCACTCCGCCAACAGTATTATAAAGCTTTAATGTCGATGTTATTTCAGACACTAAATGAATAACAAGCTGTAACGCACTCATTAAGTAGTCGTTCAGTTAGTTAGACTTTTTGTTTAACATAAGCGGCCTGTCACGCCGGCGGTAATAAACCGAAAAGAGATAGAACTGTAACACACTCGTGGAGTGGTAGTTCAGTTGGTTAGAATACCGGCCTGTCACGCCGGGGGTCGCGGGTTCGAGTCCCGTCCACTCCGCCAACAGTGTGTTAACGTCAATTCATAAAGACGATAAAATAATGAAGCTGTTTTACACTCGGAGGAGTGGTAGTTCAGTTGGTTAGAATACCGGCCTGTCACGCCGGGGGTCGCGGGTTCGAGTCCCGTCCACTCCGCCAACAGTGTATAAACAGACAATTCAAAGTACGTTCTTATATTTCCCCCTTTATAAAATTCAAAGCAAGTAGTTCAGTTAGTTAGCCTCTTTATTTAAAACAACGCGGCCTATCACTCCGGTACTCACAAGTTCGAATTCCGTGCACTCTACCAACAGTGTATAAACAGAAACTCCCTTTCAAAGATAAATTGGTAATATAAATCCCAAAAAACAAATCGCCTCTTAACAAGCCCTTTTAAAATTCAAAATATCCTCTTAATCGTTGAGTTAAAAAACAGCACAAATATAATTTTATTTACCTTACAAAATACAATTCATTATCAACAAGAGACCTTCAATCTAAACACCAACATATTTAAACCCCAAAAATAAATAAAAATGAAGCAAATGTATGGCGATTTATTGATTAAATCTGCATTTATTTATGCTCCATGGCTTAATCGCATGATCTATTATTTTGCTATGCTATGATGCTTTCACTATTAACTGTCAACGAGACTAAAATGACTACGCAACAAAATGAAAATATCCACATTCAATCAGAAACTGTTTTAATTACACCAGCAGAGCTTAAAGCCTCTTTACCCGCTTCTGAGAGTGTTTATCAATTCATTAATGAATCACGCCAAACCATTTCCAACATTGTGCATAAAAAAGATCCACGCTTTCTAGTAATTTGTGGTCCTTGTTCTATTCATGACATTGAAGCTGCTAAAGAATATGCAACTGGTTTGAAAGCGTTACATGAACAATATAAAGACACGCTTTATATTGTAATGCGTGTGTATTTTGAAAAACCTCGTACAACAGTTGGCTGGAAAGGTTTAATTAACGACCCACATATGGATGATTCATTTGATATTGAAACAGGCCTTAAAAAAGCACGTGAATTATTATTATGGATTTCTGAACTAGGTTTACCTATTGCAACTGAAGCATTAGATCCAATAAGTCCCCAATATATTGGCGACTTATTTAGTTGGGCAGCAATTGGCGCACGTACTACTGAATCTCAAACTCACCGTGAAATGGCAAGTGGACTTTCAATGCCTGTTGGTTTTAAAAACGGAACAGATGGCAGCCTTTCAACGGCAGTTAATGCAATGCAATCCGCTTCTTCACCACATCGTTTTATGGGTATTAATCAATCAGGCCAAAGTGCATTATTACAGACTGCAGGTAATCAAGATGGTCATGTTATTTTACGTGGCGGCGGCGGTAAACCTAACTACGATTCATTAAACGTAGCGTTAGCGGAACAAGCTCTCACTAAAGCTAAAATGGAAAATATTTTAATTGTTGATTGTAGCCATGAGAACTCTAGTAAAAATCATGAACTGCAACCATTAGTGGCTAAAGATGTATTCCATCAAGTTGTTGAAGGTAATAAGTCAATCATAGGTATTATGTTAGAAAGTAATATCAATGCGGGTAACCAACCAGCATCATTACCAAGAGATCAACTAAAATACGGTGTGTCTGTAACAGACGCTTGTATTGATTGGGCATCAACTTGTGCCTTATTAGCTGAAGCAGAAACAGCATTAAAAAAGACTATACAAAATAAGAAGTAAATTATGCCTTTAAGTAAATTAAGAGATCAAATTGATGCTGTCGATCAGCAAATAATTGATTTACTAGCAGAGCGATTACGCTTAGTTGGTGAAGTTGGTGAAGTAAAAACCAAACATGGTCTACCTATTTATGTGCCAGAGCGTGAAGCTGCAATGTTAGCAAAGCGCCGTGAAGAAGCCGAAAAGAAAGGTGTTCCAGCAAATCTTATTGAAGATATTTTACGACGTACGATGCGAGAGTCCTACGCAAGTGAGAATGAGACAGGTTTCAAAACAGTTAACCCTGAGATGAAACGTATCGTGATCATTGGTGGTAATGGGTTACTAGGTAAACGCTTTGTAGAGATGTTTACATTATCTGGTTATGACGTAGATATATTAGGCCGTGCAAACTGGGATCAAGCAGAAGCAATTTGTAGTAAAGCAGGATTAGTCATTGTAGGCTCTCCTATCGATGTTACTGTGGATGTGATCAAACAACTTACTTTCTTACCTAAAGACTGTATTTTGGCAGATATAACAAGTATCAAAGATGCGCCATTAACAGAAATGCTTGCTGTACATGAAGGCCCTGTTGTTGGTTTACACCCGATGTTTGGACCTGATATTTCTAGCTTTGCAAAACAAGTGATTGTTTATTGTGATGGACGTGATCCTGAAAAATATAAGTGGTTAATTGATCAAATGAAGATCTGGGGTGCGCATTTATACCCAGTGGCAGCAACCACTCATGATGAATCAATGTCATTAATCCAAGCATTACGTCACTTTACAAGTTTTGTATACGGCGTGCATTTGCAAGAAGTTAATGCTGATTTAGAACAGTTATTGGATTTAAGCTCACCAATATATCGCTTAGAGTTAGCTATGGTAGGACGTTTATTTGCGCAAGAGCCTGCACTTTATGCAGATATTATTATGTCGCAGAAAAACAACTTAGCGATGATCAAGCGTTACCATAAACACTTTTCAGAAGCGATTGCCTTATTAGAAAACAACAACCGTGAAGAGTTTATTAATCGCTTTAAATCGGTGACAAACTGGATGGGTGATTATTCTTCATTATTCTTAGACGAAAGTCGTGTGATGCTACAACAAGTACATGATAATCGACATTATGAAGATAAATAAAGCAACTAAATAAGATCAAAAAAGGAGGTTATTAACCTCCTTTTCTCTTTTTAGTTATTTGTATTTACCTTTAGAGTAAAACAATAACTTGATTAGTTAGCGAATTCTTTATTTAACTTGATTTCAGCATCTGATTCTATTTCAACTTCCGGCTCTTCAACAACCTCTCCTGAAATTTCTCCGTTACGACATAAGTCTTTACCATTGTTCTTGGCACGGTTTGCTTCATCTTTATGGATATGTTTACTTAGCTGTCGTTCAATCTTTTGGAATAACTGCGTAATTGCAGCATACAAATCTTCATGCTCAGCATGAGCAAATACCTTGCCATTTGGAACCCCGATCGTGCCTTCAATTTTCACACCTTTAGGCTCTTTAGTAATAATAAAGTGGGGATTGATAAGTGAAACTTGAAGCTTTTGTAATTTTTCGAAACGTTCCTCTACTTTAGCGCGCATTGTGTCAGTAATACTAATTTGTTTGCTAGTAATTTCAATTCTCATATAGGACACCTTTTGTTATACACTTATTGTGTTCTTAAATAGATTAGGCCTTTTAATGTAATATACAAGTGATTTATGTCACATTAATTTTGCCTTTCAAATAAACGAATTCATTTTTTGACCTAACCATATTTTCGTAAAGATATTTTATTTTTTACTTGTTGAAAGGTAAAAGTTAGTCCATTGTGGGATAGATAAGTTCAACCTTTCTTAACAACACCTCTTTACAATTTCTCCTTTTTTATTTAAAAAAACTGTTATTCATCTAAGCATTTGTTATCTTTAATACACTGATTATTTTCAAACTGACTTATGGTGAATATGATTAAGTCTATACGCATTTGGTTTTTTTTGCGCGTTATGACCCTAAGTTTTTAGTTAATACACCACATAAATATGCAGTGATGAAAACCAGAGAAGTAATTGACAAGGTGTTAGATCAGACATTTTTAAACATTCAAAGCATTCTTATACGCAGGAGTTGCTATTATCGACTAGCTTTAATACAGAGCAAGATCGCTTATTCTTTTATCGAGGCATTATGAAAAAATTTATTTTCGGCTGTATTCTTTTATCGTCATCAAGCTTAGCCAGCGCATTAACATTAGACGTTCAACGTAGTATTTTTTCTGAAACACTAGATTTACAAGATCAGAAACAATGGGAAAAAGCTAATAAGCAAATGGATAATTTGGCAAACTACCCTTTAACTTACCTCACCCAATATAATTATATGAATGCAAATATTGCAGACGTTAGTGATAAAGAAGTGCTTAGCTTTTTGCAATCCAATAAAAACAAAGCAGTGAGTGATGACTTACAACGTACTTACTTATTTTACTTAGCCAAAGAAAAAAGATGGGCTAATTTTTTAAAAGTAAGAAATGTAATGCCTAACGACCCCACTTTACAATGTTATTACTTACAAGCCTCTATCTCACAAGGCCAAGGTAAACAAGTGTGGCCAGAAGCACAGCAGATATGGTTATCAGAAACAGGCTTACCTACAGCTTGTGGTAACGTTTATGAGTATTACGAAGACAATAATATCCTTACACAAGCAGATATCTGGCAGCGTTTTCAGCTTGCTTACAATAAAGATAAACCCACTTTAATGCGTTCACTAGCACGTAAATTAAATAACGCAGAACAACAAGCATTAGCGAAGCAACTTATTAGCTTGCATAAAAAACCTAGTAACATATCAAACAGCCGCTTATTTAACTCACGTAAAGCAGAAAGCTTTCCTTTTGCAGTCCACAGTATCAAGCGCTTAGCAAAAAGAGATATTGATAAAGCGATGCAAATTTTTTCTAAATTAGATAAAAAAGTAAACTTTACCGATGATGAGGCAAAGGAAATTAAAGTACAATTTGCAACAACCATTGTGCAAGGACGTAAGACTTGGTTATTTAGTTGGTTAGATAAAGAGCTGCAAGCGTTAGACAACACTTCGCTTATTGAGCAACGTATTCGTTATGCAATTAAGCTTGAAGATTGGAAAAATATAGAACATTGGATCCAAAAGCTACCAGAAGATAAACGCAATTCAACTTCATGGTCATACTGGCAAGCTCGTGTTTTAGAACGAAAAGGCCAATCGAAAAAAGCGATAGATCTCTATAAAGAAGTTGCGACACATCGCAGTTACCATGGTTTTCTAGCAGCAGAGAAGTTAGGTATTAATTTCCCTTTTAATGCAGATAGCATTGAAGAGAAGCAAGGTAGCCTAAGCAGTTTAAGTAAAGAGTTAATATTAATTGAAGAATTAATATTTCACCAACTTAATCAACAAGCAAAACAACAATGGATCCGTTTATTGAATAGGCAAAGTCCTGAGTTACAACAGCAATTAGGTTTATATGCTTTTACTAAAGGGTGGGCACATCTCTCTGTGTTAGCAAGTATTAACTCAAAAAGTTGGAATGCCTTAAATATCCGCTTTCCAAGTGCAAAACCAGAGTTATTTATTAAAGAAGCTAAAAAATATGATCTCGAAGAGACTTATATTTATGCAATTACCCGTCGTGAAAGTAGTTTTGATGAGCATGCAAAATCCCCGGTAGGTGCAAGTGGTTATATGCAATTAATGCCAAGAACCGCTAAAGAAACAGCGCGAAAAATCAACCTAAAAGAGTACAAAAAAGTAGATCAGCTGAACCAAGGTAAAGTTAATGTTCAACTAGGTACTGCGTATTTCAATAGCTTATTAAAATATTACAAAGGCAACCGTTTATTAGCTACAGCTGCATATAATGCAGGTCCAAATCGTGTCGACAAATGGTTTAGCCCTAATAAGAAACAAGGTAAAAAAGGAATTAAAATGGATAGCTGGGTTGAAAGTATTCCTTACTACGAAACTCGAGCGTATGTTAAAAGCATATTAGTGTATAACGTTATCTATCAACATATGTTAGATAAACCATTAAAATTTCTAGAACAAAAAGAGTTATTAGGAAGCTATTAACTTTTATCCCTCTTTACTGTCAATACGTAAAGAGGGAAATTAATCTTGCCAACATTCTGAATTATCCAACACACCATCTCTGGTTTTATTATTATCTTGGTCAATATAAAGTGTTTGGCAGCTTATCTCATCGTTACTCTGACTTGTTGCGCTTTTAGCTTCTGCCTTCATTAAATAAATATGCGTTGAAACCGAGACCACACTGAATCGATAGAAATCATGGTTTAAAGGTAAACCTAAAGATTCCGCATCAAGAAGATAACTTGGGTTTAAAATATGATAACTACTTTGAGTCACTTGTGCCTTGGTCAACTCTGATTGCGCTTCCGCTCGGCGCGTTTTTACGACAAACTGTTGATAAGAGGGATAAGCAATGGTTGAAAGCACTGCTAAGATAAAAACAACAACCAATAACTCGACTAGACTAAAAGCAAACGCCTGCTTCATTACTTTCTCCTCAACATCCTCTCTGATAAGTAAAGTGTAGAAAATATTTCTATATAAGCAGGATTAATTTTGAAGAAAAGATAAAACCAGAGGGGTTAATCAAATAATTTATGCACAACGGCGAGCGTAGAATCTATTTTTTTAGAGTTACTCGGTGAAATAAAAATAGTATCGTCACCGGCAATTGTCCCTAAGATCCCTTCAGCTTTTCCCATAGAATCTAATAAACGAGCGATAAGCTGTGCAGCGCCAGGACTTGTACGAATAACAATTAAGCTATCATTTCTATCAATATCAACGACTAGGTTCTTGAGTGGACTTGTGGTGGTTGGGATCCCTAATTCAACAGGCAGACAATAAACCATTTCACCTGTTGCATTACGTGTTCTTACTGCACCAGATTTACTTAACATCCTAGAAACCTTGGATTGATTAATATGATCAAAGCCAGCTTCAATAAGCGCATCTACAATTTCACTTTGTGAGCTTAGGTGTTCTTTATTCAGTAAGCTTTTAAAGAAATCCATCAGTTCAGAGGTTGGTCGCATTGCTTATTCCCGTTAGTACATTACAAATGTGATATATAATAATATAAATTGATTGCACGATAACATATTAAATGTCACTTTTTTTGCATATTTATTCACTTTTGTACAAATAAGTGACTAACGCTTTAGCTAATTACGCAGTTTGCATAAGTTCTGGTAAACTTCCAATAAAACTACCAACATCAGGGACGCTTATTATCATTACCTTTTCTCGTTATATCGCTATCATTTTCACGCTATTTGCATCATTTTTGAAAGCGGATGAAACTCAGCCAATACAAGTGAAATTCGCTACCGATACCAATTATTATCCTTTTGAATATATATCAGAAGATCAACAAATAGTCGGCTTTGATATTGATATTGCCAAAGCGATTTGTAAGGAAATTAAGCTACAATGTAGCTTCAAACACCATAACTTCAACGGATTACTGCTTACTTTACAATTTGGCCGTTACGATGCTGCTATTGCCGCGCTAGACATTACCTCAGAGCGACTTGAAATGGTTGATTTTACCAATAGCTATTATAAAACAGCACCCGTATTCATCAGTCAGCAAACGGCTAACAAAGGATTCTCTCTAGAAGGAAAGTTTATTGGAGTACAAGCAAACACATCAAACCAAAGCTACCTCACACGTAATTTAAAAGAGAATAGCTACATTGTGCCCTACTTTTCATCTGCAGAAGCCTTGGCGGATTTAAAGCAACAAAAAATAGATGCAGTATTCGCTGATTCAGCCGTCGTCACTCATTTTTTAAGTCAACAAGATGCACAATCAACATTAGCTATTCAACGTGTCGAAGAGAGCTTTCTTTCAGGCTTTTCAGAAGGCTATGGCATTGCCGTTAGAAAAGGCAATAACAAGCTTAAACAACAGCTGAATAAGGGATTAGAGATCATTTTAGCAAACGGAATTTACAGTAAAATATTTCAGCAGTATTTCCCTCAACAATAACCAATCCAAACATTAATAGAATAAAACGTTAAATAAATGATTGTTACTCGCACCTCGATCACAATTTTTTAACATATTTAACACCTGCTTAATTATTCACTTTAGAATTAAATATGTTAGTCTTAAACCTCATACATTTATTCTTTGGAGAAAAACATGAAAGTTGCTGTTCTTGGTGCTGCAGGTGGTATTGGTCAAGCTTTATCATTATTATTAAAAACTCAATTACCAGCAGGTTCTGAGTTAGCATTATACGACGTTGCACCAGTTGTTCCTGGTGTTGCTGTTGATTTATCACACATCCCAACAGCAGTAAAAGTTGAAGGCTTTGGTGCTGATGCTTTAGATAAAGCGTTAACAGGTGCTGATATTGTTATTATCCCAGCAGGTATGCCACGTAAGCCAGGTATGGACCGCGCAGATTTATTCGCAGTCAATGCAGGCATTATCAAAACGCTAGCAGAAGGCATTGTTGCTAACTGTCCTAAAGCATTAGTCGGTGTTATCACTAACCCTGTAAACGGGACAGTGCCAATCGTTGCTGAAGTATTCAAAAAAGCAGGTACTTACGATAAAAACCGTGTATTTGGTGTAACAACTCTTGACGTTATCCGTAGTGAAGCATTTGTTGCTGAGCTTAAAGGCTTAGACGTTGCGACTGTTAAAGTACCTGTTATCGGCGGTCATTCTGGTACAACAATTTTACCATTACTTTCTCAAGTAGAAGGTGTGACGTTTACTGAAGAAGAAGTGGCTGCACTAACACCACGCATCCAAAATGCAGGTACTGAAGTTGTAAATGCTAAAGCCGGTGGCGGTTCTGCTACGTTATCAATGGGCGCTGCTGCTGCTCGTTTTTGTCTATCTTTAGTGAAAGGTATTCAAGGCGAAGACGTTGTTGATTACGCATACGTTGACGTTGCTGATGGCGATGCTGCTTTCTTTGCTCACCCTGTACGTTTAGGTGCTAACGGTGTTGTTGAAATTTTATCTTACGGTAAATTATCAGCGTTTGAAGAAAAAGCGAAAAACGATATGCTAGAAACATTAAACAAAGACATTCAAGAAGGTGTTGATTTCATCAACGCATAATCTTAATCGTTTTATGTTATTGATAAGGTCAGCGATGCTGGCCTTTTTTGCACCTTTAGAAATCCCCTTTCCTGATTACATTTAACATACAATTTTTGCAAATCATGAGACAAAGCTAATACTTGATCGACACAGAAATAAAGAGCCTCTGCAGTGATTAATTCAATAAGCCCTTTCATCTTATAAACTATAAGTAAAACCTCGTAAATTATACCTTAAAGCTCTATTTGCAACATAAACAAGCCAAGTTAGATATATCAACATGATAAATCATTCAAACTACAGATCGCTTTTGAAATCTAATTTTAAGTTATCCAACATTTGACTAGCTGCGAATAAAGTCGGATGAATCCGACGTCCCAATATATCTATACTTCCTGTCTACACTTGTTTCTTTTATAAACATAAAAAGACAGCTTAAATTATCTTTTTTGAATATTCTTCAACTAAATATGAGTAATTCTATATTTAGACAAGAACGCGATGATAGTAGAAACAACATAAGCTCTTTGGTATAGCGACACTTTCATGGATAGTTTTTATTTTCCATCAGGCATAAAAAAACAAAACCTAAGCTCTAATGCCGATCAGTTAAGAAAAATTAGTTGATTTTTACCCGAATGGGATCAGAATCCGATGTTCACTCAACATCGGATTTTTTTATGCCTTTAGATTACGATTTCCACTCACTC
>NZ_SNUB01000052.1 GCF_004378355.1 Psychromonas algicola
CTTCGAGTGAGTGGAAATCGTAATCTAAAGGCATAAAAAAATCCGATGTTGAGTGAACATCGGATTCTGATCCCATTCGGGTAAAAATCAACTAATTTTTCTTAACTGATCGGCATTAGAAGCAAGCTTCGGTTTTTTTATACTTTATTTCCATGTATATAACAGGAATGAATATTGAAAAGTTATACCGATGACGTTAAATATGTTATCTAAATTTTACGAAGAGAAAACAGTTCAATTCGAGACGTAAATGGCTATCCCCTTTACGAAATTTATAACGAATAAGTGGACTTTTTAGCCAGTAAAATAGATAAACTATTCATCGTGAATGATATTATATAAAATAAACCAGTTATAAAATAAGCCAATTATATAACGCAGGCATAATCAATGCAGATAATACAGCGCAAAGAATCAAAGCAATTGATGAAAATGCGCCCGATTCCTCGTTATCTTCCAACACTTTTGCAGTGCCTAAAGCATGAGAAGCACAACCAATCGCAACACCAATGGCTTGTTTATTTTTAACTCGGCATAACTTCAAAAAAGGCAAACCGATACTCGCGCCGATAATGCCCGCGAAGATCACCATGGCAGCCGTTAATGAAACAATGCCATTTAGGTTTTTGCTAATTTCCATCGCAATAGGCGTAGTCACCGATTGCCCAGCAAAAGAAGCCGCAGTAATAGAGTCCGCTCCCAATAAAGGCATAATGAAAAAAGCGCAAGAAAAAGCAATACAAACCGCCAACAGACAACTTAATAAAATCAATTTAAGTTGTGCTTTAATCACTTTCAATTGCAAATAAAGCGGAACGGCTAAGGCAACAATAGCAGGTTCAAGCAGCACAGTAATGATTGAACTGCCCTGCTGATAGTCAGAGAAAGGAATTTCAAGTAATAACAAAATAGAAATCAAACTAAAAATGGTCACTAGCACAGGATTAAGCAAAGCTGCGGGTTTAATGCTATGCAGTTTTTTAGCCGCAAAAAATAACAATAACGTAAGAGGCGTTGCGATATAAATAAACATTATGATTCTTCCTTAACCAACCATTGATAACAGTGCCCAACCAAAAATAGCGTAATTAACGTGGTGAAAAACAAAGAAAAAACAATCACTAACCAATGTGTTGCAATTAAATCAAAATAATTAATTAACCCAACGCCAATTGGAATAAACAATAACGCTAAATATTTTAAAACTAAATTCCCTGCAAACTCTATCCAGTTTAATTTCACAATGCCCAATGACAAAGCAACAAACAACATTAACATGCCCAATATAGAAGCAGGGAAAGTACTTTTAAAGTAAGCAATAATAAATTTAGCGATGGATAGAAAGAGCATAATAATCAACAACCCTAAAACAAGTTGCAACGCATTTTTAACTAACAGCGCTGTTTTTTGTTTAGCACTAAGTACAGGTTGAGGTGAAGAGGCTTGCTCTAAATGGCTTTGAGAATGAGTAAGTGATTCAGCTTCTTTCTTGGGAACTTGCGGAGATTTTGTCATAGTATCAATACAACTCTATTAAATGAACTGCTAGTATAACAACTTACATTCATCCTGTTAAAACAATTACATTGAAATCACTATTATGAGTTTATCCCTACAGCAATTTATTACCGAAAGCCGCAATAGCGCCAGTGCCAATATAGATACTTTATCGACATTAGACATGCTCACTGTGATTAACAATGAAGATAAAAAAGTAGCCATTGCCGTTGAAACAATCCTACCAGCCATTGCACAAGCTGTTGATGCCATTAAACAAGCCTTTGAAAAAGGTGGCAGACTGATCTATTGCGGCGCAGGTACTTCAGGGCGTTTAGGTATTTTAGATGCTAGCGAATGCCCTCCTACCTTTGGTAGCCCTGCTGAGCAAGTTATTGGATTAATTGCAGGTGGAAAAACAGCTATTTTAAAAGCCGTAGAAAATGCAGAAGATAACTTAGCGGCAGGCGAATTAGACTTAAAAAATATCCAAGTAAACGCAAACGACATTATTGTAGGCATTGCAGCAAGTGGACGCACACCTTATGTTATTGGGGCGATGCGTTACGCTAAATCGCTGGGCTGTGATGTTGTGAGTTTATGTTGTAATGATAACAGCGAGATGGCAGCCATTGCCGATATCGCACTGGACGTTATTGTCGGCCCAGAAGTGGTCACTGGATCATCAAGGCTGAAAGCGGGCACAGCACAAAAATTAGTCCTAAACATGCTAACCACAGGCTCGATGATCAAAAGCGGTAAAGTATTTGGTAATTTGATGGTAGATGTGCAGGCGACTAATGCTAAATTGATTGAACGCCAAAAGAAAATTATCATGGAAGCAACAGACTGCTCGCGTGAAGAAGCTGAAACCGCGTTAAATGAATCAGGCAATCATTGTAAAACCGCCATTGTGATGATCTTAACAGGCGTCGACGCTAAACAAGCTAAAGGCAGTTTGCAACAACACAAAGGTTTTATACGCCAGTGTATTTAACTCGACCATATAAAGTCATTGTAATAACTAAAATCATGACTTAGTTGATAAATCACCAAATAAAATATCGCGCTGGCAATCAACCCATAGCTCATGTTTTGCCATCACCTTGGTAAACATTGGGCTTTGTAAATAACCGTTTAACCAAGCGCGAAGTTTTGGATAAGGCGATTGCTGATACCACTGTCGTTCGACCTTAGAAAACTGTCTAATAAAAGGCATCAACGCAATATCTAACAAACTTTCAGTTTCTGACAATAAAAACGCATGTTGCGTTAAACGTAATTCCAACTCTTGAAGATATACTTCACAGGCTTGACGGTATTTAGCAATATTCGTTTCTTTATAACGTTTAGCACATTTATAAGCTTCATTGGCAGGAATCAACCCCGTCTCATAATGCTCAATGAACGTTAACATTTCGCTTAAAGAACAAGTAGATTGAACCAATAACTGATTAGGATCGCTTTGCTTTAATACCGCTAGCATAATATCCAAACTTTCTTCTACCACTTCAGGCAAATGAGTTCCATTAGCATTAGGTAACACCATCATAGGGACGGTTTGATTCTTTGATAACGCTAGCATTTCAGGCGGTTTATTATTGAGCTTGATCGCCCTTAATAAAACAGGTTGTTTGGATTTAAAAATCGCTATTCGAGCACGCATTGCATAAGGGCAATGTTGCAAAGAATAAACAATAGGCAAAGTAGTTGAAGTGAGATCCATAAGTCATTCCGAAACACAGTATTGTCACATCTTACCTGTAGACTTCTCCCGTTACCAAGCTTGCTCTTTGAATCACTAAATAAAAAACAACAAAAGAGCCACTAAAATTCAAAGGTTAAGTAAAAAATTGACTGATTATTGAATAACAATTAATCATAACCGTTTCATTTCTTATTATTTAAATACAAATGTTGAAAAATGTAGGTTTAAAAATCATGCTCTTGACGTATACTATGGGCGCGATAAAAAGCATAGAGAAAATAATTTTAATAAAGGAAAAAAAATGACTCCTATTGTAAAAAGTTTCCAGTATGGCGAACATACGGTAACACTAGAAACTGGCGTAATTGCACGTCAAGCAACTGCCGCTGTAATGTGTAGCATGGACGATACTTGTGTATTCGTTTCTGTTGTTGGTAAAAATGCTGATGATCAAGAGCGTGACTTCTTCCCTCTTACAGTTAACTACCAAGAAAAAACATACGCAGCAGGTAAAATCCCAGGTGGTTTCTTCAAACGTGAAGGCCGCCCATCTGAAGAAGAAACGTTAATTGCACGTCTTATTGACCGTCCAGTTCGTCCTCTTTTCCCAGAAGGTTTCAAAAACGAAGTACAAGTGATTGCAACGGTTGTTTCAATCAACCCAGAAGTTAACCCAGATATCGTTGCAATGATCGCAACTTCTGCGGCACTTTCTATCTCTGGTATGCCATTTAACGGCCCTATCGGTTGTGCTCGTGTTGGTTACAAAGAAGGTCAATACCTACTTAACCCAACTAAAACAGAATTAGAAACAAGTGACCTAGACCTTGTTGTATCTGGTACAGACAACGCAGTATTAATGGTTGAATCTGAAGCAGGTATCTTAAGCGAAGACGTCATGTTAGGCGCTGTAGTATACGGTCACGATGAACAACAAGTTGTTGTTGAAGCAATCAAAGAATTTGCTGCTGAAGTAGCTCGCCCTAAATGGGATTGGACTGCACCAGTTCGTAACGAAGCATTAGATGCTGCTGTTGCAACTGAAGCACAAGCACGCTTTGAAGCGGCTTACCAAATTAGCGACAAAGGCGAACGTTACGATGCAATCAAAGCGATCACGTCTGAAGTTAAAGAAAAATTATTAGCAGCTGATGAAGAATTAGCGGCTAAACAAGTAGGCGAATACCTACATGATTTAGAAAAAACAGTCGTACGCTCTCGCATCATCAAAGGCGAGCCACGTATTGATGGACGTGATCCAGAAAGCATCCGTGCTCTTGACGTTCGTACTGGCGTATTACCACGTACTCACGGTTCTTCACTATTTACACGTGGTGAAACACAAGCGTTAGTAACAGCAACATTAGGTACTCAACGTGATGCACAAATCATCGACAGCCTAATGGGTGAGAAGAAAGATCACTTCTTATTACATTACAACTTCCCTCCATACTGTGTAGGTGAAACTGGTTTTGTTGGTTCTCCTAAGCGTCGTGAAATTGGTCACGGTCGTCTAGCAAAACGTGGTGTATTAGCAGTAATGCCTACGGTTGAAGAATTCCCATACACAGTACGTGTAGTATCAGAAATCACTGAATCTAACGGTTCATCTTCAATGGCGTCTGTTTGTGGTTCATCGTTAGCATTAATGGATGCAGGTGTTCCACTTAAAGCGTCTGTTGCAGGTATCGCAATGGGTCTAGTTAAAGAAGGCGAAGAATTCGTTGTTCTTTCTGATATCTTAGGTGATGAAGATCATCTTGGTGATATGGACTTTAAAGTAGCGGGTACAACTAACGGTATCACAGCTTTACAAATGGATATCAAAATTGAAGGTATCACACGTGAAATCATGAAAATTGCGTTAAACCAAGCAAAAGCAGCACGTTTACACATTCTATCTGTAATGGATGAAGCAATTTCTGAAGGTCGTGATGACATTTCTCAATTCGCTCCACGTATTCACACTCTGAAAATCAACACAGATAAAATCCGTGATGTTATCGGTAAAGGCGGCGCAGTTATCCGTTCTTTATGTGAAGAAACAGGTACAACAATTGAAATCGAAGATGATGGTACAGTTAAAATTGCTGCAACATCTGGTGAGCAAGCTGAAGATGCAATCAACCGCATTAAAGCACTAACAGCAGAAGTTGAAGTAGGTACTATCTACACAGGTAAAGTTGTTCGTCTAGCTGACTTCGGTGCATTCGTTAACATCCTTCCTGGTAAAGATGGTCTTGTTCACATCTCACAAATCTGTGAAGAGCGTGTACAGAAAGTATCTGATTACCTGAAAGAAGGTCAAGAAGTTAAAGTTAAAGTACTAGAAGTAGACCGCCAAGGTCGCGTACGTCTTTCTATGAAAGAAGCAGAAGAAAAGAAAGCAGAAGCTCCAGCAGCTGAATAGTTTTTCTTAATTCTTAACTTTAAAAGGAAGCTTCGGCTTCCTTTTTTTATGCCTACAAAAGGGTAAAAGAACAAAGACCGCTTAGTTCACATCTCACAGCTATACCAAAAATGACAGTGAAGAGCGTGTACAAAAAGTATCAATTCCTTCTTCGCACTGCGAAACTGCGTTTCGGTTACTCATCATTAGCCTCTTATTTATCTTGTGAAGCAAAGAAGGTCAAGAAGTTAAAGTACTAGAAACTTAAGGTTTAAAAGTAAGCCGCCAAGGTCGCGACCATCTTTCTATGAAAGAAGCAGAAGAAAAGAAAGCAGAAGCTCCAGCAGCTGAATAATTTTTCTTAATTATTAACTTTAAAAAGGAAGCTTCGGCTTCCTTTTTTTGTGATTACAAAACGGTAAAAGAACAAAGACGGCCTAGTTCATATCTCACAGCTATACCAAAAATGACAGTGAAGAGCGTGTTCAAAAAGTATCAATTCCTTCTTCGCACTGCGAAACTGCGTTTCGGTTACTCATCATTAGCCTCTTATTTATCTTGTGAAGCAAAGAAGGTCAAGAAGTTAAAGTACTAGAAACTTAAGGTTTAAAAGTAAGTCGCTAAGGTCGCAACCACCTTTCTATGAAAGAAGCAGAAGAAAAGAAAGCAGAAGCTCCAGCAGCTGAATAGTTTTTCTTAATTCTTAACTTTAAAAAGGAAGCTTCGGCTTCCTTTTTTTGTGCCTACAAAAGGATAAAAGAACAAAGACAGCTTAGTTCATATCTCACAGCTATACCAAAAATGACAGTGAAGAACGTATACAAAAAATTTCTGATTACCTGAAAGAAGGTCAAGAAGTTAAAGTTAAAGTACTAGAAGCTTAAGTGTTAAAAATAAGCCGCCAAGGTCGCGACCATCTTTCTATGAAAGAAGCAGAAGAAAAGAAAGCAGAAGCTCCAGCAGCTGAATAATCTTTTTTAAGGTTCTTTATAGAACCTTTGCATAACTTTATAGAGCAAGCTTCGGCTTGCTTTTTTTGTGCCTGAAGAAAAGTTTTCTTACCTTTTTAGGGATGTAGGCTTTAGCCTACCTATTTATCTAGTTTCCATGGTCTCCGTGAGAATTCATATTTTATTGTTTGTATTATTGGAGTGCTTTGGAAGCAAGGCTCGTCTTCGCTCGTCGGATCAATACGATTGTTGTTAACAGTGTTTTCGCCCTGTCGGCGACATACTTTTTCTTGCCAGAAGAATAAAGTAAGCAAAAAGACTGGCTCCCAATTCTTTTTTTATCTGAATAAATAACAGCCTTCTTAACGCACCGCTCATACGCGGCGTCCATGCCGCGAAGTTCGCTAGCAACGGCTTCCTGCCTTAGCTTGCTGAAGTCTGTGATTGATTCAGAAAAACTCAACGGGAGGTTTGTCGTAGCCATATTGGGTATCGAAATCGCTTATCAATTTTGATGCAAATATGTTTCTCGTTCCCATTGTCCTCTGTGGGAATGCATATTAACTATTATATTGATGAAATTTTTAGGGGCAAGGCTCGTCTTCGCTCGTCGAGTCAATACGATTGTTGTTAACAGTGTTTTCGCCCTGTCGGCGACTTTACTTTTTCTGAACAGCAGAAAAAGTAAGCAAAAAGACTGTTCCCGAATCGTTTTTTAATCTGAATAAATAACAGCCTTCTTAACGCACCGCTCATACGCTGCGTCCGTGCCGCGAAGTTCGCTAGCAACGGCTTCCTGCCTTAGCTTGCTGAAGTCTGTGATTGATTCAGAAAAACTCAACGGGAGGTTTGTCGTAGCCGCATTTAGTATCAGTTTAACTATTATATTTTGGATATTAGTAAAGCTTTGATCCAGAGACAAAAAGAAATATTCTCTAGTTCCCACTGTCTCTGTGGGAATTCATATTAGTCGTTTTTATTAAACCAAATATTCTGCTTTATCTAGGGCGGCTCGGGCTTCGATTAAGGTGCAGCCAGTTTCTGCTATTAATCGGTTGATGGTCATGTCGGGGTTCGCTTGAACAATTGCTGTTAAATCAAAGGTAGGTTTGGGTAAGGTTTTATTAATGGTTTCGACAATCCATGTGACTTTTTTAACATTTTTAAAAGAGGTTTTATGCAAATCCTGTTCTTTCATAATCAAGGCTTGTTGCAATTGTTCGCTGACTGCAATCAATTGGCTTTGATTACCTGTTAGTGACCAATTTTTAGAACGACGAATGCGTTTTAAACTGCAACCCTGTTGCGTTGCTAATTCAATGATCGTGGTTTTACAATCAATACGATGCAGGAAGTTGTTTAAGGTAATTGACCGTATTTTTGATGAGTCATTTGGCACAGTATTCTCTGCAAGGTTGTTTAATAAATGAAGCATTGCCTTTAATAATAACGGTTACAAATACATTTAACGAACAATATTATTTATAAATATTTGTTTGAATTCGTTGTGGATAGCTGTTTTTATGCATCCTAGTCTGACCATTCCGTATCTTTGTTATTAATACCGAATAATTCAGCCTTTCTACAAATGCTTTGATAAACAGAAAAATATAAGCATTTGATAAAGATAGATTAAGCAGGTATTGTTTATTTTTATTATAAATAATTGATGGGCGTGTTTTTTGTGGAAACACAGAATTTTTCCGTCTAATAAGCTGTTATGTGAACGTACGGAGTGTCGATATATATGAAGAAAGATACTAAATCAAATAGGTGTATGGTCGTAGTTTGTGATGATGCTGAAAAGTATGATTGCAAAGACAACAGAGCTATGAAACCTATATTAATTAAATGTTTAGATCATCCTGAATATCCGATGAACCATGCTTTTCAACACGCAGATAGCGTTAGATTAACAAAAAAGAAAAAGCTTGAGTATTTTGTTCCCAATAACATTTCACTTTTGCTATCAAATAGTAAATTAGCTTTGGAAGAAGCTGAAAAAATGTACCATAAAGTGCTACTTACTCGTGCTGATCAAGAGTTTAAAAGCAAAATAAATGCGTTGTGGAATAATTGTTTTTATGTATCTAATTATATTGAAAAAATTCAAACTGCTATTGTTTTCTCATACACCGCTTTAGAAGCGTTTGCTAATATTAGTATTCCGGATGATTACATATACACCACTTCAAAAAATAGTAAGGGTGTAAAAGAAGAGTTTGATAAAAAGGCGATTGAACGTTGGCTAAGTTTAAAAGACAAATTAGATATAGTTCTTCCTAAAGTTTACAGTTGCGAAAAAATTAGTAAGCAAGATTTTTGGTCTCATTTTATATTATTAGAAAGCTTTAGAAATCAAATCATTCATCAAAAAGCAATTGAAAGTACTAACTTCTATTATGAATACTTTAAGTTAAATATCTTTAAAATTCTTAGGGTTGCAGAAAAAATAGTTTGTTATTATCACGATGCTAATACTGTAGATACAAGTGAGCGCGCTCAAGTAAATCTTATGTGGCCTTGGTTACCTGGAGCTATGACTGCCCCTGTCCTCCGTAATCCAGAACCTATTCTTGGTTGGACAATAGATTATACTCAACCCTCTGTTCAACAGAGACTTACAGATAAACAGCGTCAAGAAATTGAAAAGTTCATGAATACAGATTCACATAACAACACGCCCTGAGGTGGACCGCTAGTAAAATTAGCAATTTATTGCAAACTTTAAAAGCGGCGAATCTCTTCGTTTTAATGCAGCTAAATATGTCGATTCATCATACGGTGTATTCGT
>NZ_SNUB01000053.1 GCF_004378355.1 Psychromonas algicola
AGACTTTAATCCCTTTGATGCTTTAAGGGCGAATGCTTCTAACTCTTCTTTTTTCATAATTACCTATCCTTAATATGATTAAGTTAATGATAGGCAATTACACAGATTTTAGGACAGGGTCCGGAGCTTAAATATATTTTTTCACTTAACACCTTTTAAATTCAATGAATAATTAGCTTTCTTCTTATTTCACAAATTTTGATTGGAGGTATAAATGATAAATGAACAATCAATATATAAATTTTTTCCATATAATTTCCATGACTTAGATGCTCTGTCTAATAACTACTTATGGTTTAGTCATTATTCAGAGTTTAATGACCCATTTGAAGATTTATTTATTGCAAATGCTTTAAATTTTGAAATAGCTAAATATGAAGAAAAAAAAGCAATCGAGTTTTATAAACAACTTCATCGAGAAGCTCTTCCCGCTGATCAAATTGAAATTAGATTATTAGAACTATGTATCAAAGGTGAATTAGAAACACATTACAAAAAGACAATAGCAAGAACAATTGAACACGCTAAAGAGAAATTTAGTAAGTTTGTTTCTAATTCAAAAGTTTGCTGTTTTGCTCAAGATAGAGTCGAAACTAAAGAATCTGCACTACAAAACAAACTCATGTGGTCTCATTATGCAAATGGATTAAGAGGTTTTTGCATTGAATATAATAAGCAAAAGCTAATTGAAGAGCTTCATAAAACACTTGGTTCTAAACCATTATATGCATCAATAAAATATGGAAAACTAAAAAAATATCAAGCAGAAGAATTACTAATCAACTCGGTAAATAATATTGACAATTCAAACTTTCACTTAGGTATAGGTTCAATTCCAACAATGAAATCTGATGAGTGGGCTTATGAAAACGAATTTAGGCTAATAGTCGAGAATTCATCATTAAATAATATTTACTCCGAGGCAATTCAATCCATAACTATTGGCGATAAAATGAGTGATTATAAAAAAAACACTTTATTATCAATTATAAAAAGCAACGAAAGAATTAACTGTGAAATACATAAGGCTGTTATTAATACTAATTCATTCGAAATTGAAATTATCCCTTTATCTATATCAACAAACAAAGAATGAAATAAAGATGAAAATAAAAAACCAAAAATCTAATTATAAAGATCAGTCAGCGAACCTGATCCAAATCGTAGAGCCGAATGAAGTGACTCGTCGTATGTCTGCGGGAGAGACCTTTGTAGTAAATATTGTAGCTGCGTGGTGCCCAGACTGTACGGTAAGACAAAAACAACATATCGAGCGCTTTGCACAGGAAATCAAACTTCATGGACTCGATGTACTTCAGGTTAATGTCCAACAGCAAAGAGGTGAATTTATTAGCCTCGAACATGAAAACATGACCAACCAATTTGGTGGTCACGGTTATCCAAGAACCGTGTTAATTAAGCATGGAAAAGTGGCAGATCAAGATAACGTTGAGATTGTTACAGAAAATGCTTTGTTAGCACTAGCGAACAAGTTTATTAGAATAACCGCTGAATCATAAAAAGTGTGTGAGTATTCATTAATTGCAGTTAATCATTCCAGGTAATACGATATCAAAAGACGAGTCAACAAGGCCTTTAAACGATGAAATATAGTTGTGAAATTGTTGAATTTGGCAAAGACGCTAAATCGCCGTTTAGTAAAAAAGAGTATAATCAGTCTCTAACGCAAAAACTATTAGTAGAAATTGATGATCGAAAGCTTGTCGCTTTAGACGGTGAAATATATCTGCTCAATCAAGATGGGTTTCCTGTGTGGGAAAAGCCATTTAAAATAGAGGGTAGGCTAAATAAAGTTCTCGTATCAAAGGATCGGTTGTTAATTACCTCTTTAACAAATGACTATCATGCATGGGGAGTGTTAGGACCAGCATATCTAGTTAATTTAAAAGATGGCTCTCTTGTTGCAGAGCTCAGAGGGGACTCAGGAGCTGCGTTGAAAAATGGTAGGTTTATATTAGGCCTAGAGGGTTATGGCTGCTTTAATACCTGGTTATATGAAAGAGATGGTTCGCTTGTTCAAGAGTGGCGAAGCTATGGACACTATATTGTTGGAGATAATGACGATATTAGGGTGCTAGAGAAAGACAGAAACTCTCCCACTAATTCTCGAATTGTTAGATTGCATTTTAACGGTCAAATAGAAAAAGGCCCTCGTTTAAATGAAAGTCAAATCGCAAAGCCTTTAATATTAAAAGATAACTCTCTCGTTTTTATCGACAAAGGGGTTCTTCGCATCGTCGATGTCGACTTAAACGAGCAATACCAAAAAGTGTTAATGGAGGTGTCTGAGACAGATCATTCACGTTTTCATTCAAAAATTCAATTGACTAAAGATGGCCTCATAAGCGTAAATATCTACGAGAAAAGCAAAGCAGCACCAATTAAATACAAGAATAACTATTGGTTAATTTCCTTAAAATACCAATAAACCGACACCAGTAAACAAATCAATATAAAAGAGCAAAGTCTTCAAGGATGATTATGATCGTTTTAATATAGATATTAATAACGATAGAAGTGTTGCTGGATTAAAAGTTAAAACGGGCAATGGCCCTGCTGATTTTGATGCAATGGTAAAAAGCTGTATAAAACCAACTTTGTTTATTTCTTATATTCATTACATGAACTTTACCAATGCAGCCAAAGGTGAATTTACTGGTACTAGCCGCTTTGGGACATTTTTGATTGAACAGGGTGAAATTAAGGCGCATCTTTATAATCAACGCATTAACGATTCTTACCATAATACATTTAACCAAATAGAGTGGTTATCAAGCACGCTAACTCATATCAATACTTCTGATACTTATGGAATGCGAAATGCTGCAAGTATTGCTTGTCCTCAATTTGTTAAGGTTAATAATGTTAAAATAACAGGCTCTAACCAACAGCATTAAGAAATAGAATTAGCCATTATTCTAAAACTTTTGAATAAAGCTCTTTTATGAAAACCCATTTTTGTAAAAGGGCCTTGTTTATTCAAAGCTTGAATTCAAGTAATAAGTGTAATCCTTCATTTAAACGTACCTGAAATGGTTTTTAAAGTTGCGAAGCAGACTGATCACCCTACTTCTATTTACCTTTTAAATGGTTAACTTAGCTTTATAATAAACCTTAATAACTCTTTTTATAATCACAAAGGATATCAAATGAAAAAACGACTTATATTGCCACTGATTTTTTGTGCATTATCTTCATCAGCAATGGCACAGACTACAGCCATCGATGAAATGTTTGAAGTTATGTCTATGGAAAGGCAAATGGCAGGTGGGTTCGAAGCCATGTTACCGCTCATTGATAAGTTGAGTACGCAACTTAAACTTAATAGTGAAGAAGAGCAGGAGCTTAAAGGTATTTTCCGAACTTGGTATAATGAAGATATTGACCGAGCAAAAATAATGAGTGAAGTAAAAAAACTTTATGCTGGCGTTTTTACAGATAGTGAAATAAGAGACATCATTAAGTTCTACCAAACACCTACAGGTCAAAAGTTCTTAGAAAAATCTCCAGAAATAATGAAATTAAGTGCTCAAATAGGGATGCAAGAAGGACAGAATAAACAATTTAAATTATCCGATCGTTTACAACCTTTCTTTGAAAAGCATAAAACGAAGTAACACAGGACATTTAAGCTTAACGCAGGGTTATTGTCGAGTTAAGCTTAAATATTGCTTAAAATGACGAACAGGCTGTTTATACACTATAAAGCTAGCCGTTATACCAACAAGGTTAAATAGAGATAGAAGAATTGCTTTAAAAAGGACTTTCTTTATTTAAGGCTTCACATAAAGAAATAATAGCTAATGCTAAAGAAGATTTAATAACTTGTTGCTGTCTATCTAATTGCATCTTATAAAAAACTGAATCCCCCTCTTCTTCAATAGAGTTAAACATATCCATATTCATATGTTTTGCTAAATGTAATGATTTAATCGAATTAGCAATCGGCGTATCGGTAAAGTGGTATTCTTGACTATCATTATTTAATGAGTTTTTTAACTTCACCATGCTTTCAATATCATGATAAACATCATTTGGAATAACTCCCAAGCCGAATAATAATTTCAACCGAACAGACAAATCCCCTAATGGACCTGAATTCTGTAATAGAGGGCCAACAACAGACTGCACAGCAAAGTCGTTTTTTAGAAAAATACGTTCTATCAATGTTTGGATGAGTTGTTCAAATATATCGACGGAAGTGATAAAAAAACCACGAGCAGTATGACTCGCGTTTAGATATTCCAATATTTCGTTTTCTTGTAATTTTATTGACATAGTCTCTGCAGAAGTTGGTTGTGCAAGACCAGAGTCAAGCACAACTTATATTTTAAGCCATCGCTAAAAAGAGTTTTTCAATCTTAATTGCTTCATCGCTATCAGCAGGTAAGCCAGTGTATTTAGAAAGAGTAGGGATAAAACCGATTTCTTCTAATGACGCTTGTAGTTCTACTGCTTGCGGATCATCGCTGTTTTTATATTTGAATGCCGCTGCAATGCCTTTTAATAGCATATCATTGCTCGTTGCATATTCTATTGTACCCAATAAAGGTTTAACTAAGCGATCATTTTCACCTAATTTACGAATTGGTTGACGGCCAACACGATCAATTTCGTCATGAAGATAAGGGTTAGCAAAACGACCTAATATTTTTTCTATGTAAGCATTGTGCGAGTCGCGATCAAATCCGTAACGTTTAATTAATACTTCGCCACTTTCTTGCATTGATTGCTTAACTTGAGCACAGATTTTTTCATCGTCAATTGCATTTTTAACTGTGTCATAACCGGCTAATGAACCTAGGTATGCCGTCATGATATGACCTGTATTAAGTGTAAATAATTTACGCTCAATAAAAGACATTAAATTGTCTGTTTTTTGCATACCTTCAATAACAGGAACTTCACCTCTAAACTGTTGTTCATCAACAATCCATTCGCTGAAGCTTTCTACTGTTACTTCAAGTGGATCATTTGATTCTGAAGGAGGAACAATGCGGTCTACCGCTGAATCAACAAAACCAACTAAACGTTCTGCTTTCTCATGATACTTTTCATCTAAGTGTTTATAAATTTCTGTTTTAAGAAATGTTGTTCCACGGATCATATTTTCACAAGCAATGATATTAAGAAACTTTTCATTACCAGCATCAAAACGTAATGCTAAGCCTTGTGCTAATTTACTCGCAATGATCACTAGTACATTAGGGCCAACAGCCGTTGTGATTAAATCTGTTTCACTAATAAGGTCAACTAATGCATCACTAGTTGAATTGATAGCATTAACGCCAGAAACAACTTCAGTTTTACATTCTGCACCGACTACTTTTACATTGTATGTATTCAGTGTATTGAGCAAATTAATTATCTTTTCATCAACATCTGCAAATGTAACTTTAATGCCAGCGTCTGCTAATAATTTACCAATAAAACCGCGACCAATGTTGCCCGCGCCAAAATGAATTGATTTCATTGTTTTGTATCCTCTAATTCTAAAAGCCTTGAACGAAAAACGCTGGTAAAAACCAGCGTTTTAATTAAGTTTTTATATATTTAACTCAATATACTTAATACTTTTTGAACGTCCTTACTATTGATCAATGTTTCGATAGCTTCTGGATCATCTAACGCATTTGTTATTGTTGTGATCACACTAATATGTTCATCATTTTTAGCAGCGATACCAATAACTAGCTTAGCGATATCATCTTCCTCATCACCGAACAAAACACCCTCAGTGTACTGACATACAACAATACCTGTTTTAATAACACTTTCTTTTGCTTCAATTGTGCCATGTGGAACAGCAATTGACTCACCTAAGTAAGTTGTTACTAATTTTTCGCGCTCGTACATACCATCAATATAAGCAGGTTCAGCGTAACCTAGTTTAACAAGTTGCTCACCAGCGAATTTGATAGCTTCTAACTTATTAGAAGCTTTTAGGCCTAAGAAAATATTTTCAGGCTTTAATTCAAAGACTGGTGTTTTTTTTTGTACTTCTTCAACTGTATCTGTCGCAGTTGTTGCGCCTGATGCAGCCACTAACTCTGAAACAAGACCATCATAAAGCGCACTGTCTAAGAAGTTAGTTAAAGATAAGTGTTTAGCTTGTGCAGCATGCTTAATTGCACGAGGTGTTAAATCTTTATGTGTAATAACAATATCAACATCACCAGGTAGGTTGTTAATCGCACAGTTAGTTACACTAATGTTTAAACCAGCAGATTTAACTTTCTTCGCTAATAAGCTTGCGCCCATTGCACTAGAACCCATACCTGCATCACAAGCAACGATAATGTTTGTTACGTTAGCCATGTTTACTTCTGAACTACCTTGAGCAGCTGGTGCATTTTTAAGGTTTTTCATTTGGCTAGAAGCTTCAGCTAATTTATCGCCTTCATCTTCGCCTTGGTCTTTTTGTGTTTTCATTAATAATGAAGCAACAACAAAAGAAACACTTGCAGAAGCAACAACCGATAATACAACGCCAATTAGTGATGCTTTAGGTGTTAATAACAATACAGCAAAGATAGAACCTGGAGATGCTGGAGAAAGAAGGCCTGCATTAAACAGTGTAAGAGTGAATACACCAGTCATACCACCTGCGATTACCGCAAGAATTAGACGAGGATTCATTAATACGTATGGGAAGTAAATTTCGTGAATACCACCAAAGAAATGGATGATAGTCGCGCCGCCAGCTGTTTGTCTAGCTGTACCTTTACCAAATACCATGTAAGCCAATAGTAAACCTAAACCAGGACCAGGGTTTGCTTCAATTAAGAAGAAAATTGATTGACCAAGCTCAGTAGATTGTTGAATACCTAATGGAGAGAAGATACCGTGGTTGATTGCGTTATTTAAGAATAAAATCTTAGCAGGCTCAACAAAGATAGATGTAAGTGGTAATAAACCAGCTGTAACTAACGTATCAACACCCCAAGCTAGACCATTTGAAACACCTGTTACGAAAGGACCAATCAAGTAGTAAGAAACAATCGCTAACACCATACCGATGATACCAGCAGAGAAGTTATTAACTAACATCTCAAAACCACTTTTCACTTTACCGTGAACAGCTTCATCGAATTTCTTGATTGCATAGCCACCTAAAGGACCAACAATCATAGCACCCATGAACATAGGGATAGATGTACCAACAATCACACCCATAGTCGTGATAGCACCAACAACAGCACCACGATCACCACCGATTAATTTACCACCTGTATAACCAATTAATAAAGGTAATAGGTAAGTAATCATCGGACCTACTAGTTTTACAAGATCGTCGTTTGGTAACCAACCAGTTGGAATAAATAGCGCAGTTATAAAACCCCACGCGATGAAGGCGCCAATATTTGGCATAACCATGTTTGATAGAAATCTACCAAAATTTTGCACTCTGATTTTTGCTTCGGATGATATCATATGATTTTCCCGTTATGTTTCATGTTAATAATGCTAAGGCACAGTTAACTAGAACTGATTCCTTTCGTTTGTTGTAATTAATTTAGCACATAATTGAAAATATAAACCAGAACGGATATTCATGTGAACATGGTCACCAAATAACCTATAAAGTTGAATTTTTTGTAATATAAGTCACTAAATAAGGCGTAGTATTGCTACAAATACTATTAATGACAATCAAACAATTACAATAAGTGACTTGCATCACTTAATTTTAAAGTATAAAAAAACTGATAAAGTTAACAAGATCACACTAAATTTATTAGCATTTAAAATTTTGACATATTAAGCTGATCTAGATCACTTAAAAATTATAATAATTCCATTATGTAATTAAATTACATAAAAAATATTGCGCTTAAAATTCTATTTAATCAGTATAAAAACTAAAAAAATCAATGCTATTTTGTACAATAAGCAAACAGAATTTAACTAATATTCTTTTCTATGATCTGAAAATAGCAGCACTTGTAACACCAAAACAACTTATTAAAAATTAACTGCAGTAGGTATAAAAAAACAGTTAATATAACCGACAATCTTAAAACCAATCCCTCCATTCTTAACGCCAATATTCAGAGAACTTATCTTGGTAATAAGACTTATTTGATCACTAAAAAGTATTAATATATTTAAGATTCAAACCACTTAATGACGCTGAATACTTTTAATACCATTGCGTTAAATATGTTATCTAAATTTTGCGAAGAAAAAACTATTCAATTCAAGGCGTAAATTGGCACCTTTCGAGAGGTTAACTTCGTTAACCCTCTATCGGTAGTATTAAGTAAAACACTTTGATTCTTTAATGGTTGTTTCCTTTACGATATCTACAAAATAAAAGTATAACGAAGAAGTAGGCTGTTTTAGCCAGTAAAATAGATAAGCTATTCATCATAATTGGTATAACACATTAAATTACTCAAGATTATTATATTAAGCGTTTCCTAATAAAAGGTGTCGCAGAGGAGCATCACTCGTGACACTGTGCTGACGTACAACTCATCCTACTATTGCGTGACTTCTATTGATTTTTTTGCATGACCAATAAGGCTAGGCAAGGAAACGAACCACAGGACTAGCTTTACTATAACGGTATAACTTCGCTTCATTCATCAAACTTTATACCAATCTAAGTAAAAATATGATCTAATTGAGTTATCTATTGCGATTAAAGTGACTCAAAGATGGAGCATATAAAAAAGACAGATTTTAAAGTACTTGCCCGTAAGCAAACTTCATT
>NZ_SNUB01000054.1 GCF_004378355.1 Psychromonas algicola
CATTTGTTTTGCCTGAACGGCGAGAGAGAAGTTACCCAAGAATGGTTAAAGCGAGACCCAAAAGATACGCAGAAAGAAAAGGTAAAAAAATGCCCATCAGTTCTTAACTGACAGGCATTAAGACTAAGCGCCTAACAACAACTTATCATCATCTAATTCTTCACCATCGTTACGCGCTTGAGCAAATAGGTTTAATAAATCTTTTACTTCATAACCAGCACGCTCTTCACCCGTTAAGTCAAAAATAATTTTACCTTCATGCAACATAATTGTACGCGAACCATGATCTAATGCTTGACGCATCGAATGTGTCACCATCATCACAGTTAATTGTTTTTCAGCAATAATTTGCGATGAGATATCCATGATCAAAGCGGCTGTTTTTGGGTCTAAAGCTGCAGTATGTTCATCTAGTAATAAAATAGTACTCGGCTGTAAAGCAGACATTAATAGACTTACAGATTGACGTTGACCACCAGACAATAACCCCATCTGACTTTCAAGACGATCTTCAAGCCCTAAATTTAAACGACTTAATTGTTCACGAAATACATCACGCATTTTACTGTTTAATGCTGAAGAAAGGCGACCTCGCTTACCTCTTCCGTAAGCTAACGCCATATTTTCTTCAACGGTTAAATCACCACAAGTCCCAGCAAGCGGATCTTGAAAAACACGCGCTATATCTGCAGTTCTTCCTGTAGCAGGGATTTTTGTGACATCCCTTTCACCAAAAAACAACTGCCCTTTTGTACTTTTAATATCGCCGGCGATTGTATTTAACAGTGTTGACTTACCTGCTCCATTAGAGCCGATAACCGTCACAAACTCTCCCATTGGGATCGTTAAATCCACCCCTCTTAATGCTAGTTTTTCTGTGGGTAAACCACGATTAAACGTAACATGTAAATCTTTACAAGAAATCATATTTCATCCCTCGCTGCACGTTTTGCTTTCCACTCATTACGTAATTTAGGAAAGATTAAAGCTAAAGCAACAAGTACCGCAGTGATCAAGTTTAAGTCTGATGCACTGAATCCTAAGAAGTCGGCATTCAATGCCATAGACACAGCTAATCGGTACAATACCGAACCGACGATACAACTCAGTACAATCACGTACATAGAACGACTAGCGAACAATGATTGTCCAATAATAACCGCAGCTAAGCCAACAACAATAGTACCAATCCCCATTGTGGAGTCAGCAAAACCGTTGGTTTGAGCAAACAATGCACCAGCTAGCCCTACTAAACCATTAGACAAGGCTAAACCAGCATACACCTTCTCTTTTACCACAATGCCATTTGCTTGTGCCATGCGTTTATTTGAACCCACTGCACGCATTGCCAAACCATATTGGGTTCTTAAGAACCAGGCAACTAACAAAGCACCAACAACGGCACATATGCCAACAAAAATAACGCGCATATACATATCAGGTAAACCAAAGATCCCTTCAAAAGGCGTCAAAATGGTTGGTTCCATGATTAATGCGACATTAGGTTTACCCATCACACGTAAGTTAATTGTGTATAAAGCAGTCATAGTTAAGATGCTTGCAAGTAGATGCAAAATATCAAAACGTAAATTTAACCATGCAGTCACTAAGCCTGCACATGCAGCAGCCACTGTACCGATTAAGGTCGCTAAAAATACATTAACCCCCATAACAATCAATGTTGCAGTAACCGCAGCACCGAGCGTGAAACTACCATCAACGGTAAGATCAGGAAAATCTAAGATACGGAAAGTTAAATAAACCCCAATGGCAACTAAACCATAAATGAGGCCTATTTCTAACGTACCTAAAAAAGAAAAAAGAGACATATTAATCCGTTCTTATTTAATAACTTTAGTTGCACGAGTTAGCACGGCTTCAGGAACTGAAATCCCCATGCGAGCGGCCATTTTTGGGTTAACAAATAAGTTGGTACCCTGTGCCATTTTCACATCAATTGAGCCTGGTTTTTCACCATTTAAGATACGCACAACGATTTCACCCGTTTGACGACCTAAATCAAAATAGTCATATCCAACAGCAGCAACCGCACCACGTGCAACCGTATCTGTATCACCTGCAAAGACTGGAATTTGAGCATCAATACCTACTTTAATAACAGATTCAACAGCACTGATAATTGTATTATCAATAGGGCAATAAATAGCATCAACTTTGCCAACGAGCTGTTTCGTTGCAATCATCACATCAGAAGATTTAGGCGCAGCAGATTCAACAATTTTAATTCCCATTTCAGCAGCAGCAATTTTTAACGCTGCAACCGTAGATACTGAATTCGCTTCACCTGGATTATACGGAACACCGACTGTTTTTAAATTTGGAACAAATTCCTTAATAAGTTCAAGGTGTTGTTTAACATTAACCATATCAGACAAACCAGTAACGTTACCGCCAGGCTTTGTCATGCTAGAGACTAACTTAGCGCCAAGTGGATCAGTTACCGCAGAGAAAACAACAGGAATGTTTCTACTTACACTAACAGCAGCTTGAGCCGATGGCGTCGCTATCGCAACAATCACATCGGGTTGATCTCCAACCATTTTACGAGCAATTTGTGCTGCGATTGCTGGTTGCCCTTGCGCACTCTCGTAGGTAAATTTTAATTCACCATCTTTATAACCACTTTCATTTAATACTGATTTAATACCATCTCTTACAGCATCTAAAGCTGGGTGCTCAACGATAGCTGTTGTCGCAACATAAACAGGTTTTGCCTGTAAGCCAGTTGAAATAAGAGCTGCCGCGATAAGCGTGCTTTTAAGTATTGAATTTAGCTTCATTTTTTAGTCCTTGGATAAACTTTATTTATAGAAGAGTTAATCTTAAATGAGCGAATAACATTAATAAATTTATTCGCTGATCATTTTATTGTATTTTTCTCAACCGTATCAGTTAACTTTAATAATACCAAGTACCTATTAATAAATTAATTGATGCATAACAGTAATATTACAGAGATGTTAAAAATGAATCGATATTAGAAAAGCGTTGTGAAAATTTAAGAACCTAGAAACAAAAAAAGAGCCCTGAGGCTCTTTTTATAAACAAGGTTTAGTTCGAATTAACGACGTAGACCTAGTTCTGCGATTAATGCTGTGTAAGCTGCAACATTTTTACGCTTTAAGTAGTCAAGTAATTTACGACGTTGACTAACCATGCGTAATAAACCACGACGGCTGTGGTGATCATGGATGTGCTCTTTGAAATGGCCTTGAAGGTGGTTGATTTGTACTGTGTACAATGCAACTTGAACTTCAGGTGAACCAGTATCGCCTTCTGCGCGACCAAATTTTGCTACAATCTCAGCTTTCTGTTCTGCACTTAGTGACATAACGTACTCCGATATTTTTTGGTTATGTGAATAACCTATTTAAATTATTATCGCCGATCACTAATTCAGCGATAAAGTGAAGGCCGAAGTTTACGGACTTTTATACCTAGGTGCAACTATAAATAAAGGAATACAAGCAATATTCGATAACTTATCTATAAAAGCGAGGCACAAAGGTAGATTTAAATAATTATTCGCCATTAACCAAGCTGGGAAATAGCGAACAATAGTGTCATCTTGATACCGAGCAAAATGTTTAACGTAATGGTTTTAATAACTGCTTAATCACTGAACTTAGACTTACAAATACAATTAATACCGCTAATAGAGGCAAAACAAGCCACATTGTTGGATGTAATTGAGTAGGTAATTCGAATCCCCAAGTCATTAAACTATATAAAATAATTTCAGCAGCAATCGCAGCAACTAAACCAGCACTAATCGCTAACAATCCATATTCAGCCCAAAGTGTATGACTAATACGCTTTTTACTCGCACCTAAGGTTCTATATAAAGTAATTTCACGCTTACGCTCACTTAGACTTAAACGTAATAAAGTGAAGATCAATAAAACACCACCAACCACTCCTAAAGCAGCAAGCCCTGTAAGAGACCATGATATTTGTCTCAATAATCCCTGTATTTTATTTGCCATAGTACGAAGATCTAATAGCGTTACTGTCGGATATAAACGAGCAAGCTGATTCACCAAATGGGTTTGTGACTCTTCAGCTCTAAAGCTTAACATCCAAGTGGCGGGTAAATTCTCTACCACGTCTTCACTAAAAATAAACACAAAGTTAGGCTTTAAACTCTGCCATTCAACAGCACGAATGGAGTTCACAGTAGCAGTAAAAGATTGACTATTTACTTCAAAAGTAAGTTTATCTCCTATTACGACGCCTAGCTCTTCAGCAACACCTTGAGCAATAGAAACGTTTTTTTCCCCCTTCCATTCTCCAGCGACTACTTCATTATAAACGGGTAACTCTTTAGCCCAAGTAAAGTTGATCTCGCGTCTTAAAATACGAATATTTTCTTCATTATAAGATGGGTGCTCAGTATTGTTCACACCGTTAATAGCAGTCCATCTTCCTCTAATAATAGCAAAGGTGTCACTATGAGGCAGTTTCAATGTATCAACTTGCTGTAAATACCCTTGCTGTTGCTCTGGGCTGATATTAATAGCAAAAACATTAGGCGCATCAGGTGAAAGTGTTTGTTGCCAATCACCTAATAAGTCACTTTTAATTAACCATATCAAAGCAACTAACATTAGCGAGCCAGACAAGGCCGCTAATTGCATCATGCTGTTTTTAGGTGAACGGCTAATACGACTTAATGCTAAACTAAATGCCGCTTTCCATTTAAATCGACTTAGCAATGTTAATAAGCCATAACTCAAACCTGCTAATAGTGTAAATAGCACTAACAAACCTATTAACACCATCCACACCAATTTATTCGATCCATAAAACACGATTAATGCGGTGATCGGTAATAATAATAGCCACCAGCTTGTTTTTGAGTAACGAGTTGTTTGCTGCTGTTGAATAACATTAATTGCGGGTGCATCGAGCAAGCGATTTAATGGAATCAATAATGCAGGCAAACCAATACAAAGCGCTACGCCAATCGCAAAAACAAAAGGCTGAACGCCAACGCTTGGTAATTCTTTCGGCAAGATATCCGTTAATGGTAAACGTAATAGAAACTCTAATAATAAACCTGATGCACTACCGACAACAAAAGCAATCGCAAACATAATAAGTACTTGTGTTGTTAACCATAAACGTAACCACTTACGACTCGCCCCCATACTCTTAAGCATAGAAACGGTTTCGCTACGATTACGCGCGTAATGTAAGCAAGTTAAAATCAAGGTAACAGCTGCCATCAATATCACCATTAGGATGGTGAGTGATAAATACTGTTTAGCTTTATCCATTAATCGTGCTGCACGACTTTCTTTATTTTGATCGACCCAAGATTCACCGGCTTGCAGCTCATAATCATTCTGCAAATTAGCTAAAGTTGTTAAGTCACCATTAATAAATAAACGGTAGCGCACACGACTTCCTACTTGAACCGCGCCCGTTTTCTCTAAATCATTTTCATGTATAAATAAATTAGGGATACTATTAAATGGGTTATAAGCCAACTCTGGTTCATCTTTGATAATACCTGTGATACTTAATTCTGCATCACCAATCGCGAGCACTTCCCCTACTTTAGTATCTAATAAAGACAGCAAACGATCAGAGATCCATAATTCACCTGGATTAACCTGATGTGAGATTTCATTATTCTGATTATTAAGATTTAAGTCACCACGCAACGGATAATTAGTCTGCACACTTTTTACAGTCACCAATTGCATGTTTACATCACTGAAAGCCATAGTTTGAAAGCGACTTTGTGAAGAAACCGTTAAGCCAGCCTGCTCTGCTTTTTCAATTAACGAAGTAGGAATTGGATTGGAAGATCGAAACACCAGATCCGCAGCTAATAACGTTCGACCTTGCTCAGTCATCACTTTTTCAACACGTAACGCCAATGTAGAAAGCGCAACAACACAAGCGATGATCAAGGTTAAGGCAACCATTACAGGCCATAATTGACCAAACCAAATCTCTCGCAAGCTCCAGTTTATTATCATTTTATTGCTTTTCATGCGCTTTCCTGACATTGCCCATCGTTAATAATAAGCGTGCGTTGACAGCGCTTCGCTAACTCTGCATCGTGGGTTACTAGAACCAAGGTTGTACCTTGTTCTTTATTCATCGCAAATAACAGCTCAATGATATGCTGTGCTGTTTTTTGGTCTAGGTTACCCGTTGGTTCATCGGCAAATAATATTTTTGGTTGAGTAACAAAAGCACGCGCTAAAGCAACACGTTGTTGTTCACCACCAGATAATTGGGTAGGTAAATGTGTTTCACGCCCCGCTAAGCCCACTTCTTTTAATAAAGCTTTAGCTTTTAGGTTATTGCTTTCTTCATCTTCATTACCGCGTAAAACCATCGGCAAGGTGACATTCTGTAGTGCGGTTAAGGAAGGGATCAATAAAAAGTTTTGAAAAACAAATCCAATAGATTCACCACGAATTTTAGCGCGTTGTTCATCATCCATTGCTGAAATCGTAGAATCTAATAAAGTGATGGATCCTGTTGTTGGCTGATCCAATCCCGCTAATAAACTCATTAGCGTCGATTTACCTGCACCAGAAGTCCCCATAATTGCAACGGATTCTCCTTCATTGATATTAAAGGAAATCCCCTTTAGGATAGATAACTCGTTCTCATTACTAATTACTGATTTAGTAATATTTTCAACATTTATAATGGATTGACTCATGATTAAACTCGTTTCCTTATTATTATCTTTATTAATTTCATTTACAGCACAAAGTAACACATTACTTATTATCGGAGATAGTTTAAGTGCTGGTTACAATATGCCAGTAGAAGAAAGCTGGCCTGTTTTTTTACCAAAAAAATTACAACAACAAGGTTTAGAAATAACTGTTGTTAACGCAAGTATTTCTGGCGATACAAGTGGTAACGCTTTAGCAAGATTGCCTGGTTTATTAAGCAAACATCAACCTGATTATGTATTGTTAGAATTAGGTGCAAATGATGGATTACGTGGTTTTTCACCTAACATTGTGACTAACAATTTAAGCGTAATGATAGATAATATCAAGTCACAAAATGCTCAACCCATTTTAATGCAGATCCAAGTCCCTACAAATTATGGTAAACGTTACAGTAATGCATTTGCTGATATTTATCCTGCACTTAGTAAGGAAAAAGATATTCCTTTAATGCCATTCTATTTAGAACAGGTTATCGTCAAACCAGAGTGGATGCAAAGCGATGGTTTACACCCTAATGCAAAAGCCCAACAATGGATTGCTGAGTTCATTGCAAAAGAATTAAAAAAAATATTAACTGATTTAAAGCAATAATCTAATACGCGTATTACATACGAGAAATCAAAGCGATGGGATCAAATAGAGAAAGTGTTTTTATTTAAAATGATATTTCACGGACTTATTTCAACAACTTGTTAAAAGAATAAGTTTGTGAATTCATCGAGTTTGAATTGGATGATAACAATCAGAATGCGATGCGGGGATTTTACTTCACAGAGTTAGATAACAAACTCAAATTTCAGGCATAAAAAAACCAGCTATAAGCTAATGCCGATCAGTTAAGAAAAATTAGTTGATTTTTAACGTAAGAAGATCAAAATCCTATGACTCAAAAGGTCATGGGATTTTTTTATGGAACTTTCAGAAGCACTCGCTCGCACATC
>NZ_SNUB01000055.1 GCF_004378355.1 Psychromonas algicola
TTAACCAGAAAGGTTATCCCTTAATAATGAAGGGTGACGAGTTTTTTATACAATATCGACAGTGAAATAATAAATAAAAATCAATTTGAACTTGATTTACAAAGAGTGACCATATATGTCCCGTGTTTTTATTGACTTTCTAGAAGTGTTGGATCGTCATTAACTTTAAATTGTAAGAGTTTGATTTTTTTGAGCAACTAATGGATGTCTCGTAGTTTTTATTAAGTCATAGAAACATACAGAGAAAAATCAAACATCCAGACCGTCCCATCCCTCGGCTTTAAAAACTTTAAAACCTGTAACCCCCTCCGTCTCTAAAGCAGTTTTAAGTTTTTCGGTAATAAAAATTTGACCTTGCATACCCTTAGGAACAAAAGCATGACTCTGTATATCTGCATCTTGATTTACTACTAATGACTTAACTCTTTTTATTCGATCAGGAAAAAGTGGACTCATTGCAACCTTGGATTTTTCCATATCGATAAAATCGATAACACTTAAACAGTTAAATATGAAATAGTCATCTGATATGGTTTTATCTTGATGGTCCCATATTCGAACATTAAGAAACTCACCGGTTACTCCTAAAGATTCAAATATTTTTTTCACCTTTTGGTTAAAAACAACAATGCTGCCAAGACAATTCACAACGTCTAATAGTTCGGTATTATCAGGAAAATTAGGATCAAAACACATTACAGCATCATCAATTTTTGGAAAACTACCTGATAACGAAATAGCCTGCTTATACTTATACGCTTTAGGCCCATCTGACGGTACTGTTGATAAAAATGCACCCTTAGAACCAGCAGATGGAAAAAAAACAAAAATACTCATCATTACCTCTATTTATGCGAGTGCACCATATTTATAATTCGTTCTTGTTGATTTGGCTTTGTATTTCACCAACGTTTCATTTCCATTGTCCAATTTAATCTTTTTTATTAACATTTAAGGTAATAGATGCAGAGTTGGAGTCATTGACTTTAAGTGATTAATTATATTCCGATCAACTTATGGATGTCCCGTGTTTTTACCGTTATCCAAATAAGCACTTATTTTATTAAGAATTAAAAATTCTGAAGTGAATTCTATTTTTATTTCTTCACCTAAAATCTTTATAAATAGAACTTTATTCTCTGAGTGAATAGAAATATTGCACATACATTCAGTACCTAAACCTTCGATTTTTAAGTTTTGAATATTTAAGGCCGTTAATTGTATTTGAACACGATTAAAGCCTAGCTTAACCCACTTTTGGGGAGGTGACTCAGGGAATTCAAATAAATCTAGTCTAAGTATTAATTTAGGCCCATCTCGACTTAATACAACGTCATGTAGTACCGTAGATTCTAATAGAGGTAGTTTGTCAGAATAGATAGCGCTGATTTTACTACTATCTATTAAAAATTTAGTCCAATTCATATTCTTACTTTATATAACCTTATCGGATAGAATTTATATTTTAATTGTTTAATTTGGGTTCGCCTGCGCTCATCATGGCATTCTTATATTTATTAACAGTGTTTTCGCCCTGTCGGCGACATACTTTTTCTTACCAGAAGAATACTTTTTACCACAACATGCAAAAAGACTGGCTCCCAATTCGTTTTTTAATCTACTCTTTTTAAAATAAAGTAATTACAGCCTTCTTAACGCACCGCTCATACGCGGCGTCCATGCCGCGAAGTTCGCTAGCAACGGCAAAGGGCACGCAGAGCTTAGCCCGCTCATTACACTATGCTGTCGCATAATTCGCTCCCTGCCTTAGCTTGCTAAAGTCTTTAATTGATTCAGAAAAACTCAATGGGAGAGTTGTCGCAGCGACGTTGAGCACCGTTTTCTATTAACTTATTGATATTACTGATATCAACTAGTGGATGTCCCGTACTTTATCAAACCGAAGGTTAGGATACAGAGTTCGACATCTATCGACTTTAAGTTATAAGCGATTTATTATATTGCGATTAACTAATAGATGTCATGCATTTACTTGCGAAGAAAAAAATTAAATGAGTAACGAAAAATATTACATTATAAGTTCTAGTTTCCATGATGTTGATGGAATGATGCTGGGTAATATGCCAGATTTGCCTGATGATATGGAAGATGATTGGATGTTCGGTCAACAATTCAGTATTGAGCCCGAAGAGCCAATAACCATAGGAATTCAAGAGGGCAATGAGCATTGTACACCTTTACCCTTTTATAGAAGTCCACCAATAGCAACTCAAGCCTTGATTGACGCTCTAGCGGAGGTTGGAGTTGATAATATAGTTACTTATGATGTTATATTGAAAAGTCGAACAGCCCCATCAATCATGATTAGTGGATATAAAGCAATAAATGTTATTGGCTTAATAAAAGCAACTAGAGATGGAACAGTTTGTTTAACCGATTCTCAAATTGGCGATGCTAGTACTAGTATGAAAAACATTACGTTAGAACCATCGTTAACAAAAGGTTTATATATGTTCCGATTAGCTGAGAGCATGCGAACCATTGTGGTACATGAAAAAGTTAAACAACATTTAGAATCTAAATGTTTCAAATGCTTAAAATTTACTGAAGTAGACGAGGCATTCCTACTTTAACAAGTCATAAAAAACTCCCAACACCACCTAAACTGAAAAAGATCAAGTTTCAAAAGTGGGCCTAGAGATAATAAAGTAGTGCTCCATTGACATTAAGTTGTAAATAACTGATTTTATTGTCATCAACTAATGGATGTCCCATACTTTTGTCCCATACTTTTGAAGAAATTTTTCGTCTCTATTGAAGTGTTGTGCAATATATTTCAGGAATAATGTTCGGTGATTTTGTACTATCAGAGATTGCTCATAACCTATCATAAGAATAGTGAATGGAAGCCACAGTAAGGTAAATAAATAGAAAAATAAAGGTACGTTAAACGCAGCTAAGATTAGTACTGTTGCAATCGTCATGCCCACGCCTAAAAGCACGTATATCAAAGCCAAAAAACGAGAGCCTTTTCGGTTTTCTTTGATGGGAGAGACCTTACTTAATATGTTTCTGCTCAATAACGCATTAGGGGCATTTTTGACTTCTATATTATTCATTATGTTCTTCTCCTGACAGAATGTAACAATACCAGAGTTTAAAACTAAATAACGCGTAAGTTTTACCTTTAAATCATTCATAGTGAATAAATAATAAGTGTTCTGGTCTTTACTCTTAAAGATGCGTTGACTATGAATTAAGTTTTATTCATGAAAGCTTTTATGGTGAGTTAAGCATGTATAGCTAATCATTTAATGCTAAATTGGATAAATCATTGATGAAGAATGAGTAAATAAGTGAGAGCGAGAAATAGATGGCAGCTAGAAACTTTTTAAGCAAATTTATCAGCTTGGTAATGGCTAGTTTAATTATTGTAAGTGTTGGAATTTTTGCTGTGCTTAAACATTTTCCTAACTTGGTTTGGCAGCTAATAAAAATCATACCAGTGACGATTAAAGCGCTATTACATTTAATGATCATAATAGCTTGGGCTCTGCTAAACATATTTTTTATTATCATTAAGACGTTGCTGGTAGTGTCATTTGGCTTAATTTTTAGCCCTATTTGGTATCCAATCTACCTTATTATTCGAAAACAGAAACATCTACTATACCTTGAGTTATTATCATTAATCATTAGCCGTGATGTGGACGTATTTGGCGTAACACAACACGATGTCCAAATGAAAAAAATAAAAAGTGCCTCCACTGATGCTTTTACTTTTGATTATGACATGTTGTTGATGGATCAATTAAATGAACTTATCGAAGAAAAAGAGAGTTGGTTGGTTGCACGCATTGATTGGAAAGCGACTGATGAAGTTGAACCGCAATTGAATGCGTTACTCACTACTCACAATATAAAAGGGCATTTCCGTGCAACTACTTTAAGCGAATCTGTTGATAGTATTCCATTCGCTTTGTGTGAATTTGATTATTGGCTAGTAAATAAACAGTATCGTTTTATTTTGTGGGATCAAGGGAGTGATGAATATACTGGTTTTATATGTGAAACATCTTCTTGCGAACGGTTACTTGAGCTAGCTAAAAAATTAACCTTAACATTTAAAGTTGATATGGCGAATGAATTTAATATTTGTGTCGATAAAGCCACTGTAATTGAACACTTAACCTTTTTAATCGCATCCTCAAAAGCACGTAACATTAAACAAGATATTGATACATTTAGCTTTTTTGTTGACGGCTTGAATGATCCAGAATGTAGCGACATTAATGCACTATATGAAAGCCTATATTCACAAACCTGCGGTATGATGCGATACGCAGATTATACTGATGAAGAATATGAAAAAGTGATGTCCCTTATTCATATTTTGCAGTTGTATGAAGTGAAAATGAAAGCTGGTTTATCGGATTTTTAACATTAACGAATGACTGTCCTATAGCTTAATTGCACTTAGCTCACCTGTACTCGTCGGATCCTTTTGATTAGTAAATACTACGATTTGGCTCTGTCGGCGAGTTGCTATTGAAGAACTGAAACAAAGCACCGCATTCTGAATAAGTAAATATTCTTCGTATGAACGAAAGAAAACAGAGCCATATAATATCGGCCTAAATCGCTTTTAATCTGAATAAGTAACTGTCTTATAGACGTAGCGTTGATACTGATTATTCCTTCCTTAACTTTCTGAATGCTATGGTTGACTCAGAGAAAGCCATAGGATTTTCGTAGCCACATTGAACAATACTTTATCGTTAATAGGTCAAATTTTTTTAGATATATCGATATTCCGCATTTTTAAAATTTATCCGATGGATTATTTTTTTGAAAATGTTTTTTGAAAAATATTCTCCACTTTCTTCCTAACAGACCAAACTGACCAACCCAAATAGGTTTATTTATATCTAATAAAGGTGAATTCTCATTAAAAGAACCATGCTTTTTTACATTAACTACATTCCAATACGAGATGTCTTGATTAAAGCTTGAAGCTGCATAAAACATACCTATCATATCCGTTACCTCACCTACATTCCAAGACGATATGTCTTGATTAAAGCTTGAAGCTTGATAAAACATACCTGTCATATCCGTTACTTTACTCACGTCCCAAGAGGATATATCTTGATTAAAGCCTGAAGCGCCATAAAACATACCGCTCATATCGGTTACTTTACTCACGTCCCAAGACGATATATCTTGATTAAAGCCTAAAGCTTCACAAAACATACTCTGCATATCAGTTACATTACCCACATCCCAAGTCGAAATGTTTTGATTGAAAGCCGTTGCTGCGCAAAACATACTGTGCATATGAATTACGTTACTCACATCCCAAGTCGAAATGTTTTGATTGAAGGCTGTTGCTACGCCAAACATCTGTCTCATATTCCTCACTTTGCTAACATTCCAGAGAGAGATATCTTGATTGAATGCTGTTGCTTCTCTAAACATAGCTGCCATACTATTCACTTGGCTTACATCCCAAGTTGATAGGTTTTGATTGAAAGCTAAGGCTCGATAAAACATGCCTAACATATTCGTAACTTGTCTGACATCCCAAGTTGATAGGCTCTGATTGAACGCTGTTGCTTCGTAAAACATCTGTTCCATATTGGTTACTTGACTGACATTCCAGGTAGATATATTTTGATTGAAGGTTGTTGCTTCGCAAAACATCTTTTCCATATTCGTAACTTGGTCAACATCCCAAGAGGATATGTTTTGATTAAAGGCTGTCGCGCCTGAAAACATACCCTCCATAGTCGTTACTTTACTAACATCCCAAGAGGATAGTTCTTGATTGTATCGTATCGCTCCTGCAAACATTTGAAACATATTTGTCACTTGGCTAACATCCCAAGAGGAGAGATTTTGATTGAAATTTTCAGCTCCTGTAAACATTGCTCTCATATTTGTCACTTGGCTAACATTCCAAGATGATATGTCTTGATTAAAGGCTATGGCTTGGCAGAACATACCGTCCATATTCGTGACATTTCTAACATCCCAAGCTGATATGTCTTGATTGAATGCTAGAGCGCCTAAAAACATACTTTTCATACTCGTAACTTCGCTAACATTCCAAGAGGAGATATTTTGATTGAACGCTGGCGCCTCTCCAAACATGCTCTCAGTGTTTGTTACCTTACTTATATTCCAGGACGATATATCTTGATTGAATATTGTTGCTCCGCAAAACATAGCGAACATGTTGGTTACTTCACCAACATCCCAGGAAGAGATGTCTTGATTGAAGGCTGGCGCTATGGAAAACATACCTTCCATATTTGTTACTTTACCAACACTCCAAGAGGATAAATTTTGATTGAAGCTTGTTGCTCTACAAAACATCCCTTTCATGTTAGTAACTTGGCTCACATCCCAAGATGATATATCTTGATCAAATGTTATTGCCTCCCAAAACATGCTTTCCATATTGGTAACTTGGCTCACATCCCAGCTTGATATATCTTGATTAAAATCGTGTCTTTTTAAAAAAAGCTCACTCATATCAGTTATTTCTGACGTATTGACATTGGAAACGTCTGCGCCTTGATCAATTAATTTTTCAAGTTCTTTTCGAGTAATGGGGTGTGAAGACATATTTTTATCCTATTTTTTATATTCTTTTAACATAATATAACAGAAGTGTTTTTCTTTTTTCTATAAGTATTTAGGAAAATAGTTCTTCAAATAATTCAATTTTTTAGGTGCTTATTCAATCAGCTCTGAACTTATCAATTAACGATTCATTATTTTTATTGAACCACACCTTAGCACCATCAAGCTGTCTTCGGAGCTATTTAAACTTGATAATTTATTTTTGATACTCAAACTTATTATTTAGTGACCTAGATATTGTCATAAGATCCCTACTCATTTTTTGAACTAGAAATGTTGAATAGTTTGACCGATTGCTTTGAAAATGAATAACTGTTTGTGTCGCCTGTCTCTGGTACATTGAATTTGAATTGAGAACACACGACAATCGATCCAAGACGACTGGTCACGTCCTATAGATTTAGAGTACTGCCAGTAGCGTTCAAAAATGCTGTGTGAATTGCACTGAGGGCAGTAAGAGTCAAATGTCTCGTCAAAATATCTCAGTAACCTACCTTGTTCAAGGTCAGCAATTTCATATAAAGGAGTTTCTATAAGAAATTCCTGTGCCGTTGGTACTGTTTCAGAAGTGCTCAATAATTGCTCCCTTTAAACATAACAGTCTAACTAAGCCGAATTATTTCGTATTTATAGCAGAAACACGGAATTAAGTTTTCTGTAGATAATAAAATATTACTCAACATGGCTACGACAATTTCCCATTAAGTTTTTCTGAATCAATAATAGCCTTTAGCAAGCAGAGGCATGGAGCGATTTATGCGTCAGCATAGTGTTATGAGCGGACTAAGCTCTGCGTGCCCTCTGCCGTTGCTAGCGAACTTCGCGGCATGGACGCCGCGTATGAGCGGTGCGTAAAGAAGGCTGTTATTACTTTATTTTGAAGAGAGGAGATTAAAAAACGTTATAGGCGTGTACAGTCAAGTTCATAGGTAACACTTTATTAAACATACATGGGTTACACTTTTACCGTCCAATAGTCTTTACTTGATTCAAGGTCAATACAACCTAATCGATAAAAACTAAAATACAC
>NZ_SNUB01000056.1 GCF_004378355.1 Psychromonas algicola
TGTTGTGCTCACGACATCAATCACAGGCGCATCGTTCACTTCCGTGACGCTTACTGTGATCGTTTGTGTGCTAGTTGCCCCATCGTTATCGGTCACCGAGACTGAAATCGAATCTTCACCGACGAAGTTTGCATCTGGTGTGTACGTGATATTACCGTTCGCATCTAAACTAACGCTACCATTGTCAGCACTTAAGCTACTCTCAGTGATCGTGCCATCCACATCTGAAGCCGTTGCCACGATAGTCGCCGTATCTTCTGTAACCGTTGTGCTGACGACATCAATCACAGGTGCATCATTCACTTCCGTGACGTTCACTGTGATCGTTTGTGTACTAGTTGCCCCATCGTTATCGGTCACTGAAACTGAAATCGAATCTTCACCGGCGAAGTTTGCATCTGGTGTGTAAGTAATGTTGCCGTTCGCATCTAAACTAACGCTACCATTGTCAGCACTTAAACTACTCTCAGTGATCGTCCCATCCACATCAGAAGCCGTTGCCACGATAGTCGCGGTATCTTCTGTAACCGTTGTGTTCACGACGTCAATTATAGGAGCATCGTTGTTACCAAAAATAGTAATAGTTAAAGTAGTGGTATCCGTTGCACCTTGATCATCTGTCACTGTAACTGGGATTTGAATATTTTCTATTTCATCTTCACTCAAGCTTGCATACAAAGAAGTGTCCAAGCTATAAGAACCATCATCATTTAAGATAAATCCAACTACCTCAGAGTCAGTAGTAAATGATAATGATGCTCCATCAGGAAGATCAATATCGGTAGCATTAATGTTACCTGTAAAGATTGTATTATCTTCTTCTACAAAAGCAGTCGCAGCTTGAGCAATTGGAGAATCATTTGTACCAGTGATTGTTATTGTAAGAGTTGTAGTGTCACTTGCACCTTGAGCATCTGAAACCGTGATTGGAATTTCAAGTACAAGCTCTTCATCGATTTGTAAATTATCGTAAGACGATGAATCAAAGCTGTAAGAACCATCAGCATTTAATATTAAACCAGTTGCTGCTGATGTTGTGCTGAATGTTAAATTACCTTGATCTCCACTATTTGCATCAGTCGCATTGATATTACCGCTAATAACAGTATCTTCAACAACTGCACTTGCAGCAGCTTGGGCAACAGGCGCAACATTGCTCTCAACAGAGTTATTTAAATTAATATTTGAATCGATAAAATCATTAGTAAGCTGTGATGATGAACTTTCGAAAGAGTTTGTTTCAAAGTCAGTTTTAGCAAGAGTTTCTTGTGCATCACGCTCGAATTCAACAAGCCTAGAACTCCCACCATCAGAAACTTCACCAGCGGCGGTTTCGATATCTAAGTCAAAAACCTCTTCGCCAAGCGCAAGTAATTCATCAATATCAGCCGGAAGTACTTCTTCAGGTTCAAGTAATTCTTCAACTTCAGCCGAATTTAATAACTCTTCAACGGTTACGACTTCCGTTTGATTATTTTCTGAAGAAACAGTTACAACTTCAATGTCGTTATTTTCTGAATTAGTTTGCTTAGCCATGTTTATTCCCTGCCTTTCTCTTGTCATAACCATTTAGTGTTATGAAATAGATAATTATATATATAAAAAAATGACATTTGAGTATATTTATTAATCGTCATTTAATTTAAAAATGGTTTTAAATATTGTTGTTAGAATTACGATTTACGAGTGTAAATAAAAAACAAAATTTAGTATTGTATAAAATATGCCAAAAGTGGCATTTAGTCAAGAAATAAAGCCACTTAGACGCTTTTTAAAATGGTAAAAATCAAGCAAAACCACTATAAAAAAATGGTTAATATCATCTTAAAAAATACAAATAAATCAATTCATCCTGCTGATTTAAACAGCTAAAAAAACAAAACAAAAATGTTAATTATTTGATGTTTTTAATATTCATTTAGAGGTAACAAAAAATATTTAATCAAACTAAATTGTAAATTTTTTTATATCAGAAAGGACGAGTAAAGTTTTGAAATTCCAAAAAAGATAAAATGAGGCAACCATTGCAAAGAGACGAGAAAACAAAAAAAACAATTTAAAAACAATGAGATACAACAAAATAAACAATGAAGGTTTAGCGAGTAATTTCTTTGAAATTTAATAACAGAAATTGTGAAAAGTCACTAACAAATAAAAAAGAAAAACAAAGATTTTAAATGAATAATACAATCAAAAAATTGATGTTTAATATGAAATTTATAAAAAAGGAATGTTTTTTGAATGATAATAGAGCGAATAGATTTAATTAAACTTATATGTTTTGGTATATCTAAGATAAAAAAGATATAAGAAGAGGATGTTATTTAAAGATGGTGGGCGATACTGGGTTCGAACCAGTGACCCTCGCCTTGTAAGGGCGATGCTCTCCCAACTGAGCTAATCGCCCATCTTTAAATTGATTATAAATATTATGGTGGGCGATACTGGGTTCGAACCAGTGACCCTCGCCTTGTAAGGGCGATGCTCTCCCAACTGAGCTAATCGCCCATAATATTTATTGCTATAAAAATCATACTAAATTAAAGATGGTGGGCGATACTGGGTTCGAACCAGTGACCCTCGCCTTGTAAGGGCGATGCTCTCCCAACTGAGCTAATCGCCCATCTTTAAATTTAAATAGTCATAGCATTTTGAAAGTGGTGGGCGATACTGGGTTCGAACCAGTGACCCTCGCCTTGTAAGGGCGATGCTCTCCCAACTGAGCTAATCGCCCACTTTCAAATAACAATATTTTAATTCCATTGAAAAGAATAAGTAATATGGTGGGCGATACTGGGTTCGAACCAGTGACCCTCGCCTTGTAAGGGCGATGCTCTCCCAACTGAGCTAATCGCCCATATTACTCTAAAACAAGAGATTAAATAATTAATGCCTTTGTTTGTGGTGCGTATTATAGGGATCGCCTTTTTTCAGTCAAGCCATTTTTAAATAAAAAACCACTTTGTATGCTTAACTGCTCAAAGGGTAAGCAATATATGCTCAATTATCATAATTAACCACCTTTCTATAATAAATATAAGGTCCAAATACAGCTTATCTACAAATAGTTAATGTAATTAGATGTCTTTCCGTTAAAATACGCTGATTATTATTGAAGACCGCTTATAAGGAACTTTTCATGACAGTTAAAACACGCTTTGCCCCTAGCCCTACAGGTTATTTACACGTTGGTGGTGCACGTACTGCATTATATTCTTGGTTACATGCAAAAAGTAAAGGTGGTCAATTCGTTTTACGTATTGAAGACACTGATATAGAACGTTCTACACAGGAAGCTGTAGATGCAATTTTAGAGGGAATGGCTTGGCTTGGTCTAGATTGGGATGAAGGCCCTTATTATCAAACAAAACGTTTTGACCGTTATAATGAAATGGTTGATAAGCTATTAGCAGAAGATAAAGCTTATAAATGTTATGCACCTAAAGAACTATTAGATGAAATACGTGCAGAGCAAGAAGCCAATAAAGAAATGGCACGTTATGATGCGAATCATCCCAAAATTGTTGCTGTCAATGAAGCCGCTACCGAAGGTCAACCTTGTGTTATCCGTTTCCGTAACCCTAAGCAAGGCTCTGTTGTGTTCATTGATGAAATCCGTGGCAAGATAGAAATATCAAACGACCAGTTGGATGACCTTATCATACGTCGCAGTGATGGTTCACCTACCTACAATTTCTGTGTTGTTGTAGACGATTGGGATATGGGAATTACTAATGTGGTTCGTGGTGAAGATCATATTAACAACACACCTCGCCAAATTAATATTTATGAAGCATTAGGCGCACCAGTTCCTTCATTTGCACATTGCTCAATGATTTTAGGTGATGATGGCGCTAAATTATCAAAACGTCATGGCGCAGTATCAGTGATGCAATACCGTGATGAAGGTTATTTACCTAACGCATTAAATAACTACTTAGTTCGCTTAGGTTGGTCTCATGGTGATCAAGAAGTATTCTCTCAACAAGAAATGATCGACTTATTTAGTTTAGAGCATGTAAGTAAATCAGCATCAGCTTTTAATACAGATAAATTATTGTGGTTAAACAACCACTATATAAAAACATCTGAGCCTGAATACGTCGCTAAATATTTACAATGGCACATGGATCAACAAAATATTGATACAAATAATGGACCAGCTCTGACTGAAGTTATAACAGCATTGGCTGAACGTGCAAAAACTCTCGTTGAATTAGCAAGTGCTAGTCGTTACTTCTACGAGGAATACGAAGAATTTGATGCAACAGCGGCTAAAAAGCATTTACGCCCTGTTGCTAAAGAAGCATTAGTTCTTGTTCAAAGTAAACTTCAAGCAACTGATGATTGGTCAGAAGAAAATTTACACAAAGTGATAGAAGATACAGCAACTGAATTAGAAGTTGGAATGGGTAAAGTTGGAATGCCATTACGTGTTGCTATTACAGGTGCAGGTCAATCCCCTTCTCTTGACGTAACACTAGCGTTAATTGGTAAAGAAAGAAGTGTGGCACGTATCTCACGCGCGATTGAATTTATTGAGGCACGAGAAAGCGCTGCATAAATCTATATTTCAATAACCAATAAAAAAGCCAGTAAATAAATCGTTTGCTGGCTTTTTACTTTTAATCAAACAACTTTAATTTAAGTAACTCATTATTTGAGAATACGTTTTTTGCCAGTCTAAATAATCAACCTGAATAGGTAAATACTTACCATCAAGTTCCAGCACTAAAGAAGGAAATCCCTGAATTGGTAATTGTCGACTTGAACCAATTTCTTGCTCTAGCTTTTTATTTATTTCAATAGCAGTTAACTTCGATTTAAACTCATCAACATTCAAGCCGATATTGCCAGCTAAATCAATCAAAGTTTCTTTTAACGAAGGATTTTTGGCTTGTAGATAATAAGCTTGTTGAATGGCAAACAACATTTCCAGCTCTTTTCCCTCTTCTCGCGCAATTAAACAAGCACGACAAGCAGGATAAGTCGAGCGTTGAGGCGTACACAACTGCCAAAAATCAAAGTTAAACTCAGTACCTAATTGCTCTTGTATATTTCGCCAGATTCCCTGCAAACTTGCTTGTAATTCAATTGGCATCACAACATCGGAGTCCGGGGCTAATCCACCTAATTGATATTGTATAGCCACTTTCCCAACTAAATTATCAGATAGCTTTAACCAGGTATTACGATATCCCCAACACCAGCTACACATAGGGTCATAAACATAATATAAGATAGGCTGTTTCATCAATCACTCCATTTGTTATTAATTCGTCATACATTTTTAGGCATATGATAACTGGAAAAAAGCTAAATAAATCAAATCTGTTATCACGATAAGAATAAAAATCGCTAAGGTAATGTTACTATAGCGATACATTTTATTATTCATAAGTATTCTTATCACAGAAAGCCTATGAGCCATATTAATAATAGGAATCCACCTTGGCACAACTCTATTTTTATTATTCAGCGATGAATGCTGGTAAATCAACCTCATTATTACAATCATCTTATAACTATCGCGAACGTGGAATGAACACATTCGTTTTAACAGCTGCGATTGATGATCGTTCAGGCGTAGGAAAAGTATCGTCTCGTATTGGTATTGAAAGTGATGCCCATATTTTTACAGAAGCTGATAATTTAGCTGACATGATCGGTGAGATTCATAAACAACAAAAGCAGCATTGTATTTTAATCGATGAATCTCAATTCTTGAGTAAACAACAAGTTAAACAGCTAACTTATGTTGTAGATATCCTAGGCATCCCCGTTTTATGTTACGGCATTAAAACAGACTTCAAAGGAGAGCTCTTTCCTGGTAGCCAATATTTATTAGCTTGGGCCGACAAATTAGTGGAATTAAAAACAATTTGTCACTGCGGACGAAAAGCAAATATGATATTGCGTCTTGATAAAGACGGTAACGCTATTCAGGAAGGCGCACAGGTGGAAATAGGCGGAAATGAAAGCTATGTATCAGTATGCCGCAAACACTTCAGAAAAGTCTTCTGGGACAATCAATAAAATCATTAATTATCAGTAGATTTTGAAATAAAAACAGTAGATTGTCCCGTCCTGAAATAGGTTGACGGTTTTAATGGAAGGCCAGTAGCTCTTGCTCCTGGTCTTTTTTATGCACTTGATTTGGGGTTTTCATTCCCAAACTCATATGCGGTCGCATTTCATT
>NZ_SNUB01000057.1 GCF_004378355.1 Psychromonas algicola
TATTTTAGTTTTTATCGATTAGGTTGTATTGACCTTGAATCAAGTAAAGACTATTGGACGGTAAAAGTGTAACCCATGTATGTTTAATAAAGTGTTACCTATGAACTTGACTGTACACGCCCGTAACGTTTTTTAATCTGAATAAATAACAGCCTTCTTAACGCACCGCTCAGACTCGACATCCATGTCTCGAACTGAGCTAGCTACGGCAAAGGACACGCAGAGCTTAGTCCGCTCAAACACTATGCTGCCGCATAAATCGCTCCATGCCTCTGCTTGCTAAAGGCAGTAATTGATTCAGAAAAACTTAACGGGGAGTTGTTGTAGCCTCGTTGAGTAAGGTTTTATTGTAGCTCAATAATATTTGAGTTTGATGAATGAATACCCATTACTTATATTGTTATGAATCCTCGTTCCCATGCTCCGCGTGGGAATGCATAGTTTTGGGTTTGCTCGTTATGGTTTGATATTAGCTCGTCTGCGCTCGTCGTGGCCTTTTGATATTGTTGGCTTTGGATTTCGCCCTGTCGGCGACTTTACTTTTTCTTGGTCAGAAGAAAAAGTAAGCAAAAAGACTGACACCGAATCGCTTTCTTATCCAAATAATAAATAGCTTTTATAACGCACCGGCTCTTGCTGGCCATCCATGGCCAGAACGAGCCTAACCCAAACATCCTGTTTGGGTTTGCTAAAAGCAATATATTATTTGGGAAAGCTCAACGGTGGGCAGTTGTAGCCGCGTTGATTTTAGTTTAATCATTAACTAGTTGATGATTAAAAGCAAAAGGCAAGACCTGACCCCGTTAACATTATTTTGTGAATAGAAAGATATACTGATTAATGCAGTCGTAACTGATTCTTAAGGCACTACAGAGTGCAACCTAGTATATAACAATGTTATTATTCATTGGCTGAGTTCAATTTAAGGAAATCATATGTTTGAAGTATTGTTATATCCGAGTAAAAATGGAAAATTAGAGATAAAAACGATGCAAAAAGAGGGAAATACTCTATTTTTGTTATCTGATGTAGTGCGAGTAATCTCGAAAGAATCACAACAAATAGATGGCACTAGTTCTTCTAATCAAGCATCACTTCTACATGAATCAATTTCAGCTCTCGATGATGATGAGAGTCACATGGAGACATACATCGAAAATGCCAAAGAAGAAACTGGGTATTTTGTAACAGAACCCGGAATTTACCGCGTAGTTTCTAGAGCAAAAAGCTCTGGTGCAAAAAAGTTTCAACGTTGGGTATATCATGAAGTAATGCCTTCAATCCGCAAATATGGTATGTATCCTGCGCCAGAAGTATCAGATGATGATCTCCTTCAACAATTAGCAGACCAACAAGCTAAACAATCTCAATTATTAAGCCAATTTATAAGAAGTTCAAAACAACGATTTGATAATATCGATAATAAAATTGATATTAACTCTACAGTAATTGAAGAACATGATAAGTCTATATGTCAAATTTCAGAGAAACTTATACAAATCGAAACTTCAAGTTTAACCAAACATGAGTTCTTCGATGTAAATGATGTTCTCAATTCGCAAGGCATCTGCAATTCGCAGTTAATCTATATTATTGCTTTATGTGAAAAAATTGTGACGGAAAGAAATTACGATTATATACCTTCTCGGTCTGGAAAAAGAGAGAGCCAAAGATTTTCTAAAGAAGTTATAGAGTTAGCTTTGACTTATGCACGCTTAACCTGAAAATGGAAGTCAAAAAGTGCCGGACACCCACTCATTGAATTAAGCATTATCAATTAGTTACGATAAAACCTTACTCAATGTGACTGCGACAACCCCACTGTTGAGCTTTCCCAAACAATGGATAACTTTCAGCAACAGCAAACAGGACGTTTGCTGTAAGTTCATCCGACACAAGGACGTGTCGTATGAACTGGTGCGTTAAGGAAGCTGACTTTAAAGGTATAGGCATTGTTTGGATTAGAAAGCGATTCGGTGTCAGTCTTTCTGCGTGTTGTGGGTAAAAGTCTTTTCTGATAAAAGAAAGTTTGGTCGCCGAAAAGGCGAAAACACTGTTAATAAGCATCAATCAGACTGGACGAGCGCAGACGAGTTAACACAAAAAATAGTCACTAGAAGTATAGGTACTCATATGTAGAAAGTGCTGAACACCCATTCATTGATTGCTTTTAGCAAAAGCTGGTGCGTTATAAAGCAATAATATTTTCAGAATCGACTATCGCATGATACCTTATTCAAAAAAACTGAATTCATCAAACCTTAATAAAAAAGAGTAAAATTAATAAAGTATGGATACATCCAAAATTGATAAAGAAAAATATGGGTTTTCTGACGACGTCAATATGCTACCGCCAATTTCTTATTTAACTCAAGGATTTAATCGAGGTCTTGCTAGATTATTTAATCACTTTAAAATAGCGTTTTCAGTCTTTGTTGTAATTTATGTGATTGCATTAATATATGTAACTCAACTGGCATTAGATGTAAATTCAGGTGATATTTTTTTAGTTGTTGCATCACCTTTTATATTACCGGTAGTTTTCTTCTTAGCTTACTGTGCCATTGGAAGCTTATTACTCGCATTTTTTGCACAGAAACCTAGTATACGTATCGGCTTTGCAACAGGGTTACAGGTGCTTATATTGTTTCCTGCCTTTCTTATGGCAATGGGCGATACACGTGTATTACTCATTCTTATGGGGAAATATGTAGGAGCTATTTTTATAATTTTGAATCTAATTTTTTTCCCATTGTTCATGATGCGCTATGAAAAGAAAATATTGCGCTACTCTTACTTATGTTCACCTACACTTGTTTTAATCATATTATTTATATGGTTTGAAGCAACACAAAGCTTGTCCTATACACGGATAGAGAAAACACAGTTTTCTATAGAAGAATGTGAAAGAGTATATCGAACCAATAAGTTTGGCCACCGAACAGGATCATCATATACCGTTTGTGATGTTTCACTTGATTACAATGGTTATCAATATGGATTCCAAGCGATGCTTAAACCAAGAGGAAAAATTGAATATATGGAAATACGTCAAGCTATTTTTCAACACTTCAGTTTACGTTAAATAGCAGTAACATCATTCATTTACTGGTAGCGAAAGTGCTGAAAACCCACTCATTGAATTAAACATTATCAAAAAGTTACGATTAAACCTTACTCAATGCAGCTGCGCCCCCACCGTTGAACTTTCCCAAACATTTATTACTTTTAACAAATGCTAAATAAAAGGTTTAGTCGAGGCAAATGAATTAATGTATGTCTGAAATAGGTATTTAAAATCAAGTAATTGAATAATATTAACGTTTTATTTACTTTTCTTTTAATATATAAATTTGATATTCTTTTCTTTGTAGATTTTATATATACCCGATCTCTAAACTCAAGAGGTAATAATGAAAATCACATCCACCTTAAAGTTCGTTATTTACACTCTATCAATAATGCTACTTGCAAATGATTTTCAAATAAAAAATGTTAGGCATGCGAAATTAGAACATAACAAGTAAGTGATGCTGCTATTAAGCGATTTCAATTCGATTAGTATAATTAAGGAAAAATTATGAATAAAAGAGTTGCGTGTATCATCTGTATTTTAATGATTGCAGTTAAAGTAAGTGCAGCTGATAAAAAGTTAACACAAACCATAATTAGCGATACTAGTTTCAATAACTCTATTGAAACTAATGTTAAAGCCAAGGTTAAGTCTAGCCCTAAAGTAAACTCAAAACTTGCGCTTGCAAGTATTGATGTGCAATTAGATCTAAGCTCGATTAAATCCGAATTAACAGGTAACGAAACTGTATTTGTATACGCTCGAGCTTGGCAAGGTTCAAGAGTACCGTTGGCGATAAAACGTTTCAAGTTAAATGACCTGCCAAGTCTGGTGACCTTAGACTCAAGTAATGCAATGGCTCCGGGAAAGGACATTACAAGTGTGGAAAAATTAGAAGTGCTGGTACGAGTTTCTCAGTCTGGACATGCATCACCGCAAAGTGGAGATTGGTTAGCCACAACGGGGCCAATTAGCCTTGAGACTCAAAAAAATCCCGTGTTACCTAATTTTATTGAACAACTCCCTTAATATTTAAATCCAAAAGGCAAGTGTAAGATTTTACTTACTGTCTTATAACAGTTTTACTTGGTTTACTCTTGCTCCCAGTAAGGCTATTTAGCTTATTAAATAAGAATTTTTTAGCCTAGGTGATTAAAGTATTGAACACCTATTCATTGATATCCATAAGCGATATTTTCAGAAGACTGTAATTGTTATATTTAAAAAAACCAATAAAAAAGCTAATCGCTTCAACAGTGATGACCCTGTCCTAAAATCTGTGTAATTGCCTATCATTAACTTAATCATATTAAGGATAGGTAATTATGAAAAAAGAAGAGTTAGAAGCATTCGCCCTTAAAGCATCAAAGGGATTAAAGT
>NZ_SNUB01000058.1 GCF_004378355.1 Psychromonas algicola
GACGAAATTTAACAAAGTTAATCAAAACAGACGCAAAGTATTCTGCATTTTTGGCGTGGACGCTTCGCGTTGATTGTACGCCAAAAATACTCCATACTTCACGCTGTTTATTAAGGCGTTAGCTTCACGGAGAACATATGAAGTCCAGAGCGAGGGCAATGCTCGATAAGTCTATTGCAGCAATGATTTCAGCAATAGAAATATACAATAAGCCTGATTTTAACTATCGGGAAGAGACATTCTCTGTTCTATGTATAAACGCATGGGAATTATTGTTAAAGGCAAAGGTATTACAGCTCGCCAGAAATCAAGTGACTAGCTTATATGTATGGGAGCATCGTCAACTAAAAAAGGGCGGGAAGTCTAAAAAACGATATATAAAGAATAATCGCGCTGGCAACCCTATGTCTGTAAGCCTATACGAGGCCCATAGAATAATTACTGAAGATTATGGTGTAAAAATCGGAGGTGTTGTTAAAGACAACATAACGACTCTCGCTGAAATTCGAGATAATTCAATACATTTTATAAATGATGATCTTTCCTTGGCAATAAAAGTTCAGGAAATTGGTACGGCATCTCTACAGAACTATTTACATCTAATACAAGAGTGGTTTGGTCCTGTTCTAGATAAATATAATTTTTATCTCATGCCAATGGCATTTTTCCGAGGTTTTGACTCAGTTAATGGGGAAACACTTAACGCTTCTGAGAAAAATCTTTTGAAATACATAAAAACAGTTGAAAAAGACTATGACAATGATGATTTATCAGATTATAACCTGTCGTTAAGAATCGATGTGAATTTCAAAAAGGTTAAAAGCGGTTCAGCTATACCAGTCCAAATTACCAACGATGCTAAGGCACCAGTTGTTAGGTTGGCTGAAGAGGAAATTATGGATAAGTATCCTTGGGACTATGATGTATTAACAACAAGACTGAAAAAGAGATACTCGGACTTTAAAGCTAACAACGACTATCACCAAATCCGAAAATCACTTGAAAGTAATGAAAAATACTGCCATCAGCGGTTGTATAATCCATCGAATCCAAAGAGTGGCAGTAAATCTTATTTCAACCCAAATATACTTAAAGAATTTGATGCTCATTATACCAAACAAAGCTAACAAGACGCTATTGTCGGACTGGTTTTCCGCTGCGCTCCAAACCAGCCGCAAAGCGCGGCGTTAGCATGCAATTTAGAATCGGCTATCAATTTTGTCATCAAGCTGCTCATAAGGAAGTTAGTTGAAAATGGGAATATTTAAAACAATTTTGGGATTAACATTACTTTTATCATTGGGTAGTGCTAATGCAGAAACAAAGTTTCTAAACTTAGGTAGTGGGTGGACCGCTTTTACAAAGCAATCAGATCCTTTTGACTCTTCAAAAGTTGAAGTGATACAAATAAGAAAAGACTCCTTTATATTTCGTTGTAATGAAATGAATATGGAAGCACCTTCCTATGGATTTGAGAGCCTAAGTTTTACTGCAAGTTTGAAATATGTTGTTGATGCCAACTCTCCAGTGGATAAAAATGGAGGTTACTCTACATACCTTGGAGGTTCTGATTTAGTCACTGATGATCGATATTATTATATGAAATTAAGTGAATCAGACTTAAATGCTTTCAAAAAAGGTAATGTTGTTAAAGTTGCCGGAAAGTATTCGAGTTCAGGGTGGTTTACTAAAGCCTTGAACCTTTCTGGTTTTACAAAAGCTTATAATAAAATGTGTAACTAATGCTTGCCCGTATAGCATGCTAACAAGCGCCTAAACTCCGACAATGTTAAGTTGTCATGGTTTTGGCAAACAACGCAAAAAGCCACGCCAACACATTGCGTGTTAGGCGGGCGTTATGCATCAATAAGGGTGAGTGTCCTCTTAATCGTTAAATTTTTTACACAAGGAATAATATGAAGCACTTAATGATAGTCGAGACCAATATTACTAATCCATCCTGGGTAGAAGAATATTTGGTTAAGGTGACTCCATTGTTGTCAAAATTTGGTGGTAAGTATATTACTAGAACTTCAAATATTGAGTTATTAGAAGGTGATAATAAGCCTCAATATACTCTTGTTGCTGAGTTTTCTTCAAAAGAAAATGCATTAGATTTTTATCAGTCTTCAGATTACGCACCTTATAAAGATTCACGAAAAAATGGATCAAGTAGTAATTTTTTACTTCTTCCTATTGAAAATGCAACTGCATAACAATACGCGCCAGCTGACATTTTGGTCGGCGCTTTATTGTGTATGGCTTCGCCATTTTACACAAAACTACACACCAACCAAAATGCAGCTGCGCTCTGCGTTAGATTTACAAGGATAATTTTGTGCTACTAAAAGGTTTTGGTTTTTCTGGTTACCGAAGTGTTGGTGATGAAATGGTCAGGATAGGGCCGCTCAAAAAAGTCAATTTGATTATTGGTCAGAACAACGTTGGGAAGTCTAATATTGTCAATTTCTTAAATGATCAATATGCCTATTTTGTCGGAAAAGCAAAGAATCAACAAAACTTTGGAAGAAATCAGCAAGAGAATCCTTTTAAAGATATTGATCATCACATATCAAATGAAAGAGCTCAGCATCGTGTGTCATTCCCGTTATTTGAAGGGGATATTGATAGCTACATTAATCAGAAACTACCTGATGAAAGACAACACGCGGTTCATCGCCAGCTCGCAAGAAAGGTTCTGTGCTCAGAATGCTTTATGGTTGATGGAGCGATATGGTTTACATATAAAGCTGGAAACCCTAATGGCACGTTCGAACTGGAGATCAACGTTGATGAGGTCTTTCAAGAACTTAATGAAAGAGAGTGGCAGCAGTTATGGAATGGGCTAACTCGAAGCACAGGGGGGAACCTAAGGCAACATTGGTTGCCAGAGACAATTAAAGCTCTCGCCTATTTGCCCGATTCGACACCTGACGTAGAAGTAATACCTGCGATTAGGAAAATTGGTGGGGCCGGAAGTGAAGCAAATGACTATAGTGGTGAAGGGATAATCGAGAGAATTGCAAAAATTCAAAACCCGCCTCTTGCCGAACAAGACCTAAAAGAAAAGTTTGTTTCTATAAATGGTTTTATACAAGAAGTCCTTGAAAATGAAACAGCTGAAATTGAAATACCATATGAAAGAAATATGGTGCTCATACATATGGATGGTAAAACACTTCCGTTAGAGTCACTAGGCACTGGGGTTCATGAAGTAGTTATTTTGGCAGCGGCAGCAACATTGCTAGATGAAACAATACTCTGTGTAGAAGAGCCAGAACTTCATTTGCACCCTCTACTACAGCGAAAACTGGTCAAATACCTGTCAGAAAAAACAGAAAATCAGTATTTCTTTACAACTCATTCCGCTCATTTATTGGATGCAGTGGAATCTGAAATATTCCACGTCACACAAGTTGATGGGGTTTCTTCCGTTGAAGCTATTTCGAGTACTAAGCAGCGTTCAAATATATGTAATGATCTTGGTTATAAAGCTTCAGACATATTACAAGCAAATTGTGTGATTTGGGTAGAAGGGCCATCTGACCGAATATACCTAAACTATTGGCTTGAGGCTCATTCGCCAGATTTAGTAGAGGGTGTTCATTATTCGATTATGTTTTATGGCGGTAGATTGTTCAGTCATTTAACAGCCCTTGATCAGGATATCGAAAATGAAGCTGCTGATGATTTAATCTCTGTAAGAAAGCTAAATCGAAATACAGTGATAATGTTTGACAGCGATAAAAATAGATCTCGCGCGTGCATCAATGCTACTAAGCAAAGATTGAAAGATGAGTTTAATTCAGGTCCGGGATTTGCGTGGGTTACTAAGGGGCGAGAAGTAGAAAATTACTTAGACTTCGATAAAGTTGAAGAAAGTGTTAAGGGTGTTCATCCATCTGCAAGCAACTTAGTAAATAAAGGTGAGTGGGAAAACCTTCTCAAATATAAAAAGCGACGGAGCATAGAGGAAAAGACAGCAAGCAAAGTCAAAGTTGCCCGTCATTATGTAAAGAATAATCCTGCTGACTTAGATATTTCAGATTTAAGAGAACGTATGGATCAATTGGTAGGATTTATAAATAGTGCAAATGGCTATGAAATCTAACAAGTTGCCGCACGCGGAAAAATTACTCGCTACGCTCGTTATTTTCCGGTGAGCAAGGCGTTAAGCATCACAAGTTATGAATATTGAGTATGGTTGGAGGGTAGATAAAAATCTGCCAATGTTAAACGAAGAGGAGTGGGAGCAACTGAGCCCACTCCTTACTGATACAATTAAGAAGAT
>NZ_SNUB01000059.1 GCF_004378355.1 Psychromonas algicola
GTCGATACTAATTACGCTACATTTCATGTTGGTCACTCCATATTTAGATTGATTTGCTGAATACTTATCTATCTTGGCACATTGCGATGCCGTTTTGGAGTGACCATCTCAGCATCCACTCATTGAACTCAACAATATCAATGACTTAATAATAACGATACTCAATGTGGCTACATCAAACTCTCCCGTTGAGTTTTTCTGAATGAATGACTGCCTTTAGCAAGCAGAGGCAGGGATGCCGTTGCTAGCTCATTTCGAGACATGGATGTCGAGTATGAGCGGTGCGTTTAGAAGGCTGTTATTTATTCAGATTAAAAAACGAGTTGGGAGCCAGTCTTTTTGCTTACTTTATTCTTCTGGTAAGAAAAAGTATGTCGCCGACAGGGCGAAAACACTGCTAAGAATGCTCCAAATGACCCGACGAGCGTAGACGAGTTAATATTTAATTTCTACATTTTTTGTTTACCAATACAAAAACTATTTATACTCATCCTTCGTTGAATCCATCACTACATGCGTACTGATCGTCGCGACTTGCGGTAAATCACCTAATACGTCTGTATGAAAGTGTTTATAAGCCATTAGATCTGTTGTTTCTACTCTTAACAGGTATTCGTAATTACCGGTTACATTGTGACATTCTAATACTTCATCTGATTGAGCAATAGCTTGTTCAAATGCTAACTGTGCATCTTTTGTATGGATGGATAAACCAACGGTCACAAAAGCACTAAAACCTTTGCCTAATTTTCTATTATTAATCACCGCGCGATAACCGCTAATGATGCCTTGGCGCTCTAGATCTTGCACTCTGCGTAAACACGCTGAGGGTGATAATCCTACCTTGTCAGCTAAATCGATATTACTCATTCGACCGTCATTTTTTAATTCTTGCAATATTTGTTCGGTAAACTTGTCAATTTTCATGATTAATTGCTCTTATTTCTAAAATTAAACAATAAAGGCAATTTAATGTCGTGGGAAGTCATTTATAGTATTTCTTCAATAAACTTTGATACTGGAATGAAAATGAATATAGAAATATTGATTGCGTTAGCCTTGTTTGCCTTTGCTTCTTCGATATCGCCTGGGCCAAATAATTTAATGTTAATGAGCTCTGGTGCTAACTTTGGATTCCGTAAAACCTTGCCTCATATGATGGGCGTTGGCTTAGGCTTTACCTTGATGGTAGCGCTTGTTGGTATTGGTATTATGCAAGTCTTTGATTTGTTCCCTGCTAGCTATTTGATATTGAAGTGGACGAGTGTGGTTTATTTATTTTATTTAGCTTATAAAGTGGCTACTTCGACGGCCCCTGAAAGTGGGCAATCGGAGAAGGCTAAACCGTTTTCTTTTATCCAAGCTAGCTTGTTTCAATGGGTTAATCCAAAAGCGTGGACAATGGCATTAAGTGCGATTGCTATTTATGCGCCGCAAAGAGATCTTCAATCGGTTCTCTTAGTTGCTCTGGTTTTTGGAATTGTTAATATCCCATCAGTCAGCGTTTGGGTAATACTTGGACAAAAGTTACAAAGCATTTTATCTAGTGTAAAGCGATTGCGTTTATTTAACGGTGTAATGGCTTTGCTATTAATCGCTTCTTTATATCCTGTGTTATTTGACTAGGTATAATGTTGTCCAGTTGAGAAGATTATTAACTTTTCAAATCATGCTTTACTTACTAAAGCATGGTTTGAAAACCCGCTAATAATAATCAAAATATTCCGATGAGAATAGGCGAGCTAAACATTAAATAAAAAATGTCTTTTTGTATTTAGTTTATATTTGTTTTTTATCTTTTCAATGCTCTAGACTGATAACTAATTGATATATAGAATGTGATGCTTATTAAACTTAATGGAAAAATAATTATATGAAAATATTAACCTTAACTTTATCTTTAATTGTTTTATCTGGCTGTACTCATATTACAGTCTCAGATATGGACTTATTAAAAGAAACGAGCAATCAAAGTACTAAGTATTCGAAAAATGATTTACAAATATTTCCATTAAACATTGAAGCTAGCCTTAGTTGTTATGACAGTCGTATAGGGAATACCATAAAAACGTCTTGTTCAAATAGAAACCGTATTAACAGTGTTGTTGATAAATTTAAAGAGCGAGGTTTACAAGCGGTACCTGGTGACAAATCTCAGGTTTCATCAACACCTCATATTTCTGTTATAAAGGATGAAATGAATGGATTTTTAGAAGGTGTAACAGGCTTCTTTAATATAATTACCTTTGGTTTATCTCCTCTTTATCACTATGAGGATTATATTGTTACTTATACCGATCCAAATACCGATTTAGTTGTTTCTAAAGAAGCAACAGTGTCTTCTACAACTTCTTGGTTTTCGTTAATGCGTTCGACTCCTAAAGAAATAGAAGAAGGGAATGTTAAATATAAAATAGAGGAAGCTTTAATACGCAAAGTATTAGAAGAAGCTAAATTAGGTGAGGAAGTTAAATAAATATTTCTTTATTGTTTATGAAGTAGAAGATCAAAGTACACGGCTGCCTTTATTTTTTAATTTAAAATTAAAGGCATGCTCCTAATATTTAAAAGCGTAGAATAGATCCCACAAAAGCCCGTTGGATAACAAATAAAATGACCTTTTATCTATTAGCTCTCTCAATTTTATGCGTTTTCCCTTACTGTAAACTCTCAATATAAGTGAAAGTAGTGGACATCCAAACGTTGATCTTAATAATAATCAAAGGGAAGATGCAAAGTAGTGGATACTCATTAGTTAAACGAAATAAAATCATATAGTTAAAGATTTAAATGATTGAGTATCCAGCAATTTTCTACTGAATGTCATAAACCTAAATGTAAACACCAAGCTAATCAAGGAGAAGATCTATGAATCAATATTACAAATTTAGTACTACTGGATACGTTGATTTTGGTGTACAAAAAGCACCTTTGCTTCGGGAGCAAAGTGTAATGCAAGGTCGAGTTATAGATCCCCAAAAATTACCTAAATTAATTTTTGAACATAATTTCCCTATCGGTGAGAGCATTCCTCATTTTTTAACTGGGGGGACAGTGCTAGCTAGTAATAAGTTGTTAACTGTTCTAGAAAGTGCAGGAGTTGATAATTATCAGGCTATTCCTGCTACTTTGATCAATCCTAATACAAATGAAATTAGGGCCTGTACAGTCAAGTTCATAGGTAACACTTTATTAAACATACATGGGTTACACTTTTACCGTCCAATAGTCTTTACTTGATTCAAGGTCAATACAACCTAATCGATAAAAACTAAAATACACA